>NZ_JBHLTP010000003.1:0-1004776 GCF_042434395.1 Pontibacillus salicampi | reverse complement strand
TCGGGCTTCGTAGCTTAGCTGAACGATACGAAATGCTTCGTCAAACTTGAAGGAACCGCCAAGTACGGTCCCGTACGCTTGGTGGTGTGAGAGGACGGGAGTTAGTCACTCCCTCCTACTCGATTTTATTCCAACCGCCGCTGTGGTTATCCACAACTTCTAGCTCTTTCATTGTTGTGCTCATGTCACTCTTACATATGGGACATTTAGGAGTTTCTTCACTTTTGAAATTATCTCTCATCCACGCATTACAATCCTCGGATGTACACTCCCAGATTCTTAGGTCTTCTTTAACAACCTCTTTTTGGTTCTTCTTACCAAACGCCATCTGAATGCCTCCTTCGGAATGACTTAATTATATGAAAAAGCTACCGCTTTGGGTAGCTTCTTTCAATTAGACTTTTGTTACGTTAGCTGCTTGTGGTCCGCGGTTACCTTCAGTAATTTCAAACTCTACGTTTTGACCTTCTTCTAGAGTTTTGAAACCTTCTTGGTTGATTGCACTAAAGTGAACGAAAACATCGTCTTCGCCTGGAACTTCAATGAATCCGAAACCTTTTTCTGCGTTAAACCACTTAACTGTACCTGTTTTCATGAGAGAAAACCTCCATTGCTAATTTCTTAATATGCTTCATTTTCTTGATATAAAAAAACTCACATATTATAAAAAGTATCAAACGTAAATTGATCACTCTTTATAAAATGTGAGTAAATCTCAATTTGCGTGCGTACTATCTTAACTCTTACATAATAATATGAAACTCCGCTTTTTCATCTTATCTTCATCATACTGGTTTTAGATTAGAAAGTCAAGATGAGACGTCGAAAGTGTATCATTTTTCATAAAATTTCATTATTTGTGATAAGGATGGACCATACTGCTGTGGTCCACCCCCTCTAATATTATAATAATAATGCCTCAAGCTCTGGCTGCCCTTCTACAAGTCCAACGGCTGCAACATTATAAACTTGACCATTCTCAAATTTCACGCCTTTTAGCGTAAGTACAGCTTTGTTAGAACCTGCTGGACGTACTTCTATGTCCACTGTTGTTTGTGGAATTGTAATGTAATCGGAAGCTTCGGTAAAACCAACATTACTAAATAGTACATCTCCTCCAGCAACAGCAATATCTACATTCGGTGCATCAGGAGATAAATGGATGAACCTTACTTTAGCTTTCCCCATTTCTGGATTAATATCATCCTGATATGCTACTAATTGTAAATTTTCTACTTTCCCAGCAGCAGCTAGAGTAACAGCCGCATTGGCTGGCACTGAAACATCTTTCGTGAGTACAGCTTCTTGTTTTCCAGCAGGGGTAATTATAATTTGGTAATCCCCAGGCATCACCGGAATGTAGTCACTTACTTGTTTATAGGCTACATTTTGTAAAATTGGCTGCCCATTTACATAAACATCTACATTAGGTGCGTTTGGAGATGCATGAAACACTCTTACATAGGATTGCTGCATGTTTCCACCATTATTTTGATGTGCTCTGTACCCTCCATGTTGATGTTCCAGGTTGGCTAATTGGTGCATACATTCTACATGTTTCATATAGTACATCATCGCTTTTTCAGGGTTACTGTACTTGTAATACTGAAAGAGCATGTCGTACATACTTGCTTTCAGGGTTATATCGTGCTCATAATCTTGATTTTGATACATCCTCTCATCACATCCTTATCCATTAAAATCATTCCCTTTTCACCCTATGATGAAATGATCTCAATCATGACAACCCTGTATATTTTCAAGAAATTCGTGAATATTACAGAAGTGTGTTTTACAAGCTAGTACAAGATGTGATAAAGTCTAACAGAATTGAATTTTCAACAAAGGAGATGTTCTTCTTGAGTTTTAAAACGAAGCTGACATCAATCGTTATGGGATCTGTTTTAGTATTTGGTTTAGCTGCTTGTGGCAATGGACAAGGTGATGTTGCAGCAGTAGTAAACGGTGAAGAGATTCCAATGAGTGAATTTAACAAAATGTACGAGTCCCAGAAAGAGCAAATGCTTCAGTCCCAGCAATCTGCTTCTCAGAGCCAGCAAGGTGGAGACAGCGAAGAGAAGGATAGCGAAAGTGAAGCAAGTCTTTCTGACGATCAAAAGAAACAGCTTAAGACTTCCGTTCTTGAGAATGTAATTAACGTTGAATTGATTTTACAAGATGCTGAAGAACAAGAGATTACAGCATCTGAAGATAAAGTAAAAGAACAGTTTAACCAAATGAAAGAACAAAGCGGTGAAGATAAGTTTAAAGAAATCCTAAAAGAAAATGATTTGACAGAAGAGGATCTTAAGAAAAACATCAAAGATAACCTTGTAATACAGAAATATTTTGAAAAGAATATGGATGAAACGGAAGTTACAGAAAAAGAATTAAAAGAAGAATACGATAAAATGAAGCAACAATATGAAGCTATGAACAAGCAGAGTGAGCAAGAAATGGAAATTCCTAAGTTTGAAGACTCTAAAGAACAGCTTAAATCTTCTGTGAAAAAAAGCAAGCAACAAAAACAGCAGCAGGAAATTATTGATAAGCTCCGCGAAAACGGTGAAATCGAGAAAAAAGTAGAAGTGTAATCCTAAAAAAAGCAGCCCTTAAGGGCTGCTTTTTTTATCGCATTTGCGTTATTAAGGCGTCCATGCTATCTACTTTATTATGTAAAGTTTGCACAGCCCCCTCTTCTTCCAAGTAAAACAAGGTTCCTTGTACATAGTCATCTAACGAGCTGCTGATATGCTGTTTCAGCGTGTGCAAGGATTGATCAAATTCCTTGGTATAATAATCGATAAATCGTTTCTCTTCCCCTTTCATATACCTGTTGATTAAACCCTTCGTTTTGATCTGCAGCTGTTCCTTCAACCTTTCCTTTTGGTTCTCTTCGAAAAAGGATTTTGTATTTTTGAAGGTACCTAGCTCTTTTGAAAAATGTTCACTCCCTACATCTTGAAATGGAGTGGTTATAAGAGGTGTTACCATTTCATTGTCAGGCGTGCTCGTAAAGGATATGTTCTTTTTAACCTGTTGCATTTTCCTTTCTATATCGGTTGCAACCTCCTGTAATTGCTCCTCTATAAACCTTTCTATACGGATGGTCACTGCTCGTATCTCCTGCATGACATCATTGCCAACCTGGTCTAGAAGATTCATAATTTCCTGCTGAAGAGAATGCTTCGCTTCAGCACTTGTCCCTTGTATCGTAGAGGGATTAATATACTCCTTGAATCGATCCGAGAATTGAAGCATTATTCTCTCTACAATATGAAACAATTGCTTATTCACTTTTTGTTCTAGCGCTTGTTTGTATCGCAAACTGTCAAATTGATTGAGAACATCTTGTGCTTGTTGATGCTGCTCTTGTATTTTTAAACGGTTGCGTTCTTTGTCCTCCTGTGCTGCTTTGGATGTTTCCCATACATTCTGTAGCGTTTGCTTGACTCGTTCCATATCATGCCATGCTTCACTTACCATCACGTTGGTAAGATCCTTGTTAATAAAATCGTAAAATGCTTCTTCAAAAGCAGGTAAGCCAGAACCAGATAACACACTATCACATTCCTCTTGCCTCCCTTGCTTCTCTTTCATCGCCATAAGGCTAGAAACTGGGAACAATCTTGGGTTGCGTATCCCAAATTGAGTAAGCTGCTCTCTCATATATTCTTTCACCAGCGTAAGATCTGCCGATGACTGAGCAAGGTCAGCTGCATTAATCATGAAGAACATTTTATCCATACTGAAGGCATCCTTCACCCTTCCTAGCTGAGTGAGAAATTCTTTATCAGCTCGGGAGAAAGGATGGTTATAATATGTTACAAATAATATCGCGTCAGCGTTTCGAATATATTCAAAAGATACTTCCGTGTGACGAGCATTAACAGAATCAGCTCCAGGGGTGTCGACTAACGTAATTCCTTTGTTTGTTACCTCACACTCATAGTGGACGTTAATCCATTCAATGAAGCACGATTTGGATTCTTCAGATACATAAGGAGCAAATTCCTCTAATGTAACTCTCATGGACGAGCCGATATGGGACTTCATTAAACCAAAGCCTGATTGGAGTGCTTGAATAAAGGAAAAACGCTTCTGATCCAAACGTTCTAGAGAGTCCTCCTTATACAAACGACTTATTTCTGGAATGGCTGTCTGTACCGTATCTGCCTTTATAGTATATGGTTTGATGGCATAGCGAATATCCTCTACTAACTGTTGATCTGACTTCACTCGGATTTCTACCGTACCATGGGGCACGTCCTCTGTTACGGGTGATATTTTGTTAATAGTAGCGGTGGTTGGGTTGGGCGATACTGGTAATACGTTCTCTCCTAATAGTGCATTAGCAAAAGAAGACTTTCCAGCTGAGAATGCACCAAACAGTGCTACGGTAAAGTGTCTCGATACCATACGCTCTCTTTTTTCCAACAGTTGATTTTTGAGCGCATCAAACCCATTCAAATCCGCAATAATGTCATGTGTTTCTAAAAGGCTCTCCGCTGCTCTTTCCACATTATGTATGCTTTTATTCTCTAAAGGTGCTATAGAGGGGAAAGACTTCTCCTGTTTTGGGTCTTCCTCCCCTTTGGTCTTGTAAGAGATAGCATGGATTGATTCTAATGTCGTAAACCGAGCATCCCTTTGAATCAATGCCTGGGTAGCGTTTTCGTATGCATCTGAATGAATGTTGTTGCCCTTTAAGATGGATTCCCACCTACGATGCTCCTCTTTCTTTTCCTGGACCAGTTTTTCTATCTTATCCTCTAGGTCATACTTCCTGGAAAGTTGTTCAGAGCGATGCTGGAGACGTTGTAAAGCGTGCTCTTGTTTATCCCTTAGCACATTCGTCACTTGTTCCCATTCCTTTTGCGCCTCTTGTTTAAAGCGCTTTTTCAGCTCAGCCGCAATATCTTTTGTGAAAACTAGAACATAATCTCCCCCTGCACCAGCACCGGACTTTAAGAGATTTGCGATATCCTCCTTTGTAAAGGTGATGGTAATACCCTGCAGGGATTGGAGAATGGATTCGTCGGCAACGTCAAACTGCTTAGCAACCTGTACAAGCTGTTTTCTAACGGGGCCTTCCATGTTTGCTTGTACCTTTTCATTCAAGTCATCAAAGAAGTTCTGTAGTCGCTGCTCTCTTTCTTCCTCAGTCTTTTTCTTTCCAAACAGAAAGCCAACTTTAAAGCCCGATTGCATGGATTCTACGTATAATTTGGCTTTTTCCCGAACATCGTGTGGCATGATATAAGCATTCTGCAAGCTTTTCTGGAGTGAAGACCACATTTCATCCTTGGCTTCTTCAGGCAGTTGGTTCCAATAACGGCGCTGCTCCTCCAATTCCTTTTCTGCCGCACTTTCCTCCCCGAGCTGTTCAAGGTGTTCGCGAATTTCTTCTATGTGTTCATGCGTTGCTTGCTCCTTAGCATTTAAATACGTTTCAACTATCGCCTTTAAGGAATAATAAACGGTATCTTCTACAAACTTTTCCTTCTGCTTCATAAAGGCCCAAATGGTTTCTTTTAATCGATTTATTTCATTTAAAGGATGCTCTTCGTTCACGAGGCTAGTGAAAAATATATCTAATGGATCAATTTTCCATGATGTAAATGCTTGATAAATACTTTGTTTAAATGCAGTGAAAGATAATTCGCTCTCCTCATGCTTATCCATTTGATTAATAACAATGTATAAGCGCTTTCCTTTTCGCTGCATTTCTTGTAAGAAAGCCAGATTCACTTCTGATTGAACGTGGTTATAGTCCATGACGTATATCAGGATATCTATAGTATGTATAGCTGATTCTGTAATAACTCGATCAGCATCATTCGAGGAATCAATACCTGGAGTATCTAGAATAGTAATATGCTCCGGTAGATTTGTGCGTGATTTCTGGAGCTGTATATCCTTAATGGAATCCCCTTCCTTGCATAAGGATTTTAATGTATCTATGTCGTATGGCTCTGAAATCTCGACAGGGTCTTCGTCGTTGAAATGTACTCTTGCAATCCCGTTCCCCTTTTGAACCTGAACTAGATTAGCACTAGTTGGAATAGGGCTCGTAGGCAATATCTCCTCCTCCAGGAGATTGTTAATCATCGAAGATTTCCCAGCAGAAAAATGTCCAGCAAACCCTATTACAAAGGTCTGTGACTGGATTTTATCCACTAAATCAAGCGCTTTCTCTGCTAAATCATTAGCTTTTGCATCTTTTAGTTGGCTGTGCACGGTGGAGGTAACGTGTAAAAGTGTGCCCTTATCCAAATTGTCTTGTGCTTCCATCTCTTATGTAGCCCCTTTGTTATTGAAAATATCATTACTTCCTATTGTAAGGGAACAATCTGAAAAAAAATAGTCCTCCGCTAAGGAGAACTAGTTATCCAAATAAGCCCTAAGTGCTTTCGTTATGAGGTAATCCGACGATACATCCTGTTGTTTAGCTGTATTAGACAACTGTTCTTGTAGCGATTTTGGTAAGTACACGGTATGTTGTATTTCGCCAGATTCCAAGCGTATTCCATTCTCTTCTTTTTGCCAATCTCCCTTTATAAGATGCCTTTGCATGAGCGAAGCTTCTTCCTCCGTTAAGCTAACTGTTCCAAGGCGGCATCGAACGTAATAGTCGCCGTACAATTGTTCGTATATGGTAATATTCCTTGCTCCTAACTGCCTTACTAGGTTATGGAGAAGGTTAAAAACAGGATGATTGGGGTGGCGTGGTATCGGAAATTGGAATTCGGCAAATCCACGCCTGCGGATATATTGTTGATCTGGAACGGAGGTTGATGTCCCCTTCCACTCATTCGGTTGTATAATCTCACCAGATTCCAAAAGCACTTTCATTGGGTTAGTTCCAATCACTCTTGCCATAGAGCCTTTCCAAGTACCTTCACTAAAAATATGGACTTCTCGCGAAATTAGTTGCACCTTCCACCCATATTCCCCTTGTCGATTTTTCTGTGAGAGCTGTTTCACAATATTCTTACATTTTCTGAATTGTTCCTCGGTAAAAAAGCGTCTTTTCTGTTTTCCTTTGTACACTATGAGCGTTTCTATATTCTCTTTCTGTACAAGCTGCATCAAATAGGAAGAAGTAATTCCAAGCATGTTGGCAACTTCATTCACACTATACCCTTCCGGTTCATATTGCTCCTTGGCCAGTTTAAGTTGCTCCTCTGTGAAACGATATCCTCCATCCCTTCTATATGTATCGGGGTTAACGGGCTTTATATAGCCTTGTTGAACAAGGTATTGCAGCTGACGTTTACTTTTATGTAATAATTCTGCTGCTTGTTCAATGGAGTAATACATACTATCACCTACAAATCATTAATTTACTTCATGTAATAGTATAGTGAATATGTTTGTCGTTGTATATAGACTAATCATCAATTTTTCTATCTTTATTACATTTCTATATGATAAGCTAGATTTATAATAAGACGAGTGTAATTCCTAATAGAGTAAAGGAGTTTAATATGACAACGCTACTATCTGCTAACGCCTTGCAGCAGCAATCTATCCCCTGGGACGATGATAGTCTCTATCAACAAATAGCCGCCTATGGATATAGACATATAGACTGGACAGAGGTGCCAGACTTATGGCTTCTCTACTTGTACTTACATGATGAGCCCACCCTCGGAGCAAAGCGAAAGCAATCAACGTTAAAGGAATATTTCCGAGACATCACTCATTTTTTTGATTTTATTCACTCTCAGCATGCTTCTGTAACAACTATCCAACAAGAAGAGATAGCCCACTATCAAATGGAGCTGCAGAAGCAATATAAACCCATGACTATTAAACGAAAGACAGCGGTTATCAAGTCATTTTTAACGTTTTTGTATCGGAATAACATTATTGCTAAGGACCTAACTATTGGTTTGAAGCAAGTCGCTATTAAAAAAGAAGAGCTAGTGAACCGAGATCTGTATGAGGAGGAAGTCGATCAGCTTCTTACCTATTTTGCAAATCAGGATTATTTTATGTACACCCTGCTGTACACGCTAGTATCTACGGGATTACGAATACAGGAGCTAGCGAAAGCGAAATGGGCAGGAATGTACTATCAGCCAGAAGTAAATATGGTTTTTTTAACGGTTGTTGGGAAAAGAAATAAGATTAGAGAGGTTCCTATATTCGAGGAAGTATTAGAGGTTTTGAAGGAATTCCGAGCTCGCCGAGGGTTTACGAGCGAATTAGAGGATGATGGTACCGCCTTTTTCCCAAAGCCTAACGGTAAATCGTATCATTTTAAATATTTGAGTAACGAATTTACTAATCAGATAGAGTCTTTAGAGCATATCTTCCCATTCATAAAACGAAGAAAGGATATGGAACGGGAGATGGAACAAGAAGGAAATCCCATCAAGTACAAAATAACTCCACACACATGCCGCCACTATACTGCCAGCTATTACATGGAACGAGGTGCTGACATGAAGGCGATACAAGATTTATTAGATCACGAGTCTTCCTTAACAACTGATACCTATCTTCGGAGAACGAGAAAGTTCAAGGAGCATGCTGCAGTAAAGATTGGACGGAAATTTAGATAACGTGTTTAATATATTACACTAATGGAGGATTCCGATTGGAAATTATGCTGGGACATAATACAACGTCTAATGGAGTGGTTACAAAGAGTTCGCCTCCCTGCTGCCTGTATTCCATTATGATAGCAGGGCATCGTCCTCATACCATTCTCGGATAATAATACAGCCCATCTCAAATGAAACGTAATTTGAATCGGAATCTACATTAGCTACTAATTTTCCTATGAACCATTTATAACCATTCAATATATGTTCAACACATTAGTTTACATAATATTGTTATGGTTTACATTTTGATTTGTACGAATTTTAAGATTTATTCCTTTACACTATTACTCTAACGTGCTAAACTTTTCGTATAATATGTAAACAGTATTGAGGAAGACAGATTTAAGACTCGTTTTTCAGAGAGCTGGTGGCTGCTGTAAACCAGTAAACGTACTTAAATTGAGCACTTCTGAACTGGTATCCGAACCTTAGTAGGAATACCCGGTGACCGCCGTTATTGTATGTGAGATCGTTCCCATCGGGAGCGAAATGAAGGGTGGTACCGCGTTACATAACGCCCCTTGCTTTACACGAGCAAGGGGCGTTTTTTATTCGTTAAGCTATCTATAAGAAGGAGGAACATTATGTTACACGATCAAACTTTTTTACGAACTCCAGGACCTACCCCTATTCCGCAGCGAGTAACTCATGCTATGAACCAGCCCATGATTGGTCATCGTAGTAAGTCCTTTGCTCAATTGTTTAAGGATACGAGTACACGATTAAAACCTATATTCGGGACAGATCAGCCTGTTTACGTACTGACATCTAGTGGAACAGGAGCGCTAGAAACCGCAGTCGATAATGTAACTAGCAAGGGAGACAAAGTAATCGTTGTTGTGGCTGGAGCTTTTGGAGATCGCTTCGCTTCCATATGTGAAAAGCATGAGCTAAGCACGGTTCGACTTGATGTACCGTGGGGAGAATCGGTCAATCAAGATCTGTTAACAGCTACATTACGAGAACACCAAGATGCAACGGCTGTACTTGTGACCTATAACGAAACCTCTACAGGTGTACTTCAGCCTATCGATGAAATAGCTGAACTGGTTCAAACCCATACTAATGCGCTGACCGTTGTTGATGGAGTAAGCTGTATTGGAGGCGTGCCTGCTTATATGGATAGGTGGGATATTGATATACTCGTAACCGGTTCTCAAAAGGCAATGATGCTTCCAGCTGGACTCGCATTTGTCGGTGTTAGCAAGCGGGCATGGGAACGAATCCAAGCCAATGGTTCTTCTTCTTTCTATTTTGATTTACAGCAGTATGATAAACAATATGAAAACGGTATGACTCCTTACACACCTGCTGTATCTCTGATTCAAGGTCTCCAGGAAGTTTGTGCCATGCTGGAGGAAGAAACATTACCAGAGGTATATAAACGACATGAGGTAATGAAGAACATGACAAGAGCGGGAATACGGGCATTAGGACTACCATTACTAACGTCTGATGAAGATGCCTCCCCCACCGTTACATCTGTTAAAGGGGCAGAGGATTTAGATGTAGATGCTTTTCGGAATCACGTTAGGGATCGCTTTGGCCTGTCGTTAGCCGGAGGTCAAAAACAGTTGAAGGGACAAATATTTCGTATAGGACATATGGGGTATTGCTCTCCAGTAGATATCATAACAACCCTTTCTATGATTGAAATGGGATTAGTGGAATGTGGAATAAACATCGAGCTCGGAGCCGGTGTTAAAGCAGCTCAGGAGGTGTTAATCAATGACGTACCAAGTACTAGTAAGTGACCCTGTTAGCCAGGAAGGATTAGAGCCGTTATTGAACAGTCAAGAAGTAAATGTTGTTCAAATGAAGGATTTGGAAGGATATGCACTAGAAGATATTATCGAACAGTATGATGCGTTAATTGTACGGAGTCAAACAACTGTTACTCCAAACTTATTAGCAGCTGCCAAACAACTAAAGGTCGTTGGTAGAGCTGGTGTTGGAGTAGATAATATTGATTTAGATGCGGCAACCGAGAATGGAGTAATTGTCGTGAATGCTCCAGATGGAAACACGATATCAACTGCTGAGCATACATTTGCGATGATGACCTCCCTTGCCCGTCACATCCCACAAGCCTATCAATCACTCATGAGCGGAAAATGGGACCGGAAATCCTTTAAAGGTGTGGAACTGAGCAAGAAAACCCTGGGAGTTGTCGGGATGGGTAGGATTGGAAGTGAGGTAGCAAGGCGAGCAAAAGCTGCTCGGATGAATATCGTTGCATATGATCCATTCCTGACAGAGGAACGAGCTCAAAAACTCGGGGTTGTGAAAGGGTCTTTAGATGAGATATATGAGCAGAGTGATTTCATTACCGTCCACACCCCTCTTACAAAAGATACGAAACATATGATTAATGATGAAGCTTTCGATAAGATGAAGACAGGGGTAAGAATATTAAATTGCGCTCGAGGTGGCATCATTGAAGAGACTGCATTATTACGTGCAATCGAAAATGGTAAAGTGGCTGGTGCAGCTTTAGATGTATTTGAAGAAGAGCCTGCAACAGGGCATCCATTATTAAATTGTCCAGAGGTAATTGCTACACCTCATCTAGGGGCTTCTACAGAAGAGGCTCAAACGCTAGTTGCCTATGACGTAAGCGCAGAAATACTTGCAATTCTGCGAGGGGAACCCTTCAAAAACGCCGTCAATATGCCGTCGATATCATCAGAAGTTAGAGAAATATTAGAGCCGTATTATCAGCTGGGAATCAAACTTGGAGAAACGGCAATTCAATTAATAGAAGAAGCACCGAAAAAAGTCACCATAACCTATGCAGGGGAACTAACTGATTATGATACAGCATCATTGACGCGTCATATCATGAAGGGGCTATTAAGCTATCATCTTGGAGATAAGGTGAACATCGTTAATGCTTTCCATATGGCAAAATCTTATAATTTATCTTATTCTGTAGAATATTCTGGTTCCACTAGAGATTTTACTAACCTGATCTCTGTATCCATTGAAACTGCTATCGGAACAAGGACCGTTTCAGGCACTTTATTAACTGGATATGGACCTAGAATCATTAAGATTGATGACTATACGATAGATATGGCACCAGAGAATCATATATTATATATTCAGCACCAGGATACACCTGGAATGATTGGACTGGTAGGTACCACACTCGGTCAGCACGATATTAACATCGCAACTATGCAGGTTGGTCGTAAAACGGAAGGTGGAGACGCCATTATGATGTTATCGGTTGATAAACATGCGAATCAGGATATATATAATGACCTTTCCTCCATTGCAAATATTAATTCAGTAAAAGAAATTCAACTATAGCTTAAAACAAAGGAAAGCTCGGTTCTCTTAAACCGAGCTTTCCTTTGTTATACATATCCTTTTGATTTTGCCAAGTAATAGGATGTTATCGTAAATAGTTGGGTAATCTTTTGGTTTGCTATCAAGTCCTCCATCATGTCTAAGGGGATTATTTCTAGTTGAATATCTTCATTTTCATCAAGATCCTGAGCATAACCTGGATAAGCTTCATGGAATAGATAACTCACCACTTTATTGTTCTGTACAGCCGGGTTTACCATAAACTCCCCTAGCCATACTGGTGGGTGCTCGCTAATATAGCCAGTCTCCTCTATTACTTCACGGGTAATTCCTTCCTCATAGATTTCCCCTTTCTCAGCAATCCCTCCTGGAATTTCCAAAAAGAAGTCCTGACCTCCTTGTCGATACTGTTTAACCAACACTAGCTGACGATCTTTCGTTATGACAATAGCGTTCACCCAATCGCTATATTCATTTACATAATAATCTTCAATAATATTACCATTAGGCAAAGCACATGTGTCTTTTCTGAAATTCCCATATGGTGATTCCATTATGTATTCACTTCTCAACGTCTGCCATGCTTGCATACTGCTTCCTCCTATCAAATAGAGAGAGTGCTCTCTTATTAATAAAGAAAGCACTCTCTTACATTGTTATGACATCCACTTTGGCGGTGTGTTTTTATCCCAGTACACTTCACCAATAGTATAATGTTTTTCAAAGTTATCTTCTTTTAAATGATAATGGAAATGAAACCAATGACCTTCTCCTGGTTTGTTTACTCTTCTAACGTCAAAACGGGCTACTTCTTCGTGAGTACGATTATTAACTAAATGGAAAATCCGCTCTCCATATCCGCCAGTGGAATCTACGGTAATTTCATAATATGGTATTTGTTCTTCTTCCCGTTCCATAATGCTTTCTACTGTGTCCTCAATTCCAGGTAGAATAACTGTAGTAATTTCCTCTTCTACTTTATTCATGATTCGAGGTCCCATTTTAGTGTACATTTGTTCTATTGCTGCAGCTGTGAGCCCATCAATATAATCTTGATTGGTAACAACGGAATCATCGTAATCTATCGTGAGTTCCTGGTCAGGGTGTGTATCTGCTATCGATTTGGTAGTTACAGAATCATCGTGAATATTCTTTTTCGGAGTAGAGGCATTCTTTTCCGCAGCTTCTGTATCAACGTGAAACGGCGGTGTGTATAACCCCAGTGTCAGTATAGTAATGAATATGACCGAAAACTTTCTTATCCAAGGCTTCATATTAATAACTCCCTTAATATGTACTCTACTTTATTTTACCACGCACATTCTGTTTGTCTATTATTCTATCATGGTGTTAATAAAACTGTAACAATTTTCACTCAATATGAATGCACAGATACAGAAAAGTCCCCTAATACGTATTAGAGGACTCATTCTATATTGGATTGTATAGCATCCTTATATCTCTTGTAATAAGCGGGTACATTATTTAGCAGGAGTAATTCTGTGTATAAATAGCTCTTCATATTAAAGTCACTAAAATCAATATTAGTGAGATCGACAATTTGTTTAATTCGGTAATTCAGTGTATTGGGATGAATAAATAATTCTGTAGCTGTTTGCTTCCCTTTTCCGTTATTAGCTAAGTACACTTCTAATGTTTTTAATAAATCAGTATGACCAATAGCGTCCTTCGATATAAGTATTAAAAGATCTTCACTAAAATAATCCTCCGAGCTATTCTTCTCATATAAGGTAGCCAAATAACGATACACCCCTAGCTTTGAAAATTCTCGAGGCATGGATTCCGGTCTCGGCTCAATGAAATTAGCAGTTTCTATAACCTCTAATGCTTCTAAGAAACTCTTCCGAACATGAAATAAACGATTGTATTCTTTCCCTAATCCAATCATGAAGGCATAGAATTCTGTATAGCTAAATTGATCCTTCACTTTGTTAATGAGTAATCTTCCAAGAAAGGTTGAAGACCCTTTATCATTACCTATTCCATGAACGATAAGTACAAGCTGAAATTCCGCCTTCAACATTTGAATACGTGGTCTTTCCGGCAATGGATTAATCATGGAATATAGTTCATCTAATAAATGTCCCTGTGCAGGGTCGGTTAAGGAGAAAACAAGTACAGAAAAACGGGCTGGAAGCGGCAGTTTCATTAATGCGGCATCATGTTTCATTTGCTGTTCTGTTCCGTATTCATGGTGAATGAGCTTCCAAAGCAGCTCGTCCTTTCTTCCCTCTGAGGCACTCCATTTATTATATGCATCATAAATCAGCTTTCCTACATGACTTGCAATCTCCTCTAATAAATGTAACTCTTGATCCTTTAATGGCTCTGAAGATTCCTGAACCCATATATAGCCCATTGTATGCTGTAAATACCTTGCTCCGATTACAACTCTTTCATAAAAACCTAAATCCTCCATTGCACTAACCCGGATTGGAGCTAATTGCTTTTCAAGTTTCTGGACAATTCCCTCTTTTTTTAATCTGTCGATTATAAAAACAGGACATTTCTTTGATAGAATGGTCTTTTGCTGGGTTTGATCAAACTCTTCAACCGATGAACTATAGGAAATAAGCTCAAAATTTTTGTTCTCAATAATGACTGGCTTTTGTAGGGCTTGACTAATGTATTCCGTTACTTTATGTATATCATCTGTTTGAAGAATAATTTGTTTATCGTCCACAAGGCATTCCCTTTCTTTTCTTCATCCTTCACTACATGCTCCCTCTATTATACTAAAAAGAAGCTCATATCTCATCATCCGGAAGCTAAGTGTCTTCCTATATGGATTCCGCTTGCTGCTGCTTGTGATAAAGAATGTGTTTCCCCTGAACAATCACCCGCCAGGAATAAACCAGGCACTTCTGTTTCAAAATAATCATTGGTTGTATAGGCTGGTTCGTAAAATTTGGTGTCCAGTCCATATAGTAGCGTATCTTCCTTCCACCTTTCTCCAATCAATCCTTCTACAGCATGAATAAAATCGAGTAACATATCTATATAAAGCCTTGGAATTTCAGTCAAAAGGTTTCCTGGATGAGCAGTTAATGTAGGAATGATAGCATTTGTGCTCAAGGACTCAGTCTTCTTAGATACTAGTAAATCTCCTAATCGTTGCACTACGATACGATCGCTTCCTTGATTAATCTCTCCCACCACATTTCTTGCATACGTATGTGCTTGCTTAACAGAGGAGAAGTATTGCGGGACAAACAAGGTGAAGTTTACATTAGGACTTGGGGAAGCTTTTTCCTTTGCATTTTGTCCATCTGGCATGACTAGTCCATGCTGATATTTTCTTATGATGCGGCCGCCTGGATTCATACAATACGTAGTAGCTGTATATTCGCCTTTCTCATATTGCAGCTTAGTCTCAAACGTATTATCTAGAATGGGTTGAAATTGATTCCCTTCCAATTCCACTCTTACTCCCATATCCAATCTTGTTTCTCCTTGTTGAATTCCAAGGGCTGTCGCTTGCTTATCCAGCCAGTCTCCCCCGCTCTTACCAGTAGCAAGAACAAGTTTGTATGTGGTGAAGACACCTTTGTTCGTATGAATGGTAAACGAATGGTTGCTTTGATAAATATGCTGAACATCTGTTTGGAAGGTGAAATCGATATGTTCTTTCATATATTGATACATGCGCTCAAAGATGCGTTTAGCTAATACAGTACCAAGATGTCTTACTTCTGTAGACAATATATTAAGGTCGAATGGCTTTGCTCTTTCTACTAGTGATTCGTTATGAGTGCTGTACTTAGGGCGATCTGAACCACCAAAATCCGTAAGAATATGATCTACTTCATCCATTAACTCCATTGCTTCACTATCCCCTACTTTTCGAGCAAGTTCGCCTCCAAAAGCATTGGTATAATTAAATTTACCTTCACTTTTACCAAGTCCAGCAAACCCTATGTACTGGTCGCACTCTCCACTGCACGTACAGCCATTTTCCTTCTCTATACTACATAAGCGATCCTTTAACTCCTTACCCTTATCAATAATATGGATACGAAGGTGCTCATTTTTCTTCATTAGAGTATAAGCTAAAAAAACACTGCTTACGCCTGCTCCAATAATCGTAACATCGTACATAACTATCTCCTTTAAAAGCTAGTGACGGTAGTGTTCAAGATAACAGTAAAGACATTTGCTCTTACTTGAACTACCTGGTGAACAGATATATTATAGGATCCCGTTTCCCTTTTTCGGTCTGTAATCAACTGGTCTAATGCCTCTGCAAGAGATTCAGTAGGTTGTACGGTAATATCGAAAAATTCTTGCTTTTCCACAGTTATTCCTCCATTGTCTTCACCCCTTAAAGAGGGAGGTTTTCAATCCTCTTACGGACGTTCTTATTCGGAATACAGCCCCAGAATATGGGTGCTTTTTTAGTGTATTATCATTTGTTTTAGCACTAGCGGTTGTAATAAATAAATCCTTTCTTTCTGGACCTCCAAACGTACACGAAGTGACATTTTGTGCTGGAATAGGGTATTCATTCAGTAATTCCCCACTAATAGGATTCCATCTCGATACACGAGCACCTCCAAAATGAGCAATCCATAGCATGCCCTCTTCATCCATTGTCATACCATCTGGTACCCCAACACCTTCTGGAAATGTAACCGCTACGGACGGCGAGTGTATATGTCCGGTCTCTTTGTTGTAGCTATAGGTCATGACCTGTTTTGTTGGACTATCAATGAAGTAAAAGGAGGTATGGTCTGGAGACCAGGCAAGCCCATTTGAGATAGCAACTTGATCAATCATAGGATGGACGTTATGGTCATCTGCGACCATATATAAGGAACCTGTAGTCTGTTTCTCCTTGTGATCCATTGATCCGACGAAGAATCTTCCCATAGGATCGCATTTCCCATCATTGAAGCGATTTTCAGGTAAATGTGGTTCTGGTTCTGCAATGTGTGCTAAAGTATCAGTCTGCCAATCATAAGAGTAGACACCTTTTTCCATTCCAAGAATAAAGCCACCATTTTCTCTTGGGGCTAAACATCCTACATGCTGGTCAAACTCCTTCGTATGTAACTCCTCATTCTCTATGGTATAGCAATACACTTTTTTATCTAGAATATCTACCCAGTACAGAGCTGCATTCTGCTCATCATAATAAGGTCCTTCTCCTAAGAGACATTGGATGTTTACAAATACTTCTGCAGACATTAAACTCCTCCTAAATGATACTAAGGAAAATGGAAATTATAGTTTTCTCTTGCTATCGTAACACAAAAAGAAGCCCCTCGCATGCGCGAGAGGGCTTCTGCTTTTTCACCTTATAACATTTCAGAAATAGTTTTTGCCTGCATATGAAGTGCTAAATAATCTGGTCCACCTGCTTTAGAGTCTGTACCAGACATCTTGAAGCCACCAAATGGCTGATACCCAACAATAGCTCCAGTACAGTTACGATTGAAGTACAGGTTCCCAACGTGGAAATCGACTGCTGCTTGCTCAAGGTGCTCTCTAGTGTCTGATATTACAGCACCTGTTAATCCGTATTCTGTATTATTGGCAATTTCTAAAGCTTCGTCAAATGTCTTAGCTTTTGTAAAACCTACTACCGGACCAAAAATTTCTTCTTGCTGCATGCGAGAATTCGGATCTAGATCAGCAAAAATAGTAGGTTGAATAAAGTATCCTTTCGAATCGTCGCCAGTTCCTCCAGCAACTAGTCTTCCTTCTTCTTTCCCAATATCCATATAGCTCATAATCTTATCAAATGCAGACTGGTCTACAACAGGACCCATAAAAACATTGGACTCTGATGCATTTCCTACACTTAATTCCTTGGTACGCTCTGCCACTCTTTCAAGCAATTCATCATATACATCTTCAAGTGCTACCACTCTAGAACCAGATGAACATTTTTGGCCAGAGAAGCCATATGCAGATGTGATTACTGCATCTACTGCTGTATCCAAGTTTGCACTGCTGTCTACAACAACGGTATCTTTACCACCCATTTCAGCGATAACATTCTTAATATGAGTTTGGCCTGGCTGTATTTTAGCGGCCTTTTCCATAATACTGACGCCTACGTCGCGAGAGCCAGTAAAGGTAATAAGTGCTGTTTTAGGGTGCTCGACAAGATAATCGCCCACTTCACGTCCGCTGCCTGGTACGAAGTTTAATACACCCTTTGGAAGACCAGCTTCTTCTAGCACTTCTACAAACTTAGCTGCGATGACAGGGCTGTTACTAGCAGGCTTCATTAACACGGTATTTCCTGTAATAAGAGGTGCTACAGTAGTACCTGCCATGATAGCAAATGCTAGGTTCCAAGGAGGAATTACTACTGCAATACCAGAAGGAGTATAAATATATCGATTCATTTCTCCTTCACGACTCTCTACATGCTTACCTTTCCCAAGCTCTACCATTTGGCGAGCGTAGTATTCAAGGAAATCAATAGCTTCCGCTGTATCTGCATCAGCTTCCTTCCAAGGCTTCCCAACTTCATACACTAAATAAGCAGAGAATTCATGCTTTCTTCTTCTAATTAAGGCTGCAGCTCTGAAGAATACTCCTGCTCTTGCTTCAGGAGTCCATTTTCTCCAGGAATCAAAGGACCTTTCTGCAGCTTGCATCGCACGTTCTGCAATATCTTGATTCGCTTTGGAAACTCTACCAACCACTTGCTCTTTATTTGCTGGGTTTATAGAAACAATTTTCTCTTCTGTACGAATTCGTTCTCCATCTACTACAAGATCATAGTCTTTATTTAGTTCCCCTTGGACGTATTCAAGAGCAGCCTCGAATGCTTGTTTATTTTCTTCTAAAGTAAAATCAGTAAAAGGTTCGTGTTTAAATGGTGTGTACATAATGATTCTCCTCCCTTAATTGAAAACGCTTTATTTTAATGGTAACATGACTCGTTACTTCTTAAAAATTCCTTTGATTGCAAATGCGACATTTGCTGGTCTTTCCGCTAAACGTCTCATGAAATAGCCATACCAATCAGTTCCATATGGAAGATAGACTCTCACTTTATACCCTTCTTGGATTAAATCTAGCTGTGTCTGATTGCGCATCCCATACAACATTTGAAATTCAAATTGATCTTTAGGAATGTTATTATTCCTCGCAAACAATTTAGTGAAGTCAATGATGGCATCATCATGACTAGCAACAGCTGTATAATGCCCATTTAATAGATTTTGTTTTATAAGTTTCTTTAAGTTCTCGTCCACCTGAGCCTTCTCTGTAAATGCAACTGTTCCAGGCTCTTTGTATGCCCCCTTCACTAAACGAAGATATGGGTCATAAGGACTCAAATCTTCCAAATCGTCTGTTGAACGATATAAATAAGACTGAATCACGGTACCAAGATTTGGATACTTGTTCTTTAGTCCTTTATATATATCAAGAGTTTGCTGCGTGCGTGTGGAGTCTTCCATATCAATCGTTACAGTCACGTCCAATCTAGCAGCTTCCTCCATAATCTTCTCCATGTTATCCCATACTAAGTCCTTACGAATGTCTAGCCCTAAAGACGTCAGCTTTAATGAAACTTGAGAGTTAAGTTGGTGGCTGTGAATAGTCTTGATTGCATCAATACATTCTTGAGTACGTTTTACTGCTTCTGCTTCAGAGGTAACAAATTCACCCAAATGATCGACTGTAAGCTGCAGTCCTTGATTATTCAATTGCTGAATAAGAGGTACAGCTTCTTCAAAGGTTTCACCACCAACTATTTGATTCGCACCAAACTTTGGGCCCCATTTCTTTGCCATACGATCCAGTGCTGAATTATTGGATAAGAAAAGAAAAAAGTTTTTACTAAGAGCTTGCATAAGCACTTCACCCTTTCATCGTGTCTCCACGAAATCTCTTTCACCATTGAAAAGGGATAACATAGAACATGTATTAAGTTGTTAAGAAAATTATAACTATTATCACAAGTATATGGCAACGTGGTGAATACACAATCATTACCTGTACATTTTGTGGTTTAAACACAACAGATGTAAGCGTTACCATTGCCTCCAAATAAAAAACCAGGAGTTGTATTCTCCTGGTTTGTATTGTTAGACATTATAAAATAGCTTCAACATCTACTACATTATCAAAAATATAATCTGCAGGAAGCTTTTCAAATTCAGATCTTGCTTTTTGTCCGGATAGGCCTGTTAATACTGCCGCAAATGTGACACCCATTGTTTGAGCTGCAAGTCCATCAGCTAGGGAATCTCCCACTATAACAATGTGTTTATCGGACATAGGAAGTGCTTGCTCTATTGCCTTGTCCATGGTTCCCTCCGCACCCAGCCAACTCAATACATATGTGTAGGGCTGAGGCTTTGCCAGTGGAGCACGGTCTGGGTAACTTGCTTCGGCTTCTAATACTTCACTAGCTGTAACAATGTGATGTGGATCAATATACTCTAGCAATCCTATCGTCCTTAACGGCTCAATTGTTTCCAATCTAGGACGTCCTGTTCCAATACCCACTATCCAACCTTCATCAATGAACCGTTGGAATAGGTTTTTTAGTGATTGAACTTCAGCTAATGGAATCTCATGTTGAATAAAGCCAGGCTTACCTGATTGTTTTGTCTTTCTCCCTATTGATTGCTCTATTAACTCGTCACCTACATACCATTCTTGAAACGTCTCTTGGCAAATATTCCAAAGTTTACTGTTTCGAGAAAAACAGCTCGTTTTGACCCCAAGCTTGTTCCATGCAATTGTATTTAGGTAGGTTAACATATCGCCTTTCATTGCATCTCCCTGCTCAAAGTCCTTGATGAATGAAGTGATTGAAATGTTCTGATTCGTTTGTAATGCCTTCTGCTGAAGTGTTTGCAGCGCTCCTCTATCTATATCCCCCTGTAAGAAAGAAGTGACAAATGGAGGATCCACTTGTTTGATATTTTCTAAAACAGTAAGGATAAAGTGAGATGTAGTTAAATAAACCATATCCCAATTCGCGTTGATCCCTCTCGATTTAATAAAGGAAAGGATGCTGTCGTTCTGAAATATGGAGGACCTGATCGAGGAAACTAGGTGATCCGTTACATTAGTAGTAAATTTATGTTTGTCTAATCCGATGTATTGTGAACTATGTATTAACTCCCAAACTGTTAATGCAGATGCATCGAAATACCTTTCCTCACTGAGCAATACTCCATCCACATCAAAAAGAATAGTCTTCTTTTCCATAATAATTCAATCCCCTTCCGTCAGCATTAATACTAAGATAGTTTTCATTTTAGCAAGTTAATGTATTAATGAACAGAATGAAATTACATTATTTCAATAATCTTATTATGTATAAATCGCCACGTAATCATTAAAAATACTACCATAAATGATTATGGAGGAAATAGAATGGAAAACTATAATAATGCACAAATGTATCGCCCCCTTGTTCGTGATGGAGTTATCAATACAATTGTTGGGAGCCCTAATGTGTATGCCGATGCTGCTGAAGCTGTACTTGAAGCCATGCACTTTGCCCATATATACAACGATGATATGTATAATGGTGAAATTACCTGGCACGATGTTGAAACAATGGAATCTACTAGAGAACAACTTAGAATATTAACAGGTACCCTCGAACGACCTGGAGCTGATCCATTTTACATCGCTATTGAGAAAATTAGAAATAGAAGAAAGCATACTGTTGTTTCCAAATCAAAAGCGAGTGATGATTTTAGACATGAACACTATGAAGATGCCGTAGCCTTCAGTTCCATAATATCTTCCGAGGAGTAATATCATTATTACTCCTCGGATTCAAAAAATATTTCTTTTTATCGTTACAAGCTAGACTTGAATGAAGCCTTTAATTATACTGTGTATCACTTTTTTATTATTTATTGTTCGGAGTTGCTACTAAGTATTTTTAAGATATATTGCGCGTTGTTTTAGTTTCGTTGAACCCATTTCCTAATCCTTTCCACTGTATGTGGGCTAAAAAGTATCGTATTGTGATCTTCTTCTGGAATGATTTCGCATGTTTGAGCTGCAAATTTCCCCCACCATTTTGTCAGCCTCTCTGGATGGGTTACTTCATCATTGCTGCCAATCACCGAAAGGATGGGAATATCAATACTAGTATGCTTTAGTTGCTTCGAGAAGCGAGAAGTAAATAGTCGATAGCTTAATTCTATTGTCTTAGCGGAAAATTCATCTGGTACCTTTAATACTTTGCTATGCTCCCATGTTCTGATACCGGCTTTGCTACATAACGTCAACCAAATCAATTTCAACACGTTCACTCTATATAGCTTGTTCTCTTCCCCAGCAGTTTTCCGTCCTATTCGGTACAATGGTAGCGCCGGATGGAAAAAGGGTGAAATAAACACTACTCCATCCCCGTCGATAGTTTTATTGAGAATCATACGTAAAACATTTGCACAACCCATAGAATGCCCTGCCCAATATAAATATTTAGTTTCAAGCTGTTTGTCTAGAAAGTCCTGAAGGTCGAGCAGATCATCGTCATATTGACCGTTGTAAGCAATGTCCCCTCGCCTTTCCCCCTCCTCATATCCCCGTAAAATCGGAACGACCACATTCATCTCTGTCTGTAATTGTGTAGCAAGTTTTTGTAAGTGCCGCTGCTCTGCTGTAATACCATGAAGCAGGAGTAAGGTAGAAGCAGAAGGATTGGGACAACGATATAGGAATATAGGTACACAAAACCCATCTCTCATTTGAACGTGCATGGATTGCATGAAAACACCTCAATTTCCGATATTTATATTATGTAAACTAAATATCTTTACCTCCCATCGGTATTATATCCAAAGTATCCCGCTTCACCCACTTATGCAGCTAGCAATTATTGGTACAAGTTAAGGCGTTTAGCTCTTCCTTCCTCACATATACTAATAGCAAATGTTATGCAAAGGTGGAGATTACTATGGATGAAATGATTGATCCAAAAGAAGTGAAGGCTGGAGATGATGTGTATGTTATATATCACAATCCCCACACGCCTACTGTAGCCAACATAAAACAAGCGGAAATAGTTCAACATCCTCATAATCCAGATGGAGTAGCATTGTTCTTACATGAAGCGTTTCATTTAATAGAAGAAAATGATGCACTCTTCTCCTCAGAGGAAGCAGCAGCTGAAGCATTTAAAGAATTATACCCTGATCAGCCCTATGAGGAATAAGAATATGTTGTTTCATTACTCCTATATCCGGTTATTGTACCGTAGGATTACCTTGCAAACTTAACAGGAGTGATGATAATGAGACATGTTCATATGATTGTGACAGGAAAAGTACAAGGAGTAGGCTTTCGCTTTTCAACACAGCAAAAGGCATTAGAGCACAATGTTTCTGGCTGGGTTCGAAATAAGATGGATGGATCTGTAGAAGTGGAAGCAGAAGGCGAAGATAAGGATGTAGAGTCATTTATTAATGCTTTACATCAAGGACCAAGCCCGTACGCAAAGGTTGATGACATAGACATGGATGAATCCTCTAATGTGGAAGGGTACACATCCTTTACAGTAAAATAACAGCTGCTATATTGCCAATATCAACTCTTATTTTATAACTAGGAAAGGTCAAGGATCACTCCTTGACCTTTCAGTATGACTATTACTTATCTTGCATAGGTCGTACAATTACCTCGTTTACATTCACGTAGGACGGCTGGGTTACAGCATACACAACGGATCGAGCAATATCTTCTGACTCTAATGTTCTTCTCCCTTTCCGATCTTCGAACATAGATAGAACTTCTTCATCTGTAATATGTTCTGGCAATTCAGTAGATACAGCTCCTGGGGATACATTCGTGACTCTTACACCGGTACGGGACAATTCTTTTTCCATTCCCATAGAAAGAGCCTTCACAGCATACTTGGTTGCGCTATACACAGTACTGGATGGGAAGACTTCATGACCTGCAACTGAGGACACATTCACAATATGTCCAGCTTCTTGCTCCAGCATGGCTGGCAATGCAGCGTGGATACCGAATAGAACCCCTTTTATATTAACATCAACCATTTGTTCCCACTGCTCCACCTTATCATTCTTTAAGAAGGATAAGAGCATTACACCAGCATTGTTAATGAAAATATCCACCGAAGAGAAATCTTTTTTCGTCTCTTCTACAAGATTCTCCATATCACTCTGTTTAGTTACGTCTGCTACCACTATTTTAGCGCTGACCTGATGTTCACTTTCGATACGCTGTGCAAGTGATTCGAGTCTGTCTTTACGACGTGCAGCTAACACAACATTTGCACCTTCCATTGCAAAATGTTGAGCTATGGATTCTCCAATCCCACTGCTTGCTCCAGTAATAATGGCTGTCTTTCCTTGTAATGAACTGATATTAATTCCTCCTATTCGAAATACTACCTTCGTTATATACCCCATACCTACCTTTCCTACACGTTATGGTTTGTTTCGCTGAATTTTCAGAAATATTGTAAGGAGCATCACATCTTTTCGGGAGAAACTTTACTATAATGTATGTGTACTAATTCATTTCAGGCTCTGTCAAAGAGCAATTCCAGTATAGTTGATCTATATGGAAGACTTAGCTTCGAGATATTTGTTTATCTATGAAGAGAGAAAGGAGAGTTGAATAATCGGAATAGCGCGCTTTCCTGTGGGGCCCAAGACGTGGGGGGTGCATCGTTGTTAAGGATGTAGCAGTTATTGGTGAACGATTAACAGAGCAAATTAAATTAAAAGGGAGATGTTAGCATGAATGAAAAACAAGTGGAATTTGGTTTGTTCATTGCTCGTCTTGTACTTGGATCTATTATGCTTATTCACGGGATTCAAAAATGGATGAACCTGGATATGGTGACTGGGATGTTTCAGGATATGATGGGCTTACCAGGAGCTCTTGCCATTGTAGTAGCAATTGTGGAGACAGTAGCTGGTTTATCATTAATTCTTGGTCTTTTCGTTAAACTCTCCTCTGCCTTACTTGGTCTTATTATGATTGGAGCAATGGTAACAGTAAAAATTCCGATGGTGGGTTTTTTTGGGAATGGCGAGATGGCAGGTTGGGAGTTTGATGTAAGTCTTCTTGCATTATCGATTGTATTAACCTTATCAGGGAGCAGATTAATGGCAATAACCACACAACAGAATAGAGATGTAAATAAACACACTAATGTTTAACGATTAATACAGGCTATCATTCCTAATGACCTGTTTTATTGATTTTGACTGGTCATGTAATTACTATTAAGGATATTTTTATCATTCCTTCGTCTATTTCTTCTCTTTTTAGGAGATAGTGATACTACAATAGGAATGAAAGGAATGTGTGTATGAACATCCGATTCGTCTTAAGTTTACTCATCCTCAGTACTTTCTCTCTTGTATCTTGCACAAATCAAGATGATAACCACAAGACTTCAGATAATCAAAGGGTGGAAAGTGAAGAAGTAGCTACATCTATTACGATAACGATTCCGCTACAGGATTCAAAAGGAAAGCAAATGGCTATGGCAAACCTCACTCAAAAGCAGGATGGGGTCCACATCAACGTAACCTCTTCTTCCCTTCCTACAGGGGAGCATGGCTTCCACTTTCATGAAATAGGAAAATGCGAAGGACCTGACTTTACATCTGCAGGAGATCATTTTAACCCAATGAACCAGCAGCACGGTCATCAGGATGACCACCAGTCTCATGCAGGAGATTTACCAAACATAAGAAGCAATGAAGAGAAAATGACGAACGAAACTATTATTGCTAAGCATGTGTCATTATTACCAGGAAAGAAGAATACTCTCCTGGATGAAGATGGATCCGCTTTAATCATTCACGAACAACCGGATGACTATACTACACAGCCATCTGGAAATGCTGGAGCTAGAATGGCTTGTGGCAGCATAAGTTCTTAAAGAGAAGGCTTTCCTTTTTATGAAGAGGGAGAGCCTTCTTTTTTTATCTTTCTTTCTAGATGAAAACATATACCTACTTTATCGTTATGGTATAGTTTCCTTAAAGGAAGAGGAAATACTGTTGGAGAAAGTAGGACCACAAACATTTACAACCAAAAGGTAAAGGGGCTATGTAAAAGTCATTCCTTCTTCTATTCTGGTTCTGTTTTCATATAATATCTGATAGAATGGAAGCTGTTGTGTAAACGAAATTTATTAGAAAGGGAGTTTCATATGACACAGAACATGAAGCTTCAACCGCTAAATCCTTCTAATGATCCTTGGGAGGCATACTTGGATATAGAAGAACATGGCAGCCTGACCTTATCCAATATTGAATTTACTACTACCCATTTATGTAATATGAGATGTGAGCATTGTGCTGTAGGATATACGCTGCGTCAAAAGGATCCAGATGCATTGCCCTTTGAATTATTAAAAAAACGTCTGGATGAAATACCAACTCTTAGAGCTCTTAGTATCACAGGCGGAGAACCTGTATTATCCAAAAAATCTGTCCAGCAGTATGTTGTTCCGTTACTGAAATACGCACATGAACGCGGAGCTAGAACTCAAATAAATTCTAACCTTACCCTTCCTTACGAACGGTATGAAGATATTATCCCCTACTTAGATGTGTTACATATCTCCCATAACTGGGGAACGATCGAAGAATTTGTGCATACTGGCTTTGAAAAAATGGACAAAAAGCCACCAGAGCAAGTAAGAGAGCAGTATTTCCATCGTATGGTGGAAAATGCCCAGAAGCTCTCTGCAGAAGGTGTCATGGTATCAGCAGAAACGATGTTAAATAGAAAAACCCTTCCCTATCTTGAATCGATTCATGACCATATTGTGGAAATGGGTTGCGCCAGACATGAAGTACATCCTATGTACCCTGCCGACTTCGCAAGTGATTTAGACATTTTGTCATTAGAGGAAATGCAAGAAGCTATTCATCGACTTCTTAACCATCGAAATGAAAATATGTGGATGCTTTTTGGCACCTTGCCGTTTTATCCCTGCAGCTCCGATCAACAGGCATTGGATTTACAAAAGAGGCTTTACGAGGAGCCAAACGTTACTGTCCGAAACGATCCAGATGGAAGATCGCGTTTGAATGTAAATATCTTTAGTGGGGAAATAATCGTTACAGACTTCGGTGATGAACCACATCTGGGTAACGTGCAAAACACGTCCCTCCCTAAAGCGTTTGAACGATACCAGCAATCACAGATGGCAGCATCCCTGCATTGTCATTGCCCTATGGCAAAATGTCTTGGACCGAATGTACTTGTTAAAAATACGTATTATCAAAATGTTGATTTTCAATCTAGAAGTGCTAACATTTCAAGATAAGCAAAAGAAATCCTTGCTAGTAGTAGCAGGGATTTACTTATGTCGATTGCCCTATATTGTGCAGAGATAGTCCATGAGGAGGTAGGAAATCGGATTTATTTTCAAAATTTTCTAACTTATTATTTCCATTCCTTCCCTTCATTCGATATGATACAAGTAAGCTATATTATAAATGGAGGGATTATATGAGTGATGTCCATTTAATACCGTATCAAACCGTACAGATACTAGATACATCCTCAGTTATTCCAGAAGGCGTACAGATGATAGATGCACCGGGCCTATGGGACAGCTCCCAAAAGGGTGCAGGTAATGTAGTTGCCATTCTTGACACAGGGTGTGATGTGACTCACCCTGATTTGAAGGATAGAATTATCGAGGGTCGCAATTTTACAACTGACTTTAATCAGGATATTTATCAGTACACAGACAATAATGGTCATGGTACCCATGTTGCGGGAACAATAGCAGCTACTCAATCCAACAGTGGAGTGACAGGGGTTGCACCAGAGAGTGATTTACTTATAGCTAAAGTGTTAACCGGCTCTGGCCAAGGGAAAATGGAATGGATTGTAGATGCTATTGAATATGCTACTAATTGGAGAGGACCACAAGGAGAACGAGTTGAAGTAATATCCATGTCTCTTGGCGGACCAACTGATGTACCAGAGCTTAAAGAAGCTATTATACATGCCGTTCAAAAGGGGATCTCCATTGTTTGTGCTGCCGGTAATAGCGGAGATGGTAGAGATGATACTAATGAATATGCCTATCCAGGTGCATATAATGAAGTCATACAGGTTGGTGCCATTAATTTTAAACGAGAGCTTGCTTCCTTTACGAACACTAACGATGAAATAGATTTAGTAGCCCCTGGAGTAGAAATACTTTCCACCTATACGGAAGGTCGATACGCCAAACTCTCCGGCACCTCCATGGCAACTCCGCATATCTCTGGAGCTATCGCATTATTAAAAAATGTCACCACCGAACAGTTTGAACGTAAGCTAACGGAATGTGAGATTTATGCTCAATTAATTCGGCGCACCGTTCCACTTGGAAATTCCAAAAAGGCTGAGGGTAATGGATTACTCCATTTGACACTCGTTCAGAAATTGGAAGGCTTATTAACCCCCTTTACCAAAACGTGGAATCCTGCAATGAAGGAGGAAAAGACACATCAAAACAAATAGCTAACAGAGAAGACCAGGTTTAGTCTCCCTGGTCTTTTATATATTCTGCTTCACGCGTATCCTTTAAATGTGATGGTGTGGCGGGAAATGTGGCAGGATATATTCTCCAAACTCTTCCATCACCTCTTCCACAGGACGGCTGCTATTTTGTAATGAAATCATACAATGGTTGACGCCAGCTTTCTCGTGTTCTTTCAGCCACTCCATTAGTGCATTTCTTCCAAGCTTA
This sequence comes from Pontibacillus salicampi, assembly GCF_042434395.1. Taxonomy (NCBI): domain Bacteria; kingdom Bacillati; phylum Bacillota; class Bacilli; order Caryophanales; family Bacillaceae; genus Pontibacillus; species Pontibacillus salicampi. Next base: position 976,135 of record NZ_JBHLTP010000003.1, on the reverse strand, counting down.
TAGCCTAGTTTAATTTTTTCTTTTGGATGGTCGGGATCATCAGCAAGATCCATAACTATAGGCTGAAAAAATGGCTTGAATCGGGAATCATATGAGGATGCTTTTGATCTATACTGTTCCATAAGCGTTTGTTGCTTATCTAAGGATTGGGGGTAAAACATCCAGCCGTCGCCATGCTCAGCCACCCAGTCTAAAGTTTGCTGGGCATATCCCGTTATAAAGGTCGGCAGCGGTTTTGTCGGTTTAGGAACCAATGTTACATTATCTAGCTTTCCTAAAGCAGAGGTGTATGGCTCATAATCAAGCTGTAGAGCATCTTGGAAATAGCTCCATGATTCTCTAAAAAGCTCACCTCGTTTCATTATATCCACATTTAATCCTTCAAAATCTCTTCTCCTGTCTCCTGATGATACTCCTAGCATAAGACGCTCTGGAAAGAGATTCTCGATTGTAGCGGCTTCTTTAGCCAATCGTAAAGGATGCCTTAAAGACAGTACAATTGCAGCAGTCCCTAAATTAATTTTCTCCGTATGTGCACCTATATAGGTTAAATATAAGAGGCTATCATATACTTGTCCTGTAGCAGGGTCCTCAAAAGTAGGATCCTCTAATAGCACATCCTGAAACCAAACGGCGGTAAATCCAAGCTGTTCTGCTCGTTTCACTCTTTCTATTTGATTGTTCATAGTTGGCTTTTGTTTGCCATGATTTTCTATTGGGAGATTAATCCCTAGTGTCAGTTTGTGTTCTTTGAGCATTCTGGAATATCCAAAGTGCTTGTCCCATTCCATAACGTCTCCTCCTTCGTCCCTTCCTTCGTAATCAAAAGGGATTCCGAATATGGGTAGCTGTTCCAATAAGCTGCTATCCATCATACTATGTCAAGAGAAGGACAAGCAAACTATTCAGCTCTTATCATGGATAGGAAACACCATTTCCCTCCTTGATGTACATATTATAGTTCATCTGCTTGAAAATTTTGAGTCGGCTGATATACTCTTACGTTATTGAGTATCATAATTGTGCCTCCTGTTTCTATATCCCTGGATAAATTACCCTTTCTCTAAGAAAACAAACAATTGGCCAAGCTATACTACACATACAGCCAACACTGCTGCTCTTTCTACAGCGAACAATTACTAATATTCTAATTTCCCAACACAAAAAAGGCTATCATCCTTAGATGACAGCCTTTTTATATTCTTATACTTCTTTGAAATAATGCTTGTAGAATCCGCCCATGACACCAGTATTGTCGATGATAAATATAAATTCATCGGTTTCATTTTTCACATCATACACTTTCCCAGGTGTTAAAACGGTGTCTACTACGTATTTTTCTGCATTTGCATGGACACATTCTACTTGCTTAATTGTTTTACTTTCATACCAGGTTTGGTGAATCATCGTTAGCCTCCTAACCGTTATTCTTTCAATGTATTATGGTTGAGATACTATTATAGTAGCATTTCCATCTATTGTGAAGTTACTTACATCATTCGGAAGGATAAAATGATCTCCCTTGTTAATAGAATAGGAATCTGAACCAACAGATATGTTAGCCTGTCCATCTAGTACACTAAACAATTGGAAATAGCCATTTTGAGTAAAGGAAGCAGCACCATTTATGTCATACTTAAATACTTGAAAGAATTCTGCTTGCACAAGTGTAGTAATCACTGCACCTGTTCGATGTTCCTCCACGAAGCTTAATTCATTATCTTCATGTGGTATCGTTGTCACATCCATCGCTTTTTGCAGATGTAATTCTCTTTTGTTCCCTTCGTTATCGGTACGATCGTAATCGTACACACGATAAGTAGTATCTGAGCTTTGCTGCGTTTCTAAAACGAGTGTTCCTTCACAAAGAGCGTGAATAGTTCCACTCGGCACATAGAAGAAGTCACCAGGTTTTATCGGAACGCGGCGGAGCAGTTGTTCCCATCTACCCTCTTCCATGAGCCTCTCGAATTCCTCTTTTGTTTGAGCATGATGGCCGAAGATAAGCTCTGCATTTGGCTCACAATCAATAATATACCAGCATTCTGTTTTGCCAAATTCCTGAGGGCCTTCGTGTTCATGAGCATAGCTATCGTCAGGATGCACTTGAACGGATAAATCTTTATTTGCATCCAAGATTTTAGTAAGCAAAGGAAACACTTCTGATGAATAGTGACCAAACAAATGAGGTGCCTTTTCCCATACCTGATGGAGCGACTTCCCAGCATATGTACCATTTGTTACAGTACTTTGACCGTTTTTGTGCGCTGAAATAGCCCAGCATTCTCCAGTATGATTAGAGGGGATTGGATAGTCAAATTCTTCTTTGAGGGTAGAACCTCCCCAGATTCGCTCCTTGAAAATCGGCTGTAAAAACAATGGTTCTGTCATGTGTCGTTTCCTCCCTGAACATTACGGAATAGATAGTATATGTAATGATTTTTCCATCTAATATGATAAACCTGTTTAAGTCCTAACTCAATGCTTTTTGTTCTGTCACCAGAATTAGATAGATCAATCCCATATAAATGGTATTTCCTCACCTAATGTAATGGCTTCTTTGGACAAATGGCTTTGGACGGCGTGTATATGAACTCCTTTCTCACGTGCTTGCTGTAGAGCTAGTGAAAACTCTGGATCAATCCAACTAGCTCGCTTCATAACTTGAATGTCTTCCCTTTGGCATACAAATAGGATAGCTGCCTCCCAATCTTCTTCTTCCTGAATGCGTGCTAATTCCCTAACATGCTTCGTTGCCCTTTTACTAACAGCGTCAGGAAAATAACCAATACCATCTTGCTGGAGCGTAACGCTTTTCACCTCCAGAGCCATGAACGAAGCATCCTTTTGTAATAAGAAGTCCCATCTGGAGCCTCCATACGTAAACTCTCTCTTTTGAAAGTCATAAGACTGAAATGGTGGAATGGAGTGTTCCTTCAGTCCCTTCTCTATTAGATGATTGGGAAGAGTGGTTTGAAGAGAAACAAGGGTTTGTGTAACCATATCCTTTACTAACACAGCAGACCAATTCGTTTTTCGTTGAGGAGAAGGATGATGACTAACATAAACGAGACAACCTTTGGGTAATAATTCTTTTAATCGACCTGGATCAGCTAAGTGAACCCTTATCTCTTCTTTTGTTTCCTTTAACCGACAGGACAGTATAAATCGGTTTTCTCTCTCAATCAATTCTGCCTCATACAATGGGTGAGGCAACGGGATAGAGATGATCATACATGTCGCCCTTTCTTCTCTTTGTTATATAAAAAAAGTATTTGATGTAAGCATACATCAAATACTTTCCCATTACGAACCATTACTTCCGTTCCACCTGTTCTATACCGATAGTCAGCATAAATGCAATGACTGTTAAGATATTAAAGGCAGATCCAAATGCAAGTAACGTCCATTCTGTCCATGTTGGTACGGGCAGTACAAATGCAGCCCCTACACTGATCAGTCCTATCATGAACATCACAGCGAGCAACATAATATTCTTCACGATAAATTATTTCCTCCCTGGGAAAATCGCTTTTCTTTATTTTATCATAAATTGTCGCGTGAGAAACGAATTTGGCTTAATTCTCTTTTAACTTTTCCTGATACCAATCGCGTGCACTTTCCACTTCCTGCTTTGTTAATTGATGCCCATTTTGCTCCCAATGCACAGTCACATGTGCCCCTTCTTTTGAAAGTAATTGATCTAATTCTTTCGTTTCTTCAGGAGCACAAATCGGATCATTACTACCTGCTCCAATAAATACAGGTAAGTTTGACATAGTAGGAAGCGATACTCCTCTTCTTGGTACCATGGGATGAAAAAGAATGGCACCCTTAAATGGCTGTTCATAATGGAAAAGCAAGCTACCTGCTATATTCGCTCCATTGGAATATCCCACAGCAATCACTTCGTTTCGGCTGAAACCATATTCTGTTGCTGCCCAATCAATAAATTGGTGCAGTTCTTCCGTGCGGAAGAGAAGATCCTCTTCATCAAATACACCTTCTCTTAGCCGCTTAAAAAATCGCGGCATTCCTTGCTCAGAGACATTCCCTCTAACACTTAGGACAGATGCTTCTCCATCGATCATTTCGGCAAGTGGCAATAAATCCTTCTCATTCCCTCCTGTACCGTGTAGCAGTAATAACACATTACTAGATTTTCCTTGGTTAAATACATGCTCCATCTTCTATACCCCTCTCTTTAATATTGGTAAGTCAGCTTCAATTTGCTCACGCTTTGTTTCTAACCATTTAGGCAGTTTTAAATTGATTCCAAGAGTATCTATCTCTTCATCTATTAGAAATCCAGGTGTATCTGAAGCAATTTCAAACAAAATACCACCAGGTTCATGAAAGTATATGGATTTAAAATATTGCCTATCCTTCACTTCTGTACTGTTCATACCCATTTGTGTAAGGCGATCTTTCCATAAGCTATGATCCGTTTCGTTAGGAGTGCGGAATGCAATATGATGTATAGTTCCAGCACCTGCTAGCCCACGTTTCAGTTCGTTTTTATTAATCCATATATGTGCACCGATTTCGGCACTTCCCTGATATTTCATCACGTTCTTGTCGTCCTCGTTTACTTGGAACCCTAGTGCCTCTAATATAGCTCCTGTATGTTCCGGGTCCTTCGAATCGAGAATAGCTCCATAGAAGCCTGTAATCGCAATCCGTTCCTCCGTAGTGGATGCATTCCAATATTGGGCTGCCCTGGATTCCTCTTCGATCAGGCCTAATAACAGTCCATCACAATCCGTGAGCCAAATTCCATACTCCGTTTGTTCTACGGGAACAGCTTGTGTTTGTAAATACTCTAACCAATAGCTGGAACTATCAGGTGGGATTTGAAATAGAATTCGCTCTACTTGTCCACGGCCGATTCTCCCAAACGGTGCTTGTACAGGAAAAAAAGTCAAAATTGTTCCGGGAGTACCAACCTTATCCCCAAAGTATAGATGGTAAACGCTTGGATCATCAAAATTCACCGTTTTCTTAACTAACCGTAATCCCAATATTCCCTCATAAAAATCCATTGTCCTTTGAGCGTCTTGGACAATTGCGGATAAATGATGTATTCCAGATTGAAAAGCAACCACTATCATCATCCTTTCGTTACATAATCATTAGTATCGTTGAATTTATCTCGATTTCAAGATAATCACAACGATTGCTTTCGTGGTTTGTCAACTAGGAGGATTGAGTAGCTGGCTCACGATGCTGGATGATCCACTTAAGAGCAATTGGTACAACAACGACAACTAATAACAGCCTAATCATTTGTAGCGAGCTGACCACAGCAGGATCTCCTCCGACTGTTTGGGCTGTTAGCGCCATTTCAACCATGCCACCTGGAGCCACACTTAAAATAGCTGTTGCTAAACTCAAGCCAACCATTTCGCTAAAAATATAGCCAATACCAAACGAGACGATAATAAGCCAAATAGATAATCCGAAATAAATAACACAATATTTCCCAGCATTTTGAATATCTTTTACATGAATGGAATCACCAAGATAAACACCCAATGTTAGTTGAGCTGCTAAAAAGAATATATCTGGGGGAACGTACATGGATATACCAAGAGCCTTTCCCACAGCAATAAAAATAACTGGAAAGATAACGAACGATGCAGGAACACCTCTACGAGTTACATATGCCAACCCATATGCTACGACATACAGAAAAACAGTGGATACATCTCCGTTTTCACTCGGCGCTACAAATGACGTAGAAGCAGTATCCCCTTTACGCATCAATTGAGCTGCTAGAAAAGGTACGATAAATAGAACGGCTACAAGTCTAATGGAATGAAAGATTGTTACAAGTACGGTATTGCTCTTCATGGAATCACTTAAGGCAATGGTGGCAGATAAACCACCCGGAATACTCCCCAATAAGGACGTATCTGTATCAACATTAATCCAGCGGGAAACAAGATACCCATTCACAAGACTTATCGTGATCAGCACGATGGAACATAAAACGTAAGGCAATATGTATGGTCCCATAAGAGATAAGCTATTTTCCTGAAAGGATAATCCTATTTGCATTCCTAATAACACAAAGCTAACCTGTTTCAATCCATTAGAAGAGGTGGTTGGCTTGTTAAACAGAAATTTATATAATACCAAACTAGTTACTGGTCCAAGTACCCAAGGTAATGGGATCTTCAGAAAATAAAATAGAACGCCTCCTATCATGGCAATTCCATATACCACTATTAGCCGCTTAGTCATTTCATCCCCCCATTTCCTCCCCTAAACAAAACGACCAGAATGTATTTCTGGTCGTTTGGCATGCCCAATTCTTTATAGGTATCCCTTGCATTATGATGTGAAGATAAATTGAAGGTGTCCATATCCCTCTTCTTCCAGTTGAGTTCTTGGGATAAATCTAAGCGCTGCGGAGTTTATGCAATACCTTAGACCACCCTCGTCTTTTGGACCATCGTCAAAAACGTGACCTAAATGAGAATCGGCTTCTTTACTACGCACCTCCGTCCGAATCATTCCATGAGAGGTGTCTGTATGCTCATCAACAAAGTAAGCATCTATTGGTCTAGTAAAGCTTGGCCAGCCACAGCCTGCATCATATTTGTCCTTTGAGCTAAATAAAGGTTCGCCTGAAACGATATCTACATAGATACCTTCTTCCTCATGGTCATGATACTCATTTCGAAATGGCGCTTCTGTTCCGTTTTCCTGTGTGACCTGATATTGTATTGGTGATAATGTTTCTCTTAACTCCTGCTGGTTTTTCTGCATTTTCCAATTTGATTCTATAAAATCCTTTCGTCCAGAGCCCTGTTTGTAGCGCTTGTAATGAAATGGCTGCTTCTTATAGTAATCCTGATGCTTTTCCTCCGCTGGGTAAAAGGTGCTGACTGGGAGTATTTTTGTCACAATCGGCTTTTGAAATGTACCGCTTTCCTCTAACTTTTGTCTAGAGGCTTCGGCAAGCTCCTCTTGCTTCTCATTATGATAGTATATAGCTGTTATATAGGATTCCCCTCGATCAGCAAACTGTCCGCCCGCATCGGTAGGATCAATCTGCTGCCAGAAGACATCTAATAAACGTTCATATGAGAATATAGCTGGGTCAAACGTAATTTGCACAGCTTCAACATGACCTGTACCACCTGATATGACTTGCTCATAAGTCGGATTCGCAACTGTCCCTCCTGTATAACCGGAAACTACTTCCTTAATACCCGGCCGTTCATCAAACGGTTCGACCATACACCAGAAGCAGCCTCCAGCAAATGTTGCTTGTTCCAGATTATTTTGTGTCACGGTGCATTCCTCCTATTGGTAAAAAACGTGTGTTAATATTGTTTCTTTTCACCGTGAGAAAATCAAGTAAATTGCTTTTTTCAGCATTAAATATACAATTTTGGGGTCGAGCTCCCGTTACTCTTCTTTTGATTAGAAGCCTGAACCGTCGTTGATTTCTTTTTAGGTGCAGCTTTAGCTTTCGTTTTTTTCTTATTGGAGTTTTTAGAAACTGCAGCTTGTTTCTTGGCACCTTGTTTGGAAGCAGCTGCTTGAGGTTTCTGATTATCTGTTTCCTCCAAATCCTCAATCTCGATTGCTTCCGATTCTTCCTCTTCTCCAGCTGGTTCTTCCTCATCGCTTTCACTATCTGGTTCATTCATTATTTTCATCAGTTTAAACATGGTCGGTATGTTTTTCACCATCGGGCCATACTGCTGTACCATGGGAGCAGCGGTTTGAGCCATTTTTAAAACCGATTGAACGTTATTTAACATTCCAGATACACCACCGCCTGCTCCTGCTGCTCCTTGTGTTAAGCTCGTAGCCCCTTGTGTTAGTCCTGCAAATGGTGACAACCCACCACCTGCACCGGCACTTCCAGCTCCTCCACCAAACAATCGGGACAGAAGACCACCTCCGCCCGTTCCAGCTCCCCCTTGGTTTGCTAGCCCTTGTAACCCCTGCATTCCTTGCTGAAATGGACCCATCCCTTGCATTCCTTGTGGAGTAAATCCTCCACCAAACCGTCCAGCATTTCCTAACCCTCTACCAATTTGAAATGGTGCATTTCCTACAGGAGGCATTCTCCCTGGAAGACCTGGTCCTATTCTTGGAGGCATATGCTCCCCCTCCTTCGTGTAGATTCCCTACCAATACTGTACGCAACGACAAGGGCTTTGGTGTTAGGAAATGGGATTATTCCCTTACACTTTCCTTACGATTGTTCTGAATCTAGTGGGAGCTGCCAGTCAATAGGTTCCTGGCCGTTCTCCTTTAGGAACTCGTTTGCTTTCGAGAAAGGTTTACTTCCGAAAAATCCTTTGTGTGCTGAAAACGGACTAGGATGAGGAGATGTGATGACTAAGTGCTTTGTTTCATCCACCATCGCTCGTTTAGCTTGCGCATGTCTTCCCCAAAGAATAAACACTAATGGCTGCTCTCGAGCATCCAATTGGCGAATAACTGCATCCGTGAAGTTTTCCCAACCTAATCCTTTGTGTGAATGAGCCTGCTTAGCCCGAACCGTTAACACTGTATTCAATAGCAATACTCCTTGTTTAGCCCAGCTTAGCAAATATCCATGTGCTGGAACCGTACATCCCATATCAGCTTCTAGTTCCTTATAAATATTTCGTAAAGAGGGAGGTACAGTAACGCCAGGCTTCACAGAAAAACTGAACCCATGTGCCTGACCATGACCGTGATAAGGATCCTGCCCTAAAATAACTACTTTTGCTTTGTGGTAAGGCGTATAGTGAAGCGCGTTAAAAATATCATTCATATCCGGGAATACGGTCTGGTGGTGATATTCTCTCTTTAACATTTCCCTTAGCTGTAAATAATAATGCTGTTCTAATTCAGACCCGACAACTTCTTTCCAATCATTATGTAAAATAGACATTTCTATCCCCCTCTGTTCCATTACGCGTAGTTATATTTCAGAAAAAAATCAGATGCTGCAATGCAGCATCTGATTCGTAGTCTAGCAGTTTATATTGTAATCATCAATCAGTCGTAAGCTCCCCGGCAATTACCAGTGCAATGGTCCCGCTAATAATTATTCCCATTAACATAATCGGCAGCATATAACATCCCTCTTTCAAATGGTATTGTTATTTCCTACCTTTAGTATAAAACGGAATCTCTATAAGAAATCCATGCATATATGGCGAATTCATGAAAGATTGAAGGAATGAAGGAGAAACATTTCCCGGGCAAGCGCATATTTCAACATTTCTTGAAATTTGTTGTCATTAATTGACGCTATATAACGAAACAAGTTCATAGGTTAACGTTGTAGCTTGATTTGTCCACGTTATTTCGGTGATTTTAGCAGTGCCAATTTGCTCTGCTTGGGCTGTTCTTTTAATATCAAGAAATTCATCCAGGGGAAACAATTGATACCCCTTTAGCGTTAAGGTGAAGGTGTTCTCTTTAGATTCGATCCTTTGTTCGTTTCCCTGGGTAATGATACACCATTCCATAGATAAAGGCATAGACATGTCATTCCCTCCGTCTCCAACAGTTTTCTTTAATCGTACGCCACGAAAGTTCAATTAGCAAGAAAAAATTACAGAATCCAGTCATTATCCGGCTTGACTTGTTTAAACATATTCCCGGTTAAGCTCTCTTTAAAATCAGTGTAATAAAAAGGGAAATACCAATTTCGTTTCTCCAAAATACGACGGTTTTCCTCAAATCTTTCCGCGTGGTGCAGCTCATCATTTCCCTCCAGTAAGCATTCCAGCACAGCCTCAATGGTTTGCAATGCAGCTGTCACCTCTAATATATCCTGCAGGGAATATTCCTCTATCCCTTGAGCGTTCATCACTCCAGAATGATGAAGGGAGGCCATATGATCCTTATTAAAAAAATAAGGAAATATATTTTGATATAAATGGTTTGTCATATGCATCACATATTCCTGCTGTTCTGGAGTGGAGGCGGTTATTATCTTCATGTTCGTCCTCCTCTTACTTGTATATCTTGGTGATTACTAGAAAAAGAGTACAAAGGAACGCGCTTTGTACTCTTCACATCCTCACTGTCTCTACCTACAAGTGTATCATGGGGACGAATTCCCAAGTAAGCTGAAATTATTGGCAGCCATCCCTTATCTAAAAGAACCTGTTTAAGCGTGGGTATAATTATTGCTGTATAGCGCTCCTATGTAGAAAACTTGCATTTTAGAGGCTATGAGGAAGGACTGGCCTGAGAAACGCAGCTGCTGCTATCCCACAACCATCAACACTCCCTTCTACCTTTTCCTGCAAGGCTATCTCTAAATCAAGTTTTCCGCTATCACCCAAATGATAGTGAATACGATCCTTCACCAGCTTTACCCGAATGCAAACGCACAAGTGGATCCTTGCGGTGTTGGGGTGATTTGTAACTTCGCTTTTATTTCTTGTTTCAGCTGAGGAACGTGGGAAATGATACCAAGCATTCGATTACCCTTTTGCAAATCCTTCAAGCAGCTAATAGCCTGCTCCAGCGATCTTTCATCTAGCGTTCCGAAGCCTTCGTCAATGAACAGCGTATCAAGCTGAACTCCTCCTGCCTGAGACTGGACGACATCCGCCATACCGAGGGCCAGACTTAATGCTGCCTTAAATCCTTCTCCGCCGGATAATGTCTTAACAGAACGTTTTTGACCAGTATAATGATCGAGCACCTCGAGATCCAGTCCGCTTTGAGCGCCACCTTTCGCTCTTTCTTGACTACGTTCTAATTGATAGCGATGCTCTGTCATCTGATCTAAACGAATGTTCGCTTGAACAATAATTTCATCTAAAAAGGCAGATAACACATACCGTTCAAACGATAATTTGTAACTGTTATCCCCTCTGGCGAGCTGAGCTAATTCCCCAATATAATAATATTTTTCTTCTTTCTCTTTTCTGGATTCGATGAGCTGTTCCAGATGGTCGTGTATTCTTTTGTGTTCTTTTATTTTCCATTGCAGCTGCTGAAGCTGCTCTGCCAGTTTATTAATATGACTCTCGAGCGTTTCTAGCCGTGTTTCTTGTTCTGATAAGTTAGGCTTCTCTTTATCCTGAAGCTCCTCCTCCAATGTGGAGAGACGATCCGCTGTTGCCTGCTGCTGCTTTCTAAACGCTGCTACTTCCTCCTTTAGTGTTTCTCTCGCCGCATCTGAAAGTTTAGCACTCTGGTAATCTTGGATAGAAGTAAAGCCTGAGTTTTCTAAATGTAACTTCCACTCTTTATTAGCCCGTTCTTCATTGCCCTTAGACTCTTCTACATACATTTTTTGCTGGTTCCATTCTGTCTCAAGCTTATTCAGCTCTTCTTTTTTGGCTTCATATTGCTGCTTAAGCTCTTCTACAGCATTCATCCAATCTTCATACCTTTGTTGTTCTTTGGTAAGGATAGCTTCTACTGTATTAGCATCTTTACGTTCCTCTGGAAGCTCAGATGAAAGCTGCTCAAGCTTCGTACGTACCTCGAGCCACTGATCATGTGCTCTTTGGCGTTTCCCTTCTTCTATCTCCAATGCTTCTTCAGACTGTTTAAGGGCGTTTTGGTAGGTTTCTAACGATTGAACATCTTCTTCTATTTTCTGTAATTGCTTATGGAGTGTTGCTTGCTGCTGTTCTATTCTTATCTTCTGCTCCTGCCAGAACGACAATAGCTGTTCATTATTCTCTATACCTACCTTTTCTTTGTAAGGTAGAACTGTCTTCATTAATTGATCGACAGTATGTCGCTGGGACTGCCCTTCTGACTTTACTTCAATAAATTTCTCCTGTTGCCTCTGAAGACGTTGCTCCTCTTCTTCTACTTCTCGTTTTTTTGCTTCAATCGTCTCATCCTTTACATACTCATGAGATGTCTCTGCTTTTTGAGGGTGCTCTGTTGAACCACAAACCGGACATGCTGTTCCGTCTCCAAGCTTTGCTGCCAAACGAACTGCCTGGTGCTGTTTTTGTTCTTCCTCTAATCCACGAAGCTGCCCTTTACCCTGTTCCAATCTCTCTTTTATATTCTCATATTGTTTGGACACGCGCTGATAGGTTGTCCGCATTTCAACCAGCCGTTTGTCTTCTTGAATTAGTTTCGATGTTTGTTCTATTACATAGTCCGCTTCTGTTATTTGTGATTCTAGCTGGTAATATTCCTTATGCAAACGCTGACCTGCAGTGGTTGCACTGGTCAACTCTTGGATTGACTGTTTATAGGATTCAACCTTTTGTCGCAAATCGCTTACCTTACCTGTTTGAAGCTGTTTCGTATGTTCAAGCTGACCAGCAGTTTCCTGTTGAGACTGATAGATACGTAATTTCTCTAACATGTGATATTGATCTTGAATCCATTTAGACAGTTCTTCTCGTTCTTCTGTACGGGCCTCTTCCTCTTGATAACGCTCTTTCATTGATGTAAATGTCTTCTTCACCTGTTGTAATTGGTCTTCCTTTTCCTTTAAACGCTTTTCCTGCTTGACACGCTCTTCTTCAAATCGATTTGCCTGGTTTTCATATGGCAAGACCATTTGAGCTTTGTCACCGAGTATGATCTTGTTTTCCTTATCTTTCATGCTTGCTTCCTGCTGCTGAATAGTATGAATCTTGTTTCGAAGCTCATGGAGAAGCTGAAATTGTTCAATGAGCTGCTTTTGCTGATAATACTTCTCCTGTTCCTGCCTCCATTCTGTTCGTTTTCCCTCTATTTTCAGATGATTGTCCTTAGCAGTTTGTTGATCTTGCTGTAATTCTTCGTCAAGTAAAGTAAGAGCCTTTGAGCTTGTAGAAATAGATTGTTTCTGATCTTCCGGCCAGTACAATTTATCTATTTCGGCTTCTTCTTGGGAGGATAATGACTCCAACTGTTCTCTTAGTTGTTTAGACTCCTCTTTCAACTTTCCGGTCATATGCTCATAAACATACGTTTGGAAGATTTTCTGGAGGATTTCCTCTCGTTCCTTACTATTTTCTGAGATAAGTTTTCGGAACTCTCCTTGAGGAATCATAATCATTTTGCGAAATTGTTCATAATCTAAGTGAAGCATCCCTTCAATAGCCTCATTCACTTCTTTTATTTTTGAAGCGATTAATTCTTTACCATCGTGGTTCACCTTATACAGCTCTGCCTTTGGTGGCTGCTCTGTCAAGCCCTCTCCTCTTTCCTTATGCTTCCATTGTTTAGGAGTACGGATCACTTCATATCGCTGCTCTTTAAGGGAAAATTGAAATTGAACCTCAGTCATTTGACCCTCTTTCGCAAAATGACTTTTTAATGTATCCTGATCACGATCGGTTCCGCTAGCTCTTCCGTATAAGGCATAGACCATCGCATCAAACACACTTGTTTTCCCTGCTCCCGTAGGACCTGTGATAAGAAAAATAGATTCATGTCCAAGCTCAGTAAAATCAATCTTCTGCTGATCGTTATATGGTCCGAATGCTTCAATAGATAGATAGATTGCCCGCATGCTTATTGATCCCTCTCTTCTTTCATTAACGACTGAATAACCTCAGCAATGTACTCCCTTCGATTCTCGTCCATTTCTTTCCCCTTCACGTTTTCATAAAAGGATTGAAATAAGTCGAGGTGAGACATTTTTTTTCGTTCTTGTATATGACGTACAGTATCAGTAGTGTTTCCTAAAAACCCAACCCTTTCTAAACTAAGAGCATTAGGATACACCTTCCGTAATTTTCCCATGGGATCTAACAGCTGTCCCTCGTCTAATAATTTAATGTGGACATAATCCTCGCTGCCAGCGTCCTCCCCCTCTAAAAACTCCTGGAGATAGCCCTCTTTAACTATCATATCTCGTTTTGGAGATAAAGGGTGCTGTTCTATACGATCTATTCCACTTCCATTTAACGTGACCATCGTAACACTTTTCTTATGATTTGCCTCTGAGAATGAGTATTTTAATATAGATCCTGCATAGCGAATATGCTCGTGCTTTACACGCTGAGGTTGGTGCAAGTGCCCAAGCGCTACATAGTCGAAGGCAGAAAATAAGTCCACATCAATGTAGGGAGTGCCCCCAACCATGGAAAGCCGTTCCTCTGACTCCGATTCCATCCCACCAGCCAGGAAGGCATGTCCGATGAGCACATGGCGATCCTGCTCATTCATAGTAGCCTGAATATTTGTCAGAACCGCTTCCATTGCTTGGTGATGCGTCACGATAGCGTCATCCTCAAAAGCCCGCCTGGCATCAGCAGGTTCCATGTATGGAATCAAATAAAAATGAACACTACCAAATTCATCCTGAAGCGTTACTGGTGTCGTACACCCCTCGATATGGGTTTGCAGATATAATTGCTGTCGTCGAAACATTTCACTTCCGAAATGCAGCCGGTCTGAGCTATCATGATTGCCTGTTATTGCTAAGACAGGTATCCCCAAATCAAATATCATTTCCGTCAGCGTGTTATTTAATAACTCTACTGCTTCTTTAGGTGGTACAGCCCGGTCATATAAATCTCCTGCAATAATAATGACATCTGGCTGTTCCTCTATTATTAATGCCCTTATTCGATTTAATACGTAGGCTTGATCCTCTGTCATATGAAGCTGATGAACCAATTTACCTAGGTGCCAATCAGCGGTATGTAGTATTTTCATATGAATCTCCTTCCTCTATTCCTATCACACATATCATAAGCGATATCTGTACAATTGGAAACGGTTCGCTCCACTTATTAACCTAATCACTAGGTAAAAAAAAGAACAGCACAACATGCTGTTCCAGTTCATCTTATGTGGTTAAGTAATTGTAATAAATGCTCACTTTTCTTCGTTTCACTTCCAAATGCCATTCCAGCACGGTTTTCTTTTTCCTCTTGTCTAATCCAGGCTAGTTTACCAGTTAATTGAATTCTTTGCTTGTTCCAGTAAAAGTGAATGGATATTAATTCTTCGCTCACCAACGGCAGATCATTTGATGTTACAAATTGCAATCCACCCTCGCTAATATCTATTACTTCCCCCTGAATGGCATTCATATGACGATCTCTCATCAGTGTAAAGGAATGCATCACTCCCTCTAATGAAGGGGTGAGCTGGTAGCGAGGGTAAGCACGTCGTTCCATCGCTATCGGGGATGAGGAATGAACGACGCTATCCTTCTTGAACATGTAATCGACTCCCACGCATAAAATATCACTCTATTATGCATCTTAACAAAAATAAGGGGGACAGCCAACTCCATTTTTAATGTCATGTAAATTTTATTAATATTTTTTAGTGATACGAAGGTAGCTTTTGAGCGGCTAATATATTTTCCTTTACAAACGTTCTCATCTGCTTCCGCAGATAGCAATATGCATATACATTCTCTCGTGTTACAGAACAAATTTTTATCTTCCTTTTTGTACATGTCCCATCATTGGCTATATATACAATCTCTAAAGTAGTATTCATTTGATCCATAACAGATTGTCGCTGCATACTTCATCACCTTCCTTCTGTTATTATACACGAACATTCGTTCCTTTACCATTGAAAAACAAACATTTGTTCGTATATAATAACAGTATATGAGCGAACCATATTTCCGAGAAGAAGGGGAGAATAATATGTCACTGCGAGACAGAGGCACCATTAAATGGACATCTATGATGCTGCCGGAACACGTTCAAATATTAAAAGACATGTGGGAGGAAGATAAACTGGAGAAAGCCCCAGAGCTAGATGAGCAAGCGTTGGAGGAATTAAACACTGCCATTATGACAGCATTTGAAAACCAGCAGGAAATTCATTTACACATGTACCATAACGGATCGTTTCACGAATATCATGGGTTTGTCCAAAAGCTCTTACCGCAGCAGCGAGCGATTAAGCTTATCACAATGGATAACAGCACATACACTATTCAAATTGCTTCCATCATCCAAATAAGCTAAGAGGGAAACATGAAATGCCCATACGCTTTTCCTGCCAATTTCATATAGTATAGTACCTTATGAAAAAAGGAGGGATTCTCATGAGTTATGGTTGTGGCTACGGTGGAGGATACGGCGGCTATGGTTATGGAGGTTTTGTGTTAATTGTAGTTCTATTCATCCTTTTGATTATTGTTGGAGCTACATTCGTTTACTAATAAACACGCATTACCGCCCTTTTAGGCGGTAGTCGTGTTTTTTTTTATTGCCGCAGGCTCTATTCCAGACGTTTGTCATTAATACGTTTTTTAAAACCCTACGAATCACCATTGACTAGTTCCAGACAGTATCACATACAAAATGCCGTATCCCAAATTGAGATACGGCATTTGTTAGTTAGCTGTAATTACACTAATTCTTCTAATTGATATTTGTCCCATATATCATCAAACGTTCTGAGGGCCGATGCGAAAGGTGCGTTGCCCTCCAGATATCGACTAATTTCCTCATAGGATTTAGATTGCTTTGGGAAGCTGTGATCATAAAAAATCCAGTCAGCTAGGTTACTTTCTTCATCCGGATTTTCCTTTCCTCTAAACGTCATCATGTAATGATAAAATGACTTCATGATTTACCTCCCCTACACCGAAGATTCTCTGTTAATTATTAGTTATATCATGATTTGTTATATAAAACAATCCAATGAACGGGGTGAAACTCAGGTGTCTTCAGACAATGCTTCACTCAACTTACGGTCTCTTCTACGTTGCACCACACTTGAAAGCATAATGGATACTTCATACAAGACAATGAGCGGGAAAGCTACAACGAGTTGTAAAATAAAGTCAGGAGGCGAAATCATAGTACCTATAATGACGAGTACAAAATATGCGTATTTCCTCACTTTCCGTAGCACCATCGGATTGACAATACCAAGACTGGTTAAAAACATCACGATAATGGGTATTTCAAAGAAAATGGCGAACGGCAACGTTACCCGCACCAAAAATTTGAAATACTTCTCGACTGTAAACATCGTTTGAAACATATCCTGTCCAAGAGAGAGGAGAAAATTAAAGATTAACGGCTGGATAAGAAAATACCCAAATGCCAACCCACCTAGAAATAATAAGAAGATAGCTGGTATGTAGCTTAACGAGACCTTCTGTTCCTTCGGAGTTAATGCCGGCTTTACAAACAACCAGATTTGTAAAGATAAAATAGGCAAGGTACCAGTAATAGCTACCATACTAGCCAGCATAAGGTAAATCCACAGAATATCGAAAGGACCTAATACCGTTAGCTGGTAATCAATATTATTAACAAAATATTGATATATTTCTTCTACAAAGACAAATCCGGCAATAAAAAAAACAACAAAGAAACCGAAGATCCATAACAACCTTGTTCTTAATTCTTCTAAGTGCTCTGTGTAATTCATTTCTTGATCTGTGTACTGATAATCGTTTGGCAAGAAGTCCACCTCCTCTATATGTCTGTACTATAAGCAAATAAAGAAGATGTAAGAATGCGTTTCGCCTCTTACATCTTCTTATCGTTTAGATTATGTGTTTTTATCCTGGTCCTGGTTTACTTTCTTCGAATCACTATCAGAATCAGAAACGACATCAGATGCTGCTTTTTTAAACTCTCGTAAGGAACCTCCTACCGCTTTGCCGATATCAGGCAGCTTAGAAGGTCCAAAAATAACGAGTGCAATAACCAGAATGAGTATTAAACCTGGCACTCCTATTGATGATAGCATGTACATCACTCCACTATTGATTTACATAAGTATTACGCCTTAGTATGCTCTTCTTTGCTGGAAATAGCAGACTTCTGCTGCTCTCCCTCTACCTCTTCACTTGAAAGCTCACGGGCAGATTGTTTAAATTCCTTTAACGTTTGACCAGTAGCCTTCCCTATTTCCGGTAATTTCTTAGGTCCGAAAATAATCAATGTTATAACAAGGATAAGAATTAATCCTGGAATACCTATAGTAGATAGCATACACATTCACCTACCCTTCAGGGTACATCATAAAGATTCTTTTACCAACAAGTATTTCATTATCTGCTCGAAAATAAACAAGCACTATACCTTATCGATGCTTTCTATTACGTAACTAACTAGGACTCTCTTTTCTGATTGTAAGCCTTTTACTACATTTTGTCCATGACCTATGAGAAATCATCTTATGTCCATATGCAGAGCCATATCATAATCTTCAGGATGATTTATGTTGAGGAAATGGTTGTCGAGTATGTCACTGGATACAGAAATACATTCACAGTCCACAAACTTCGTCGGGACGCTGTGATATAACGATTTCATAGCAAGCTTATCCTTGTGTAGCAGCTCTTTTACTACCGCAGAACAGTCTCGATGATACAGGCCAGCTAAAGGGTGATACCGTCCTTTATAATAAGGTATCACAGCCTGATAATGACTTGTTTGTGCTGTCAAATACTCATACACAGCTTTGTTCAAGAAGGGGCTGTCACACGGTGCCAACGCTATCCATTCATCCTGAAATGCAGTAAATACACTATTCAATGCACTTAACGGCCCTTTCCCTTGATAGATATCCCTTAGGACCGGGTAGCCAAGTGAAGAATAATCCAAGCGCTTACTAGATGAAATGACTATTCGATTTGTCCATGTTTCTATCCTTTGGAGGACATGGTAAATCATCGGCTCTCCGTGAATAGGAAGAAACGCCTTGTCTACTCCCATCCTCCTTGATTCCCCGCCGGCTAGAACCGCGACAAGCAAAGCTTCTCCTCCTCTAGGCAGTTATTTTCTATCGTATTGCCTGAAATAATAATCGTAAGGATTTTTATAGTTTTTAACACCTTTGTCATTCTTGGATAACGTCCATTCTTCTTCATTAAAAGCAGGGAAAAAGGTATCTCCATCAAAGCTCTCTTCAATCCATGTAATGTACATCCGATCTGCATCCTTTATCATTTGTTCAAACACATGGCTGCCGCCTATAACTAACCACTCTTTTTCCGGCTCTTGCTTTTCCCACTTTCGTATTGTATCAAGGTCGTGAATCACATGCACTCCATCCACTGAGAACTGATGTTGGCCTGTTACCACTACGTTCGTCCTGCCCGGTAACGGTCCATTCATAGATTCAAACGTTTTACGACCCATGATAATGGTTTTTCCCATAGATACCTGCTTGAAGAATTTCAAGTCCTCAGGCAATTTCCAGGGAAGGTCATTATTCTTTCCTATCGTTCGGTTATGGTCCATTGCTACAAGAAATGAAATCACACGCTTCAGCTCCCTTCTTTTATTTACACAGCTACTGGTGCTTTAATGGATGGATGAGGCTCGTACCCTTCTAATTGTATATCCTCCATTTCTACATCGAATACAGAATCCGCTGCAGACGATATAGATAGGGAAGGTAACTGGCGAGGGTCTCGTTGTACTTGGGTCTTAATTTGTTCCAGGTGATTAGAGTATATATGAGCATCTCCCAATGTGTGTATGAATTCGCCTACTTCTAAATTACACTCCTTCGCAATTAAATGAGTTAACAAAGCATAGCTTGCAATATTAAACGGGACCCCTAAGAAAATATCGGCACTTCGTTGATATAACTGACAACTTAACTTCCCATCTGCAACGTAAAATTGAAAAAGAACATGACATGGAGGCAGCGCCGCTCTCTCTGGTGACAAATCTTCTGGATTCCATGCGGAAACTATAAGTCTTCTGGAATCAGGATTATGCTTGATATCATGGATAACCTTGTTCACTTGATCAATGGTTTCTCCTCTGGATGTCCGCCAATCCCGCCATTGCTTACCATACACGTTACCAAGCTCCCCAAACTGCTCGGCAAACACACGATCTTCCTTAATGCGCTCCTTGAAAAGAGCCATTTGCTCCTCATATTGAACCTTAAATTCTTCGTCCTCTTGACTGCGTCGACCAAAATCCGTCATATCAGGTCCATCGTAAGAGTCGCTCTGTACCCAATTGCGAAACGGCCACTCATTCCATATGTTATTGTTCTGCTGCAGTAAATAACGGATGTTAGTATCCCCTTTTAAGAACCAGAGTAATTCACTCTTTATGAGCCGGAAGGGAACACGCTTTGTTGTCAAGAGAGGGAATCCCTCTTGTAAATCAAACCGCATTTGGTAACCGAAGACAGATAATGTACCCGTTCCAGTTCTATCCCCTTTCTGCATTCCATTATGTAGTACATGTTGACATAAATCTAAATAAGCTTGTTCATTTATACTCAATTCACTCACTCCTCACTCTTAGTTGCTATACTTATCCCACTATAGTATCGTACTCTTTACGGCAGGCCTACTTATCTAAGTAGTCACGACCATCCCATTCCTCTAAAAAGGAAGCTAAGAAAGTCTGGATGTGCTGTTCCCGTTTGACGGCAATCGTTTTAGCCGTTTGGGTATTCAACCGATTAGGAAGCTTTAGTATTTTTTCATAGAAATGATAAATGGAAGTGCCTTCTTCCACTATGCCATTCTTTTCTTTATGTAGAAGCTGACCTCTATTTCCTCCAAAGGCAAAGGTCCTTGCAATTCCAATTGCACCTAGTGCATCTAATCGATCCGCATCTTGCACGACCTTCCCTTCTAATGAAAGGGGAACTTTACCTTTACGATAGGATACTCTATCTACAATGCTCCAAACGGCTTGTTGATCATCTTTCGTAATGCCATGCGCATGTAATAAATTTGTTAATCGGAGGTATTCCTGTTCAGGATGCTGGGTTACTTTAGGATCTAAGCTATCATGAAGCCACGCAGCTAATTCACACAGAAAAACGTTCGCATTTTCCCTTTGACCAATATAAGCTGCCATGTGCACAACACGCTTCATATGTTCATAATCATGCCCGGTCGGCTCCTCCTCAAAACGATCCTTGATGTATAAGCATACCGCTTTTAATGCCTCATCCTCCAAATCCTCTCCCCCTCTTTACATATCAAATAACCCCATTTGTCTAGGATTCAGACCTTCATATGAAATGTCCATCATTCGCATAAGCTGCTTCGCGTTATTAGCAGCATCTCCCCCTGAATTATTATTGAACAGGATCGATATATGGTTCGTCTGTTCTTGCAATGCTTCTAGATGCTTCTTCCATTCTAACAATTCTTCCTCTGAATATTGATAAAGAAAACGATATTTCCTCCATTCCTCGTCATCGCGGCCATTCTTATTCCAACCATGGACGTTACGGCCATGGAATCGAATGATCGTCTTATCTTTATGGGTAGGTTCAAGAATAGTGGGTACTGAATTAATCCCTGCCTGAGGTTCATCGCAAATACTATGAATCCAGTTGTAATCTTTCATGAATTGGATGGTTTGCTCTTTATATACTGGATCAAACCATGTTCTATTTCGAAATTCTAATGCCAATGGTAAATCTCCCATCAAGCTCCGAATGACTTTCAGCTTCTGTACATGCTCTTTTCTCACATCAAACCAGGGTGGAAATTGAAATAATACGGCGTTTAACTTATTTGCTTCTATAACAGGCTCAATTGATTCTCTATAGGCTTTAAACATCTCTTTAACATCACTGCTGGCAATTTTCTCCCTATCGTGTCCCGTCATCTTCTGAAATGCTTTGATGATAAAGGAAAAATTATCTGGTGTTTGTCGCACCCACTTATGATAATTTCGTTGAGGTTGGATAGCATAGAATGCACTGTCCACTTCCACAACAGGAAAATGGGAAGCATAGGCAGCCAGCTTGTCCTGAGGGGGGATTTGGTCAGGATATAAGGAATCATGATCTCCCCAGCCTGTTACACCAATGGAAATGTTCACAAAAAACGTCTCCCTTACTTCGCTTTGTTTCATCGTATGAAATGGCTTCTTTATTGTAAAGCATTTAGAAAATGTTGTGGATTTCGTCATATTACGATGACCAGACTAACATATCCTCATGCATAACACTATCGCATGAATAATGGGACCCCATCGCAAGAGGAGGCCCGTATTATTCTTTATTATGGACATCTAAAATAATCCAACTGCATTCCCCTGTTCATCCACATCCATCTTTAGGGCTGCCGGCTGCTTTGGTAAGCCTGGCATAGTCATGACATCACCCGTTAAGGCAACTAGAAATCCTGCACCAATAGAGGGGGTGATTTCTCTTATAGTTATCGTGAAATCTTTAGGTCTCCCTAATAAAGTTGGATCATCTGATAACGAATATTGTGTTTTCGCCATGCAAATAGGCAAGTTACCCCATCCGAGTGCTTCATATTGTTTGATTTGTTTTTTGGCCTGTGCGGAAAAGCTTACACCACTCGCCCCATATACTTTCGTAGCAATAGCAGATATTTTCTCCTCAATGGAATCCTCCAGCTTATACATGTGGTGAAAGTGCTTTGGTTTCGTGTTTACAGTATTGACAACCTTCCGTGCCAAATCCAATCCACCCTGCCCGCCTTTAGCAAACACTTCCGTTAATGCTATAGAAGCACCTTGATTCTCACACCAGCTCGTAACTGCTTTTATTTCTTGTTCTGAATCAGATGGAAATCGGTTTAAGGCAATAACATATGGTAGACCGAAGGATGCTATAGTCTCCATGTGTTTTTGTAAGTTATCAACCCCTAGTTGGAGCGCCTCTACATTCTCTTCCTCCAGATTATCTTTCTCTACTCCCCCGTGCATCTTTAGAGCTCTAATGGTAGCAACAATGACTACAGCATCCGGTTCGAATTCTCCAGCCCGGGTTTTTATATCTAGGAATTTCTCTGCTCCAAGATCTGCTCCAAAGCCCGCTTCTGTAATAACGTAATCACCTAATTTAGCAGCTATATTGGTCGCCATCACACTGTTACAGCCGTGAGCAATATTAGCAAACGGTCCTCCGTGGATAATTGCAGGGGTATTCTCAATTGTCTGCACAAGATTTGGCTTTAGCGCATCTTTTAATAATAACGTGAGAGCTCCCTCCATTCCAAGGTCATGAACGGTCACGGGCTGTTGATCATATGTATAGCCAAATACAATACTGCTTAATCGCTTCTTTAAGTCCTTCATGTCTTTTGCTAAACAGAGAATTGCCATAATTTCTGAAGCAACCGATATGTTAAAGCCGTCTTCTCTAGGCACACCCTTAACCGGGCCTCCTAGACCGACAACGACTTCCCTTAATGCGCGATCATTTAAATCAACTACTCGTTTCCAGCCCACTCGCCTTGGATCAATATGTAATGGGTTCCCCTGGTGAATATGATTATCGATAAAGGCAGATAGTGCATTATTAGCAGTAGTTATAGCATGGATGTCACCAGTGAAATGAAGATTGATGTCTTCCATTGGCAGCACTTGGGAGTATCCTCCACCGGCCGCTCCACCTTTAATACCCATTGTAGGCCCAAGCGAAGGCTCCCTTAACGCTATAACTGTCTTTTTATCTAACTGATTCATCGCTTGCCCTAAGCCAACAGTAACTGTTGATTTTCCCTCTCCAGCAGGAGTTGGGGTAATGGCAGTGACTAATACAACTTTACCTGTTGGACGGTCTGCCAGCTTATCCAACAGATGATCCGATAGCTTTGCTTTATAATGACCGTAAGGCTCCCAATCTTCTACGTCTAATCCTAATGAACCTGCTATAGATTGAATGGGCTCTATGTATGCTTCCTGTGCAATTTGTATATCTGATTTCATGTAAAATACTCCTTCCATTCTAAAGACCAATACCTATATTATATCCCGTATTATATATATCTTCCATGATGGAACACTAACTGATTACAAATCATTTTGACCTATCTCCTTGACTATAATCTACATATACGATATATTGTAAATAAGCAAAGAGGATGTATTGGATTCATGAATGACTAAAGTAACTTCTATAGAAGTTTGGGATTTTATGATCCTGCATTTCTATAGGAGTTTTTTTATGAGCTCCTTTCTTTGTAATCAACACACGTGTAAACGTGAAGTTCTAGGAGGATTTTTGAAATGGAAAACGGTACAGTAAAATGGTTCAACGCTGAAAAAGGGTATGGCTTCATTCAAGTAGAAGGTGGCAACGATGTATTCGTACACTTCTCTGCAATCCAAGAAGAAGGATTCAAAACTCTTGAAGAAGGTCAAAGTGTTTCTTTCGAAATCGTAGAAGGCGACCGTGGCCCACAAGCTGCGAACGTAGTGAAGAACTAAGCATTTTCTATAGCTGTTACCAGTTTGGTTTAAACTGAAAACACTCAACTATCGTATGATTAAATAGATAAATTGTTTAGAAATAAAAGTAAAATGAAGTCTGGTACCTTTTCATGGTGCCAGACTTTTTTATGTATTACTTTGTTCAAGACTTGATAGTAAATGGCATTCATTTTTGGGGGAGATCAAGAGAGGACTTGGTTTTGAAATTGTATAGGTAGCTAGGGGCGTTATACAGAAAAAATTAACAACAAGCATAAACAATCGTCTGATAGGTTTAACTCATTTGCAAAAAGAGATAAAAGGAGATATAATTCCTAATCGTTATACGTGATGCAATCGCAGTTCGAGAACTCCTGCGTCATCAAAACTATGGAGGAATGTTGAAAAATGATTAATGAAGTTTTATGGATTGTTTTTGCCCTGATTAATTTTACGATGGTAACGATTATCTATCGTATTTTCGGGAAGCAGGGACTTTTTGTGTGGATTGGTATGTCTACAGTAGTAGCTAATATCCAGGTAGTAAAAACCATTGAAATGTTTGGCTTGACGGCTACATTAGGCAATATCATATATGGTACAGCATTTCTTGCAACCGACATTCTGAATGAAAAGTACGGAAAGCAAGAAGCAAAACGAGCGGTTTGGCTTGGCTTTGCAACCCTTATTAGCATGACCGTGATGATGCAGATTTCCTTATATTTCACCCCAGCACCAAACGACGTTGCGCAGGGTGCAATGAAGACGCTATTTGAATTTCTACCTCGAGTAGCGGGAGGAAGTCTATTAGCATATATTGTCAGTCAGTACGTGGATGTACTTATCTATGCTAAATTAAAAGCATTGCTTCCAGATAATAAGTGGCTTTGGCTTCGCAATAATGGGAGCACAATGATCAGTCAATTATTGGATTCATTCGTATTTTGCTTTGTTGCTTTCTTTGGGGAATTCCCAGCCAATGTATGGTTTGAAATCTTTATAACGACTTACTTTATCAAATTTATTGTTGCCGCATTAGATACACCATTCTTGTATCTTGCTAAGCAATTTCCGAGAAGGCAGTAACAAGGGAAAGGACGGAGAGATATGATTGAAGTGTATGTGGACGGTGCCAGTCAAGGAGATCCTGGTCCTAGCGGAGCAGGTGTTTATATAAAGCAGTCAGGAAATCATTTTGATCATTCTATCTTTTTAGGCACTATGTCCAACCACGAAGCAGAATTTCATGCTGTTATCCACGCTCTTCGAATTTGCCAGCAGCAGTTTCCTAATGATATTATCAGCATTCGCTCTGATTCTAGATTAGTCGTTGATGCTGTTGAGAAATCCTATACGAAAAAAGAATTGTTTCGCCCTTTACTAGAAGAACTGCAGCAACTTGGTACCTTGTTCCCTATCTATTTCATTAAATGGATTCCAAATAAACAAAACAAGCGTGCAGACGAACTCGCCAGACAAGCCATTCATAAACAAAAGTAACCCCCTCTGCCTTACTCGTGCAGGAGGGGGGTTTTCTGTTTAGAAATACCTTTCCTTTCTAACGCTTTCCACGCTTGCTGCTTCGTTTTTGGCCTTTGCTGCTGAATGTACTCTAAAACTCCAATAAAAAAACTTTCATCAAATTTACGTTGAATTTGTAACGTGACCTTAACAGCAAAGATGACTAGCCAATCCGGAGCATTTGTATAATTTTTACCAAAATAAATAAAATGTACATCACGATCGGTTAACTTAAACCCTTTCGTCCATAAATCTTCGATAAAAAAGCCTAGTTGATCTGCTTGGGACACGCATAACACCCTTTTACGCTGTAAATTATGGTTGCTTTTTAAGTGTATTTATTTTGTTAGCTTCGTTGGAAATCCAATCACTAAAGCTTCCTACATATAAAGAAACATTTCGAAATCCTGCCTCCCTTAATGCGACTGCAGGCGGAGCAGCTGTAACACCTGAACCACAGTACACGATAATTTCTTTAGCATTAAGGTAGGGTTCAAATAATTCCTTTAACTCTACATCCTTTTTCCAATACCCATCCTCATTAAAAACTTTTAACCATTCAAAGGATTCTGCAGTGGGAATATGTCCCGCCTTTTTATCAATCGGTTCCTCAAATCCTGCAAAGCGCTCAAAGCTTCTAGCATCCAATAGCGTTATGTCCTTGTTTTCCATCGCCTCTTGAACATACGATTGATCAGCTATGAGCTCCTCCTGCAACGTTACATGATACGTACTTACTGGACGGTTCACTACTTCTGAAGTTACGGGAAAGTCTTCTTGCTTCCACGCAGATAGGCCTCCATTCAATATACAAACATCTTGGTGTCCAGCTGCCTTCATTAGCCAATAAAATCTAGCTGCAAATGGACTTTTCGGTTCATCATAAGCAATGATGGTACTGTCTTTCTTAATCCCTTTTTCCTCTAACGTCTGTTTTAACTGAGTCAAATCAGGCATAGGATGTCTTCCAGTGTTACTTCCTGCTTTCCCACTCATTTCCTTATCTAAATCCATATACACTGCACCCGGTATATGCTCTGCCTGATACAACCTGTACCCACGTAATGGATCGTTTAATTGAAAACGACAATCTACAAAAACAACGTCTCGTGTCTTCTCCAAGGCACGTACCCTTTTAGCGGATTGAATAATATCCATAAAACTCCTCCATTTCTCTCTCCCATCCATTATACGTGCAAAGAAATCGCTGAATCAATTGCTTTTCCGTGAAAGCTATGTAAATGTGCTTCTTATACTAGCAGGACAAACAAAAAAAGCCAGGTATCCTCTACCTGGCTCCTATGGATTGTTCATAGGCATGCTGTTTATCTCGATGAGAGCTCTCACTTTGTCTTTTCATAAAATGAACTAATTGTACAGCACGCTTATCGTTCAGTTTAGCTAATAAGCCAACCAGCAGAACAGAATAAATCAGAACTGTAAGCAATATAAGTAGTATCATCAGGAACCCTCATTTCTTATACGATTCATTTATATTGATAACGATTTTCATTTTCTATGACAAGTATAGCAAATGCGATCCTTCGCTGCAATGAGAATGAAAAATATTCTCACTGTATTATACTCAAAGCTACAGCCATACATTCTAGGTCTTTCTGACGGAAACAGATGAAGAGTAAACCCTTCTTTCGTTACTTGGAAACTTAATTAAATTAATTTATAATGTCTGTACACCATATTAAAGAGTCAGCAAATTCCTTGAATTGCAGTCACACATATAAAGGAGTGAACGTATTTGCCATATACTAAACCATATACGGATTATTTTTATTATCCTTTTAGTCAGTCAGACATAGCAGAAACAGCTCAATTACTAGCTCTTGGAGCAGGAGACCTTTCTTCAGATATCGACGATAATAAGCCTATCTTTCATGGATTAGGCTTTCTGTATATCCGTACCGGTACAGTTACTGTAACTATCTCTCAACAAGAACTCACCTTAACCGCAGGTACTGCTGTAATCATTCAAGATTGGGACACACTATCCCTTTCTAACTTCGGGAATAAAGATGGTGTAACCTATATGTTTGTTTCATTAAAGGGAGAAGCGATTCGCCATGTATGGGAGCTAATTCACAATCAGTTCGGTACAATGCTATATCTGAACCCCCATACTGATCCGATTGCTTACTTCACTAATATGCTAGAAAAGGCTCGTATGGATCAGTTGAATGATGCCTATGAAGCATCAGGGTATGCCTACCAATTTGCGATGAAGCTTTATCACTATTGTCTGCGATTAGAATCCCATTCTTCTCATTCCGATTGGCCATCCACTATCATGGACGCTATTAAGTATGCCAAAGAACACTACCATCAAGACATTAGTCCCGGTGATATGGCATCTGCCTGTAACCTATCTCGCTATCATTTTGCCAGACAATTTAAAGAGAAAACGAGAGTAACCCCTATCCAATACATAACCACCTTAAGAATACAGAGGGCTAAAGAATTATTAGAGCATACTTCCTATGCGGTAGAAGAGATTGCTAACCTTATTGGGTACCATAATGCAAATTATTTTACAAAGGTATTTAAGAAGGTAACAGGCACTACTCCAGGTAGATATAGAAAATTCCCGGATTCCGTTTCTCCAGCATACAAAAGCCTAGTGTAATAAGATTTCTTATTACACTAGGCTTTTATTTTCAACCATTTTACGTTTATATAATCCCTACAGGAGATAACAATACGTATAATAGAATCATTGCCGCCGTTGCAGCAAGCCCAACAGGGTACACTAGTTTCCACGGTGTCATTTCTACTTGTGACTTTTCCTCCAGCACAAATACTTCCTTCCTTGGATACATCTTGCCAATGACTAGCATGAGAGTTGTACACACTACGAATAGGATAGCTAATATATGCAAGAAATGGACTCCCGTATCCCAAATTAGCTGGGTGGTGGCATAGATGGAAATAAATACGGTTAGCGAAATTTTAGCAGCAACAGCCGGAACTCTCTTCGTCAAATATCCGACTATTAATATAGTAAAGATGGGCACATTATAAAATCCATTTACAATTTGTAAATATTGAAAGAAACCCTGGGGTGCTTTATCAATTAAAGGAGCTATAACCATAGCAAATAAAGCCAATATGATCCCT
The DNA here is from genome assembly GCF_042434395.1 of Pontibacillus salicampi. Lineage (NCBI taxonomy): Bacteria > Bacillati > Bacillota > Bacilli > Caryophanales > Bacillaceae > Pontibacillus > Pontibacillus salicampi. The sequence continues at coordinate 947,441 of NZ_JBHLTP010000003.1, read as the reverse complement.
GCTGTTTTTCCTTTCTTTACAACTTGTTTATCAGAGGCCTGTGGATTGAAATACGGCTTATAAATATTAAGTGCTATTAACGTAACCGATGAATTTAGCGCTGAATTAAATGAAGATAGTATAGCACCCACAAGAACAGCTGCAAAGAAGCCGACTAATGGAGTCGGTAATACCTCTGTTACAAGCTTAGGGTAAGCATCTGTTGGCTCCATACCAGAGCCGAACATGTTAAAGGCAATGATACCAGGTAAAATCAAAAAGACGGGTCCTAACAGCTTAAGAAACGCTGCCATTAGTACACCTTGCTGACCTGCCTTTAAGCTTTTGGCTGATATGGCCCTTTGCATTATATGCTGTGCTGTCCCCCAGTAAAATAGGTTTACTAACAACATACCTGTAAACATGGTACTAAATGGCACTGGGCTCTCCTCTCCCCCAATGGAATTTAGCTTTTCGGGTGTATCCTTAATAATAGTCTGGAATCCATTCCCGAATGAGCCATCACCAAGGACAAAAAGACCGATAATGGGAATTAATAAGCCGCCGATTAATAAGCCCACCCCATTTATCGTATCAGAAATAGCAACTGCCTTCAGACCTCCGAATATCGCATAAATAGAGCCCAGGGTACCAATAGCAACAACCATTATAATAATCCCTGTAAAACGGCTTACACCAAATACACCGGAAACGTCAAATATTCCATTTAATGCAACGGCACCTGAATAAAGAATTGGTGGTAGCAGGTTGAAAACATAACCAAAGAGAAACAATATGGTCACTATTTGCTTTGTTCCAAAGTCATATCGTTCCTCTAAAAAGTCAGGAATTGTCGTAATACCCCCCTTCAGATAACGAGGTAAAAGAAAGAATGCAACCACCACTAATGCAATGGCTGACCCTACTTCCCACCCCATTACTGCAATGGTATGAGAATATCCTTGAGCATTTAACCCTATCAATTGTTCAGTAGAAAGATTAGTGAGCATTAATGAACCAGCAATTACCCATGGGCCAAGGCTTCTTCCTCCTAAAAAATACCCGTCATGAGAGTTCAGATCCTCTTTTCTAGTTAATACATACGAAATGAGTGCCACCATGCCAGTAAAAAATAAGAATGATAATACAGTAAATAGATTCATAGTTTGTTCTCCCTTTACGTTTGAATGTATGTAAGCGGAATCAAAAATACTAACAAAAAAATAAAGCGCTTTAATTAGCTTTTCCGTAATTGTAGAATATTTTTTGTAAGCGTTACAATGGTAAAAATGTGGTGCACACTTACACTTTTTTGCTCTTTGGATTTATAGTTTTCTTTTCAAGTATTCCTATTACACACATGATCCTGAAAGATGCAGGAAGGGAGTAGGATATAAGCCATTCAGCCCCTCTCAAAAAAATACTCCCTCTCATCTTTTGACATGGATGAAAGAAAGTATTTGTTACCAAGGTGTCATTACCAAGTAGACACTTACGATTTGTATGCCTTTGCAAGAGCTTCTTCTTCTTTTGGAATTCGAATTCGCATAAGAGCCAGGTGAAATAAAGGAAACAAAACAGCACTAATATATGCATCGAATAAAAGTGGGATAATAATGAATTCAACACCAACTACAAAATAATTTGGGTGTTTCATAAATCGATATGGACCCTTTGCCACTAGCTGTGATCCTGGCAAGACAATAATCTTTGTATTCCAATACCGTCCAAGGGAGGTTAAACACCAGATTCGAAAGCCTTGCGTAACAAAGAAGATGCCAAATAACAAGCCTTTCCACAGTGAGAGCTCTAAAGCTGTCCCATAACTTTCTGCGAGAATGGATATAAAAAACAAAGCATGAACGAGAACAATCCATTTATAATGTCCATCTCCAACTTCTATTCCCCCATTTTGTTTCATCCACTTTTCATTTCTTTTCGCCACCCATAATTCGATGAGACGCTGCACGATAATAAAGGTAAATAACACATAGTATAGATACATTAAGACCACTCCAAACGTATTAATTCAGAACTAAAGCCAGGCCCTAAAGCAGCCAAAATACTCTTCGTACCACTTGGCTGTTGCTGCTCCATCCACCTTTTTAGAACATGTAATACCGTAGCAGAGGACATATTACCGTGTTCCCGCAGCACATCATAAGAGTGGAGAAACTTATCCTCACCACACTGTAATACGTCCTGGTAAGCCTCTAATACCTTTTTGCCACCTGGATGGGCAACCAAGAATGGGTAATCTTTTGGATTGTCCCCTAATTCCTCCATGAAACCTTCTACGTGTTCTCTCCAGAAGGTTTCTACTAAGGTAGGAATACTTCTCGCGAAAATAACCTGAAGCCCATCCTCATTAACGTTCCAGCCCATTACATCGAGTGCATCCTTCAATAATTTGGAACTTGATCGTGTCATATATGGAATAGTTCTTTTCACACGGGACAAATAAGGGGATTGTTCTCCCATTATAAGCGCGGCAGAAATTCCATCCCCAAACAAAGCAGTACCAATAAAATTACTTTTACGATTATCATTCTTTTGAAAAGTAAGACTGCATAACTCCACACATACTAATAGAACGTTTTTATCCTTGTATGTACGTACGAATTCCATAGCTCTGGATAAACCCGTCCCACCACCTGCACAGCCAAGTCCCCATAATGGCATTCGTTTTATATCATCACGGAAATCACGTTCATTTATTATCCGAGCGTCTATTGTTGGTGTGGCAATTCCTGTGCTTGATACATAAATAATCATGTCTATTGCTTCATAAGGGACCGTTTCATCAAACATCATTTTATTTTGGAGACAAGTATCAATAGCTATTAAAGAATGGAATAAAGATTGTTCTTCATAAATATCATTTCGTTCTTTAAAAGTGTGATCCTTCGCAAACCACTCCATTGGCTTCACAAATTGTCTAGTATCCACGGATGCATTTTCAAACACTGGGAGCAATCTATTGATATCTCGCTCTGTCTTTGGGAAAACGTGTTTAATGAAGGATTTAACATCTTCTTGACCTAGCTCATATTCTGGCACACTGTAACCGATTGAAGTAATATAGCTCATAATATCCTCCTTCCATTTCATTTAGCTTTTGTAAAAATCGTGGAGATTATAAGCTCTTTATATATTTTTTGTGATATGATGAATGCACTATAGGTATAAGGTGGGGGTTATTTGGTAGGTAGTAAGTCTGTTACAGAAATTGTTAATGGAACTATAGAATCAGTTAAGGCTGTACTCCCGTTTGACATTTACATAGAAAAGCCAAACGTCATTCAAGAGCCACTCATTCAAGCTGATCTTGGCGTTTTAATTGGTATGACAGGTGATATGGAGGGAAGACTGCTCATTGAAGGGACAAGGGAATGTATAAGTTCAATAGGCTCTAGCATGTTTGGAATGCCAATAGGAGACGAGATGCTTGAATCCTTTACAGGTGAACTGGCTAACATGATTGCAGGTAACCTAGCAACAATCGTATCAGGGCGTGAGGTTCACATCGATATTACCCCTCCTACTGTTATCGTAGGAGCTACGAAACTGTACGGTTTTGATCGAGCTTTTAAAGTACCAGTTTCCTTGCTTCAGGAGGAAACCCTATATTTAATTCTCATGATAGAAAACAGCTAAAATTCTTGTAATCTTCTCCTGTATTTTTTCGTATCTAACAGTAAAAGCAAGCCCTATCCCCTTAAGGGCAGGCTTGCTTTTTTGTCAGGCTCTGCTGGTGCCTGTTGTTCCTATTTTGGTATCGTGTCTTTAGAAAGTAAAGAATCCTCAATGACTCAGCTTCCCTTCCAACCTTACATCCTCGTTATGCAAATCAACCAACAATTGCATTGACCTTTAGTTATGCGCCTTGTGCTAAAACCCATAAATAGTCATACCGCCATCAATAAATAACGTTTGTCCGGTAATATAGTTACTCGCTTCTGAGGCTAAAAAGACCGCTGCTCCAGCCAATTCCTTAACGTCACCCAGCCTATTCATAGGCGTTCTTCTAAGTATATCGTTTACATAGGACTCATCCTTTAATAGCTCTTCTGTCAAGGAGGTTGGAAAATACCAAGGTCCTATAGCATTAACGTGAATATTATATGGTCCCCATTCCAATGCAACATTTTTCGTCATCTGTTGAATAGCACTTTTAGTCATCCCATAAACCACTCCTGTTCGTAACGCAACTTCACCCGCTACAGAAGAAATGTTTATGATTTTCCCAGATTGGTTGTCTTTCATGGCCTTCGCAGCGTATTGACTTAAAAAGAAAGCACTTCTCATGTTAGTCTGCACAATGGTCTCCCACTCTGCTTCTGTCACCTCAAGAGCTGTGCTTCTAATATTCATTCCTGCATTGTTTACTAATATGTTTATACTTTTTTCTTGGGGAATGAGGGCTTCTATTTGATCAATAATAGATTGGTAATCCTTCACATCCGCCACTACTGGATATGCCTTTCTACCTAACTGTTCAATCTCCTTGACTACCTGATGGACATCATCCTTCGTTCTAGCAATTACAATAATATCTGCTCCTGCTTCCGCATATGCCATAGCAATTGCGTACCCTATACCTTTCGTTGCTCCTGTGATAGCAGCAAGCTTATCTTCTAAAGAAAATGATGGTAACCACAAACGCAATTCCTCCTTATTTTTCCTTCTCTCCTTCAGTGTAGCATGTCCGTATTCATTTCAGCAGCTATCATGATTATCCAACATCAAAGGACTATAGTCCCTCCAGATGAAATAGCCTTCACATTTTTGCCATAGTATTGATTTTGTCATGAAAAGTTCATTTTCAGCCCGTTATTTCACAAGCGAAAAACGCTTATATACGTTGATAATATAAGGTTTTAATTCGTTTTTGAACAGTTTGTGAAGAATGGAGAATACGTATTTCAATACTGTAACTTTGCTATATGATAAAAGTGTGGGAAAAAACAGGAAGCTATTTGGAAAGGAGGCAAGGTCCAAATGACTATGAATCATACTCCATTAGGAGAACAAAAACCGGAGTTGAAAACGAAGCCACAGCCAGAAGCATCGTATTTAAAGGGAACATTCATTGCAGTATTATTTGTAGGTGCGTTTTTAATAGTTACCTGGATAGGAGTTTGGGGGCTTTTCTTAAATCGATAACTATAAGGTCGGGCGAAGGAGTGGAGAGATATGCATTTGCATAAATTTGAGAAAATATGGATGTTTATTGGAGGCGGTACCATGTTGGCCTTCTTAATTGTGCTAGGAGTCGGGGCTTTTCTACAAGGTACACAACCTCCCAGTTGTCTAACAACTATCGACCCTGAGAACGTGGAAGCACATGAATCCTTTAAAGAAGAGAATCTTGGTGTACAACAAATAGACGATCAACAATATATTATTAATGTCGTTGCGTCCGCTTTCAACTATGATTTCGGTTTGGACGAAGAGGGGAATCCTGTAAAGAACATGCGAATACCTGCAGGCTCAACGGTCCTATTTCAAGGGACCACAAAGGACGTTATCCACGGATTTGAATTAGCTGGGACCAATGCCAATATGATGCTAGAACCAGGCTACATTAATACCGTAGAAGTTACTTTAAATAATCCTGGTACTTATACGCTTGTATGTAATGAATATTGTGGAACAGGCCACCATTTTATGACGGCTAGTGTGGAGGTGTACAAAGACTAATGAATATACAAAGTGCGTTACCAAAAAAGGATGCAAATGTGACAATGGCTCATATGTGGGTAGCTTTTATATCATTATTAATCGGTGGACTGATGGGGTTATTGCAAACCTTTGTCCGTACAGGCAAACTCACGTTACCTTTTGGAATTGACTATTATCAAATTCTTACCGTGCACGGTGTTATTTTAGCACTAGTACTCACTACATTCTTTATCATTGGATTTCAATTTGCTCTGATGAGCAAAACAGTTGGTATGAGTGATGGTCAAAGAAAGTGGGCATGGGCTGCCTTTTGGACTATGACTATTGGTACAATCGCTACAGCCATTACTATATTATTAGGAAAAGCAAGCGTGTTATACACCTTTTATGCACCACTTGCTGCTCATCCAGTCTTCTATTTCGGACTAACATTTGTTGTAGTAGGATCATGGATTGCTTGTTTCGTTAACTTCCATCAGCTATATAAATGGAAAAAAGCAAACCCAGGGCAAAAGTCTCCTCTACTTGCATTTATGGTCGTTATCAATATGGTTATATGGTTCATTTCTACTCTAGGAGTAGCCTCTACAGTGCTAATACAATTTATTCCATGGTCCTTAGGACTCGTAGATGAAATTAACATTTTAGTAAGCAGAACATTGTTTTGGTATTTTGGGCATCCACTCGTTTATTTTTGGTTATTGCCCGCCTACATGGCCTGGTATGGAATTATCCCTAAAATCATTGGAGGTAAAATATTTAGTGATGGATTAGCTCGCCTTGCATTTATCCTTTTTCTATTATTCTCTATTCCTGTTGGTTTTCATCACCAGCTACTTGAACCAGGAATAGATCCATTCTGGAAATATATACAGGTGGTGCTTACCTTTGCTGTGGCTATTCCCTCTTTATTAACTGCGTTTTCCATGTTTGCTGTATTCGAATCAGCTGGCCGTTCAAAAGGTTATCGAAGCTTATTTGGTTGGTTTAAAGCTCTTCCCTGGAAGGATGTTCGCTTCTTTGCTCCTATGATTGGAATGATTGCATTCATCCCGGCAGGGGCAGGTGGATTAATTAATGCTTCCAACCAATTAAACCAGGTGGTCCATAACACAATATGGGTTACAGGACATTTTCATTTAACACTTGCGACAACTGTTATCTTAACATTCTTTGGTATTTCCTATTGGTTAATTCCTGTCCTAACAGGAAGAAAACTAGATGCAAAAATCAATCGATTTGGAATGATTCAAACTATAGTGTGGGCATTTGGTATGTTTATAATGAGTGGCTCTATGCACATCGCCGGTCTATTGGGGGCACCTCGTCGTTCTTCTTTTTCTGACTATGGAGGCAGTGAACAAGCTACAGAATGGATCGGCTATCAGTATGCTCAAGCTATTGGAGGTTCTATCCTCTTTGTCGGCATTCTATTGATGATGTACACATTCTTTTACATGGTATATGCTGCTCCTAAAGGAGTGGAAGAATTCCCTCTAGCAGAGGAAGAGCAACACGCTCCACCTACCCCTCTGATTTTAGAGAATTGGAAGCTTTGGATTGGTATTGCAGTCATACTGATTGCTTTCGCCTATACCATTCCTATGGTGGATATTATTCAAAACTCACCACCTGGTGCTCCTCCATTCCAATGGCCAATTGGTAGAGGGTAATTCCAAACAGTCGAGAAACACAATTCTTATAGATACCTACTTCAGCTTACAGAAAAACTTAAGTTTTTCTGTAAGCTTTTTACGGCTTGCTAACAGTAAGAAGAATCGTTTGGTCCCCCTATAGCCTCTTCTCCTTGCCCTTATCCCTTATAGCCCATTGTTCCTTCTGTTCAAATCGAGGATAGTACAAGAAAACAAACCTTTAGCACGTTCATGCGCTAAAGGTTTGTTTTTCTTTGCCCATTCCATCTATAGAATGAAATGGACATATGATTGTAAGTAGATCTGGACAAGTAAATAGAAAGCGATGGAATAGGCTATGTTGAATTTGAATCCATTTTTAAACGTGCCTAATTGATTAGTAGAGCTTAATATAATGACCGGTAATATAAGTGGAGAAAGCATAATGGATATAACACTGCCAGATGTAATCCCAAGCACTACTATCTCTGGTGGATATGGCAAGGAGACTCCTTGTAAGATACCTGAAACGAGAACAATAACCGTTAATGGTCCTAACCCGATAAAACCGAGTACAATGACTACGAAAGGCAGGACAAACAGGAAATTTAGAAAAGGTACTGCGTCAGACAAGAAAAACATCCCATCAACGAGGTAGCTTCCAAAGCCCGAACTCTGAACGGCATGGATTAAAAAGCCTGCACTAAGCAATATGGAAAATTGTTGAGATTGATTCGTGATGTCGTCCTTAACATAGGTTCTGCCATGTTTAACTAGTGCAGCGGTTCTGTTATGAAGGACAAAATATAAGGCAATCCACCCTGCTATTACTAAAGGAATAAGCAATAATAAGTCCAAGGGCAGTACGCTGTTTAATAAAAAAATGGTACCAAACAACGTTATAAATAAAATAGCAAATTCTGTGACGAAACGGTTGCCATTACCAGTACCATGCTCATTAATAGCGGAAAGCTCGTATTGAATCCCTTTTGTAAGATTAATGCGATACTTTTTCTCTTGAAAATAGGAGAAGCATAAGGATAATGCAATACCCGCTAAGGAAATAATCGCACCCTGCAGGATACTTAACGAAAGAGAAGCATCCAGGTGCTCGACAGCAAACACAAAACTCGGAATACTGACTACCCACATGGTGGTTAACGCAAAGCCTCTCAGAAGAGCAGTGCCTTTATAATTTTCCCACGCTTCTCCTTGTTCATTTTTCAAAAAATCATTTACCATTTGATAGACCATTGGAATGGCTCCAAATAAAAGGAAAAAGGAAATAACCTGTGTAATAAACATCATACCGAAGTAAAACTTCCTGCTAGTATTTAACATTTTCTGAGCATATTGAATTACTGATTCGATATAAGGCTTCTCTTTTAAAACCCAGCTAATGGTTGGGACTATTAAAAGGAGCGCTATCAAACCACTCATTACCGTAAAGCCAGACATCGCACCCTCCATAATGGAATGACCAGATACTAGGTGAATAATGATGGCCAGCATAAACAGAAATAGTGCAATAGACGCTTTCTGCAATTGTAAAAAGAAAATAGAAAATAGAAAAGCGAGCATACCTAATACGGATAGCCCTACTGATACATACGGAGCTGGATAAAAAGCGTGCACGAAATGGAGTAAAGCATATAGAATAATGATGACAGAATATGAGAATCGCAATGTATTTGACCTTTGCATTAGTTTCGCTCCTATTTGATCTCGTTAAGACGTTTACCTCTCCTACAATAACACAAAATAATATTGCTAGTCCTTTGTAAAGCTTATGACAGGAAAAACCCCTTCCAAGGAAGAGGTTCTTTAGCTGTCGGGAAAGTACAGAGCAGCAAATTTTCATAAATCCCTTCCTTTTAGCACGAAGGGTACCAATACATGAGGGCTTTCGTTATTCTGTGTCTGCTTACAAAGTGGAAATTAAGAACCATCGTATTGCTCTAATTCCTTGTACCTTCTTTGTTGGCGATAGCCATACGTTATATTACGCACGAGTTCTTCATTCTCTAGACCTGCACCAAGCGCTCCAGCAATCGTAGATATTGAGGTTGCTAGCCAGGATAATCGCAAGTAATGATTAATATTAGCAGGTTCTGTAAGATATGCTGATTCTTTGAATGATTCAGGAGGTATAAATACAGCTACTGCTATAAAAAATAAGGTGAAGAGTACAGCATAATACATAGAAACGGCAGCTGTTAATGTAATGACCGTTGCGATATTGTACAACCTCCTAAGCCTCTGCTTATTTCGATATCCTGGCTTCTCCCAAAGGTTATGAGCCATCATTACCCATACCACCATGCCACTAATTGCAATAATGGTTAGAATAATCAGTCGAAGGGTTGTGAATAAATGGCTTAACTGCCAGAGGGTTGGAAATATTAAACCAAAGGCTCCGGTTGCAAAGGCTAAAGCGATGATTTTTTTAAAGGAGGGCATGATGCCCCAGGGACGATTTGCGTGCGCCATCCCAAGTAAGATTCTCATTTTCCCATTGATTCGCGGAATAACGATGAACCGAATATCAATAGCTTGATTTGTTTGTTCAGATGGCTCTATCCTTCTGACAGGTGAAATAGGGAATTGCTTCTTTAACAATTGAAACGGCTTGCGATTTAGGTTAGGAGATTTCGCTCCTTCCTTCATGCCATATGCTTCCTCTTGAGGTGAAGTTTGAAAATACATCTCCCCCATCACTTGAATGATTGCCTTCTTAATACGATGCTTGACTGGCATAGTACCAAAAGCCGGAATGGATATTTGTGCGACCTTTTGAGCCACGCTTATATCAGCAGCTACGACATCCTCCTCATAAAATATCGGTAAGTCTGTTAGACATATGGCGTAGTCCCATTCCTTTTTCTTTTTTAAATCATCTGCTTTATGAAGTATTTCCTCCACATTTTCAGCTGCCCCGGTTAAAGGGTCAATGGATAATGCAATATCAAATGTCGTTTCCTGGTCAATGGTTGCATTAAATTCTTGTGGTAGTTTATGAATCAGCTTCTCTGCAATTTCGCTAGGAAGCTCTGGTGCTGGAATTATTCCTATGGTAACTGTCTTCATAGCTATCCCCCCTGCTGAACTGTTCTGTGACCTAATTGCTTCCTTGTTTATTTCTATCATATACATATTGATCTCTTGCTTCGATTTCCCCTTCTTGTATCTCATTACTTCGCCTTTTCTGACGATATCCATACGTGATATCTTTAATAACGGACTCATTTTCTAAACCAGCGCCAATTGCTCCTGTCAGAGTTCCGAGTGATGTAACCAGCCAGGCGAGCTGAAGGTAATATCCTATATCAGGCTGTTCCTCCAAGCCAGTAAATGCTTGAAATAATTCAGGGGAAACAAAAATTGCAATGGCCCCTAAGAACATGCCGGCCAGCACGAAATAATTCATAAGCACAGTGACGCCCAGTGTTAAAAAGGTCGTCCGATTATAAAGCCTTCTCAGCCGCTTATCTCCTTTAGTTGTTGGCTTCTCCCATAGATCATGGGCAAATATAACCCACGCAATCATACTTAACAACGCCACTACCATTAACATCACAAACCGTTCAAGTGAATACGCTACACTTAACTGCCAAGGTGTTTTAAAGATAGATATATAGGAGCCAGTTGCAAATGCCAAAGCTAATACCTTTTGAAAGGAGCCAAGTGCTGTCCACGGCCTATTGGCTAGCGTCATCCCAGATACAAGTCTGATTTTCCCTGTATATCTTGGGCTGATTACAAAGCGAACATCCACATTGTCTTCATGGTTTCCAGGTGTTTTTCTTTTTAAAGTAGAAAAAGGGAATTGTCGTTGGAATAAATCTTTTCGTTTTGTGATTTCGTTTTTGGCTTTTGGTTCATATAACTCTTTAACCATTTGGACAATACCGTTTCTTACTCTTTTACGGATTGGTAATGATCCAAAAGCTGGTACGGATATTTGAGCAAAACCATCGGAAATGCTGGCGTCCGCAACCACCACATCTTTACCAGAAAAAATAGGGAGGTCTGTTAGGCAAATGACGAAGTCCCATGCTTGGTCCTTTTTCCGTTTCAAAGCTCCCTTAATAGTATCATCAACATTTTCGGCAGCTCCTACAAGAGGATCAATTTCTAGTTCAATAGAAAAAGAAGCGGACTTCTCGATGTTGTTATGTAGTTCTCCAGGTAATTCATGGAGCAGCTTTCTGGCTACATCTGTTGGCAGCTCTGGAGCAGATATAAGTCCGATCGTAATTTTCTCCATAAAGAACTCCCTCCTTTCTTTAAAGCAACGTGTACAACTTCCCATGTTAATGGTATAGAAGAAAAGCAATAATCATTGTTTAATATGTAAATGGACTTACCCTGTCATCAATAAAATAAACAACATAGATTCTAGGTGATTTATATATTAAAAATTGGTACGCTTCCGTTATTACAAAGAAATTGTACACTGGTGAAATACCACTATTAGCATTTTTTAAACGTTATGGGAGAATATTATTCTAAAATATTTTTACGTATCTATTACCTCTACTGCTTCTTTTTCAGTTTTTAGAGTACCATAGAAATAATAACTAGTTATCAGGAAATAAACAGAGTAAAATTCAACTCCTTACTGCAATAAAAAAGCATACAGAGAAACTGTAGTCTCTCTGCATGCTTAGCCTTCGAATGAGCCGAAACTTAATTCTTGCTCATGTATTAAAATAGTAAGTAATACACGACTGCCATACTAAGTAAAACAATGACGAGTGCAAATAACCAAAAGTATATCAATAGTTCCTTTTCAGATGATTTTTCATCATAAAATTCCCTGAATTTAGAAGGGATCATGCTGTCACCTGCTTCATTCATATAGATAAATCTTCTTGTATTTCTCTGTTAAATAGTGTACTAAATAATCTGGGTTTAAGCTCTCCCCTGTTGCATCATTTAAGATTTCTAATGGCTTTTTCATTTTACCATATTGATGCACATTGTTGGTGAGCCATTGTCTAATTGGATCGAAGGTGCCTTGAGCAACCAATGCATCTACATCTAATTGCTGCTGCATGGCATGATGCAATTGTGCCGCGTACATATATCCAAGTGCATAGGATGGGAAATAACCAAATGCACCGCCAGCCCAATGAACATCCTGTAAAATACCCTCTTGATTAGTTGTCGGGCGTATCCCTAGATATTCTTCCATTTTATCATTCCAAAGCTCAGGCAGATCCTTTACTTCAATCTCACTATTTATTAGTGCTTTCTCTAATTCATAGCGGACCATTATATGCAAGCAGTATGTCAGCTCATCTGCTTCTATGCGGATTAAAGATGGCTTCACTTCATTTACTGCGTGGAAAAAGGATGTAAAATCAACATGTTGAAATGATGTTGGAGCATTAGAAAGAAACAAATCAAAATGGTTATTCCAGAATGCTTTACTTCTAGCTACGAAATTTTCCCAGAATAAGGACTGCGATTCATGTATCCCCATTGACGTTCCACTGGCTACAGGCGTGTACGCCAACTCTGTATCCACGTTTTGCTCATATAGGGCATGACCCCCTTCATGAATTGTGCCAAATACAGCTGTTCTAAAGTCTGCTTCATCATACTTAGTCGTTACTCTAACGTCTCCAGGGTTTAAGTCAATGGCAAAAGGATGTACGGTTTCATCCAATCTTCCACCGTCAAAATCATATCCCATTCGTTTTAAAATTTCCAGGCTGAACGATTGCTGTTTGTCTTTAGGAAAATGTCCCGTCAATACAGATGGATCTACCTCTACATTTGATTGTGTTATTTTTTGGAGAAGATCCGTCAATGCTTTTCTAACCTTCGGAAAAACATTATCCAGCACGTCCACTGTAACACCCGGTTCGAAGTTATCTAGTAGAGCATTATAAATGTGACCTTCATATCCCCAATATGCAGCAAATCGTTTATTATACTCCACCATTTTTTCTAAGTAAGGTCTATACAGTTCAAAATCGTTATTCTCTTTAGCCTCTTCCCAAATGGATTCTGATTTGGATTGAAGGGCTACATACTCCTTATACTCCTCAGATGGAATTTTAGAAGATTGCTCGTAATTTCTTTCACATTCCTCTACTGATTTCTGGATAATTGGGTCATCTGTGTTCCCCTTTAAGGTCTGTATGTACTGTTTCATCGTTTCAGAGGTAGCCATCTCATGAACCTGCTGTGACAATGTAGCTATGACATCCGAGCGACCTTCTACCCCTTTTTTAGGTGCTCCTGTCCGAAGATCCCAATGCATTAGGCTAATCGCCTCTTCGTACTGGCTCATTACCTTAGTGTAATCCATAAACGCTTGCTCTGCTCTATTCCATTGTTTCCCCATATGGTCTCCTCCTCTAATACTTGCTTTTCCCTATTATATTATACAAATAATCTGAAAAAGTAGAAAGCTATTTCGTTACTCCAATGTCCTTTATGGTTACATCCGTTTTAATCTCTACATCAACATTCGGATACACATCTTCCCGCCAGTTCATCTCCTGCCAGGTTTGATAATCTATATGGTTGCGGACATGCTTCCCAATCCCAATTGGATCTACTTGCTGCTCCTGTAACGTCGCTATGATACCATCCCCGATTTGAGTAATGTGTTCTTCGATGATTTTTTCTAACGCAGTTTGATCCTTGTTATCACTCATATCCATATCACCATTGTACTCAAGCAACGAGCCTTTAACGGTCAAGTGAACCGTCACCTTTATGTCGTCTATATTGGTGTAATCTACAGTTATTCTCCGATCATTTCGAATGCAGTTAAACGTTAGAGGTGCTTTTTCTCCGTGGTCCTCGTGTTCAAACCCAAGAGAACCAGCACTAAAGAAGCCTGCTAAGAACATATAATAACGAACGAGCGATAATGGCATTGTATCGACCATCTTCTCATTTTGAAATAATGCAATTCCATTAATCATTGGCTCATCATCCCGAAGTGTGACCAATGCTGTTACCGGATCCTTGCCTTTATCATGTAGGTCGCGAAGAAAATCATGTAAATCGGTTTTTATTGCTGTATTGGCTCTGATCTCCTTCTCTATTAGCTCTTCAAGATAGATACTAGGGTTTTCTTTATTAGGCATCATTGGCTCCAGAACGCTCTTGGCCTGCCCTTCTGCCACAACGACATGAATAGCACCTGAAAATTTCGGATCTCGGCTAAAGGTTTTAATATTGTTATCTATACCCCCCTCCGCAAATCCTTCTCCAAATAACAGCAGCTCCATTTTTCCATTCAATAGTTGTCGATTAGAAGCGCTCGATAGCTCCATCATCGCTTCCTTATCACTATTGGCAACGGCAGAAAGTACTTCTCGCTCATTTTCCGTTCTTGTGTTTATTTGCGGAATGGAAGCAGTAACTAATATTTTATTCTTCTGCTCCTCATCCTCAGGAACATCCAGTGCCATCGAGTTAATGAAGCCGACATCCTCTACAATATGCGTATCTGAACAACCCATCAGAAGAAGGACACTTAGAAAGTATATCCATCTTTTCATACTAATCACCTCCTATTCTTGTTCCTTTTCTGTATAGCTATGAATATCAAAAACAACACTGGTAGTAAGAAAGCGGTAGCAATATCGAAAATACTTGCTATACCGAGCACCTCTACTGTTTTTCGTATATTGTCAAGCCGCAATGACCCTACATAGGACACGATTAGGATAGCCAGTAATATCCACACCGTATTGGATGCTGGCATCAGCCGTTTTGCCATATGTACAGATGCCCAAAAATAGAGGGAAACTGTCACCATAACCTTAGCTAAAAACCCTGCATAAATTAAGCTGTCAAAACGAGATAAAAACGGCAGCTCGATGTGCTGAAATGCGATAAGGGTTGGAAACAAATTATCCAGCAGTTGAGTAAAGCTATAAAATCCAAATGCTACGATGCAGGCATATAAGTAAACAAAAAAGGTAAAGGAATGCCCTAGCCAGATTGCCTTAAAATTCTTTCTTTCCTTAGCAAGATACGGAAACCATAGCAATACAAGTTCATATCCTAAAAACCCAGTGTACACCTCAAGTGTGCTTCTGACGGTGGAATCCGTGGCACCGACTAGAAAGAATTTTGTCATATTCTGTATATCCCATGCAGAGAAAATAGGGATACCGATCAATAATAACCAGAAGGAGAAATAAAATAGCAGAGTAGTGATAAGCGATATCCTGTAAAAGCCTTGTATGACAAAAACAAAGACTAACAATAACATCAACACTATAAACCAATTCGATGAAGTAGAAGGGAACGAAAATATTTGAAGAATATAAATATACTGTCTAACGATAGTAATAGCAATAATGCCCCACATTATAACCAGGAAGCAATAGAAAGGAGCATATAGCCACTTAGGAAGAGCCTTTTCCAGTAGTTGAAACGGAGAGTTACCTTCTCCTTTTTTATACACGAGATAAATAAGATAAATATTGAAGGAGGCTATCCCATAATGAATAAAAAGAACAAGCCATCCATTCATTCCATACGCTTCCCCGACCATTCGAGGAAGCGAAAAAAGGGTAACACCTGATTGGATCATATACACTAAAACAAATAAATGAAAAGGATGTATCGTTTCCTTTCTCACCATCCCCGGCCCCTTCCTTCTTCCTTTGTATTTGTTACCAAACGCGCTACACTTTCATCTGTTAGGAAAGCGGTGTTAGAAAATAATGTGTGAGTATTAGTCAAGGCTATCAATTAGACCTCTTATCGGGTTGGGGTGAGCTAGACTGGCTTGGTCTTTTATGATTCCAAGCATACGGAATGCGCAGCAATATCCTCAAACTATCCCTTGGATGGAGAGGTGCAATCGGATTAACGTAAGGGGCACCCATATTAGATAAGGATCCTAAATGAATAATCATCAATATTAGTCCGACTACTAACCCAAAATTTCCAAACAATCCGGCTAGCAAAATAAATAAAAATCTCCCTATTCGTAATGAAGCACTGAGAATGTAATTCGGTATAACAAACGACGCAATAGCGGAAATCGCTACAGAAATAATTAACGTATTACTTACAAGACCTGCCTCCACTGCCGCTTGTCCTATTACGATTCCACCAACAATACCAATGGTTTGAGCAATTTTTGATGGAAGTCGTACTCCAGCCTCCCGTAGCAATTCAATCGTCCCCTCCAGCAGTATAGCCTCTACTAAAGGCGGAAATGGTACCTTATCCCGCGATTCTGCAATAGACATAAGCAGTGCTTGAGGAAGCATTTCATAATGGTACGTGGTAAATGAAACATAAAAAGCAGTAAACGTTAATGTAATAAACAACGCAATATACCGCATCCAAAGAATAAATGTACTAATAATCCATCGCTGATTATTATCATCTGGAGATGCAAAAAACTCAAAAAAGTTAGTCGGTGTACTGAATGCGGTAGGACTATGATCCACAATTCCACATATTTTGCCGTCTACTAATTTACTAACTATCACATCAGGTCTTTCTGTAGTGAAGTATTGCGGAAAAATGGAATGGGGATGTTCATCTATACACTGTACAAGCATATGGCCATCCTCAATCGCATCCAATCTTAAGGACGCAATGCGGTCTTTCAGCTGCTCTACAATTTTCTCATTTGCAATATCTTGAAGATATAAAATAAATACAGCTGACTTGGTCAAATCCCCTACTTCCAATTTCTTCACCTTCAAGGAGGGCGTTCGAAGCCTTCTTCGCACTAACGAAAGATTCGTTTCGCTTGATTCTACGAACGCTTCATGTGAACCAGTGATAACAGCTTCTGTTTCAGATTGAGATATCTCTCTCGTTTTTGGACCATAAGCATCATATTTATAAACAAATTTTTCTGTGAATATAACCACAAATCCATTCATTACAGCTTTGACAGCATCTCTTGCATGATGTACCTGCTCGTACTCATCTTTTTCAAATAGCTTCGCGAGATCATTCTTTGAGAGTCGGTTGATCAGCTCTTTAATTTCTTTATTTACTTTCACGGTATCCACTAAATGATCGAAATATAAAACGCGTATGTGTTGCTCTGGAAACGTATCTTTCGTTAAGTCGTCACATAAGTCTAATTGACGAACGACCTCTTCATACCCAGGGTGTTCCACAGTACGTGACGAATGCCTCATTTCAGTTCCTCCATTACGTAACATCTTATACCTTCATGTTTTGTAAAATGGCATAGACTTATACAAGCCGTAAGACACGAAAAAATCCAGTCTGCTATAGACTGGACTTAATTAGCATAGTGAGAGCGTTATTTTACTTTTTTTTCACCACAATTACAGGACATTCAGCCTCCTGAAGCACCCCCATAGAGACGCTGCCAAACACTTGTCCCTTCAAGGGTCCTCTCCCCCTCGAGCCGATGACGATATAGCTTGCTTCCATTTCCTTTGCTACCTCGCAAATTTCGTGAATTGGATACCCTATACGAACGATTTCCTCGTAGGATATCCCTTTCCCTTCTAACTGCTGCAGGGCATCTTCTAATGCTTTTTCAGCTAATTCCTGCTGATATTGATGAATATCTGTCTTGGAGAAAAACATCTTCGTATGCAATGTTTCAATTCGATGCTGTACGTTGACAAGCACTAACGGACAATCCAGTTGATGTGATAAGCGAGTTGCCTCCTCCAAAGCTGCTAATGCATTGGAAGATCCATCGATTGGAACGATAATAGACGAACCCATAACAATCCACTCCTTCATTCTCTATAATGTATCCCCTTTCATTGTATCGTATAACCTATCATTATAGAGTACAATGTTAAGACAGATTTTTGACGGATAAAGGGGAGAAAAGTAGAGGATTTCGATCCGAGATAGTTTAACGGGAGTTTTAAAGAAAGCAGTATATCGCAAAGACTAGGCCAAAAAAAGGAGAATCGGATAAAACCGCTACGTCCTGAAGCAACACCGAACTACCTGTGGGGCAAACAGGGTAGAGAGCATTTTTCAGGCATACCTTTCTTCCGATAAACGTAACGGATATTTATTTAATAAGAATATCTCGAATTCAAGTCCGCCACTTAAGGTGCTTTAGTTGATTTTGGACACTACTTATTACTTTTTCTAAATGCAAAAAGACCTCATCCGCTTTGAGATGAGGTCTTTATTAGTATAGCTATTCTTTTTTACCGAAATATTGATAATAGTCAATTTTAATATACCCATTATACAATTTACGGCGTTTCGTAGCTTCTCTACCATATAGTTTCTCGAAATCTTCATTGGATGTGACTACATAAACGCTCCAGGAAGGATAGTTATTCATTAGTTGACCGAATGCCTGATACATTTTTTCTACATCTTCTTTATCCCCCATACGTTCCCCATAAGGAGGATTGCCAACAATGTATCCATTGGAAGAGGATGGTCGAAAGTCTTCTATTCTCATTTGCTTCCATGTAATAATCTCACCAAGACCGGACTCTGTGGCATTCTCCTTAGCGATTTCTACCATCCGTTGGTCCTTATCAAAGCCTGTTATGTCCAATGGTTGATCGTAATTCGCAGCAGCTTCCGCTTCGTTAAAGGCATCTTCCCAGAGGTTATAAGGAATTAAATCCCATTCCTCAGAAGCAAACTCTCTATTAAAGCCTGGCGCTATATTTTGTCCAATTAATGCCGCTTCAATCGGGATAGTGCCTGACCCGCAAAATGGATCTACAAATGGTTCATCCGGTCTCCAGTTGGTAAGCTTCACGAGAGCTGCAGCTAAGGTTTCTTTTAAAGGAGCTTCGCCCTGCCCCGTGCGATAACCACGTTTGTGAAGCCCAGCTCCACTTGTGTCCAAAGTGAGCATCGCATGATCTTTATGAATAGCAATTTCCACTCGATGTGCAGGTCCAGACTCTTCTAAATGAGTTGCTAATCCATACTTTTGCTTCATACGCTCTACAATTGCTTTTTTTACAATAGATTGGCAATCGGGAACAGAGTATAAGGTGGATTTTACGGATTTCCCCGTTACTGGTATTGCTCCATCCTCAGGGATGTATTGCTCCCAGGCAAGTGCTTTCGTTTGTTCAAACAGGTCATCAAATGTGGTGGCAGTGAATTCTCCTATAAGCAATTTAACCCTGTCTGCTGTTCGCAGCCATAAATTACTACGTGGGATTGCAGCCAAATCAGCTTCATATCGAACCCGTCCATTTTCTACTGTCACATTTTCATACCCTAAATCTTTCACTTCCCTTGCAACAACGGATTCAAGCCCCATTGCACTTGTAGCTATTAATGTTACTGTTTTAGGCATTACGTAAACTCCTTTATTGCTTACTCATTCCATATCTCTATGTACATCTTAACCGATGTTACCCAATAAAAAACCCTTTCTAAAGCTACGCTTAGAAAGGGTTACACTTCAAAAAAAGGCGACCTGGATAAATGCTTTGTAAGCCATGTTCTGTGCCTTTGTACTGCAAACGGTGGTCAACCTCGTACTCCGGCGGTAATCATCTATCTACAGGACTCAATGCCTGTCTCTCCCTTTGGTTTAATTCCCTCAGAAGAGTGCCCCTACCAACATTTGGGTTGCTCACTCGTGGGGTTTACCTCGTTCCACTTCTACCGTTTCCGATAGAACTACGTCACTGTGGCACTTTCAAGGTAATATAATCCTATCCAATAAGGACTTAGATTAGTTCCCTGCCGTTAGCCGTTAGACTACCTTGACTTATGGTTTCGTCAAGCACGAACACTACAAGCATCTCAGCCTGTGTGAGCATGGACTTTCCTCTACATGAAAACATGCAGCGATTACCCAAGCATTTATCAAATACTAAAACATTGTAAGATATTCGAAATGTCGAGTCAATGACGACTCGAAATAATTATACCATTGTTTTCTTAATGTTTCAGCATGTAATTATTGGAAAGCTACGAATCAGCGTATTTCTTTCCGAAAACGGCCTTCTCCAAGTTAGACACTCGTTGGAGAATATCATAATTAACTTGCCCTGTAGATGAAGCGTTTGTCTTTGATCTGTTGGAATTTCCATTTTGTTTTTTCAAACGATCATTTTCTTGTTTTAAGCGGTCAATCTCCTGTTGAAAGGCTTCGTAGTCTTGTATAACGGTATCTAAAAATTGATCTACTTCTTCTTGATTATATCCACGAATCCCTGTTTTAAAATCTTTATCCAGGATTTCCTTACTGCTTAATTGAATACGTTCTAACCCCATTTATCTCACCTCAGAAAAATACACTTATTATAAGTTTTACAGAAGTTGAAAGGAATGTCAATTTAATTCGACCAGTAGTTTGGATCTTCCATACGCATTTCCTCCACTGTCTCCTCTATATCGAAAGGGGTAATGGTTAAAATAGTATAGGCATTATGTTCCTGATAGGTTTTCGCTTTTTCCAAATAGTATCCAGGTGTTCCGCCTGTTTCTTCATCATATAGTATTAAGCAACCATCTGTTTTATCTAAAAACCATTGGTCCTTTGCTTTAAATTGGTAGGCTCCTTCATACTCTTTCTGGTAGAGTGATTGATAAAAATCTGCAGTCTCTACCAGCATTTGATATTGTTCTTGCTGAGGCTCTGGCCACCTCTTTTCCTGATGTAGGAATGGTGGAAAAACACCTAGCTTAATGGGGTATTCTTCCTTCAGTTCAAGTACAATTTCTCCAGTCCACAGCTCTACGCCCATTTGACCTGATATCAAAATCCACTCTAGCCCTTCCTCTATTAAGGGAATTAGCCGTCTCTTAATAGTTTCTTTCACATATTCTATATTAGGATCATCTATTTTAAATATTCCTAGTTCCATCGGCTTATAACCTGTAACCATCAATACTTTCATTCTATTCCCTCTTTGCTATGTAGATTGAGCTGGATTACCCAGCCCAATTAATCATTAATCTCTATAACATCCACAACCAGGCTTCTTCATACCCATAGGCATACCAGGTCCCATTCCTTGTGGCCCTGTGGAAGCTCCAGCAACCTGGCCACCAGGACCTTGCATACCTGGTCCCATGCCTTGTGGACCAGTAGAGGCACCCATTACCTGACCTCCTGGTCCCATACCCATTGGCGAAGTAGGTCCCATGTTTACATCTTGCTGGGAATACTGAGTTACATCAGACTGTGATTGAGGATAGAAGTTTTTGTTTACGGTGTTAACGTGATTAACGTTTGTAGTGTGAGTTGGAAAAACGTTATTCACCTCTTGCTGATAGAAGTTATGCTTCACACACTGCTTTGTAGGGTACACATTAGTCTTGGCAGGACTGACCATTCCAGGGTGACACATCTTTTTGTGCATATCCTTTGTCTCCTTCCTTTATGATAGGTTCATTAATAACCTATGTCACAAAAGGGAGACATGTACTAAGACAGATACCTATTTTACGCTATTTGTACGAATTCTTCTATTCTATACTAGCCTATTTTCTTTAGTAGAAACAGAAAAAACAGTAATTCTATCCTTATACAGAATTACTGTTTTTTTTTCATGCTATTCTGCTAAATCATCTGAAGAAAAGGAGTACGGCAAGAGCTCTTCAACCGTTAATGATTTAACTTCTCCTGCAAGATTTGATGTATGAACCTTCACATTTTGCGGGAAAAACTCGCTAATAACTTGACGACAAGATCCACAAGGCGGTACTGGTCTTTTTGTATCAGCAACGACTCCTAGAGATATGAATTCAGTCTCCCCTGCTGATATTGCTTTAAAGATAGCTACTCTTTCTGCACAGCAAGTAACGGGATAGGCTGCATTTTCTATATTACATCCATCATACACTTCCCCGCTTTTCGTCAGCACACTAGCTCCAACAGGAAATTTCGAATAAGGTACATATGCCATTTCACGAGCTTTTTTCGCTCTTTCTAATAGTTGTTGTTTGTCCAAAACAAGACCGCCTTTCCGTTTCAATCTGGGATAATAATTATAGAAGATAATCTCACATATGTAAAGCGATTTCAATCAATGTTCACCTGGGGCACATTCACTATGACCTTCTGCTCGCATTTTATGGGACCAATACGATAAACTGTAGGTAATGTAATGAATAGGAGGATGAACATGAGCTGGATACTAAAGTATCGCAAAATGGTTTGGGTATTTATTGCCCTTCTCGTTTTTACTGGAATATTTACATACTTACAACTACCTAAGCGGGAAATACCAGAAATCAACGTAAACATCGCATCTGTATCAACCGTTTATCCAGGGGCCACCCCGCAGGAAATGGAACAAACTATCACAAACCCCTATGAGGAAGAGCTGGAGAATATAGACGGAGTGGATACGATAGAGTCCGTTTCTACTACTGGATTTTCTTCGGTTACCTTAACCTTATCTGATAATGAAGACAAACAAGCCGTCTTCTCCAAAATAAGACAATCTGTTTCAGATATATCAAGAGGATTTCCAGATGAAGTACAAGATCCGTCCGTAACAACTGATTTTCGGATGGCGGCTGTTTCCTCTTACCATTTTGTCGGTGACTCCTACGATGATTTATACAATCTTAGAGAAAACGTGGAGACTTGGAAAGAATCATTAACAAATATCACAGGCATTGAATCTGTCCTTGTAAAAGGTATTCCAGAAGAGCAATTGGTAATATCATTAGATAATGAACGGTTAAAAGAACAAAAGCTTTCTGCCTTTCAAGTTGCCGATTCTTTGAGGCAGGAATTATCTCCTGGAGCAATAGGGACACTTGAAGAAGATGACAAGCAGTTTCAGCTTCTCCTAAAGAAAACGGAAGAGTGGGAGCAGCTTAAAGATGTTTCTGTTGGCATAGATGCAAATGGCAACCCAATATATGTTAAAGATATTGGTACCATTAAGAAGTCCTTTAAAGATACCGAGGACCTTATCACGTATAAAGGTAAGCCTGCTCTATCCTTTACTGTTTTAGCTAACGAGGGAATGAATATATCCTCTTTGCAAGAACGTATAACCACTCAAGTAAATACTTTATCAGAAGACTTACCAACTGGGATTGAGGTACAGGAATTCTATACACAGAGTACTATTATAGAAGAGGTGTTTACGAACTTAATTACCTCCTTTGCAATTTCCCTACTAGCTGTATTTATTATTATGTTAATAGGGTTGCCCTTCTCTTCTGCTGTACTAGTTGCTGTAGCCATACCTATATCTGTAGTAATAGGCTTGCTGCCTTTACCGTATGCAGGTGTGGATTTAAACCAGATATCTGTTATAGGAATTATTATCGCAATCGGTATCCTAGTAGATGATGCAATCGTTGTGAATGACAATATCCAAAGAAGGTATCAGCTTGGAGATAGTGCATGGAAAGGTGCCATCCTAGGGATTAAAGAAGTGCGAACATCCATTATTACTTCTACCTTAATGATTATATTCAGCTTCCTTCCGCTCACGTTCTTGTCCGGAAGCAACGGAGATTTCATTCGAGCATTGCCAACCACATTGATTACGACTATTGTAGCTTCCACCATTCTTTCTCTAACATTAATACCTACCGTACAGTATGTTAGGCACAAGCGAAAAGACTCTAAAGAAGCTCCTAAAAAAGTCGGATTACTTGGCAGCTTATTCAATCGAATTGAAACTATCTATGCGGATAAAATGTTACCAAAAGTTTCAAAGCGTCCATTTATTATTGGTTTTTCTGGCCTCGTTTTATGTATTATGCTTGCGGGGCTTGCTGTAAAAATTCCATTTGAATTCTTTCCAGAAGCAGATCGTAAAGAGGTAACGCTGACTGTGGAATACCCACAGGGTACCACGCTAAACAATACAAAGGACAACCTGGAAACCATGGAATCCTATATTCAAACAAACAGTGATGCCGTCACGGAAACAGCTGTATTTGCTGGGACAGGGATGCCTCCCCTTTTCAACTCCACCATTGAGCAAAGCGGAGAAAATACTGGGCAGCTTCTCATTAGAATTGATAAGGAAAAAACAAGTGCTTCCCAGTTTATTCAGGACTTTGAACAACCACTTCGAGAAGAGTTTACTAATGGAGAAATTTTCCTTGAGACGATTGTTTCCGGACCTCCACCTAGCCCACCAATCGAAGTAAAGGTTCAGGGCTCTGAATTAAATACATTATTAGAAATATCGAAGGAGCTCCAGTCAGAATTAGAGGAAATTCCAGCTAATGAATTAGTTACAAGCAACATGAATAAGGAACAACCATCTATTGAATATACATTAAACAGAGACATTATTGCACAAAACAATATTTCTATTGATCAAGTATCATCTCAATTGCAAGCGGCGAATACAGGTATCCCGCTCCCTACGTTTGATAATGGGAAAGAGAGCATAGACATGAAAGTCCTTGTAGATGATGGGGAAAAGGACAGTGTTGCATTAGACAAACTGGAAGTTACTTCCTCTACAAATACTAATGGTCCTCCTGAGGTTTATCCATTAAGTGAGTTAATTTCGGAAAAGCAATTAACGCAAATTGGTACCATTCCTCATTTAAATGGAGAACGCACCATAACCATTAAGGCTTATGGTGCAAAGGATAGTTCTGATTTCCAATCCGAAGCCCAAGAAGTCATCGATCAATATGAAGATGACCTTCCTGAGGGATACTCCTTTACTCAAGAAGGAGCTGCTAATGCCGAACAGGAATTCTTCATTGAAGTTTCCAAGCTGTTTGTCATAGTGCTATTTCTTATTTATCTTGTAATAGCAGTACAATTCAACTCATTGTTAATGCCGCTGTTGATTACAAGTACGGTCTTTCTAGCTGTTACTGGAGCAATCGTTGGTTTATTCATCAGTGGACAGCCTTTGAGTTTTCTTGCCGTACTAGGCATTGTTTCCCTTTCAGGCATAGTGGTACGAAACTCCGTCATTTTAGTGGAATTTATTGAACAAAATCATCGAGAATCACATTCCATTATCGAGTCCTTGATAGAAGCTGGCAGGGCGAGGGTTAGACCTATTCTCCTTACCTCTTTGACATCCATTGCGGCTCTTTTGCCTATTGCTTTATCAGGAGACGTTTTGTTTAGACCTCTAGCTGTTTCCATCGTATCAGGGCTATTGTTCTCAACATTATTAACTTTGATCCTATTACCAGCCTTCTACCTCATGTTATACCGTATTACAAGAGGAAAACCGAAACCAATAGAGGAATAAATCAAACCGGGTTCTTGCGTCTACACACAAGAGCCCGGTTATCTATTTGGGTAAGACATTGTGGCAGATAGGAATATGGGTGTCAGCTACTATATATGGGGATGTATGTCTTCGCTTCAAATCCATCCTTGTAAAGTGCTGTTAAATAGAGCACTCAAGTTGGTGAGAATGGCTTCTAATTATAGATCGTAGCTCCCTCAATCAACTGCAATTGTTTTTTCTTCATAACCGAATAAACTCCATGTTGTTACACCAATAAAGAAGAGCTCTCTCCTATTTATGTAATGAGTAAAGCTTGCAACAATCATTCAATTCATTTACATTATTTTTTTCTCTTATTAGATACTAAGAACGAAGCTCCTTTATTCGGGCTGAAGCTTATAGTACTAGGAGGGACAAAATATGGGCAGAGGTAAAGGTTTTAAGGAAAAAAAGCAAAATCATGAGCAGGAAAAGCCTTTAGAAGCAAAACGATTTGCAGAAGTTGGCGAACCAAAACCAGCTAACATGCATAGCAATAAAGGCGGAGCAATAAAAGAATAACTCCCCTAATGAAAAAGCACATCGAATAGCAAAACCGTCAAGGGTACACTTCCTTGACGGTTTTGCTTTTTCCACTATAAAGTTCTGCATTTTACTTAGAGGATGTAGTACGATTTATATCGTCTAACAATTGATTGAGTACAAAATGAATGGAATGGTACAATTCCATGTACCTCTTTTTTTTCACATCGATATAATAGCTATGCAATAAGACCAGTTCAAAGTTATCCTTCGTATTTTGTAGCTGCAAAGGAAAGACCGTTGGCTGTGGAATTTGTTTTAGAAAACGCTCTGCTTCCTGATACCACTCTTCTATAAGCTCAAATAATGGTCCTGTTTCCTCTTTCACTTTATTAAAAAGAGTATAATCTTTTTTATCTGTTGGTTTCTCGCTTGATAAATATTGCTCCTTGAGTAAATCTAAATGCTCTTTTATCGTCCAAATGTGCTGTTCTAATGTTTCTGACAAAAAACTCACTCCTTCTCTCCTACTGTAACATGGAGAGCAGACAATCTTCACTTCTTAAACCAGAGCCGCCATAAATTTTTTACTTCCTTTTTCTCCTTTCTAAATCCAAGGTTACTATACGAATCGTTGTTGTCTTTTTGAATAGTATTTACTTCCTGTTGCAGAAGCTGAATTTCCTCATGTAATTTTTCTAATTCCTTCCGATGAGATAAGACCATCGTTAATACTACCTCATCTGCTTTCCTTGAAATTTTATCCTCAACGATCTGAAGTCTATCCATCACATCTACCCATGATTTTTCAAACTCCTGCTTCGATACGCCATCTTGATACATTTTCCACTCTTTAGCAGCTAAACCCATTATGGATTCCTCCTCTGCATTGTCTTTGTAGAGTATATTCTTCTTGAAAATGTATTCTCCTTTTCGAACGACAAAACTAGAAGAAAAGCTACAAAGAAAGTGGTTTTCCCCATTTCACATAAGCTTCGTATGATTTAAGAGCCTTAACATAAACTATTGTCGAGGAGGGATGTATAATGGGTAAAAAAGGTAGAAACACTCAGGCAAAAAAGCCGCTTAATGGTCAACCAAAGCAACGAAATGAAAGCTTTAAAGGAGACGGAAACCCTAAGTTAGAGGGAGAAAACCGTCCTGCAACCTAACAATTTTGAAACCTTAAACCGCCTGCATACGTAGGAGGGTTTAAGGTTTTTCTATACTTCATTGATGGTGAATGGCATCCATGACATGTATGAGTGCTTGTAGGGCGGTTCTTTTTGCATAGAAACGATGACTTACATCCTTGTGGTTCTGGAGGTCTTCCTGTTTCCACCACTTTTTCCTTACCGAGCGGCCTGAAATACACCATTCTTTACGAATAGTATCCTTGTGCTGTATGACAGGATAAATCCTTCTAAGCATCGGTGATCGAATAGTGGCATAAGTGAAATATTGCTCATATTCATTTCTGGAGCCTGTTGGCTCTGTCCAAAGGGCAAAATCTAAAAATCGTCCACTATATTCAGGATGAAACAGTAAGGCCGACAATTGCTTGCCAAGCTTAATTCGCTTGGACACATTCGAAAAATCGTGGACATAAGCTCCATAGACTTCTCCCGTCAAGGTAGGGAACAATACAGCACTCATGTTGAAAAAATCCTGAACAAGATAAGGAGCCTTGTGAAAAACAGTCTTTGAGTAAAACGACTGACGTATGACCGGTTTTTGGATAACATTTTGTTCATTAATAATTAATGCCGTAACAAGTCTTCTATAGTCAGAGTGATACCAAAAGTTTTCCCACTCCTTGATCATAAAGCTCGATACAGAAAAATGTCGTAACAAATGAAACATCGGTTGGTTTTCTGCTTTACAAAATGCATAAAGCAATAGTTGAGGATACGCATCAGAAAAAATTAACCAGTTGGCTCGCTCATATGTCATAAAAATGTTCTTTTTAGCAGCGTCATTTAAGAGAGTACAAAGGGGCGGAGTCTGTAAATCTGTCATATTCCAGCCTGCATTACGAGAGACCATACTGGCTAGGAAGGACCAATGAATTTCTTTATTATGCATATAAAAGGTTTGATAGGCTTTCGTTCGAGATATATTATCTTTGTTGTTATGCTTTGTTTGTAGAGCAATATCTTCCAGCATAGCATCCATCGTATTTTGGTTCATTATCATTCACCTCCCTAGTAGCATGTTCTGAAATAAGACAAATAAGTGGATTTTTTTATTTTTCTTCTCATAATTAATAAATTTTTGATATGATACTTACATGCGTAGGGAGGCTTGTCTATATGAAATATCCAAACGGACAAAGGAAAACGCATGCTCCTATTCAGCGGAGCAGACAAAAGAAAGCGGACTTTTCCAATAGAGGAATGACACTGGAGGAGGACATAAATCAAACCAATCAGGCTTATCTAAGAGAAGGGAAAGCAGTAATTCATAAAAAGCCAACACCTGTACAAATTGTTGATGTCGATTTCCCGAAAAGAAGTGCAGCCGTTATTAGGGAGGCATACTTTAAACAAGCTTCTACTACCGACTATAATGGAATTTATAAAGGAAGCTATATTGATTTTGAAGCGAAGGAAACAAAGAATAAAACCTCCTTCCCCCTATCTAATATTCATGATCACCAAGTACAGCATATGAAGCAGATAGTGGAACATGGTGGTATTTGCTTCATACTAATTCGTTTCTCTTTGTTGGAAGAAACTTTTTTCTTCGCAGCTGAGAAACTTTTTCCTTACTGGGAACGTCAAACTAAAGGCGGAAGAAAATCTATCCCCTATAAGGATATACAACAAGAAGGACATTTTATCCCCTTTAAGTTTCACATAAGAGTAGATTACTTATCCGTAATTGATGAAATGTACCTTTAGAATGGAGGACGATGAGACATGGCAGATGAAAGCCAATCTCGTGCTGCTAGAAGAAAACAGCAGAAAAGCTCAAAAAAACAAAAAAACACGTCCGTTATGAGACGGATTCTAATGACGATTTTTATTATTGGTATTATTGGTGCTATTGGAGCAGGTGGCGTATTCGCCTATTACGTATCTGGAGCACCGGCATTAAAGGAAGCGAAATTATCTGATCCCTTATCTGCAAAAATATATGACATGGATGACAATTTGTTTGCGGACTTAGGCTCCGAAAAGCGAACGAAAATTGCTTATGAGGATGTTCCTGCTCTGCTAGAGGATGCTGTCATCGCTACAGAGGACGCAAGATTTCGTGATCACATGGGCATTGATTTCCAGCGAATAATGGCTGCATTATGGGCTAATGTTACGCAAGGTTTTGGAGCTCAAGGTGCTAGTACCATTACCCAGCAGGTAGTGAAGAACGCGTTTTTAAGTCCTGAAAAATCCTTAGAACGTAAAGTACAAGAGCAATGGCTTGCCTTGCGTCTAGAACAGCAATATTCGAAAGATCAAATCTTAACTATGTATTTAAACAAGATTTACTATGGGAATGGCGCCTATGGTGTTGCAAAAGCAGCAGAAGTGTATTTCAATAAAGATCTTAAGGATTTAACACTAGCTGAGGCTGCCCTATTAGCTGGTTTACCACAGCGCCCATCTGGCTATGACCCTTTTGAGCACCCTGATTTAGCACAGGAACGAAAAAATACAGTGCTCGACCTCATGGTACAGCATGAAAAAATCAGTGAAGAGGAAGCAAAAGAAGCTAGACAAGTTTCGGTTGAATCCATGCTTGAAAAAGCTGATCGTGACTCTGACATACCATACGATGCCTTCTTGGAACAGGTTATAGATGAGGTTCAGGAAAAGATGGATGGCGCAGATATCTATAAAGATGGACTCAAAGTCTATACGACGCTCGATCCAAATGCTCAACAAAAAGTAGAATCACTGCTTGGATCTGAAAGTTCCATTAACTTCCCTGACGATCAATTCCAGACAGGCTTGACCGTCCTTGATACTCAATCAGGTGCTATTCGCGCTATCGGCGGCGGTCGTAACAAGGAGAACATTAGCGACTCCTTTAACTATGCTATTCAAGGAGATGGATTTCAGCCAGGGTCTACATTTAAACCAGTTACAGCATATGGCCCAGCGATTGAGAACATGCAGTGGTCCACCTATCATCAATTGGATGATGAACCATATAACTATCAAACAGATCCAAATAACCAAGAGGTAACTAACTTTGATAACAATTATTTAGGGCAAATGTCGATAAGAGAAGCTCTCGTGCGATCTAGAAACGTACCTGCAGTAAAAACAATAAATGAAGTAGGCATTGGAAACGCACAGTCCTTTGCAGAAGGTTTAGGTATTGACTTTGAACAGAAGACAATGGTTGAATCCAATGCCATCGGCGGCGGAGAATATGTTACGCCCCTAGAGCTTGCAGGTGCTTATAGTGCATTCGGTAACGGTGGTGTATTCAATGAACCATATGCAGTGCGTAAAGTGGAGTTCCAAGGGGATAAAGCTCCAGTGGAATTTAAAGCAAAATCCAATGCTGCAATGAACGAATACACAGCTTATATGATAACTGATATGCTGAAGGGTGTTGTAAGCTCTAACATAGGTACAGGACGAGCAGCTAATGTGTCTGGCCTTCCTCTAGCTGGTAAAACTGGTACAACCAATAAGGATGACGGTCGAACTACAGATTCCTGGTTTACTGGATATACAACAAACTATACGATTTCCGTATGGTCTGGCTATTCTGGTGTAGAAGGTGCAGATATTACAACGCAACAAGCGAAGCAAATACCACAAGTAATATTCAGTCAGGTGATGGGACATATCTCCCAAGGGAAGAATACAGCAGATTTCCAAAAGCCTTCGTCCGTAGTGGAAGTTTCCATTGAAGAAGGAACAACTCCTGCTAAGCTGCCAAGCGAATATACACCATCATCCAAAATCATAACGGAACTGTTTGTAAAGGGCACAGAACCTTCTAAAACGTCACAGGCATTCGATAAACTGGATCCAGTTCAGAACCTTTCTAGTGAATATGATGAGGAGAAAGGTGCATTAACGCTTAGCTGGGATTATAAAGAAGGCGAGAAGGTTGTCTTTACTGTAAATGGTGGTATCCAAGGACAGGAAAAGCAGACACTGCTTCCTAATACGAAAGACAAAAAGGTACAGATTACTGATTTAAAACCAGGAAATACCTATACCTTTGACGTTATTGCTATCAGTGAGAACAGTAGTGAAAACAGGTCCGATCCTGCAAGTGTGCAAGTAAATATTCCAGAAGAAGAAAACCCGGATGATATTCTGGATGGTGTGGGAGAAGACGAAGAAGGAAATGACGAAGAAAATCAAGAGGATGGTGATCAAGAAGATAATCCATCAGAGGATGAGAGTGATGGAGATAACGGCGAGGAAAACAACGGTAACGGCTCAAACGATAATGGGCAATCCGGCAATGGGAATGATGGAGGTCAAAACCAAGGGAATGGAGATTCCGATCAAGAATCTGGTGACTCAAACTCTGATGGTGACTCTAATCAACAGCCTCCTTCCGACAATGGCAACAACCAAGGAGGAAATGGCAGCGATAATGAATCCGAGAATGAACAAGAGGATGAGGCTGCCTGATTCTCCATAACTGAACGATCAAAAAGGATCAATCCATTCATTTGGATTGATCCTTTTGCTTTACTATACCTGCACGAGCATATATTTTTTCAAGCTCCTTATATAGTTGATCTAGTTGAATAAAAGCTTGATAATGAGCAGGGTATTGCTCTATAAATTCCAGTCTATCTTGCACATTCCAAGGTACAAAGGTAAAGCTGTCCTTATCAGAATAAAAACGCTTTTGTTCATAGCTTACATCGTTCACCAAACATATTGCTTCCTTAGCATATTCAACTTGTAGTAACATTTCCTGCTGTATGCCACTTTTATCTTTGTCCTTCCTTTTTACGTGAAGACCTTCTTTGACTTGTTTCCAATTTTGGATGATTTCCTTTCCCTTTTCATGCATGGGCTGTCTTTCTCTTCATCCGTTTTTGCCCTTCTCGACATAAATAAAGCAAGGGACATTCCTCACAATTTGGAATCTGGGCCTTACAATGATACCTTCCAAAGAAAATCATTCTATGGTGAGTTGCGCTCCACTCTTCTCTTGGTACTCTTTTCATGAGTGTTTTTTCCACTTCTAAGACGGAATCCTTCCATCGGCAAATACCAAGCCTTTTCGAGACTCTCTCAACATGGGTATCTACCGCTATGGCAGGCTCACCAAATGCTACTGCACTGACGACATTGGCGGTTTTTCGCCCCACCCCAGCTAATTTTTGAAGTTCCTCTTTTGTGGATGGAACAACTCCGTCATATTCATCTATTAGCATTTGACTTAGCTTACGGATATTTTTAGATTTGTTACGATATAAGCCAATGGACTTGATGTCCTGCTGTAATTCTTCAATAGGAACATTAACATAATCCTCAGGTGTTTTATATTTTTGAAACAATTGTCTCGTTACTTTGTTCACTAAGACATCCGTACATTGAGCAGATAATACTACAGCCACGAGTAATTCAAATGCATTTTTATGCTCTAGCTCACAATCCGCATCAGGAAACATCTCCTGAAATGTATTTAATACCTCCCGCATTTGCGTGCTATTTAACATCCCATTCTCTCCCTTACTCTTCTTCATCCAACCAATTATAATAAATAGACGACTGACTAGCATGATGCGTTTGATCTGTCGATGTGTTTGTACCGTTTCCTTGCTTGCTTCGAAAGGATTTACTGATCTCTCTTGCCTGCTGGACTGTTTGTATGCCCTTCTTTTTCCACTCTCTTAAGATTCGGTCGATATACTTGAAATTCATCTTCCCCATTAAGACCGCTTCTCGTAAAGCTGCCTTGATTAGAGCTGGTTCTTGGTGATCTTCATCGATCCAAAGATTAATGGTTTCAATTTCAAAAGGAGATAATGGCCTTCCAAACTCCTGTTCAAAAAGGACAAACATATTCGGCTGCTCCTCTTTCTCTTCCTTGGAGGAGGCATATTCCGTATCCTCAGACATGAGAGCTTCCCATAAACCTTCAAGGGTATATAATTCGTTGATTACATTTTGATCAGATGTCTCTTGTTCAATAGAAAGATATCCTTTCTGGATAAGCTTTCTTAGCACTTGAGAGCACTGTTGTTCTGAGATGGATAAGTAATGGGTTAATTCTCCTGGCGTTGGGAAATCATTTCCTTCCGTTTGAAAACGGTGAAGATGGAGAATGACCATCACATCAACTTCCGTTAACGATAAAGACTGATAACGTAACAATAGTGATTTAGGGAACGTCATCTGATCCTTCATTAATTGACTAATTTTATTCATGGAGTAATACACCAACCTTTACTGTCTTAACACGAGCATTCATCCCATGATTATAACATGAGATACCATACCCAAAACGATAAAATAGAATGAAAAAGCCCCCAATTTTTGGGAGCTTTTCTAGTTTATTAAGGGTACAGACGGTTTAATAAACGAGGGAATGGGATGGTCTCACGGACATGCTCTACTCCAGCTATCCATGCCACCGTTCTTTCTAAGCCTAAACCAAATCCAGAGTGAGGAACAGTACCATATTGACGCAGCTCTAAGTACCATTTATAGGCATCGTCTGTTAAATCATGCTCTTCGTACCGTTGTTTCATTAGGTCAAGATCATTAATACGCTCCGAACCACCGATAATTTCTCCATAGCCTTCCGGTGCAATTAAATCAGCACATAAAGCAACATCAGGATTGTTCGGATCAGGCTTCATGTAAAACGCCTTAATATCCAGTGGATAGTGAGTAATGAACACAGGTTTATCATAGCTTTCCGCGATAGCAGTTTCGTGAGGAGCTCCGAAGTCCTCCCCCCACTCGATATCATCAAAACCTTTTTCCTTTAACAAAGTAACAGCATCATCATACGTAATACGCGGGAATGGTGCAGTTATATTCTCCAATTTACTTACATCACGCTCGAGTGTTTGCAGTTCAATAGCACAATTCTTAAGAACAGACTGAACAACATGAGATACATACTGCTCCTGTACCTCTAAGCTATCTTCATGGTCCATAAATGCCATTTCCGGCTCAATCATCCAAAATTCGATTAAATGACGGCGTGTTTTGGACTTTTCTGCACGGAAGGTAGGACCAAAGGAAAATACTTTACCAAATGCCATCGCAGCTGCTTCCATGTACAGCTGGCCGCTTTGGGAAAGGTAAGCATCCTCTTCAAAATATTTTGTATGGAAAAGCTCTGTCGATCCTTCTGCAGAAGATCCCGTTAAAATAGGGGGATCTATTTTTGTATAGCCATTTGTGTTAAAGAATTCGTAAGTGGATCGAATTATTTCATTACGAACCTTCATAATAGCATGCTGCTTCTTAGAACGAAGCCATAAATGACGGTGATCCATCAGGAATTCGGTACCATGCTCCTTAGGAGTAATGGGATAATCTTCAGCTTGTTGAATGACCTCTAGCGAAGAAACCTGCAACTCATATCCTAGAGGTGATCTGGAATCCTCCACGATTTTGCCTGACACATATAAAGAGGACTCTTGCGTAATATTTTTAGCCAGGTTAAATGTCTCTTCATCCACATCGGACTTAACGACAACTCCCTGGATAAATCCTGTACCATCTCTTAGCTGTAGGAAAGCAATTTTTCCACTGGAGCGTTTATTAGCCAGCCATGCTCCAATAGTTACTTCCTCCTCAAGGTGCTTGTGTACTTGTGATATTGTTGTTTTCATAAAAAATTCCCTCCAACTTCGATGTTACGATTGATGCTTCTGTACAAATCTGTTTATTCTTGTTGCGGCTTCTTCTAATTGATCTAAAGAGGTGGCATAGGACAGACGGACATTATCAGGCGAAC
This sequence comes from Pontibacillus salicampi, assembly GCF_042434395.1. NCBI lineage: Bacteria > Bacillati > Bacillota > Bacilli > Caryophanales > Bacillaceae > Pontibacillus > Pontibacillus salicampi. The sequence continues at coordinate 912,586 of NZ_JBHLTP010000003.1, read as the reverse complement.
CAAAACCAGAACCTGGTACTAAGGCCACTTTTTCCTCTTCCAATATTGCTTTCACCCAATCATCAACAGAATCAAAGCCATTAGCCTGAACCGCTTCCCGTACGTTAGGAAACAGATAAAACGCACCTTTCGGCTTTTCACAATACACACCTGGAATAGCAGTAATCCATTCGTATAATCTTTCCAGACGTTCTGCAAATGCTTCCTTCATCTCTTCTACTTTTTCTTGAGAGGACGTATAAGCTGCTAATGCTGCATATTGTGATATGGTTGTAGGATTCGATGTAGAATGAGAAGCAAGGTTTGTCATCGCTTTGATAACTTTCTCATTCCCGAGCGCATAACCGATTCTCCAGCCGGTCATAGCATGGGATTTCGATACCCCGTTAATAACAATTGTAATATTTTTTAACTCATTAGAAATTTGAGCAATAGATGTGTGCTGCTCGTCACCATAAATGAGCTGTTCATATATCTCATCAGAGACAATCATTACATTATGACGTAAGCAAACCGCTCCAATGGCAGCTAATTCCTCCTTAGAATACAGCATGCCAGTAGGATTAGATGGAGAATTAATAATGATCGCCTTCGTCCGGTCTGTAATACTTGCTTCCAGCTGATCGGGAGTTAGTTTGAAATTCGTTTCTTCATTCGTTGTAATGAATACTGGTGTTCCCTCTGCAAGCTTAATTTGTTCAGGATAACTAACCCAATACGGAGCAGGTACAATCACTTCTTCACCAGGGTCTAGAAGTGTTTGGAATAAGGTATATAATGCATGCTTCGCCCCAGTGGTAACGATAACCTGGTTCGTTTCGTATGTTAGATCGTTATCCTGTTTATATTTATGTACTATCGCCTCTTTAAGAGCTGGAACGCCCCCAGACGGAGTATATTTGGTGTAGCCTTTATCCATTGCTTCTTTTGCAGCCTCTAGAATGTGTGCTGGTGTATTAAAATCAGGTTCGCCAGCACCCAGGCCGATTACATCATGTCCTTCTGCCTTTAAAGCATTGGCCATGGCTGTAATAGCTAATGTGCTTGAAGGGGTAAGTGTTTGTACTCGTTTTGCTAGCTCCATCGTTTAAATCCTCCCAAAATGTATTACCGCCTAAAGTAAAATGTGTCCACCTTAGAGCCACTTTTCATATTAAATGTTTGAATTGCATACCGTTCATTGCTATCTGTAAATGTTACTTCCCATAGAGGTATGCTGCCATCATGAGCGGGAATAATATCTATCAGCTCACATGCATTACACGTAGATTGCCATTGCTGCTTCATGGAATCCTCTGTCAGAACGTCACTTAACGCTACATAAGAAATGTTCGCTTGCTCTGTATCTTTTGGTATAAACGCATAGCCTTTCTTACCCTCTTTGGTCACACCTGCTACTATATCATATCGAATTGGTCCGTGATAACGGGAAACATGATGTACACTACTAAGTTCAGTCTGATTCAAAGCCTGTTGTTCAGACTGATTATAAGTATCTGTTTTTTCGCCCATGATTTGAATATACATACCTGAAAAGAAAAGAACTGCAATAAAAGCAATTATACCCAATCCCCAAAGTGCATACGTTATTTTACTACGTTCTGTAGATGGTGAATACCGCTGTGTTTTCATCATTCTCATCCAATGCTAGACCAAACATAAGGTCATCCTGTTTTAGTGTACGGTTTAAGGAGTCGACTATTTTGTATAAATCGTTCGATTTCTCTATCCGTACCGTTGATACTACTTCCATTTTTTGTTTCATTGTGAACCCTCCTGCTTTCACCACGTTCTTTCCAATATTGCCTAACATATTTCTTTCAAGAGTACACAAAATAACAGTACACCAAAGAGAAATACCTCTTTATTATAACAGTTATCACACGACAATTTGATGGTTATACATCAAATTTCAAAAATTCTTCCTAACCCATCCTTTACCTACGTGAATTGTTCATGTAGGTTTTTTTTGTGCTACCACAGTACCAATCCGCTACTATTTGGAAATATGGAAAGAAATATATACAAGACCGTAAAAGCCTTGTATATATTTCTATTTAGGATAAAGCTCATAATCAGCATTAGAAAAATGAACAGAGGTTGTGCCGACTTTTCTTAATACATATACGTCAATCCATGATTCCTCTAGCCTCTCGAGCAGCCCTTCGTTGGGCAATACTCCGTGTAATGGATATATAAACGCAATATGAGGATCGATTTTTTCTAAGAAGCTTGTCGTAGGAGACTTCGTTTTGGCATAGCCCCCTATTTTTAAAATCTCTGCATGAAGTGCACTATCCTTCATTAGTTGCCGTTCTAGAGAAAGGTCCCCGCTCCCTAAAAATAGCAACGAGGTGTCTTCGTAAGTAAAGTACAAGGATAAGGAACCGTCTGAGGTAGCAGCAACTGGTTTTACCGTTACTTTTTTGGAAAGGGCGTGTGTTTCGTTAATTTTCCATTCCTTTGCTTTAGTTCGGTAAGATTGTTTAATACACTCTTGTTTAGATGTAGCACCATAATATATTTCCTCCACATGATATCGTTTTACTATTCGGTTTATGTTTCCACATTCGGTTCTATTGTGACTAGTAATCATAAGGTGATCTATCTGATTAACGCCGAAATGATGAAGTTGTGTCATTAAATCCTGCTGACTTTTTGGGGACGCTGTATTTACCAAATACGTCTTTCCTTCCCCTGTTTGTATTAACATTGCTTCACCGTCTGGCAGCGAAAAAAAAGTAAATAATGCATCGTGATGATCAAGCTTCAGTGCGGATGGGGAATCAGCGTGGATATAGTCCGCATGAGCGTAGAATAACATACATAGTGCACAATACAATACGAGTCGCTTCAAAACCATCACATCCTAACCAGCATGAAATAAGCGTCCGTTATTAGGATGTGTAGTTATTGAAAACTTATCATAGCCATCGCTCTGCTTTTTTCATAAGCTGATGGGTGGAATCATAATGAATGTCGATTTCTGGAATCGATTGGGTGAAATACTTGCCATACTTGGCTTTCATAATTCGATCATCACACACCATGACTATCCCTTTATCTGTTGTAGATCGAATTAATCTGCCGAACCCTTGTTTAAAACGGATAACTGCATTAGGTAAGGATAGTTCCATAAATGGGTTTTTACCTTGATCTTTTATCGATTCTGCTTTTGCTTCGTACACAGGATGGTTCGGTGGCTGAAACGGCAGACGTACGATGACAAGAGAGGTTAAGTCATCTCCCGGAATGTCTACTCCCTCCCAAAAGGAACTTGTCCCAAATAATATTGCCTGATCAAATGCTTGAAAATTTTTCTTCAGCCTTGATCTGCTTCCGCTGGAAATGCCCTGAGCGATTAGCATAAATTCTTCTACATCCATTAATTCTTTCATAATACCGTGGGCTTTCTTCAACATTTCATAGGAAGTAAACAATACAAGCATTCTTCCCTTTGAGATACTTGCTAACGAGTAAATAGCCTCACACGTTGCATAAATAAACTCATCCTGGCTTCCATATTTCATACCAGGAAAATCATTAGGTACTAATAATTGGACCTGGTCCTTATACTGAAAAGGCGAAGGTATTTGCTTTTGGATGGTCTTATCTTTGTCTAATCCAAGCCGCTTCATCATAAAGGAGAAGGATTGTTTCATTGTAAGCGTGGCACTGGTTAAGATTACTGAATCTTTCTTATCAAAAAAGTATTCCTTTAATAATGAGCCAACTTCTATTGGTTCACTATAAATATAAACAGAGTTCTTGGCACCATAGGCTTCTATCTCAATCCACTTTACTAACTGTGATTCATCTGATAATAAGAGCTGATCCAATGCATCAATTGTCAGCTCTAAACGCTCCACGTACATCTTAATATCCTCTCTCCATCTGGAGGCCTCTTCTGATGTCTCGGCTGCTTGAATCCAATGGCTGCACTTTATTAGGAATGTAATAGTATCCCTAATAATAAACGAAACTCGATGAGCCATTTCCCGAACTGTACTCCACACCTTTGAGGATTCTTTGTCAGGATGGTACCTATATTGAAATCGTCCGACATCATTTAAGGAGATATTGGCCTCTCGCTGTTTTGATACATACGTAAATAAGTATCGAAACAGTTCATCTGCCTCTTCTTTAATCGATTGGGTTGTTACTTCCCACATCTCCATTTGCTGCTTAAGAGCAAGTTCGGGGTATGCACTAAGTAAATTATGCATCCAGTCCCCGGCCTTATTTCCTCCCATCTCATTGAGAAGATATTGAATTGAAATGTAATCCAATTTTAATCCAAAATGCTTACCAGCAGCTGCTTCGAAGTGATGTGCCTCATCAATAATAACCTTCGGGTAAGAGGAAACTAAGCCATAGTCATGAATAATGTCTGTGCATAAAAGCGAGTGATTTGTTATAACAAGATGGGCCTGCTGTGCTTTCTTTTTTGCCCGTTGATAAAAGGACCTGGAATACCACGGTGATCTTGGGTCTAAGTAGCCCTCCGCTTCAGCGGATACCTTTCTCCAAAAAATTGCTCCGCTGGATGGCAGTTGAATATCATCAATATCCCCTGTAGTTGTTTCCGTTAGCCATACAAGAATCATGGACTTCGTTAAAATGACATCATAGTTATTAGCTACTGAAGAATGTAATTCATATTCAAATTTTTTCAGCGACAAATAATGCTGCTTTCCTTTTAATAAGGCGGACTGAAATGGAAATGGGATGGAGTTTTCTAACATCGGGATATCCTTCTCCAGCAGCTGTGCCTGCAGCTGAGTGGTATGCGTACTAATCATAATTCTGGATTGCTGCTCCACAGCTTCATAAATGGCTGGAACTAGATAGGCAAGCGTCTTCCCTGTACCTGTTTCCGCTTCTATCATTGCTTTGGACTTTGATTGAAACGCATCATAAATAGTAATTGCCATTTCCCTTTGACCATCACGTTCTTCAAAATTATGTAGTGTCCCCTCTAACCATCCATCTTTATGAAACACATGATCAAGAAACGGTTCAAACCCTTCCGTCTCGACAGAAGGCTGCTCCTCCTCCTTGGTACTGCTTTTTTTTATGGCAATTCCCCGGAAGAGCTCTAAGTCGTCTCTTTCATCTTTCTCAAATGTTTTGCAATGTAATAGCTGATTTAATACCTCACTCATGTCGCTTTTCCATTTACGTTCTAGCTTTGCCAGCTGCTCCAGCGTTTCATAGGGTAACTGTTCCGCCTTATGAAGGAGCTGAATGAGAATTTGGGAGGTAACATAAGCGTCAGCTAAAGCACGGTGTGGTTCTCCATGATTGACCTGTAAAAATTCCGAAAGCTGGGACAATTTATATCCATCCGCTTGGGGAATGAAAATGCGCGCCAGTTCCACTGTATCCATTACAGGTACGCTTAGCCCATGCCCTACTGCATCGATTAGTGCATGATTTAAAAAACCAAGATCAAATTCGACGTGATGAGCTACAAAATAAGCTCCTTGACATCGCAACAAAATGTCATCGACAATCTCGTCAAAAAGAGGTGCATCCAATACATCTTCATCCCGGATTCCAGTTAATTGGGTTATAAAACTAGGTATTGGTTGTTCAGGATTCACAAACGACTTGTATTGATCAACCACCTTACCGTCTTCCACAGTAACCATGCCTACTTCAATAATCTTATCGCCTTTTTTAGGAGAATGGCCTGTCGTTTCCAGATCTACTACTACATATTTTGCCACGGTGTTTCACCTCTTTTCGCTTCTGCTTTCTAATTATCACAAAGAAAGCTCCCAAAGAATATGGGAGCTACATTTCTGTCAATGGAGGTTCTTGTTCAATGATTTCTTCAATTTCGTTTTTTTCATTCATCAAAGCTACTCTAGGCTTAAAGGAGACAAGTTCCTTCTCCTCAACCATTGCATACGAAACGATAATGACTACATCGTCTGGCTGAACCAAACGCGCAGCCGCTCCATTTAAACAAACTACTCCACTATGATGCTCTCCTGGAATGACATAGGTTTCCAACCGAGCTCCATTATTATTATTAACGATCTGCACTTTTTCATGAGGCAGAATACCAACCTCTTCCAAAATATGCGAATCTATTGTAATACTGCCAACGTAATTCAGATTTGCTTCTGTAACGCGGGCACGATGAATCTTTGCTTTCATCATGGTGCGAAACATAACCCTTCCCCCTATTAATCCCCTATAGTCTATTCATGATCGTACTTCAAAAATGATATTATCAATCAAGCGCGCTTTACTAAAATAGACTGCAGCAGCTATAATAATTTGACCACTGTACTCCTCCACCCTTTCCAACTGAGGGTAGGATAGAATATCAACATAATCTATTTTACCACGGGTGTGTGAAGTAATAAAACGAGAAACTTCGTCCTTCACCTGTCGGGAGGATACATGCTCCTCCTGCAGTCGTCTTTTCCCATAATGCAATGCTTCATATATGTAAGGTGCTTCCTCACGTTCTTCCTTTGATAGATATACATTCCGACTGCTTTTAGCAAGTCCATCCTTTTCTCTCACCGTATTTAATGCTCTCAGTTCTATCGGGAAATTATAATCTTCTATAAGAGCATCCACCACGGCTACTTGCTGGGCATCCTTATTACCGAAATAAGCCTTATTAGGCTGAACAAGGTGAAATAATTTAGCTAAAACGGTTACTACTCCATCAAAGTGCCCTTCCCTGCTACGACCACATAACACATCAGCACGACGTTCCACCTTCATGACAATCGATAAAGAGGAAGGATACATATCATGAACATGTGGGAAAAAGAGTACATCTACTCCCCTCTCCCGCGCCTTTCTTATGTCTTCCTCTTCGTCCCTTGGATACTGTTCAAAATCTTCATTGGGTCCGAATTGCAGTGGGTTAACAAATATACTTGCCACTAGCAGATCATTTTCCTCTCGTGCTGCATCCATAAGCTGCAGATGACCTTCATGTAAATAACCCATCGTTGGGACAAAGCCGATGCTTAGACCTTGTTTTTTCTGTTCTTGAACGTAGTGCTGCATCTCAGAAAGAGAATTAATGATCCTCATGAGATGTCCCTCCATATAATGTGGTTAACACGTCATCCTTCATATGAAAGCTATGTTCATCTGTTGGGAATGTAGCTTTCTTAACCTCTTCTACATAGCTGTGAAGAGCACTATGAATCGTATCGTTTACATTGGTGTAGGTTTGGACGAATTTAGGCACACGACTAACCCCGTATTGAATAATGTCATGATAGACGAGTACTTGTCCATCGCAATGGTTTCCTGCTCCAATACCGATTACAGGGATATCTAATTGCTCTGTAACAAGACGAGCCAATTCCTTTGGAACACATTCGAGCACAAGTGCCATAGCACCCGCCAGCTGTACTTTTTTCGCATCCTCTACTAATTGCTTGGCGGCTTCTGCATCTTTTCCTTGTACTTTATAACCACCTAGAACATTCACAGATTGTGGCGTTAAGCCTAAATGAGCAACTACAGGGATGCCCCCTCTTGTGAGACGATTAATCGTATCCGTAACCTCACCTGCCCCTTCTAACTTTAATGCGTGGGCACCAGTTTCCTGCATAATCCGTGTTGCCTGATGTAAGGTGTCGCTCGTTGAAATATGATAGGACATAAATGGCATATCAATAACGATGAAAGTATTCGCTGCCCCTCTCGTAACCGCTTTCCCGTGATGGATCATATCGTCAACTGTCACAGGAAGGGTAGAATCATATCCGAGAACCACCATGCCAAGTGAGTCGCCAACGAGAATCATATCAACACCTGCCTGCTCGGCAATCTGAGCTGCAGGAAAATCATATGCTGTCACCATAGCTATCTTTTCCTGCTCTTCTTTCATTTTTTTTAAAGAAAAACTCGTTTTCATTGCACATAATCCTTTCCCCATTGAATTTCTGCTGAGTAAAGTTTCTGTTCCTGCCCTTTATCATCTAATACTCGAAGTGCTCCATCGTCTTCGATTCCCATAATTCTGCCATTCCATTCCTTTTGATACGTTTGAATCGGGACCATTTCGCCTAGTCTGTATCCAAATGCTTCCCAACGTAATTTGATTGGCCTGAAACCTTCTTCATTAAACTCATTATACCGCTTTTCAAACGTTTGCAAAATCTCTTTAATAAGACCTGTCAGCTCCAATGATTCGCCAGTCTCAATTTTCAGAGAACTGGCTTTTCGCTGTATATCTTCTGGGAATGAGCTCGATGGTTGATTCACATTAATCCCCATGCCGAGCACGATATAATTGACTCGATCCTCTTCTGCTTGAAGCTCTGTTAATATCCCAGCCAGTTTCTTTCCATTTGTTAATAAATCATTCGGCCATTTGATTTGCGGTTTGATCCCTACATATGTTTTAAACACTTCAGCTAACACAGTAGCAGCCAGTAACGTAATTTGAGGGGATCGGTGCGGCTCAAAGGTTGGTCGTAAAATAATACTCATCCATATGCCTTCCCCTTTATAGGAATGCCAGGATCTATTTAATCGCCCTCTCCCTTTAGTTTGTTCATCGGCAATAATCACTGTCCCATGCTCCGCTCCAGCTTGCGCTTCCTGGTGAGCAATTAGTTGAGTGGAAGTAACGGAAGCTTTATGAATAAGGCGTTGTCCTAACCAGCTAGTACTCAATCCCCACTGTACAGTATTCATACTAACTTTATCTGGATAGGAAACTATGCGATAGCCTTTTCTTGGAGCAGCTTCAATTACATATCCATCCTTCTCAAGCTCCTTCATATGTTTCCACACTGCCGGTCTACTAATGTCAAGTTGTTCCGACAGCTTCTGACCTGATACAAAATTGTCCTCTTCCTTGGCTAAGAGCTCGATTAACTTTCCTCTCGTTGACTCCATTCCAACACCTTCTCCTTCATAGCTTCCCTGTCATTCGGTAATTCTTCCGTAACCACAGCATGTTCCAAACGGTGTAAGAATCGCTTCATCCAAGGTCCCGGTGGAGTCGGATGAAACCATTCCTTTAACTCTAATCCCGATATAGCCAGCTGCTGCTTACTATATATTGGTAATCGAGTGTATATCCTCATGGTATTTTCATACTTCCACTCCTCCCCTTCTAACGAAAGGAGATGGGCTATCCGTTCAAAGGCTGCTAAGTTTTCTTCATGTAATTGGTACACTAACCAAGCCATCGACGCCTTATCATACTGATGTATCATATCAGCCAGGAGGGCTGCTTTTCGTTTTTGCTGATTGGACAATTTCCATTCCTTAGCCCATTGGTCAATAGAAAGAGTGGGGTATAGTATGTGAAAAACTGCTATAGCTTCTGATAAATCATCAAGAGGAATCCAGGAGAGCTCCTTACATTTCTGCATCATCGAAGGGTCATTCTTGAATACTGGTAAATAGTGACCAATTTTTGAATCCACCAATAAGTTCCACGCTTGATGTGCGAACGTTCCTTGAACTAGCTTTTCAAGCTCTACTGCATTTCGTTCAACAGCAATATGGGTTAACAGGGATGCATTTTGCTGAATAGCATGCCACGTTTCCTCTGAAAGATGAAAGCCTAACTGACTTACAAACCGTAAAGCCCTCATCATCCTTAACGGGTCCTCAGAGAAACGAGTATGAGCATTTCCAACTGTTTTAATGGTATGTAACGAAATAGCTTCTCTCCCATTGAATGGGTCAATTAGATTTCCCTCTATATTCATAGCAATAGCATTCATTGTAAAATCTCTTCTGCTTAAATCATCTCTAATGTCCTTCACAAATTGTACTTCGTCAGGATGTCGATAGTCGTTGTACTCTGCTTCTACTCGGTAGGTAGTCACTTCATAGGACTGTTTGTCATACCGAACCATAACAGTGCCATGATCTATACCGATGGGAATTACTTTAGTAAAAATAGCTTGAACCTCTTCGGGTCGAGCAGATGTGGCAATATCCACATCTCCAATGGGACGATTTAAGAGAGAATCTCTTACAGCTCCTCCTACAAAGAACGCTTCGTATCCATGAGCTTGTAACGTCTGAATTACAGGCTTTGCTTCCTCAAAAGCGTTATTCATAGCTATTGCCTCTTTGGTCTAATAAATCCTCATAGATTTGCTCATACTGCTTCACAATATGTTCTGAATGAAATTCGTTACTTACTCGTTCCATTCCTTTTCGGGAAAATTTACTTTTTATCGTGCTATCGGATAATATATGCATCGCCTTCTCGGCAACATCTTCAATATCACCTGGCTCACAAATATATCCTGTTTCCCCGTCCTGGATAACCTCTGGAATTCCTCCTATGTTTGACCCAATACAAGGCACTCCACAAGCCATCGCTTCTAAGAGGACTAGCCCAAAGCTCTCCTTTTCTGACAAGAGCAGCTTTAAGTCAGCTATGGATAACAATTCTGAAACATTTTCCTGTTTACCTAAAAACAATACCTTACCTCTTAGACCTAACTCATTAACCAATTGACATACCTGACTATATTCCGGACCATCTCCAACGAGCAACAGCTTCGCATTTCGATGCTGTACTATTCTATGGAAAGCGTGAATTACATCAGGTACTCGCTTCACTTTTCGGAAGTTAGAGATATGAATCAATACATCTTCCTCTTCTTCTATTCCATATTCTTGCTTTAACACTGTCTTTTCCTGTGGTTTATATTCCCGCTCATCGACAAAATTATATACCACATCCATATTTTTGTTCATTTGAAGCATATCTTTCGTTTGAGCAACAAGGCTATGGGATACAGCGGTCACGCGATCTGAATGCTCAATCCCAAATCGAATCATATTTGTGAAACTTGGATCCACACCCAGCACGGTAATGTCCGTCCCATGAAGCGTTGTAACAATTTTCACATCATGATGGACCATTTGTTTAGCTAAAATGGCACAAATAGCATGAGGCATAGCGTAATGCACATGAAGGATATCAATCTTCTCTCGATTAATAACCTCTGCCATTTTATTTGCCAAAGCTAAATCATACGGTGGATACTGAAATACAGCATAGTGATTCATTTCTACCTCATGATAAAAAATATTAGGATAAATACGCTTTAAGCGGAATGGAACACTTGAGGTAATAAAATGTATTTCATACCCTTTCTCCGCTAATAATTTCGCCAATTCTGTGGCAACTACACCCGACCCTCCGACTGTAGGGTAGCAGGTGATGCCTATTTTTGTTCTATTATTCATTCTGTTCTCCTTGCTGTTTGTTCTCTTGTACTAATTCTCTCCAATGCAAATCTCCACGTTCAATAGCATGAATGAGGATTTCAGCTCCAGCTAAATTGGTTGCCAGCGGGATTTGATACACATCGCATAAACGAAGCAAAGCACTTATGTCTGGTTCGTGAGGCTGTGCGGTCAAAGGATCACGCAAGAATAAGACGACATCAATTCTATTTTCCGCGATATACGCTCCTATCTGCTGGTCTCCTCCTAATGGTCCTGATTGAAAGCGATGTACCGAAATGCCTGTAGCATCCTGTATCCTTGTGCCCGTTGTACCAGTAGCAAATAGGGTATGGTGCTCTAACACGCTTTTGTAGGCAGTAGCAAATTGAACCATATCCTCTTTCTTTTTATCATGTGCAATCATCGCTATATTCATAGTGGATCCCCTCTTATTCTAAAAGATTTTCTAATCCATACACGAGCACATCTAACGTTAGAATTTTTTCTACGGAAAGCTTCACACCTGTCATAAATGACTCTCTATTGATGGAATCATGCTTAATGGTGAGTGTCTCTCCAGTTGAGCCGAATACAACCTCCTGATGGGCTACTAATCCTGGTAATCGCATGCTGTGGATTCTCATCCCATCCATGTCGGCACCTCTGGCACCAGTTAACGCTTCTGTTTCCTCCGGGTGTCCTTGTTGTTTAGGTTCTCTCACTTCTTCAATTAATTGAGCTGTTTTGACAGCTGTACCACTTGGGGCATCTAACTTCTGATCATGGTGCTTCTCGATTATTTCCACATCTGGGAAGTATTTGGCGGCCCATTTGGCAAATTGCATCATCAATACAGCACCAATTGCGAAATTAGGAGCAATAATAACACCAAGCTGTTTCTCTTCTGCCATTGCTTCAAGCTCTGATAACTGCTCGGTCGTAAATCCTGTTGTGCCTACCACCGGACGCAGACCATACTGTAGGGCAAGCTTTGTATGCTTATAGCCAAATTCAGGCGTCGTTAAATCAATGAGCACCTGTGCCTCTACCTCTTGAAAGCAAGTTTCCACATCTTCATAGATTGGAGCGTCTATTTCTGGCAGCTCTTCTATATCCTTTACAGATGTGCCTCCGTTTTTACGGTCCACACAGGCAGCTAATTCAAAACTCGGTTCTTGATGAATCATATGTAATGCTTCTTTTCCCATTTTCCCTCTTGGTCCTGCAACGATAATCTTTGTATTACTCATGAGAATCCTCCTCTTTTCTTGTCCAACGATCTTTGTCTCTTGATTCGAATTTATCCATTACCATCTGGAAGGATTCATCTACCTCAATATTTAACGAATTCGCAAAACACATCATTACGAATAATACATCACCAAATTCTTCTTCCAATGCTTTTTCCTGTTCTGAAGACTTCTTTGGCTTTTCTCCATAGTAATGGTTCACTTCTCTTGCAAGCTCCCCCACTTCCTCTGTCATTCTAGCTAGCATGCTTAAGGGGGAGAAATACCCTTCTTTAAATTGTGATATATAAGCATCTACACGCTGTTGCATTTGTCTTGTAGTTATACTCTGATTTTCCACGGGGATGTAACCTCTCTTTCTCTATACAGTACCATTTATGCAATTATCATATAATCTCTCTTCATGTTAGCTAATTGCAGCTCATTTGACAAATTTTTTGGTGCATAAAGTATTGTTTGCTCCCTCTCAGGGCAATTGTCTATAATATATGAGGTACAGACCTTTGTAGAAAGGAGGACCTTATCATGTTTGGAATTAAAATAAAAAATATTTTGTTCATCCTGCTCGGTTCCGCTATATTTGGCTTTGGGATTGTCCATTTCAACATTCAAAACAACCTAGCAGAAGGTGGATTTACTGGTATCATCCTTATCCTTGATCAATTTGGCTTAAACATTTCTATCATGAATCTTGTGCTCAATATCCCAGTATTTATTCTTGGATGGAGACTTCTTGGAAGAACGACGCTTATCTATTCCATAATCGGAACTGTGGCAGTTTCTTTCTTTCTATGGCTATTCCAAGTATATATGATAGATATTAACTTAAAAAATGATTTAACATTGGCTGCTTTATTTGCCGGTGTGTTTATTGGATTGGGCCTTGGTATCATCTTCCGAAGCGGAGGAACTACTGGCGGGGTCGACATTATCGCAAGATTAGTTAACAAATATTTCGGTGTTAGTATGGGGAGAACCATGTTTCTCTTTGACGCAGCAGTTATCACTGCCGCTGTGTTAATCTACTTAGACCACATTGAAGGAATGTACACGCTTGTGGCTGTATTTGTAGGCGCTAGAGTTATTGACTTTATACAAGAAGGTGCTTATGCCGCTCGAGGAGCCATGATTATTTCTGGAGAAAGTCAAGCTATTTCCGCCAAAATTATGAAAGAAATGGATCGTGGTGTTACGGTTCTAGCGGGGAAAGGGAGTTTTACAGGGGAACGAAGAGACGTCTTATACTGTGTAGTTGGTAGAAATGAGATAATACGGATGAAGAATATCATCAACTCTATTGATCCACACGCTTTTGTTGCCGTTACTTCTGTACATGATGTACTAGGAGAAGGCTTTACATTAGATGAAAATAAAAATCCTATAGAAAGATAAAGCAACTGACACTAAAGTTTGGATATATTTAGTCGAAATCGTTGACAGCTTATGGAATTTGTTGTATTTTCACTTAAGTGGGATATTTCAAAAAATTTCCCATCTATTACATAGGAAAAGGGGTCTTATAATGAAAAAGCTACTGCTTATGCTTGGTCTTGCAACCGTTTTAGTTGCAGCAGGCTGCGCTAACGGGGAAGAAGGCGGAGACAGCCAGGAAGAAGAGAATCAAACGGAAGAAAATACGGAAACCGAAGAAAATAACAGCACTGAAGAATCAAGTTCAGAAGAGGGCGATTCCGCACAATCCGCATTAATGGACAGTCAGTTGTCCCTTATTGAAGCCGTACGTTCCCAAAACGCTAAAATCGTTGCAGTCCAAGGAAATATCGCAAAGCTTTCTGAGACAGAAGGGGAAGAAAAAGAGGAATTAAAAACAACGATTGAAGAAGGCGCGAAAGGGGCTCAAACTGCAGCAGATGAAGCCATTTCGAACCTGGATTCCCTAGAACCAGCCAGTGACCTTCCTGACGATCAAAAAGAAACGTTTAATAATGCAGTAAGTGATTTAAAGTCCTATTTCGAAGAAGCAAAATCAGCTCTTGACGCTCCGATGGAAGCTGATTTCAGCGCTGCTGATGAAAAATTCAGCGCCTTCTCTGATAAGATGACCCAATTGTATGACGGAACAGAGCTTGTTGCTCCTGATTTTGCCAAAGAACTTTCCTAATTGGCAGTTACTATTCCTGAACAATATGAAAGATACAAATCCCTGTCATGGATTTGTATCTTTTTTTACGAACTATTATTCCAGCTATATTTACGAAACAGATTAGTCAGGTACACAACAAAACCGAGTATAGCGATAAGTAGATTAGGAAAATAAGGATCTTTGTTTATTAATTGATACAAGTAGAGAGATCCAAAAAAGATAAAAAATGATACCCCTGTATAAACGCTTTTATTTTCTTTACTGGCTATACAAAGGATTGCCAGTAAATTCAGTGTCAATACCCATATCATCAATGTACCTCCTTCATTCTCCGTTTCCCTAACTCCTACCCTGGATTATATCTCTTCCTTTCTTTTTCAGTACTTACCTCCAACTTCCTAAAGGAATGAATAAAAAGAGCCCAGTATTGTTACTGAGCTCTTCCAGTTGATGAATTATTTAAATTGCTTAATCCTCATTCATTCCAACGAAGATTAGTACAAAGCGTAGTAGTTCTAGTAGTGCTACTAATGCTGCGGCAACGTAAGTCAGGGCAGCTGCGTTTAAGACTTTTTTCGTTTGACGTTCCTCATTGTTGTTTATAATACCAGAGGATACAAGCTGATTCATAGCTCGATTCGACGCATCGAACTCCACTGGAAGAGTAACAAATTGAAACAATACAGCAAACGCCATAAATACTATACCAAGAAGCAATAGGTTAGCGGATGAAAAAAGAATACCTGCAATGATGATAAAGATAGACATGTTAGAGCCTAAACTAGCTACGGGTACTAATGTAGAACGGAATTTTAGAAAGGCATATTCTTCAGCATCCTGAATTGCGTGTCCTACTTCGTGAGCTGCTACAGCCTGTGCTGCTGCGGAAGGCTCATGATAGTTCCCAGTGGAAAGTCGAACTACTTTCTTACGTGGGTCATAGTGATCGGAAAGCTTGCCTCTTACCTCTTCTACATTCACATGCTGCAACCCATTGTCATCTAAAATCTTTCTTGCTACTTGTGCTCCCGTCATATGGGAGTGATTATATACTTTGGAATATTTCTTATACGTACTCTTCACTTTGTATTGCGCCCATATTGGGATTAAAATAATGAAGGCTAAGTAAATGAGATACCCACCAAGGCCTGTCATGTGTTCATTCCTCCAAATGTGATTTAAACTTTGTATTCTATAAGGTCAATTTTAGTCAAAAAAAGTGATTTCGTCAACTATCATGCTCTCTTGTTTTTGCAGCAATTTGCTTTTCACCTTTATATTTTCTCCAACCCACATATAATAATGTAAGAAAGATTACTCCTCCAATTGTCCAAATAATCCAAAGAAAGTCAGCTGCATCCGTAAATAATTGTCCTTCTTCTGCTTCAATGGAAGCGAGCCTTTCTTGATACGTCCCTAAGAGAAGCGACCTTTCTTCTGAAGGTGTTTCTGCAATAGCATTTAGAATGGAGTGTTGTTGAGCTACTACTTCATTCGCCACATCACGGTCCAAAGAGATAAACATAGCTGGCAATATGCGTTCATAAAGCTGATATACATATCGAAGGGACTCGTTTGTCACACCAGACTTTGAAGCTGTCGCACTACCTATATAATGTTCCAGCTCCTCCTTCCATACTTCCCATAACTGTTCCTCGTCCTTATCCAAAGCATCAACATAAAGGACAACGGTTATAGCACGGTGAAATACTTCTTCTTCACTAGCGCTCTTATCCATCAAAGTAAAACGAGCCTCTCTTATTAGCTGATCTAAGGAATAAGGTCCTGCCTGAGTGGCTATTTCGGTTACTTCTGCAATGTTTTCTACATGAGAAAGAGACGCCTCTGCTGCATCTAGTCTTCCTTCCTCCACGTAGCGCAAAAACGTATATGCATGTTTTTGAATGGTTGCAAGGTCCGACTGACTAGACGGATTAGCAAACACATATCCAATTGGTCCTAACAAACAAATAGACATAATCAATAAGAGCAACGGCTTTTGATTTCGTCTCATCATGTATTTCATATCGTTCCCCTCTCACACAAACCTTGTGCTTACAATGTATGATGGAGAACAATAAAATAGTACAAGCAATTATAATTCATAGGACTTGACTAGACGATGCTTCACTGTAAGAAAATAGGCTAATATTAACGACATCACAGTAAGCCAAAAGGTCCCATAGCCTATTTCATTCATATACATGTTTAGAGGACCATAGGTTGGCATCATTTCGAATACATAATCAATAACATCATTATGGAAAGTCCAAATCCCAGCTACAACAAGATGCCTTATTTTTATTTTATAAAAAGGAGCGTACAATAATCCCTGGATCGCCATTGCGCCATGCGACACAATCAGCATATATCCTGTCCATGGTAGGTAGCCCGTTTCCACAAACAGCAGTATATTCATCAATACAGCCCATACCCCATATTTCCATAATGTTACGATTGCTAAGGCTTCTACGTAAGGAATATTTCTCTTAAATAAAAAGAAAGCAATAACAATACAAAAGAAAAGACTTGCTGTAGGACTATCCGGGACGAAGGGAATGAAAATGAGCGGTGTTTCAGCTAACTGATATTTATACCACCAATAGCCATATATCGTCCCTATTGTATTAATAATTAGTAATAGAGTGAGAAACGATCTGTTCTTTAGAATGTAGGTGTATAAATGCATTGCTATCCCTCTTCTTCCTTATCCAGTAGATATTCATGAGAAAAAAGAAGCTGGTCCAAAATGGAGCCAGCTTCTTAGCAGTTTTTTTATTATCCTTCGCTACCACCAGTAGGATTGTTCACAAAATCAGCAAGCTTCTTAACATCTTCCTCTGGTTGACCTTGCATAACGGCAGGCATGCTTCCTTGTCCGTTTTTCGCAATCTTGGCTATTTCATCAGCTGATAAATCAGAATTCTTTAAGTTAGGACCAGCTCCGCCTCCAAGTTCAGCTCCGTGACAGGATGCACAGTTCTGCTTGAAAATGGCATAGCCAGGAGCATCTGTGTTAATTGCAGCTGTTTCAGAGCCTTCAGACCCTTCTCCTTGAGAACTGTCGGAACCTTCTGAATCACCACCTGATTCTCCTTCAGATCCACCTTCAGAACCGCCCTCAGAACCTGATTCTCCTCCTTCTGAAGAGCCGCCTTCTCCACCACCTGCTGGATTCTTAACAAATTCAGCTAGTGTTTGGACGTCCTCTTCAGGCTGTCCTTTCATGACAGCAGGCATATTACCTTGTCCATTAACTGTAATTTCTTTAATTTCATCAACAGACAATTCCGTATTGGTTAGTGCAGGGCCTGCACCACCACCTAACTCTGCTCCGTGACAGGATGCACAGTTTTGTTTGAAAATGGCATAGCCAGGATCAGATGTATTAATCTCAACTTGTTCTGTAATCTGATTTTGCTTAGAACGTTGTTCCCAATTTACGTGATCTCCTGCTTCCCAAGTCAGGAACACAGTTGCCGCTAGACCAATTAACATGAATGCATTGGCTAATGGGCGTTGAAACGGTCTGCGTCCAGGACCTACATCCAAAAATGGAGCCAGCAATAGAGCACCAAATGCTAAACCTGGAATAACAAACGCACCGAGAACAATATATGGTCCACTGGCAAATTCATATTTTAAGAACTGGTAAAGGAATAAGAAATACCAGTCTGGTAATGGAATGTAGCTAGCATCAGTTGGATCTGCTACATTCTCTAGTGGCGATGGAGCCACTACTGTCAATGTTAGAAAACCAATTAGGAATACAGCACCTACTAACCATTCTTTTAATAGAAAGTTTGGCCAGAACGCTTCCGTTCTTCCAGGATACTCAGAATAGTCTTTCGGTATATTAGGTTTCTTTTCTGCCGGTACACGTGAGTCACCGACAAACTTCATACCCTTTCCCCTATGCACAGCGTTCCCTCCTTTACATCATTAGCTCTTCAATTCGCTCGATAGTCGTATGATTCTATAATGGTCCAGAAATACCTTGTTTACGGATCATAACAAAGTGTGCACCTAACAGAGCGAACAATGCTGCTGGTAGGAAGAAGACGTGAATCGCGAAGAAACGGGTCAACGTTTGTGCGCCTACAATGTCTGGATCCCCTGCCAGAAGTGTCTTCACTTCAGAACCAATAAATGGAGTCTGTTGGGCAATCTCTAAACCAACCTGGGTCGCAAAGAAAGCTTTATTATCCCAAGGCAGTAAATATCCTGTGAAGCCAAGCCCAAGCATAACAAAGAAAATTAGTACTCCAACTACCCAGTTCAACTCACGAGGTTTTTTATATGCACCTTGGAAGAATACCCGTAATGTATGTAGAAATATCATTACGATAACGAGACTTGCACCCCAGTGGTGCATTCCACGAACAATTTGTCCGTATGCTACTTCTTTTTGTAAGTAATAAACCGATTTCCAAGCATTCTCTATGTCTGGAACGTAATACATAGTTAGGAACATACCAGACAGCACCTGTATAACCGTTATGAAGAAGGTAAGACCTCCGAAACAATATACAAAGGCTGAGAAGTGGTGGGCTGGGTTTACGTGTTCTGGAACTTCGTGATCAGCAATATCGCGCCACAAAGGTGTAATATCAACACGCTCGTCCACCCAATCATATAGCTTTTGAAGCATGTACTACACCTCCGTATTTGGAACAGCTTCACCTAAGTAAAGTGATCCATCTTTAATTTTTGTCTTATACGTGTCTAAAGGAGCTAGTGGCGGTGTACCTGGAACGTTGTTACCATTCTTCTCATACAATCCACCGTGACAAGGGCAATAGAATTGATTCTCGTGCCCTTCTCCTCCTTCCCAGTTTACAACACAGCCCAAGTGTTTACAGATTGGTGACAGAGCAACAATGTCACCCTCGTCATTCTTATAAACCCAGGCAGTTTTGGAAACTTCAGAAGTGTACCAAGCATCTTCCTGTTCAAGTTTAAAGTTTACTCTAGTAGGTGTTGTGCTGTATTCACTCACATCTCCTACTTTAATAAACTCTCCCTCTTTCTTTGGTTGCAGAACTGGGTCAACAGCCATACGGACCATTGGTGCGAGCATACCTGCAGCCATGAATCCGCCTACACCTGTAAGTGTGTAGTTTAGAAATTGTCGACGGGATACTTGTTGTTTTTTACTCATTGTTTTCCCCCCTCTATCCATATGGTACAACGTTTACATTAACGTTCATGGTAAAATATCACACAGTTTACTAGGACATTACTATGATAGCGCAATCTCATAGCCCGGTCAATGATGAGTATGGAATCGCTTTAAGAATTATTCTTGCCAATAAGCTGTAATTAATTCTATGATTTGATTTATTTGAGATTGAATAAAGACTTGCGCTTCTTCACTCTGAATAGAATCTATATCTCCAGCAGGAATCCAAACTAAGGAGCCATTCAATTTTCGCTCTTTCTTCTTCCATTTAGGATCTGTGGTAAACAATAGTACATGTTCTATCCCTTGAGCTTCAGCCTCTTCTATCCACCTATTAAGTCTATCTATTTCACAGTCTACATTGGCATTGGGAGAATACGTATAGGAAGGTGATAATAGAATTCTACCCTTAAACTGTTTCTCAATCTCGTTCATAAATACGCTCAGCATCTCCGATTGGATTGTCATAGTAGCCAGCTGCTCATCCTTCACCTGTAGCGTAGCCGGGAGCATGGGTATCATTATCGTATCTACATATTCTTTAGCTTGAGTGTACATCCTGATGTCTTCTAGTTTCCATTGCATAAACTCTAATCTCCTAACTTATGTACAAAGGATGCTGTTTAATATTTTACTACACCTTATCATAATGAGAAATACACTGCATGGAAAAATGTGTCCATTTTGTTAAAAAATTTACTACGGCGTTTCAACTATTCCATAGCATACCGTGAATGGAAACAACCTCTCTGGCTTTAGAATCACTCAGCAGGGTTTCCAACACTCTCAAACGAGGGCCATTTTTAAACTAAATCAAGCTATATAAGAGTCCTTCTGACAATAAAATGGGTAAACATCTGTACCTATTATGTTTAAAAAAACAAAAAAACACCCCCTCCTCAAGCGTGGGGGGTGTATCGTTGTCTTACATCATTTAGCTGTTTGGTCAGTCGCTGGAATTCCATTTGATTTCCTGAATCAAGGGCAGCATCAATTTTATGCATGAGTTGCTCCGTTTGGTAGTTGGAAATGGATGTTTGTAAAACCTTCTCAGCGATTTCCTGGTCTTTTTCTGTAATGAAATAGTCGCTTGGTATATAAGGGTTTTCCTCCAGTACTGCTGCATATTGAGAAGACTGATGACCATTTTTGAAGTTCAGCTGGATATATACAGGTTCTTTTCGATTCAACCTGATATCATGGAATGATTTCTCAGCATCTGTTGTCATTATTTGATCCTTATAAAACCTGAAAGGTACTTCCTCTACACAGTGGGTGGAAATAACAATCCCTCTTGGACAGAATCGCGCCTCCTCAACAAAGTGCACATTCTCCATGATAGAATCGTGATTAATTAGGTAATTCAATATCCAAACACTTTCTCGGCGCTTCAATTGATAATGATTGAGAAACCAGCGGACAAACTCTTTCTTATCTTCAACCGATACAGGCGTTTTCATTTCCAGGACCTCCTTTGCTGGAAAAAGGAATAATCATTCACCTTCGTTTGCTTCAAAACGGGACATAAACTCTCTGACATCTTCATCAGTTGGTTCAATCTCCAAATACCTACTAAATACCGTATGCGCTTCGTTTACTTTCCCTTCTTCTACAAGAAAGTATCCATATTCCTTCAAGAAGTCGCTATCATCTTTAAATGCATTATATGCTTCCTCATAACCATTTAATGCTTCATTAAAGTATTCTAATTCATTGTTTGCTCGTGCAAGCTCCCATTGATACATAGGCTCAATTTCGTTCATTTCCATAATATGCTCCAAGACATCCTTAATGGCCTCATAGTCACCGTCTTCCTTCAATCTTTCCACTAAGAATACAACGGATTCTCTGTGCCCAGGGTCTAAGCTAATAGCTTGTCTGATCAGCTGGTAACCCTCTAGCTTATTCTCCATACGGAACGCTAATTTACCAGCCTGTAGATATAAGTCTTTGTTAAACTCATCCTTTTTCAGACCCTTTTGCGCTGTTTCGTATGCTTCCTCAATAAGCCCATCTAGTTCTTGCGCTTCTGCTAAGAGAGGATAAGCGGACTGATAGAATGGATCTTCCTCTATTAATTTCTTCCATACTCTCATGGCGATATCATTACGATTTGATCGGTATGCTGTAAACCCATATCGGAACAATACATCAGGGCTTGTATCTGTAGTAGCCTGAAAATAATCTAGGGACTGCTCATAATCCCCAAGCATTGCATATGCCTCTGCGAGACGAAGAGGAATTTCAGTTTCCCCTATTTGAGAGTTTCGTCTAATTGAACGCTCATAATATGGAATCGATTTTTGATATTCTCCTTGGGAAAATGCTAACTCTCCCAATCCAAAGTCAATGACAGGTTCGTTAGGAGCAAGATCTTTCGCTGCCAGCAACTTCTGTTCTGCTACTTCAAATAAGCCTTGAGACTGGTATAAATCGGCAAGCTGTACTAACGCCCCCAGATACTCTTCACTTTCCTCCGTTATTTCATTTAGTAAATCAATAGCGTATTCATCCTGCTCCTGATCTACATATATTTCTGCTAACATAATGGTCAATTCATGTTCTTCAGGATACTTTTGCTTAAGGTCTTGTAGTATCTCCTGAGCATCGTCTGTCATTCCCCACTGTAGGAACATCTCTGCTATCGTGTATTTCTCCTCGTCATTAGCACGGGATAATTCGGTCCTTAGTGTATCTATTGCTTTATCTGATTTGCCTTCATTCATAAATTGAATGGCTTCTTCAATGCCTTGCATGCTGACACCCTTTCCGTTATTGCGTAAAGTGGTTCGGTATGGAAATGGTTTGATATTTTCCGTATCCGTTATAATCATCTAGCTCTAAGTGAGCACGAATGACTTGTCCCCGTATGACTGTAACATATGGGATAGCTTTATGATAAAACATTTGTTCATTACCTTCAATTTGTTCTTGTTGCTCATAGGCTGGATAAATATTGTAATCTGCATCTCCCTGGTATATAAATTCGCCCTTTGTTGGAAAAATTCCTGTCGCTTTTAAATTTTCTAGCGAAAGAGGCTCTTCTGTGATGGGGGATGGCAATGTCCTTACTTGATGTTCCTCCATTAAAGTAAGCCACTCTTTGTAACTGAACGAAGATGAATCATTAAATGAGAAAACAGGGACTATTGGAATAAAGGAAGGGTGCTGCGCTTGCGCAATCCATTGCCATTCTTTCTCTAGGAGTTGTTTCTTATCGGTAACCTCGACGATAATAAACGGAATTTTATGTCGTCCGAAGAAGAGGACCATGCTTGTGCTTAATTTGGTAAGGGAAACTCGAGGGACTGCCATATAATCCAAGGCTATGCCATCTAGCTGTTCTAAGTGGGAATAAAATGTTTGCTGGAGATTTTTTTCGGTAATGATAGGGACTTGCACAATTAAAGTAGTGCAGCCACGATACAAATACCTTCTGACTATGGGTATAAAGTATTCTGTCCGATATAAAGGAAATTCCACATCAACATATACTTTTCCAGGGCTAACCCAAAAAGGTACTGTATTTAATTCCATTGTAGTAGTAAGCTGCGAGAAAGGATTACACCACTTCTCCCCTTCCACCCCAATATGCAATGGCAGCCAAGTACGTTTTACCAGACTTCGATGGGAATGAATATAGTAAGCCTTCATACCATTGTCCCCTTCTTGAACTTATTTGTACAAGGTATGAAGGCTTCTATTATTATATGTGTAAAAAATATTATCCTTTTAGTAGAGAATCCATATGTTCAAAGAAATTAGGATACGAAATGTTGATAGCATCTGCTTCCTGAAGGTGAATGTCATCCTCTGTCAACAAAGAAGCAACTGCAATCATCATACCAATTCGATGATCCTTAAACGAATGGTAGGTTCCCCCTTGTAAAGGTTTAGTACTACCGTGAATCACCATTCCATCCTCTGTGCCCTCTATTTCGACACCCATTTGCTGTAGTGTATCGACTACCGCTTGAATGCGATCTGTTTCTTTATATCTCAATTCTTGGGCATCTGTTATAACTGTCTTTCCCTTTGCTTGAGAAGCAACTAATGCAAGAATAGGTAATTCGTCAATTAATCGTGGGATATCCTCTCCAGATATTGAAATAGCCGATAGGTTACTACCTTTCACAGTTACATCTCCAATAGGTTCATCCCCAATATGGCGTGTTACCTGAATACTAATAGAAGCTCCCATACGTTCCAGCATATCGAGGACTCCTGTTCTTGTAGGGTTTAGCCCAATATCCTTTACGACAATGTCGCTGCCTTCTTTCATAGCGGCAGCACATAAGAAGAAGGCGGCTGAGGATATATCACCAGGCACCTCTACATCCATAGCATATAAGGTTTGTTTTCCGTCAAGGGAAATAGTGTTATGCTCTTTCTTCACTTTCACTCCGTACCCTTTCAGCATTCGTTCTGTATGGTCTCTAGTTGGGACTGGTTCTGTCACTTTCGTCGTACCATCTGCAAATAAACCTCCAAGTAAAATAGCTGATTTTACTTGTGCACTATTTATTGGCAAGGTGTAATCCAATGGAGTCAATTCCTGCCCTCTGACACTCAATGGCAGCAGGCGCCCTTCTTGATTTCCATCAAACCGCGCACCCATTTTAGATAGAGGAACAGTTACGCGATCCATTGGACGTACGGATAAGGAGGTATCGCCGTATAAGCAATAATGGTTTGGTGTTCCAGCCAGAATACCTAGTATGAGTCGTGCAGTTGTCCCCGAATTGCCTAAATTAATAGGCTCCATTGATTCCTTCAAACCATACAGCCCTTCTCCATGCACGGTAACAGTTGAATGATCTCTTTGAATGCTAATTCCCATCTTGCGAAATGCATCAATTGTTGATAAACAATCCTCACCCGTTAAAAAGTTGGTAATTGTGGATGTGCCTTCCGCAAGAGCTGATAGCATAATAGACCTATGAGAAATAGATTTATCTCCAGGTACCGTAATCGTCCCCGAAAGAGGGCTCACTCTTTTCAGAATGTGCATATCACTCATTTACATTCGCCTACCTTCATGATTAATTTGCAATTGTTGTTTCATATCCATTTCTACTAAGCACAAGCTGTGTCCGCTTTTGATCCCTTTCTGTTTGAAAGCTTAAGCGAAGAGCCCCCGTAATTCCCTCTCGAATCTCTAAAATTTCAATATTTACAATACTTATACTGGATTGAGCAAGAATATGGGTTACCTCTGAAATGGCTCCAGGCTGGTCTTGAATATCCACATACACATCATAAAAGGATGGGATAGCACCCTTTTTCTTAATCGGCAGTCCATCTCTAAATTGCTTTGCATCATTTAAATATGTATGAAGCGCTACATCATCCTCAGCTTCTAGCAATTCTTTAAGGTGCTGCATCTCATCAATCCAGTCCGTTAGAAGAGGAACGACTGTTTCTTTGTTTTGGAGTAATATGTCATTCCACATACTAGGATGGCTAGAGGCAATTCTCGTAACATCCCGAAATCCTCCTGCAGCAAGCTCATGCATGAATGGATACGTATTATGCCAATTTCTTGCCTGGTGGACTAAGGAAGAGGCGATAAGATGAGGGAAATGAGAGATAACCCCCATCATCTTATCATGCTCCTCCTCATTAACCGTTACCATGTAGCTGTAGGTGTATTCTAGTAACTCTTTCAGTAAAGCAACATCTTGCTCTCTGCTCAATCTACCAGGCACGAGTAGGTAGAATGCATTTTCGAACAAATGAGCCCTCGCTGCTTCCACTCCATGCTTATGGGAGCCTGCCATAGGATGACCGCCAACAAAACGTATATGAGGATTGGACAAGTGATTTGCAGCTTCCATAATTGGTTTCTTTACAGAACTAACGTCTGTAACCAAAACGGAAGAGGGTAATTCCATTTGATCAAGCTCATTTAACAGCTGAATACAAACAGAAACAGGTGTAGCCAATACAATAACATCAGCCTGGCTTGCACCCTCCTGAAAGCTTTGAACCTTTTCATGAATGATGCCATTTTGAACCGCAAATTCCATTGAATGTTCGTTTTGATCGAAACCCAAAACCTGTACATGGTTATTTTTCATTAAAGATAATGCAACGGAGCCCCCTATTAAGCCGAGCCCCGTTACTAGAATCGTTTTCTTCATCATCTTATACCTGCTTACTTTCTACTAACTTATTATTCATAATAGCCATAATTTCATCCATTTGTTCTTCACTGCCTATCGTCAAGCGAATAGAATTAGGAATACCTAACGCTTCACCAGATCGTACAATAAACCCATTCTGTAGAAGATACTCCGTCATTTCATCTCCTGTAACAGGTAGGTGAACTAACAAAAAGTTGGTTTCCGAAGGGTAATAGTCTAATCCCTTCTCTTTACAGAAGGCCACTAATTTATCTTTCGTATGTTTTGTTCTTGTATTGGTCTTCTCAATGAAAGCATCATCCTCTAGTGCATAGATAGCAGCCTTTTGTGCTAAAGCATTTGTATTAAATGGTTCCCTGGCAGGCTCAAGACTTGCGATTAGGGCTTCACTAGCAATCCCATATCCAATTCTAAGCGCAGCTAATCCATACGCCTTAGAGAAAGTTCTTGTAATAATCATATTCGGATACTTTGATAAATCAGCCAGTGCATCAGGGAAATCGATGTCTGTTACATACTCTACGTATGCTTCATCCATAACGACTAATACATCCTCAGGACATTTAGCCATAAAGTCATTAAATTGGTGCTGATTAATCATCGTTCCTGTTGGATTGTTCGGATTACATATCCATACAACTCTCGTTAACTCATCCACTTGATTCAGCATCTCTTGAAGATCATGCGTTCCATCGACAAGCGGTACTTCCCGTACCTCAGCACCTTCGATTAGAGCGTTGTGACGATATTGCGGAAAGGTAGGCGTAGCCATTACTGTATTGGTGCCTGGCTCTAAATACGCACGACAAATAATTTGCATTATTTCGTCCGAACCGTTACCGAAGATCAGTTGCTTTTCGTGTACATCGAGCCTGGAAGATAAGACGTTTCTTAATTCCCGAGAATAGCCATCAGGGTATATCTCCAAATGCTCAATAGACTGCTGTAGACCTTCCTTCACTCTGTCTGAAAAACCAAAAGGATTTTCGTTAGAAGCAAGTTTCGTAATCTTCTCTAAGCCATACGCTTCCTTTACCTCTTCAATTGTCTTGCCTGGAACATAAGGTGATAACCCATTTAATACCTGTTTCGTTCTCATACTTATTCCTCCTCTTCTCCTCTAATTAAATCTGGTCTAAGCTGTACGGCTTCATAATGATACGCATGATACATTGCCTCTTGCTGCTGGTCTGTATTTAGGTGAATCATGATTCGAATACACTTAGCTAAACTGTTAGGAACAGCTAGTTCCCTCATACACATAACTGGTACATACGTCCATCCATCTATTTCTCTCAAAGCTTTGGCTGGAAACGTGTCGTCTAAATCTTCAGTCATTGAGATAAAAACGGAGGCCACCTGATTTGCTTCTATTGCATTTTCTGTAATAAGGTCATTCAATAACTCTTTGGTGCGTTGAACGATTTCATCCCCTGTATTAGATGAAACGGTTGTTGCGCCTCGGACTCCACGTATCAAAAATTCTTCACCTCGTTTCGATAGGCTTGAAGTTCGTTTTGTAGTGTATCTATTTGAAATGGAAATACCATCGGTTTCCCAATTTCCTCTAACAATACCATTCGAATTTGTTCATCTTCGTTCTTCTTATCTGATTTCATTCTTTCTATTAAGGAAGGAATATAATAATTTTCCAACACAGTGGTTGGATAGTTTTGTTTAGTTAGCCAGTTTCTATATTCTGATATCGGGAAGGAAGCATTTGATACGTATTTCTGACTAAGGAATAATGCAAAATCCATTCCAATCGCCACAGCCTCCCCATGAGACAAATGAGTGTAGCCTGCTTCAGCTTCTAAAGCATGACCTAATGTATGTCCCAGGTTCAAATACCTTCTAATTCCTTGTTCTTTTTCATCCTTTTGGACATACTTCGCTTTAATTTGTATGCCTTTTTTTAGAAGTGTTATCAGCGTTTCATTTGTTACCTTTTGGAAGTGTGGAAGCTGAAGACATTGCTTTAGCATATCTTTATCTGCCAAGAAAGCATGTTTCATTACTTCCGCCATTCCTGAACGCCATTCTACTGGAGGTAGGGATAATAGAGTTTGTGTATCATACACTACTGCCTTTGGCTGATGGAAATTACCTATCATATTCTTACCGAGCGGGTGATTTACTGCTACTTTTCCTCCAACACTACTATCGTGGGCGAGAATAGTAGTCGGAATTTGTACATAGTCAATTCCCCGCATAAAGGTAGAAGCAACAAAGCCAGCCAAATCTCCAACAACCCCGCCTCCTAGCGCTAGTATCACACTCCGACGATTCAATCCATTTTCAATCGCCTTAGTATGACATTCAAAGAAAAGGTCCAATTGCTTTGATTTTTCTCCCGCTGGAACCGCGAAAGAGAAGACATCACGGTTGGGAGATATTGCATCCTCCAAATCCTTTAGGTACAGCTCTTCTACTGTACAATCCGTAATAACCATTATCTTATCGTAGCTTTCTGGAAGTAATTGTTCTATCTGATGACGGATACCTTCCCCAATAAAGACCGGGTAATGGGAATCTTCAGTGCTAATGGTAAGGTGTTCCATTAGAAACACCTGATTTCTTCTTTATATTCTTCTATACTTTGCTTTAGTTTTGGAAATTGATCAGAAGGAAACTGCTCTGTAATAGCCTTCGCAAGCTCCCAAGCGACCACATGTTCCATCACGACGGCCGCAGCAGGAACAGCACATGAATCCGAACGCTCAATACTTGCTTTGAAAGGTTCTTTTGAGTCAATATCCACACTTTGCAGCGGTTTGTACAGGGTAGGGATTGGTTTCATAACGCCTTTCACAATAATTGGCATTCCAGTGGTCATACCACCCTCAAATCCGCCTAGATTATTCGATTTTCGGTAGTAGCCATTCTTTTCGTTATAAGCAATTTCGTCATGTACTTCACTACCTTTTAAGTTTGCTGCCTCAAATCCAACACCGAACTCAGCACCCTTAAAGGCATTAATGCTCATAACACTGCCGCCAATTCTAGCGTCTAGTTTGCGATCATAGTGGACATATGAGCCAACTCCAGCTGGCATTCCTTCCACCATAACTTCTACCACACCGCCAATAGAATCTCCTTCTTTTTTCGCATCATCTATGGCTTGCATCATCGTTTGTTCCGCTTCTTTATCAAGCGTACGTACCGGTGATTGCTCTGATTGTTCTTTCCTTTGCGCAAAGGATAAGGCTTGGTCATAGGACGCTGTAATACCACCAATGGTATTGACGTACCCAATTACATTAATCCCTAGCTCTTCAAGCAGCTGTTTAGCTACTGCTCCAGCAGCTACCCTTGCAGCAGTTTCCCGTGCTGAAGAACGTTCTAAAACGTTACGAATATCTCTGTGGCCATATTTCAATGCTCCATTTAAATCCGCGTGACCAGGTCTTGGGCGACTTATGGTGCGTCGAACCTCTTCATCCTCACCGATTGGATCTTCCCCCATGATATTCCTCCAATGAGTGAAATCATCATTGTGAAGAATAAGAGAAACAGGTGATCCAAGTGTATAGCCATGTCGGACTCCGCCTGTAATCTCAATAAGATCCTTCTCTATTTGCATGCGACGTCCTCTGCCATATCCCCCTTGTCTTCTAATTAGGGATTCGTCTATTTTTTCTCGATGTAGCGGCATTCTAGCTGGTAAACCTTCTACTATAGTTGTTAATTGTTTTCCATGTGATTCTCCGGCTGTTAGATAGCGCATGTTTTCAACCTCCGTATATGTATGCAATTTTGTATTAATATATCATATCCTCGTAAACCTGTCTGTTTCAAGTTAAAAAAATGAGAAGAAATAAAGTACTGCTATTGATATGAAAAAAGAGAGACCAGCTATTGGCTCTCTTAAGAATCCTGTTTTTCATAGAAGAACGTATCTGCAACCTTAAATGAATAGTGCTGAGGATTAAATATTTGTTCCGTGCTGCCAACGAATAATATACCATTCGCCTTTAATGCATCACTAAACTGTTGGTACACTTTGGCCTTCGCATCTTCTGTAAAGTAGATAAGAACGTTACGACAAATAATTAAGTCAAAGTGTTTTTCGTATGTATCGGCTAATAAATTATGTTTTTTAAACGTCACCGTTCGTTTTATATCATCTGAAACTCGGTAATACGTACCTTCTTGACGAAAATAGTGCTGCTTATCATGGTCTGGAACCTCTTTTAAGGAGCGCTCCGGATAGAGTCCCTCTCTTGCTCGCTTCAAGGCATTTTCATCAATATCGGTTGCCAGCACATTGATTTGACTGGTCGGAAAGAAATGATGCAGCACCATTGATAACGTATAAGGTTCTTCTCCCGTGGAGCAGGCAGCACTCCAAACTTTGATGCTTCTTTTATCCTTTACAAGGTCAGGAAGAATGTTCTTCTCCAGCACTTCCCACCGTTTATAATTACGATAAAATTCTGACACATTTATGGTCATTCGATCTAAAAACTCAAAATATAAATCACGATTTCTAGCAAGTGCCTGATAATAATCGTCAAACGATGCATACCCTCGCTTATCACGCAGGGACGTTAATCTTCTTTTCATTTGCCCTTCTTTATATAAGGCAAGGTCAATTCCCGTTTTTCTCTTCACTTGATGTACAAAGCTTTGATAATCCATACTCATCAGCTATGTGCGCACCCTTTCCCGTGTACCATTCCCAATAATTTTATGGTAATCCAACTCTCTGCTTCTGTAAAGTGTTAATGTATACAAATCTTATGACAAGCAGTGAGGGTTTGTATAAAAAAAGGATCAGCATAATTGCTGATCCTCGCTTTCTTTAATACAACCAAGAATGATCATTTTTGTCATAGCTTAGTACTTCTTCTTGTTGGAAGAAAAGTCCGATTTCCCTTTCGGCACTTTCTGGGGAATCAGATCCATGAACTACGTTTTTACCTACGGTTAACCCATAGTCACCGCGAATTGTACCAGGCATAGCTTCAGAAGGATTGGTTTTCCCCATCATTTGTCTTGCATTTGCGATAACGTTGTCGCCTTCCCACACCATCGCGAACACAGGTCCACTTGTGATGAAATCTACCAATTCACCGAAGAAAGGTTTTTCCTTATGTTCACCGTAATGTTCTTCAGCAAGTGCAGTAGGAATGCTCATTAGCTTGGCACCAGCCAGCTTAAAGCCTTTTCTTTCGAATCTTGCAACAATGTCGCCTACTAAATTTCGTTGTACTCCATCAGGTTTTACCATAACAAACGTTTTTTCCATCTTTTCCACCTCAATAGTATGTAGATTGTGAAAGCGTTTAAATATGTTACCAAAGAAAATTCTATCAAAATATCAAAAAAGTAGCAAACGGTTTTATGATTTCCGTTTGCCTATATATTTTGCTATATTTTTTAAGGTTTGTTTTTCTTTTTGTGATGGTAAAACTTCAAGAGCTTTGAATGCCTTCTCTAGATAGCGATCACTTAACGCTAAAGAGGCTTCAATAGCACCCGTCTGTTTGATACGGTTAATGATAATATCCATCGTTTCTTTTAATGGGGTCTCATGCTCTAGCGCCGCTAACTGCTCCTCTAATAAATACTTGTCCTCCCGCATTGCATACAAGACCGGAAGGGTAATATTCCCTTGCATCACATCACTACCGGCTGGCTTCCCTAATTCCTCTTCTGTAGCTGTAAAATCCAGAACATCATCAATGATTTGATAACTCATTCCTACATAGTAACCATACTTAAACAAAGCACGTTCTATCTCAGGTGATACATTAGCAGCTACAGCACCTAATCTACAGCTGACCGCTATCAATAAGGCCGTCTTCCTCTGGATCCGCCTTAAATAGGTACGCAAGTTCTGATCCCAATTGAACTTATCCTTTATTTGCTCGATTTCCCCAATACATAGCTCTACAATAGTTTCAGATAAGATTTGGTGTGCTCTTGGTTTTTCTAAATTAGATAAGTATTCTAATGCTCTTGCAAATATGTAATCACCAGTGTACATTGCAATACGATTATCCCATTTTGATTTAATCGTCGGCTGGCCTCTTCTAATTTCTGCATCATCAATTACGTCATCATGGACGAGGGAGGCCATGTGGATAAGTTCAAGGGAAACGGCGGCATGCTTCATCCGATCAATATCATAATCTCCAAACTTTCCTGACAATAAAACAAAAACAGGACGAATACGCTTTCCCCCTGCTTGCAGCAATTGAGTGGAAGCTTCCCTTAACACAGGGTGTTCAGCCTGAATTGTTTCGTTGAGTGCCTGCTCTATTTTGTTAATATCATTTTTTAAAAACGGATACATCATTGCTAGTTTCATTCGGGTCACCTTTTAATAAATTTATCACTCATTATTGCTCAGGTTTTTCACCCATATGCATTGCGGCTACGCCACCTGTATAGCTTTTCACCTCTACCTGCTGTAAGCCGGCTTCCATAAACATTTCCGTTAGTTTATCTCTTGAGGGGAAATCTTTTGCTGATTCATATAACCAGGCGTATTCATCATAGCTTTTAGCAAATAATCTACCAAAAGCAGGCATTATAAATCGAAAATAAAAGTAATACGCTTGTCGAAACCCGAGAGCAGTAGGCTGTGAGGTTTCCAGGCAAACTACTTTTCCTCCTGGTTTTACGACCCTAGCCATTTCTTTCAACACCTGCATATAATCAGGGACATTTCGCAGTCCGAAGCCAATGGTTACAAAATCGAAGGAATGATCGTCATAGGGAAGCTGCATCGCATCACCGTGCACAAATTCCGTATTCGCTAATCGCAATTCTTGTTTCTTCTTTCTCCCTACTGAAAGCATATTCTGGCTAAAGTCCAGCCCTACTACCTGCCCCTGGCTGCCTACTGCATCTGATAACGCTAATGTCCAATCCCCGGTTCCGCAGCAGACGTCCAAGGCAGAATCCCCTGTCGTTACTTGCATACGTTTCATTACATCTTTACGCCACGCCTTATGACGCTGAAAGGAAATGATGGAGTTCATCACATCATATCGGTTATATATTTTTTCGAAAACGTGATGTACTCGTTCAGATTTAGATTGTTGAACCATACTTAACCTTCTTCCACTACTTGTTGTTGATTCATGTAAAAAGAATGATAGAGATGTTGTTGTAAGTATTCCCGTAACACACTAAAATTCTGAGGCAGCTGCTTCACGGATTCTTCCACACGTAGAAGGTGCTTTCGAAT
This sequence comes from Pontibacillus salicampi, assembly GCF_042434395.1. Lineage (NCBI taxonomy): Bacteria > Bacillati > Bacillota > Bacilli > Caryophanales > Bacillaceae > Pontibacillus > Pontibacillus salicampi. Next base: position 879,504 of record NZ_JBHLTP010000003.1, on the reverse strand, counting down.
CATCTTGTCCAGGGCTCTAAGCACTTGTCCCCCATTCACTTGTACATAGGAACTCTTCATTAAGACTTCAATTATCGGAGCGGTTTCCCTTAAATGATACCGCTTATTCTCATAGTCCAATCGCATAGCTAACAGCCAGTCTCCCAGCACATCATCTATACCTGGCTTTTTCATAAATTCAGCTACTCTTTGGATAAGCAGAGACTCTACTTTTTTAAGCCCTTCCATGACCTCTGTAAATGTGTTGAAATCATGGTTGTAAATCTTCATCTTTAATTCATTTATTTCTTTAATAGCCGAAGCCAATGTCTGAATCATTGGAATGTCTTCAAGCTTGGATAGAAGATAATAATATAAGCCACTATAGTAGTCCCCGGCAAGAACGGTTAATTGCCTTTTCTTCTCCGCCTCTGGCTCTTCCTGCTCTCCAGAAATCGTAACCAGTTCATGAGTGTCCAGCGCGATTTGTACTAACATGGTTGTTATAATATACTGCTTTTGCTTTTCTTCTGGAAACTCGGATTGTTTCAGAAGTGCCGCTAAAAACATTAGCTTGTCTTCACTAATGACTGGATTAGGTATGAATTTGGCTAAATAAGGATGTCGAATTTGGTCTTCTATGGAAGCTTTTAATTCTTCAATATTCATATGGTTATATGTCAAAGCCATCACCTTAAGCCTTTCCGAGCCGTATAACGGCTAACTCACTCACCATTATAGCATACGACTTGCTTATGAAACATTTATTGATATGTATAGGTTGCCCATTTGACCCATTTTCTAATATTGTATATGGAATATATATCATTAATAGATAAAAAAGAAAAAGCAGAGAGATTACTCTGCCTCATCGGTATACATTTCCCCGTGACTTGTTTGGATTAATGCTTTTCCTCTTACTTTCACAGCAGAAGTATGTTCTGTAAACTGAGCAATCATTACTTCTCCAGTGTCTAGCTTCTCTGAGTGGTGGAAACGAGTATCAGTACCCCTCGTCAACCCAATAACATTTACCCCATCTTGCAAAGCTTTAATCACGAAAAAATCTCCACTTTTACCGTTACTCATGAAGATCCCCCTATTATTTTGCTTATTTTACTATCTCGTACATTTAAGCCTATGTCAATTCATAACAAGCCTTGTGAAGCAATTCAGCCGTTATGAACTTACATAAGGTGAAATGTAGCTTTCTCCTACCTCTTGATTGGAAAAGAAGGCTGACCCATGAAATGGAGTCAGCCTTGGGGGTTAGCCCGCTATGTAAAACAATTATTTTACAGAGTCTTTAAGGGCTTTACCTGGTTTAAATGCTGGCACTTTGCTAGCAGAGATTTCAATCTCTTCACCAGTTTGTGGGTTACGGCCTTTACGAGCAGCACGCTCACGTACTTCGAAGTTACCGAAACCAATCAGTTGTACTTTATCACCTTGTTGTAGTGATTCAGAGATAGATTCGAATACTGCATCTACTGCTTGTGTAGCATCTTTTTTAGAAAGATCACTTTTCTCTGCAACTGCATTGATTAGATCTGTCTTATTCATGCTATTCACCTCCTCCCAGGGACGGTTGTTCCATGATAGAACAAATTATAAGATTACCTACATTTGTTCACATTTTCATGTCAAAATATACATCAAATCACCAAGAAAACTTGATGACAAGCCTTATATTAAACGATGATCGTGGAGAATTCAATAATAACAGTGAAGATTCTTTGCTCAAAATGCGGTAACAGCGGGTTTTGAGCATCCTTTCAGAGCTCATTCCCCTAAGGCAACCGTCCTCTACAATGGTTGATTTGGCGGGCTTTAGAGCATTTTTCCAGCTCTTTCTACTTTGGGAAAACGATGGACGTTACAGGAAGCAAAATTTTTTTTGTAAATTATACGTAAAAACCCTTATTTCACGCGACTTCATCGTGAAATAAGGGTGATGGAAAGACATTAGATGGAATAAAAACGATATTTTTTCCAGACAAATACTATGTTCAAAAAGAAGAGCGGTGGGCCATCCTTTATAAAATGATGGCAATTAATCCTCCGCTGCCTTCGTTAATAATTCGTTCTAATGTGTCCTTCAGCTTATACCTGGCATTCTCTGGCATTAACGATAATTTAGCGCTTATCCCCTCACGTACAATGGAGCTTAAAGAGCGTCCGAAGATGTCTGAATTCCAAATAGAAAGTGGATCCTCTTCAAAATCTTGCATGAGGTATCTTACCAGTTCCTCACTTTGCTTCTCTGTTCCGATAATAGGAGCAAATTCAGATTCGACGTCTACTTTTACCATATGAATAGAAGGTGCAACAGCTTTTAATCGGACACCAAACCTAGAGCCTTGACGAATAATCTCTGGTTCATCGAGGAACATATCCTCTAGAGCAGGCGCCGCTATGCCATACCCAGTTTGTTTCACCATTTGCAGTGCATCAGAAATTTGATCATATTCTCTCTTCGCATGGGCGAAATCCTGCATTAATTGTAATAGATGATCTTTTCCTCTTATTTCTTCGCCGACAATTTCCTTCAATATTTGGTCATACAAGTAATCAGGGGCTTGCAGGTCAATTTCTGCTACTCCCTCTCCCATTTCCATACCTGCAAGTTGAGCCCGGTCTATATAATCATAGTCAGAAAACTGTCCGACAACGCGATCTACGTCTCTCAGACGTTTAATGTCCTTCACTGTGTCCTGGATTGCATCCTGGTAATTCTTGCGTAACCAGTGTCCTTCCTTCAGAACCATAACCCAGCTTGGTAGATTCACATTCACCTCAAGAACTGGAAATTCATACAACGCTTCTCGAAGGACATTGTACACATCACTCTCGCGCATACTTTCTACACTCATGGAAATGACAGGAATATCGTATTTCTCTTGAAGCTCCTGACGAAGTAATTCTGTTTCCTGACTGTGTGGGCGTACAGAGTTTATAATCATAATATATGGCTTGCCGACTTCTTTTAATTCTTCTACTACTCTTTCCTCTGCATCCACATAGTCATGTCTAGGTATTTCCCCTATCGTCCCATCTGTCGTAACCACTACACCAATCGTTGAGTGTTCTGTAATGACTTTTCTTGTTCCAATTTCTGCAGCATCATGAAACGGAATAGGCTCTTCATACCAAGGTGTATTAATCATACGAGGACCATCTTCATCCTCATACCCTTTCGCCCCATTCACTGTATAACCAACGCAGTCCACCACGCGGAAATTTACATCGAGACCTTCATCCACATGAACCTCTACAGCTTGATTTGGAACAAATTTTGGTTCCGTTGTCATTATGGTTCTTCCTGCTGCACTTTGCGGGAGTTCATCTTGAGCACGAGCTCTTTCCCCTTCGTCTTGGATGTTTGGTAATACCACTAGCTCCATGAACTTCTTAATAAATGTTGATTTTCCTGTTCGAACTGCTCCTACAACACCTAAATAAATATCTCCATCAGTTCTTTTTGAGATATCTTTGAAAATATCAACTCTTTCCAAGTGATCCCCTCCCGATCCTTAACTTCACCTGAATATACAAGACCCCATCGTTTTCAAATCCCTGACACTACAATTTATGACGTTGTCCTAGTGAATTATGACTTTATTTTATGAAAAGTAGGCTCTCTGTTTGATGAAGAATGAAATATAGAAAAAAGATACTAAGAGTTCCTCATAAACTACTTATGATAAAAAGCAGAAAAAAATGCTTCATTCCCTTAAATTGTTTGTCTCAAAGCTATTAACTTGCATACTATCTAATCGACGAGGTAAGGCTATTTGCTTCATGCCTCATCCAATAGTAAGGAAGCTATAGAGAACGGACGGGAAATACAGTGCTGCATAAACGATAGAACTTGCCCGACAACATGAGTAGGAATTCAGTACACAAAAGAAACTTAGAGTTTTCATGCACTCTAAGTTTCTCTAGTAGACGATATGGTATTGTACTCAGTTTCCTTCTTTCTCTTGAAGCCCTACAGAGAAGACAGGTTCTCCATCCTTCACTGTATATGGTAGGGAATGAGCTGGAACGATAGGGGAATTTTCTGCTAGTACATAGCGTATATCATCACCACTTGTATAAGAATGATCATACTGTTGTAAGTATTGATTCAAATCGGGACGATAATCTATATATAATTCTCCATTTCCATCTATTACGATTGGAAGATGATTTTGAGTATATGGACTCTTAATTTGAGGAGGTTCATCATACCCAAGTTCTTGATGATTGATGGAATACACATTTTCCCCAATCACTTCTCCAAATGGCGGGTATCGATGCTCATTCCGATAGGCAATTAACCGCATATTCACCTCTCTAAGCTTTTGTGTAACTCTTAAATCCATCACTTTTACGGTTGGGTTTTCTTCGGCATGGATGAGGACGTATTGATAAACCCCACCCTGTTCAAAAGAATTGCCAGGGGCTTCGGAAAGTATGTTCTCTTCCTTCAGTCTGCTAAAATCAACTGGATATTTTTGAAGCACTGGTGTATCTTGTTCCCTATTCTGTATAGGTAATTGATACGGATGCTTTTCTATAAATTGTTCAATTGCTGTCTGTATTGATTGCAATTGAACATCATTCGGCACTTGATTCTTGGACAGCTTCTCATCTGGATACAAACACCCTGAGAGAAAAAAAGCAGCAAGAATTAATGCCAAAATAGGCTTACGCGCCATGGGCAATTCCTCCATTTATCTTAAGATGTAGGTCCGCTAAAGACAATATAGAATATAATAATGCCGCCTGCAATTAAGAATATGTATGCGAGAAATGCGGCTATTCCTGCAAAAATCCCCTTCAGCTTATATCTGCTCAACAAAATTAAACCAACCGCTAAAAACATAAAGATGATTCCCGCAAAGGAAATATACATCTTCAACATACTTGTAGACATGTTGCCAACTCCTTTTGCCATTCACAATGATGATAGCTACATTATAGCACGAAGAAGTACCTCATCCCTTCCACGGATGCGACCATCGTCATTAGTGTCATAGATTCGTATTTTAATAGAGAGTTACCTTCCGTACCGATTAAGGGCTTACACGTCCTCTTAATCCAATTTCCATTGTAGCATGTCAGGAAAATTTTATAATAGGTTGTCCACCCGTTCAAGGCATAAACAAACGAAGCGCTACAAAAGAAATATCATAGTAGATACAAAGAAAAACCGAGGTGGTAGGGGCTTAACTCACCTCGGTTGACTAAATAGTACCCTGATAAAACAACTCTTGCGTGTTTTGCTGCTGCGATTTATTGTATGCATTCCTTGATACATCCGTATCCTCAAATGCCTATAAATGGTTATTTTTTGAACATTTTATTTAACTGACTCATATCCATATTATTTTCCGTAATCGCTTTGACGATTTTATCTTCCTTTTCCTTCGAAACAGGCTTACCAGCCAGTTTCGACAAGCGTTTCACCAGGTCTCTTACTGTTTGTTCATCTTTAAAGTTTGCGTTTTTAACAGAATCTGCAACTTTAAATATTTCATCCGGAGTTATATTTGCCTTCTTGTTTAGATGATCGAATGCCTTCTTTTGAAATCCGCTCACAGGTTTTCCTCCTTAATAATAAACTTTCAAGGATAGTATATGCGGAGTAACCTATTGCGTGAGCATTTACTGCATTACGAGGAATACTGGTCCCCTAAAATATTTGCAAGGTCTTCCATTTCATGACGTCTGCCCCTTGTCATCAACTGGTCAACTACTTCCTTAGGAGCAGCACCGTGGAACAGCAGTTGTTCGATTCCTTGTGTAATGGGCATTTCAATCTGTTGAGATTGGGATAGCTTATATGCTGCATTGGTCGTTCGAACGCCTTCGACAACCATACCCATGTGCTCCAAGACATCATGGAGGTCATAGCCTTTTCCAAGCATATTACCTGCTCTCCAATTCCTGCTATGCTGACTTGTACAGGTAACTATTAAATCTCCAACTCCTGTCAGACCAGCAAACGTAAGTGGATTTGCTCCCATAGAAGTGCCGAGGCGAGCAATTTCTGCTAATCCTCTAGTAATTAAAGCAGATTTTGCGTTATCACCATAACCAAGACCATCAGATATACCAGCACCTAATGCAATGATATTTTTCAGCGCACCACCCAGCTCAACACCGACCACATCTGGATTAGTGTACACTCGAAAATGTTCGTTGATAAATAGATCTTGTGCTATTTCTGCTTCTTTCATCGTATGGGAGGAAACGGTTACGGTTGTAGGTTGACGCAATCCAACCTCTTCAGCGTGGCTTGGACCACTTAGTACAACGATATCCTCATAAATATCGTCAGGCAGTTCTTCTTCCATCATCTCTGACACTCGCTTTAAAGAGTCCGGATCAATGCCTTTTGTAGCGTGAATGATTGTCACTTTATGAGATAATACCGACTTCATCTGTTGACACACTTCTCTAATGGCTTTCGTTGGAACCACAACTACAACAGCTGTAACATCTTGAAGTGCTGCTTCCATATCATTGTACGCTACAATGTTGGAAGGCAAGGAAACTTCCTGTAAATACTTTTCATTGTGGTGGGTTTCATTTATTTGCTGAGCCTGATCTTTTCGATGTGTCCATAATCGTACATCGTGATAATTATCAGCCAATACAACAGATAAGGCTGTTCCCCAGCTACCTGCACCAAGTACTGCTACGTTTGCCATAGAATCTCTCCCTTATTTACGCTGGCGAGCATAAATTTTGATTGGTGTCCCTTCAAAACCAAATGCCTCGCGTATTCGGTTCTCTAAAAATCGTTCATAGGAAAAGTGTAATAACTCAGGGTCATTAACAAATACAACAAAGGTAGGTGGCGCCACACCAATTTGTGTCATATAGAAAATCTTTAACTTCTTCCCTTTCAAAGAAGGCACAGGTTTCATGGCAAGGGCATCCATTAAAACTTCGTTCAGAACACTTGATTGAACTCGTTTCGTATGGTTCTCACTCGCCGTTAAAATTTCCGGAACAAGCGTATGCATTCGTTTCTTTGTCTTTGCTGAAAGATAAACGATTGGAGCGTAGTCTAAGAATTGGAATTGCTGCCTTACTTTCTCTTCAAATTCCTTCATTGTTTTCTCGGTTCGATCAATTGCATCCCATTTATTGACTACGATCACGACCGCACGCCCTGCCTCATGTGCATATCCGGCTATCTTTTTATCCTGTTCAATGATTCCTTCTTCAGCATCAATGACAACAAGGACTACATCTGACCGTTCTATCGCTTTCAATGCTCGCATGACACTATATCTTTCTAGAGTCTCATACACTTTTCCTCTTTTTCTCATTCCTGCTGTATCAATTATCACATAATCTCGTTCATCTTTTGTGAACGATGTATCAATGGCATCTCTCGTCGTTCCTTCGATATCACTAACGATTACCCGCTCTTCTCCTAAAATGGAGTTTACTAATGATGATTTTCCAACATTAGGACGGCCGATTAAACTAAAGTGAATGGTATCGTCCTCTTCTAGAGCGTCAGCACGCTCAGGGAAATGCTTCACAACCTCATCGAGCATATCTCCAAGACCAAGACCATGAGTACCCGAAATCGGAAATGGCTCGCCAAAACCTAAAGCATAGAACTCGTATATTTGGTCACGCATATCAGGATTATCTACTTTATTTACTGCAAGAACAACAGGTTTATTGGATTTATAAAGTATTTTGGCTACTTCTTCATCAGCACCTGTAATTCCTTCTCTTCCATTCACCATAAAGATAATAACATCCGCTTCATTTATTGCTACATCGGCTTGAGCGCGCATTTGAACCAATAACGGTTCATCCCCGAGCTCAATGCCTCCTGTATCAATAATATTAAACGCTGTATTTAACCATTCTGCCTCAGCATAAATGCGATCTCTTGTCACACCAGGGGTATCTTCTACAATGGAGATTCGTTCGCCTACAAGTCGGTTGAAAATGGTTGATTTCCCTACATTGGGTCTTCCGACTACAGCAACTACAGATTTACGCATGAAAGGTTCCCCCTAACTAATTGTCCAGTATTTTTTCTTCATATCTTATATTGTTGGCATGCCTAATCAAGGAAAAACCCCTCTTGTCAAGTAAGAAGGGTTTACTCTTAACTTTTTCATTTTAGCAAAACTGCCCATAACAAACAACGCTTTTCTCAAGCTTCACACTAAATATCATGCTAATGCTTCACAATTATATACAGTTCATCACTAAGGGCATGGCTTATTCCATCTAAAATCGCCTCCAGGTTGGCAGCAATTTGATTCATTTCTTCCTTCGTTTCACAAATAAAGATAGGTGCACCACCTTCTACGTTATGTCGGTTCATAGTAATGGCAGCAAGAACAGCCTTTTCGATGTTCAAGACATATGACCCTCCTCTTTATTTGGCTTGGATTCACTCGGCATCCTTATTGCATTCTCTAATACTGGGACAGCTCCTATAATTCTAATAGCTCGGTCCACATCTCTTTCCTGCGGTAGAATAAATACTCCAATTCGCCCATCATCTAAATCTCGTTTAATTAAAGGAACGAGTGCTGGGGTACCACTATCTCTAAAAACACCCATGGAAACGGAAACATCATGCAGAATAGCCTGACGCTGTCCTAAATTAGCTATCGTAGACCTGACATTAAAGTTCTTAGGGGAAACAACAAATCCCATACCATATTCCATGATTTCTTTTTGCCGTTCTGGTAAACCGATATTCATTATATATATGTTATCTACGTATAACCCTGCCCCATCAAAATGGGGCTTTACATATTCTATATCCACAATATCCTTCAGTGTATTACCGGTCATGAACTTACGAACAAAGTAGTAAGAAACTAATGCTACAGCAATCGCTGCCCAAATATTCCAAATTAAATAAAACATCGTAGCAAGAAAAGAGGAAAATATAACTAAATAATTTCTACCTTCAAACGCTATAGCTATCCCTTCAATGTAGGTATTTCCTCTAGGAACCAATTCGTATGCATCCAATTCGGTCAGCGTATTTCTCTCCATATTACGCACTTCCCGAAATTGGGAAGCTGCAATCGTTAAAAAAGTTACAGCAGTGAACTCCATTTCCATAATGGCTGGTACAGCAATTGCTCCTAAAAAAGCAGCAATAAACCCTAGGGACAAATGAATAACTTTCCCATGAAGATATGTAGGATATTGACGATAATCTGTTTTTAACATAATTAATCTTGCTATTACGCCAACAGCAACCCCAAATAATATTGGGTACACATACTCGTTCAAGGCTTAACCCCCACTTTTCTTTTGATTCGATGGGATACCATTCCCTCTAAACTCTCAATTATAAATGACCCTGTAGCCGCTATTGTGAAAAAGAGCAAAACAACGGCATATATGTCTAAGAACATTGGGTTTCCAATGATTTTCTCATAACCAAGTTCGTTTATGTACGTAGTAAACAGCGTTTCCCCAAACACAGCGCCTATTCCCCATATCCCAATTCTTGTCATCGTAAAGCGGGACATAAAATACACTAAAGCAAATGCAAGAAAGGATAACATCCATAGCCTGGGCCCAATAATCCAAATAGGACTAACAGACTCAAAGAATAATGCACCGCAATACGCAATTGCAACTGCCAACGACATACAAGCAGACACTATTTGTTTTTGAGACCTCGCCAATATAAGAAAGGAATAGCCAAATATAATGAGTGCAGACCCATTTATTGTATATTTTCCAACAGGAACGTCCAATCCAAAAGCGAGAATAGAAATCAATAGGAAAGCACTAATACTCAGCCTTTTCTTAGTACGTTGTACAAAGAAAGTATAAATTACCCATAATAGCCAATGAATATATAGAAAAATAACTCCATCCATGTTCCTCTCTCCTTATACTACTAACCATTATGGGCAAAGTAACAAATAATAATCATATAAAGATTAGCTTTTCCATCACAAAATAATACTAGGAGGGATTGTTAGCATGGGAAAAGACCGCCAACAAAAAAAACTAAAGCAAGAAAGAAGAGTAGAAAGTGACAGAAACACAGAAACACATCCTAAAGGGAGTTCGTACACAGAAGATACAAACAATAGCAACAACCGATTAAGCAAGTAATAGAGTACGCATTAAAAAGCCCTGAAGCATAAATGCTTCAGGGCTCTTTGCGTAGGATTAACGCTAGTTAAAGAGGATGAATAATACTATTCATCACCAATATTATTAAAAAGATGGCAGCCTTTGCTCTAGCCAAGATTTCGTTCTACCTGTAAAGATGTGAGGTTTCCCATCCAGCATATAGGTATCTTTAGCACCAAGTACCATCATAGCGATTTGGAATTCGTGATGTATATGATCAATTTCGGCAATGAGTGTTTCGATGTCATCCTTCATCAGGATGCGAAGCAAATGACCAGCCATGCCAAATCCTTTAGCACCTAACACAAATGCTTTAGCTCCATCTAATCCGTTCCGCATGCCTCCAGATGCTAACACATGGGCCTCTGGAAAAACAGACTTTACTTCTTTAACTGAAATAGCCGTTGGGATTCCCCATTGATTAAATGATTCAAACGGCTGCTTCCGACGTTTATTCTCCACCTTGGAAAAATTAGTACCGCCTTGACCTGCCACATCAATATAGGATACACCTACGTTCTTCAACTGCCTTGCAGTTTCCATTGAAATGCCAAATCCTACTTCCTTAATGATTACAGGAATCTCCATATTTTCTACGATTTCTTCAATCTGACGCAAGCGTCCACTAAAATCCCGATCTCCCTCTGGCATAATTAGTTCTTGCAAGACATTGAGATGGATTTGCAAGGCATCAGCCTTCAGCATGTCCACAGCCTCTTTGGCTTGATCCAGTGTAGCTTCACTGCCAATGTTGGCAAATATAATACCGTCGGGGTTCTCTTCTCGGACAATTTCATAGCTTCTTCTTTCTTTAGCATCTTTTAAAGCAGACATTTGTGAACCGACTGCTAAAGCAATGCCAGTCTCCTTTGCTGCAATAGCCAGTTCGCGATTGATGGATTCTGTCTTTTCTCCACCTCCACCAGTCATTGCGTTGACAAAAAGAGGCGAACTTAAAGTAAGTTCGCCTAATTGAGTCTGCAAAGAGATGTCATCCCAATGGATATCGGTTAAGCTTTGATGAATAATTTCCATCTCGTCAAAGCTATTCATCCCTAAATCCTCACGGGATAATGCATGTCTAATATGTTCTAGCTTTCGTTTTGAACGACTCAATTGTATCACCAAATATTATTATTTTAATTTGTTCAGCTTATCTCCAATAACATCACCTAAAGAAAATCCACCTTCGTCATCATTGCCTCTAGTGTATTGCTCAACTTCAGCACGGCTTTGATCTTCTTCTAATTCTTTAATGCTTAAGGAAATTCGCTTCTCATCTTCATTAACGTCCAATACTTTAACTTTCACTGTTTGGTTCTCTTCTAGTACTTCTTGCGGGGAACCAATATGACGCTTAGATATTTGAGAAATATGAACAAGTCCTTCCACACCAGGAAGAAGTTCGATGAAAGCACCAAAGTTTACAAGACGTCTCACTGTGCCTTCTAGGACATCACCTTGGCGAATTTTATCCTCAATCTGATCCCAAGGACCAGGCAATGTATCTTTCAAGGAAAGAGAAATACGTTCGTTGTCACGATCCACAGAAAGGACCTTGACATTTATATGCTGTCCTTCTTCTACTACATCTGCAGCCTTTTCTACATGCTCATGAGCCAATTGCGAAATATGAACAAGTCCGTCCATACCTCCGATGTCTACAAACGCACCAAAGTCCGTAATACGTTGTACAACACCCTCTAATACTTGTCCTGGCTCTAAGCCTTGTAATAGGGATTGCTTACGTGCTTCGTTTTCATCCTCTACTACTGCACTATGAGAAAGAATGACACGGTTCTGTTCTCGGTCTAGTTCAACTACTTTCAGCTTTAATGTTTTACCTTTGTAGTCGTTAAAGTCTTCTACATAATAAGTTTCTACTAATGAAGCAGGGATGAATCCACGAAGTCCTACATCTACAACAAGACCGCCTTTAACAATATCATTCACTTCGGCCTCAAATACTTCGCCTACTTCAAGTTTATGCTCAAGGTCTTCCCATGCTGTTTCTGCATCTACAGCGCGTTTGGATAGTACGATTTCTTCATCGTCCATCTTTTTCACCTTCAGTTGAAGCTCGTCCCCTTCATTAACAATGTCTGATGCTTTTTCCACGTGAAGGTTTGATAACTCGCTAATCGGAACAATGCCTTCCACCTTGTAACCGATATCGACAAGCACTTGCTTTTCTTCTACTTTCACTACTTTCCCAGTAAGTACATCCCCTACGGAAACGTTTGGCATTTCTGACATTTCTTGATTCATTTCATCCATTTACAAGACCTCCTTCAGTTCCACCACAACCAGCCATAAATTTATCCTTTGTTCTAACTTCTAATATTTATGGCTATTTGTCAAGCAACAAAATGTAAAGATTACTGATTTTCATCTAATAGAAATTGTATCTCTTTCATGATAACATCTGTTACTTCTTGGGAGGAAGCCTTACGCTCTCTTAAATCTTTCATTTCTATAGGAGCTCCATACACAACGCGCAAAGGTTCCTTAGATTTGTACGTACCAATAATCGCACAAGGTACAACGGATGCTTCTGATCGCAAGGCGAAAAAGCCTGCCCCTGCCAGCCCTTTTCCTAATTTTCCATCTTTGCTTCTAGTACCTTCCGGGAATAAGCCGAGCGTTTCATTATCATTTAGCACGTCTAATGCTCTCCGTAAGGCCTGGCGGTCTTTCATCCCACGCTTTACCGGGAAGGCATGAACTCTACGTAATAGCCCTCCAAGAAATTTATTCTTAAACAGCTCTTCTTTAGCCATAAAATACACATCTCTCTTCATGGTAATCCCCACTACCACTGGGTCCATATTAGAAATGTGATTAGAACAAACTATAAGTGGACCATTAGCTGGGATATTCTCTTTACCTTCCACTTTTATTTTATACTTTGGATAGAAGATAGCTGCACAGACTGATCTGGCAAAATGATATAGCCCCATCGACTCACCCTCACTTTTCTTTCTGTTCTACTGCTTGTAATATTTTATCAGCGACTTGTTCAATACTTAAGGCGGTGGTATCAATTTCTATCGCGTCATCTGCTTTTAAAAGCGGAGACACTTCCCGTTCCGAATCAATCTTATCTCTCTTTCGTATATCTTCTTTTATTTGTTCTAAATCGGAAGCAAAGCCTTGCTCTACATTTTCTTTATGTCTTCTTTCTGCTCTCTCCTCAACAGAGGCCATGAGAAATATCTTCACTTCCGCATCAGGTATAACGTGTGTACCGATATCACGCCCATCCATTACGACTCCTCTTTTAGCAGCAAGATCTTGCTGCTGTTTTACCATCTCTTTTCGCACTTTCCTGTGTTCAGCTACATAGGAAACTTGTTTTGTTACTTCATGGCTACGAATAGCATGGGAAACATCCTGCCCATCTAGAAAAACTAGCTGTCCATGCTCTGATTGCTGAAGCTCTATAGTGGTATTTTCTAAAAGTGCTGTTACCGCTTCTTCTTCCTTAACATTTACTCCTTGTTGGAGTGCCTTGTAAGTTAAAGCTCTATACATAGCTCCTGTATCAATATAAACATAGGATAATGTATTGGCTACTATTTTCGCTACTGTACTTTTACCAGCGGCTGCTGGTCCATCGATTGCAATTGCTAACTCTTGTTTCAACTTAAATCCCTCTTTTATTGTTCAATATTTACTCACTTATTACCTTCCGAAACCGTCAAGCTAATATTAAGTTTATTCAAAAAAATTGTAAAGACAATGGAAGGTTCCCTGTTCACAAAACGAAACAAGCAGGCTAGTCTGCTTGTTTCGTTTACGCTCTTCTATGCTTCAAAATGATAACACATCCGGAATAAACCGGTCTATTGTTTCTATGATATTTCCGTTTACATTTTTCTGTACACCAAGGTACTCATACAATGGCTGCACATACAAGGCAGCATCGGTATGCAAAAGCATCCATTGCGTTACCATTAACAGGAAGGCATGAAACCCTATAAGAATCACAAGCCATCGTTCCATTCGTTTCACTGAGCATCTACCTTTTTTATAGCTAGTATAGCCCTTGGAATTTTATCTATTCTTATAGTACTCCTCGTTGTCTAAGCAATAATTGCTGCTGGAAGCAATAACGGATAATGGATTGCCTGTCCCGTTCTTCCATTGCCTTAAATTCTACTGAGATTTTGTCTGTATCTCTCTCTTTTTCTTTCCACACTCGTATCACTTTGGCATCCGTCTTAATATATTCGGTATCTCCAGACATAATGGGAAGAACGAGCCAGGTTTCTACAATCTGATTGTCCTTGAGACCATGGTTAATAGGTGGGATTATGGCGGCTCCTCCACCACTGATATCTGCCGTTGTTCCTGTAAAGGGAAGAAATTGCTGATCTTTACTATGAATGCTAATGTCTACAGCTGTTTCTACACGAACATATTTCCTTCTTTGCACGCGCAACACTTCATCTTTTACAGGCAATGGAAGAACAAGTACAGGAATAGTTAATTTCTTTCTTCCTCTTATCTCTGTTTCAAATTCATATACGGATTGGTCCTGGGCAATGTAGGTTACTTTAAATTGAGTTCCTTCCATAAAAAAACCTACCCGATTCGTGTTCTTGTTAACTGGGTAATCAATATATAAAGCACTATCGTCTCTTTCCACAATTTTCGAACGATAGATATCAACAGGAACATCTTCCTCTTTCCCATGCTTCAGTTCTAAAGTAATAGTTGCACCAATATGTAACAAACTTCCCCACTCCCTTGCGTATATATGCATATACCTTATTATGTCAAAAAACAAGGAAAAGAGAAAGACATTTTTGTCTCTCTCTAGGAATTTTGTCCGAATTTCATTTCCGAACTCTTGAGCCTTTCGACCCTTTCTTCTGTTCCGTCCTCAGCATTGATAAATATCCTGTAGGTCGTATTATCTATAGTCCCTAAATATTCATAACATAATACTTCTTCGTTCATATCGTTTTCTATTATTGCCATATGCTGTTCCTGAATCTTCACATCCGGGTTCACGTAATCTCTTGCGTCTTTTTCGCTAATTCCAGTTGGAGGGATAACTCTCTTCTCGTGGTTCATTAAGAAATCACGAGCCGATAAGCCTAAAATGTCTCCATTATCAAGAGCTACTTTTACTTGAATGGAATCAGGGTACACGCGAACATTGTCCTGTACAAACATAAAGCTATAAATTCCTATCTTATCGTATTGGCTGCTTTGAAAGGATTGCATACCCTCATACTCATATTTTTCCAAGAATGCCTTAGCTTTTTGCAAACCCTCGTGTAAGCCGATTTTTCTTTCCTTCACTTTTCGGTCAACCATTATATCAATAGGGTGACCACCTTTTACCGTAAGATCCATGTACCCATTTTTACCATCCCCATTATAAGACATCGTGTACGTAGGGATTTCTGCACCTTTACCGCTTTTCGTCAAGGTTACTTTGGCCCCTTCAGGGACTTCAAAAATGTCTTTAGATTTCTTCCTTGCTTCTTCTTCGTTGAGCTCATTTCCTTTTACAAAACGAAATTCGTGATTTTTTTGAGAACTAGTAAAGGTCGGCCCTAAATTCCCTTCGGAATATCCTTCTACATTCTTCTCTACCGTTTTAAATCCATCAATAATTTTATTGTCGCCTTTATCCTCACTTGCAAGGGCTAGCTGAACATCCATCCATCGTAGATTATCATTTAACACCATGTATTGAACTTTCCTCAATTCATTCTTGATGCTACCTGATTGTTCATATAGCTTTTGTAGTGTAGACACTTCTTCATCTGATAATGGCTTTTTGCTTAAATCCCTAACAGCCGTTTTATAGCTGAATTCTCCTATACTAGACAGAAAATCTTCTGTCTTATTAAAGGGCATCAAGGAAAGAGGGAGCTGCCCTACATCGTTATGAGCTTCTGAGGTAAGTCTCCAAATTTCAACTAATTGGGGCGATAGCTGCTTTTGAGAATTCATTGCTAAAACTGTCCCCATTTTATCGTGGAGCAGTTCCATTTGATAAGATAAATCATGAAATGCTCTTTGATAAGAGTTCTCTGCCTGGACGAGAATAGCATTCTTTTCCTGGTGTTCTTGATAACCCCATGCAGCAGTACCTGTAATACCTAACGCTAATACAGCGATTAGTATCCAACGAAACATGCCTTCACTTCCTTTCTCTTACTTGGCAAATATATGCTTCCCAATCTTTTTAATTTGAGGTCTGCTCCAAATCCAGTCTGATGTAGCGGTATTTGGATTAAAGTAATAGATAGCATTTCCAGATGGATCCCACCCATTGAGAGCATCCAGTACTGCTTCCTTAGCCTTTTCATTTGGTGTAAGCCAAATTTGTCCATCTGCAACAGCCGTAAAAGCTCTTGGTTCGAAAATGACTCCAGACACTGAATTTGGAAAGCTTGTATTCTCGACTCGATTCAGGATAACTGCCGCAACTGCTACTTGACCAACATACGGCTCTCCACGAGCTTCGCCATACACAGCGTTCGCCATCAGCTGTATATCGTTCTGGGAATATCCTGAAGGAACGTTGACTGCTGTCGCTCCTCCTCCAGCTCCTCCCTGATTTTCTTGCCCTCCTTGCTGAGGCTTTTGCTGCGCTTTATTCTGCTGTCCTCCACCCTTTGATTGAGTTTCCTTGGGAACTCCTCCATAATAAGTAAAGTCCTTGCCTGACCGTATTTGCTTCTTGATATATTGAGCGTCATACTTAGATGCTTTCACTAGCTTTTGCTTTGTTTCTTCGCCTAGCAAGCCATCAATTTCCATACCAAATTCGTATTGGAAATTCCGTAACGCCCAATAAGTACCCCAACCAAACACACCATCAATATCACTATTATAAAAACCTAGATACTGTAGTCTTGCCTGTAGCTCAATAACGTCATCACCAGTAGCACCATGCTGCACTACCTGATTACTAAATGCGTGCACTTCCTTATCATGAGTAGAAGGAATAGAAACACAGATAACCAGTATAAACATAACGATTGAAATGGATCGTATTAATCTCATTGCCGCTCCTCCTGCAAATGGAATATCTTAAATGTCTCCTCTAGTTTCTGAAACTGTACCGGTTTTATACATGGTTACCAAAAACGACATAGAAAAAGGCAACCTACTTGGAAGTAGATTGCCGTTAAGCCTCTTTCTTATTCTGTTTAATGGAAATGACATCAGCTGTAACCTGATTGGCCAGCTTAACTTTCCGAAGCGCCATAAACCAAAGCCCTATCATAAATGGAACTAATATAAACAACCAGCTAGTCTGCCATACCTCCAATACGAAATCATATGATCCATGAACGATGATGGGAATAATGAGTGCTACACTCAATATTTTGAATTGATCTCTAGGGGGGCCGACTTTTGCTTTTCCCATATAATATCCCATTAGTACGCCAATGAGTGCGTGGAAAGAAACAGGGAAAAATGCACGATAAAATGCAAAGGAGATACCTTTTGCAAGCAGATATAGTATATTTTCTACCGTAGCAAAGCCAAGGCTGATGGAAACACCGTACACAATGCCATCATAATGACCGTCAAATGATGTATGTTTGTAAATGGCATACAAAAAAATAAACCATTTAAAGAACTCCTCTAAAGTAGCTGCCGTTACAAAGGAGGAGAGAAATGGCGACTGCATAAGCCCTTCCTCTTGAAAGGCATATTGGATAAACATAATCGGAAATACTAGTAATGCTCCAAGAATAAACATTCGAAAAACCATGGAAAAGGGTTCCGGTTCAAAGCGGTCTTTTAAATAAAAAAATGCCAAAAGCGCAAATCCTGGTGCTACAGCTGCTGATAGTATAGCAATCATACCGGCCTCTCCCCTTCCATTACAATCTATTTCATCGTATCATGAACATATTGGAAAGAAAATACTAATTTATACTGCAGGTGATGGAGATGAAAAAGGTACTAATTATACATACAGGTGGAACTATTTCCATGAAGGAAAATAAAAATACTGGTGAGGTGAACACAGAAGGAGAACACCCTTTAGAGGAAATGGTCCCTTCTTTGTCCAGTATAGCAAAAATACAAGATGAAGTTTTATTTCATATCCCCTCTCCTCATATGACCCCTAGTCATATGCTCCAATTAGGCTCTCGTATACACGAGAAGCTTGCTCAGGAGGATTTTGATGGAGTGGTGGTCACACATGGTACAGACACGTTGGAGGAAACAGCATATTTCTTGGATCTATATGTACAAACAAGGAAACCTGTCGTTGTGACAGGGGCTATGCGCTCGATTAATGAGATTGGTTCAGACGGTTTATATAATTTGATTACGTCCATTCGGGTAGCCTGCTCTGATGAAGCGCAGGATAAAGGGGTATTAGTAGTCATGAATGACGAAATTCATACTGCTAAAAACGTGACGAAAACATCCACAAGTAATGTAGCCACTTTTCAAAGTCCACAATACGGACCGATTGGTATCGCGACTAAACGGGGAATATTCTTTCATCATACGTTAACAAAGCATGAATCCTATCCAATCCAAGCTGTTACCAATAATGTCGTATTGCTCAAAATGTACGCAGGAATGGATGCTGCCCTTCTAAGGGCTATTCAGCAAACCCAGTTGGACGGTTTGGTAATTGAAGCACTAGGACAGGGCAATATCCCTCCATCACTTGTTGATCCACTACGGGAGATTGTAGATAACGGTGTTCCAGTAGTATTAGTTTCCCGATGCTATCAAGGCATCGTTCAGGATGTGTACAGTTATAATGGTGGCGGGGCACAGTTAAAAGACATGGGAATAATCTTTGCCAATGGTCTTACCGGGCCTAAAGCAAGAATTAAACTAATGATAGCTCTGGAACTAACCAAAAACAAGCATGACCTGGTAGCCATGTTTGCATAACGCCACACGGATAAGACGAAATCCTATATTTTTAGGATTTCGTCATTTTTTATCTAGAAATGAATCAAAAAAATAACCGTCCAAGGTTATTACCCTGAACGATTATATGTGAAGGGAATCTATCTCATGCCAATATTTTACCCTACCTTTAACTATTTTGACTCACAAATGTGTTTGGCAATGTGCACACCGTGATGTCGTCCATTTTCAATAAAGATTTCATTGTTATTATATCCAGCAGCAATCACGCCTGCAATATAGATTCCAGGAATATTCGTTTCCATTGTTGCTTCGCTAAACGAAGGTCTTCCTGTATCTTCTTCGATCGTGATTCCCATCTCCTTTAGAAAGCTATGATCAGGATGATAACCAGTCATGGCAAATACGAAATCATTGTCCACTGCTTTCTTCTCACCTTGGACAGTATAATACACTTTATCGTGGGTAATTTCCGTAACAGAAGCATTGAATTCCATATCTATATGCCCATTTCGGACAAGCGCCTCAAATTCTGGTAAAATCCATGGCTTTACGCTTTTGGAATAATCAGAACCTCGGTAAATCACGGTAACATTAGCGCCTGCCTTTACCAATTCTAGTGTAGCATCTACGGCAGAATTTTTTCCTCCAATGACAACGACATCCTTATCAAAGTATGGATGGGCTTCTTTGAAATAATGCATCACTTTATCAAGCTGCTCTCCCGGTATGCCCATGTGATTAGGATGATCATAATAGCCAGTTGCTATGACGACATGCTCTGCTGCATAGCTATGCTGTTCCCCATTTTTTCTAGTAGTGCACACTTTGAATTGGCTTCCCTCTTTCATCACCTTATCCACTTTTTCATAAGCGTTTATCCGTAGTTCTTTTCTTTTTGCAACCGTACGATAATACGCTAGTGCCTGATTACGTACTGGTTTTTTATGCTCTGTTATAAATGGCATATTGCCTATTTCCAATTTTTCACTTGAACTAAAAAACATTTGGTGAGTCGGGTAATGGTGAATGGAATTCACTACATTTCCTTTTTCTATAAGTAAGGGATGGATTCCACGTTCCTGTAGCTCAATAGCGGTAGACATACCACAAGGACCTGCTCCGATAATAATTACATTTTCTTTTTGCACTTTCTTCACTCCTCTTACATGAAAACTGCATGAATTTGTACTGCATCCTATGCTTCCTTAACATAGCAGGCAAATAAATAGCGTATTAGAACGAATGGCAACAGATTATTTCTCTTCGCATTTCGAATCTAATCGTAATGTTCCTCTTAACTATGACAAAAATAAAACATCTCCTACCGTCATAATGATAGGAGATGCAAAAGAAAGTTTCAAGTTATATCCACCCACGGAAGCGAGCAGCCTCAGCCATTTTCCGGACTCCAACCATGTAGGAGGCAAGACGCATATCAATTCGTCTTGTTTCAGCTGTTTGATATACAGAGTTAAATCCTTTAACCATGACCTTGTGAAGCTTCTCTTCCACTTCTTCTTCTGTCCAGTAATATCCTTGGTTATTTTGCACCCATTCAAAATAGGATACAGTTACACCACCGGCAGACGCCAGTACATCTGGAACGAGGAGAATATCACGCTCGGATAATATCTTGGTTGCTTCTAAAGTGGTTGGACCATTTGCAGCTTCCACAACAATACTCGCTTTAATGTTATGAGCATTATCTTCTGTGATTTGATTCTCAATGGCTGCTGGGACAAGAATATCACAGTCCAACTCTAATAGTTCCTGGTTTGTGATTGTATTTTTAAATAAATTCGTTACGGCTCCAAAGCTGTCCCGACGATCCAGCAGGTAATCAATATCTAAGCCGTCTGGGTCATGCAACCCTCCATAAGCATCAGAGATACCAATGACTTTGGCGCCTTTATGATGCATGAATTTCGCAAGGAAGCTTCCCGCATTACCAAATCCTTGAATAACGACACGAGCACCTTTAATGTTTATATCTTTCTTTTTCGCTGCTTCTTCAATACAAATGGTAACCCCTTTAGCGGTTGCTGATTCACGTCCGTGCGAACCACCGAGTACAATAGGCTTACCTGTAATAAAACCAGGATTGTTAAATTCATCAATACGGCTGTATTCATCCATCATCCAGGCCATAATTTGAGAATTTGTAAAGACATCTGGTGCTGGAATATCTTTAGTAGGTCCTACAATCTGACTAATGGAGCGTACATAACCACGACTAAGCCCTTCTAGCTCTCGAAAGGACATTTCACGTGGGTCACATACTATACCACCTTTACCTCCACCGTAAGGCAAATCTACAATTCCTGCTTTCAGGCTCATCCATATAGATAATGCTTTTACTTCTTTTTCAGAAACATTTGGGTGAAATCTTACTCCACCCTTAGTCGGTCCTACAGCATCGTTATGTTGGGCCCGGTAGCCTGTGAAAATTTTGATAGAACCATCATCCATCCTTACTGGGATACGAACGGACATCATACGTACTGGTTCTTTTAATAGATCAAAAACTTCATTAGGATAACCCAATTTCTCTAGTGCATTTTTCACCACTGTTTGAGTTGACTTCAACACATCCATGTTATCGTTCTTCTCGTTTGAAGAGTCTGCTGCTTTATCGGCTACCATCAACTTACCTCCCATGAAAATCTGTTCCATTTAGAAAAGGCCTTCCCTAGTGGAAAAGAATACTTTTCTATTGTTAATTAATTTTTACCTATACCGTCTATATGTGTGTACAACCTTATCGACTATGTTACAAAATCAGTATACATGTTCTATACACATATGCAACAGTATTTAAACATTACATACACTTACGAATTCATAACTGTAAGCGATTTCATTATAAAAGGGTTCTCTTAAGGTTTCAATGCATCTGCCTAAACTTTTCTGCTATTCCTATTTCCGGCTAACAGAAAAAAGATAGATATGTATAATACAGACAGCTTGCATCACTAATTTGATACTAACACATTTTCATGAACCAAGTGAAATAGTATCAATTTATACGCCTTTCTCTAGTCCCAACAAATCCTTTCTAATAGTAACATGATATGAATAGGTAGTGTATTCCCTTTTTCATATTTTTTAAATTAAATGTTCCACTTTTTAAGGGATGTGGTTAACTGAGATTCTAACCCTAATTGGTAATCTTTAACGTGGATATTTGTTATAGCTTGTTGTCAATTACTCTATTAGCGCCCTTCCCCGTTAACATTGTCAGGATGAACATGGAAAAAAGCAGCGTGTCTATTTATTTGGCACAATAAAAAAGATCGCACCAGAAGGTCGATCTTGTTCCTATGCATTAAGGCTACCCAAAATACTTTGTTAGCAAGTGTACAGCATTATCCTTCATTATTTCTTTCCCATACTCTTGTAACCGATGTGACGTTACTGTACTAGGAGAGGCAAACTCTGACATGATAGCAATGACACTTTCTCTATCATGAATGTCTAAGTCTTTCTCTTCCAGCTGCATATAATACGTGGAGTCCATATAATAAACGGATCCACCATCAAGTGGAAGCTGATAGAGGTGCTGACTTACTCCAATAACATCTTCGAAGCTTGTAAAGGCAAATATCATTTCCTTACTTTCATCTAATGTTACTTTCATTTCAATAAAATCCTCATCGAAATCTTCTGTATCCTCTTCACTTTGTGTAACAACAATCAACATTCCTTGTGCCTGCATGAGATACACCTGAACTTGCAGCATGCCCTCTAACTCTATACCTAATTCATCCGTGGCCTCATACATCATGTCATGAAACAGCTGATGAACTCTAGGCAGATCATACCAGAGGTCTTCTCTCGTTAACCCCCGATCCAGCAAATCATCAAACGTCAGAAATATTTTGAACTTATTGTTAGACATTCTCTCAAGACGCATTCACTCGTCCCCCTTGAATGCATATAAAAATCCTTTTGATAGTATATGTGTTCTTTAGTAAAATGCTACCGTTTTATAAAGTATATGAAAGAAAAGGCTTGGGGACAAGTTTTATTTATTTTTCAGCAGCCAACTCTCCCATTCCGCTTTGGAATTACCGATTTTATAAGGAAGCACAATCTCCTGCTCTTCCTGCGGCAAATTATCCAGAGCATGGCCGCCAACACCAATTTGGAGCGCTGGATACCTTTCGTCCAACGTTTCAGCTAACTTCAGGGTTGCTGGTATATTTTTCTTTAACGTACAAGACATAAATAAAAAGGCTGGCTGAACTTCATTAATAACCACATCAACATCTCCTGCGGCAACACTCTGTCCTAGATATATAACATCATAGCCTTTTCGTTTGAGAAAAAGCGTGAAAATAAGAAGCCCTAATTCGTGCTTCTCATTCGGTCCACAGACGCATACTGCTTTAGGAAGCATCTTATCACTTGGCATGGTAATTAACATCATTCCCAGTCTGGAACGCAAGAAATTAGTAGCGAAATGTTCATGGGCACTAGAAATTTTATTTTCTTCCCAGTAGTAGCCAATTTTAACTAATAGAGGACTTACAATATCCATGGCTACCTTTTCAGGGGAAAACATACTAAAAGCATAATCTAATTTCCCATGAGCCTTGGATTCATCAAAGGCCAGTAAGGATGTCATTAAATCATCGGAAAGACTCTCTAGAATACTTTTCCCTTCCTCTTCTTCCGTATCCTCCGTTTCATATGATACGGAAGCTTGGTTATTTTCTAAAATAGAGACCGCCTGGGAGATAGTAAATCCCTTATCTACTTTATCGATAAGCCATTTTAATACTTTTACATGTTCTTCTGTGTACAATCTATGACCAGCCTCATTACGGGTGGGACGAATCATTTGGTATCTTCTTTCCCAGGCTCTTAGGGTGCCTGGTTGTATTCCGAGCATATTAGATACTGCTTTTATGTTATATTTACCTTGAGTGCTGGACATACTGTTTCCTCCACGACTAACTTTTTTGTCTATTATACCGCTTCGTCTAAATTATGTATAGGTTTTTTATAACTTTTGGTTAAGTTCTTCGGTGGAGAAAACTTAGCATAAATACAAAGGTATAAAAGCCTATTGTCATTTTAATAGAAAAAACAGCTAAACTGCCAGGCATACATAGTATTCCCCCAAATAATACGTGTTTAAAAGCAGGCATCTTCCTTGTATGCCACCAATGGAAAACCACGATGGAATGTGCCCAAATACCAATTAGAAAAGCAATCCCACCCAACAGAAAATCGACGGGAAATAAAATGGTTTGAAGTAATGCTTCTAATGTTAGAGGCACACGGGCAAAAGGCAGCCAATAAATCGAGAAAAAACAACCAATAAACCCTACAGCCCCCGGTATCAGACATCTTTTAAACATGGAAAAACCTCCTTAGAACATTTTTATGTTCCTTAGGAGGTCCCCATGCCCTACTAGTCCTCTTTTACGTCTAGGACACGAAAGCCTGATTTTTCTAGTTTTTTTACCAGCTTATCTATATTTGGTGTCTTCTCTATTTTCATAACAATCCTTCTTGCCAATTTATCTGTTTCATCGAACGTTGCCAGTGATATAACGTTCTCATGAAACTGTTTAAGGATTTCCGCTAAGCGGGCAATCCTTCCCTCCGATTCCTCAGAAGTAAATGCAATCCTGACACCGCTTCGCTTCGTACCAAAAGCACTTTCAAATTGTTCGATAACGTCGAACCTCGTTACAATGCCCAAGAATCGGCGCCCATCGTCTAATACCGCGACGATAGGAAACCCCTTAAAGGTTGTCAGTGTCCTCTCAAAGACATCCTCTTCGGTGACATAATAGTCCTGATGGGAAACAAGATCACCAGCCAGGGTCTGTTGCAAAAATATATCCTTTTCTTGATTTGAAGTAAAATACGTTTGATAAATAACCTGCCTGGAAATCATCCCCAGAAATGTACCTGCTTCCAAAACAGGCATCCCCTCAATGTCATGCTCATCAAGTGTATGTAACACTTCGTGTAAAGGAGTACTAGCTTCCGCAATCCAGCATTGATGCATTGGTTTCATAATCCCTTTGACAAACATCTGCTTCACCTCATTATGTGTTCTTTTTTGACTAGCCGTTTTGTCTTCTTATCATTATCTTCACTGTACCTTAATTATTATATTCGACATGGTTCTATAAATCCCTTTATATTTTGTGAGAATAGGACATGTTCCACACCCATAAAGTGGAAGTGAAGCCTATTGTCTAATGTAGAAAGGAGGAGAATGCTTGTTTACACAAGTAAAGCAATATTATCCTTATATAAGTCCTTTTGATCCCTGTCCCCCAATGAGAGTGAAAACCTATCAAACGCCACCTAACCTTTATATCGGATATCAGCCTCCTAATCTAGAACAATATCCACCAAAACAAGCACTGTATTGCGGCACGTTATGGCCAGCATTCTTTAGTCCCTATCCAAGCAGGAGCGATGAACATGGATAAACAGATGCCTAAAGAATTTTATGAGCTGCTAGAGAATATTCAAGCAATTGATTTCGTGTTAGTAGAATTAACTTTATATCTCGATACTCACCCAAATGATTATATAGCTATTCAACAGTTTAATGAATGCGCAAAACAAAGTAAGCTACTTAAGAAACAGTACGAAAAAAGCTACGGGCCCCTGCGACAATATGGAGAGAGCTATTCCGGCTACCCATGGAATTGGGGAGACGCCCCTTGGCCATGGCAGGTATAGAAAGGGAGAGGGTGAACAACCATGTGGTACTACGAAAAAAAGCTCCAATACCCTGTTCGTGTAAGTACGTGCAGTCCCCACTTAGCCAAATTCTTAATTGAGCAGTATGGCGGCGCAGACGGAGAGCTTTCCGCAGCTCTCCGTTATCTGAATCAACGATATTCTATACCTGATAAGGTAGTTGGTCTGCTCACGGATATCGGAACGGAGGAGTTTGCACATTTAGAAATGATTGCAACAATGGTATATAAATTAACGAAAGACGCTACTCCAGAACAAATGGATGCAGCTGGTTTGGGAGCCCATTATTCCAATCATGAAAAAGCGCTGTATTATGAAAATGCAGCTGGTGGAGCATGGACGGCAACTTATATAGCAGCCAAAGGAGACCCTATAGCAGATTTGTATGAAGATATAGCAGCAGAAGAAAAAGCACGAGCTACGTACCAGTGGATAATAAATCTTTCTGATGATCCTGATTTAAATGATGGTCTGAAATATTTGCGAGAAAGAGAGATTATTCACTCTCAGCGCTTTAGAGAAGCTGTAGAAATTTTAAAGGAGGAGCGTGACCGACAGTTATATTTTTAATGTCAACAAGACCCACATCTCTCTCTGCTAATGTGGGTCTTATTTCTTCTATATAACGTTCATTTCATGCCCCTCCTTAATAGGGGCAGCTACGTTAGCGTTGTTTATTCTGGAGGACAAAATGGTTATTTTCTGTTTGTTCATGGGCGGCTTGTTCCGTAACAGTATTAAGATTGCTATACATATTCGTAAGTAAAGCGTCCTTCATATAGAAAATATAAAGTGGAATGAGAATCAGTAGTAAAAGAAATACAATAAGCAGCACTTTGCTAACGGTTAGCTTATTCTTCTGATTGGTTTTCCCAGTATGCACTTTACTTCTTGGCGGCAAATCGAGAACATCCACCTCCTCCGCTTCGAATTCGGGGTTAGAAGATGCCTCCTCCAGCTGTTCACCATTTGTCCTGTCCCTTAAAGCATTAGCTTGGTCCTTCAAGTATCTTTCTGTCATTATTTCACCTCATCCATTTCAATCGAATCATAAGACCTAAGACTAAGTCGATTAAAAAATGCGCTACAATAGTAACCCATAATTCCCCTGTCCATTCATACATTAACCCTAGATAAAAACTAATAAGGAGAACGGAGACTAGCAGGACAGGCTTAGTAAGATAGCGAATATGCATAAGCGCAAAAGCAACGCTCGCCAATACATATCCAAACTCCGTATGAAGCACACCTCTGAATAACAGCTCCTCCGAAAAAGCAACTACAAATGCAATGATAGCAATCTCCGGAATGGATATGGATCGAAATACTCTCTCGTTAATCCCACCATCATCATAATAGCTTTTCGGTAGAACTTTCATTAATATTATATCAACCAAAAGGATGAATACAGCTGCAGATACCCCGAATTGGATGACAGTAGAAACGTTCCAAACAAACAAGGCTTGAACATCTGTAAAAGAGTCAAACAGCACCCACATAGCACCTAAGGCGATGCTAAATAGTAAGGCTTGGGTAGCATATACTTGTGATACCAGTTGTCTATCACTTAATTGTTTAATCAGCTCAGCTTGCTTATTCCATTTCATAATCGTCTCCTTGCCTGAATATCATCCTAAGCTCCGTTATCCAATCAGTTGGTCGATGAGCCTTCATTAGTGAGTTTATATCCCATGCGGAAAACGTAAAATCACAGCGATCACAGCAAAATCCAGTTGGTTCCTTTAAGGATGATTGGAAGCTGGAGTAAATCTCCTTTCGAAGGCAATCATGCTGATGAAGCCAATGTAGTAAAGATTGGAGCTTTTTCTCCTTCACAAGCGTACGCTCTTGGATAAACGAAATAATGGAATCATAGCTATGCTTCATCTTTTCCTCATTTACCACAATTCTATTTTCTTGTATCATACCATGCTTTTCTAGTTGAAATCGCAAAAATCTCCATTGGACCTCGCTAATTTCCAATTTCCCTTCCATTTCGACATCGCTTGGCATAATCTCACTTTCATGGAGAGCCATCCTGTGTAAGGACTGGATTACTTGAAAGACCGTTCTGTCTTCAGGCAGCTCAGAACGTATAAATGTCTTAGGAATTTCACTATCCCCAGGAGCATAAAAGGTTAAACTTACACTTTGTTCACCATCTCTCCCGGCTCGTCCAATTTCCTGAAGAAACGATTCTACTTGGGATGGCAGATGGGCATGAATCACCAATCGGATATTCGACTTATTCACTCCCATTCCAAATGCACTTGTACAGCAAATGACGTCTAATTGATCATTCATAAATTGCTGTTGTATTAGCAATCGATCCATTTGCTCCATCCCTCCATGATAATAAGCAATCCTAAGATGAGGCAAGGCTTGAGACAAAGTAAAGGCCGCCTTCTCCGACCACTGCCGGCTAGAAAAATAAATCATGGTTGGGACGGGATGTGTCGTTAAGACGGATTGTATTCTATTTAGTTTCTCATCCATATTTGCAACATGCTCTATTGTAAAAGCAATGTTCTCTCGGTCCATCGGATAGATGCGCTTCTTCATGTGCGGACGACCAAGCTGTTGACTAATATCTTCTTGGACGTGAAAGGGTGCTGTAGCGCTGAGTGCTAATAAGGTGGGATTATCTAACGCTGTAATTGCCTCATGCAGCTTTAAGTAATCCGTTCGAAACTCATGCCCCCATTGTGATATACAATGAGCTTCATCCACTACAAATAAACTTATGGTTACGCGCTGTTTAAGCTCGTGAATAA
Source organism: Pontibacillus salicampi (assembly GCF_042434395.1). Lineage (NCBI taxonomy): Bacteria > Bacillati > Bacillota > Bacilli > Caryophanales > Bacillaceae > Pontibacillus > Pontibacillus salicampi. The sequence continues at coordinate 850,990 of NZ_JBHLTP010000003.1, read as the reverse complement.
ATATCTCGTTCTGCAGCATTTCTGGAGAGCAATAAATAAGCTGATACGATTCTAAATGATCATACACCTTTTTCTTCTGGCTACGATCCAAGAAGCTATTGATGGCAGCCACACGCTTAAATCCTTGCTGCTTTAGTTGCTTCACTTGATCGACCATTAAGGAAATTAACGGGGAGACAATAAGTACCGTCCCATCCATCACTGCCGCCGGATATTGATAGCATAAGGATTTACCGGTACCAGTTGGCAGAATCCCTATGACATCCTCCCCTTTCAAAACATCTTCTATAATTTCCTTTTGCCCCTCCCGAAAGGAATCAAATCCGAAATATTTCTTCAGATTATCTTCTAATGGAACGTTAATCATGTAAAAGTCTCCTTTTGAAAAGCTGCTAGCACTAACCGAATTTGAAAGTACGAATACTGATCATCCAATGCTTCTTTGATAATCTTTAATCTGTTAGTGTTTAATTCGTCAGCTTTATGGGAAATGTCATGTGCAGCGTTTTTTGGGACAAATCCTTCCACTGAAAAACCAGGATCCTGTATAGCGATTTCTATAACGTGATCCTGTATCGTGCTTTGTTTTAAGTTACGGATTTGTGCGATTCGCTCCAGAGGCTGGCCTTTTTGAAGCCATTCTCTTGTCTTTCTAGCAGATTGGGTTAACGGTATTTGCTTTTGGATATCGATACAGAAAGAGTACAATACCGGATAGGGAGCTGCTTTATGTAGTATGTGTTCCAATTGATAATGAATAACAGCAGTTAACAACAAACTAATATCATGTATCGAGCATTGAAATTTCGCTGCTAACTGAGCTTTGCTTAACCCAAATCGATGAAGACCGCTCATGCGGTACACAACGAGCTCTGCTAGGTATTCCGGCATGTCAGCTAATATCGTATGTAATTCTTCATACAATTGCTGCATATAATGACGTAAATCAGGCATGGTTTCTTTATATTTCTTTTTCACCCATTCCAGAATGTCTTGTTTCTCCTCAACTGGTATAAAGTTGTGTTGAGATGCTACCATATGAGAAGCAGTCTGAACAAACAGGAGAAGTCTTGACCAATATACTTGCTCCATGTAGTGGTAATGAATACCACCAAGCCAGGAGAATGGATATTGATCCCAATTTGCTGCAAGGTATTCTTCTCCCTTCATTGTTAAGTGGAGATTTCGGTTATGTATTTGAATTAAATCATCCTGTGCTAATGCACGTACTTCCTGTTCCAGTTGATCTCGATGCAGACTTCTGTAGCTTCCGAAAGCAAAAGCAATGTCATATGCCTGCATATCCTGGAATGTTTGGGATGATTTCTTGCCTGTTAATGTATGATGTATGGCTGATAGGCTTCGTTCGCCTTTTATTTGCTTAATACAGTGAAGAATTAACAAATGAAACATGGCTATAATCACCTCTTTCGGACAATGATAAGACTAGGTAGTTAAAGCTCTCCCTAGTGGGATTTCAGCATGATTTGTTGTTGAAATGTTAAGAAAGTAGCTTTACAATAAGTAATGAGGCGAATGTTTCCAACTCAGGATACTTATATATGATATAGAAAAAGTCCATTTTAGACTCAATTTTTTTAGGAGGGTATGAGACATGGCTAAATATACAATTGTTGATAAAGAGACATGCATCGCTTGTGGTGCGTGTGGAGCAGCAGCGCCAGATATCTATGATTATGATGATGAAGGTATTGCTTATGTAATTCTAGATGACAACCAGGGTACGGCTGAAGTACCAGATGAGCTAGATGAAGATTTAGAAGATGCATTTGAAGGTTGTCCTACGGATTCGATTAAAGTGGCTGATGAGCCATTTAATGGTGATCCATTAAAACACGAATAAAACCATTCTCATAGATGAATCCCTTCACCTTGGTGGAGGGATTTTATATGGTCTTATTTAGTTTGTTGAATTAGCTCCTTCATCTTCTCTTCTGCTTCGCGTAAATCGAAGGTGCTAAAATAACGATAATATGCTTCATCAATAATACGATAATGCTGACTTAACACATTTTGCTGTATGGAAAATCCCTTTTCCGTTTGAATGTGCTGCCACCATACTTTTCCTCCGAGTGTTTTTTCCTTCGGTCGATCTACATGCTGATGCACGATAGTTTCTAACACTTCAATTGGATCGGCACCGATACTATTTTGTATCACTTCACTATCTCGAAATAAAGCACACATAGCAACAATCGTCGTCCACCCAGCATCTATCCGACCTTTTTCTATTTGTACAAGAGTCTTTTTGGATAAACCTAATATGGCAGCCATCCTATCTTGTGTATATCCTTTTTCCACCCTAACTAACTTCATCTTAGTAGAAAGTTGTTGTATTAAAGCTTGTTTGTCCATATTCACCAGTCCCAGTTTTACATCGATAACAATATTTTAACACGTATCGGACTTTCCTTCCTACCTAAATATTGATATAATATGAAGTCGAAACCTGATACATATTTAGAATTCAAAGGAGGAACCATCATGGCTGAAAATAAAGTACTTGATGTTTTTATTGAAATTCCAACTGGAAGTCAAAACAAATATGAATATGATAAAGAGCAAGGCGTCTTCAAACTGGACCGCGTTCTTTTCTCTTCTCAATTCTACCCTGCTGAGTATGGCTATATTGACAACACGCTAGCTCTAGATAATGACCCTCTAGATGCACTTGTTCTTGTAACCAACCCTACTTTCCCAGGCTGCGTTATTGAATCTCGTGTTATCGGATTCTTGAACATGATTGATGATGGAGAGGAAGATCAAAAGCTTCTAGCTGTTCCTACAGAGGACCCACGTTTTAAAGATGTGCACACATTAGATGATATTCCTCAGCACAAGCTTGAAGAAATTTCTCATTTCTTCAAGACCTACAAGGACCTACAAGGGAAGAAGACTGAAATTGGTGCTTGGGAAGGCGTAGAAGCTGCTAATAAATTAATTGATGACTGCCTAACTCGTTATCAAGAAAATAACTAAGCCAAGCCTTATCACCCAAAATAACTCAATCATACTTCCACAACAAAGAAGGACGATATCATTTGTGATATCGTCCTTCTTTTTATTAAACCCTCTTACTAGCTTCCAGATGGGAGCGTGAAAGGTTTCGGATTTACTGCTTCTGGCACCTGAATCGGAGTAGTGAAATGATAATCTGACACAGACTCAACATTTGCTCCTTTGAAGTGAACAGCAGTAAAATTATATGATTTAGCGGTCATAAGAATACCTTCTACGAGTGCCATAGAGAAAAAATCGTCATCTAGCTCCACGTTATCTGCAAACGTAATTATTAGTACATCTCCATTTTCCTCCACATTTTCATAACCTAGAGAGGAAAAAACTGGTTCACCTTTCTTATTCATTATCGAATGGGTAGTAGTAGTTATTGCTTTTTCAACAGATTGCTCTTCCTTTATGTCTTTTGGTAAAAGCAACGGATCTTCAGTACCAGACGGATAAAGCAAGGAATACGTTTGCTTTAAGTCAGTTGACGTAATTTTTTTCGTGAACCCACTATGGGTGAAACGAATTCCTTCTTCTTTACCTTTTCTTAGCGTTAGGGCATCCTGATTTAAAGCATTCAAAATAACCTGTAAAGAATGGATTATGGTCTCTTCAGTCTTTAATGTTGCGGGAGGATCATAATCCTCTGGAAAAACAGCTTGGAGAGCTCCATTCTCCGTATTTTGAAATTCCACGTCTTGGAGAGCATATCTCTCCAAGCCCCACCTTGCATTTGTATAAGAAGTAGAAATGGCATTATATACATCAGCTGTACTCCCAAAGGAGGCTGGAACCTTGAAGGAGATGGGAACAACTTCACTCCCGCCTTTCCTTGGCACTCCAATGGTGGCCAGCAGTTCCTTATCATGAGTAGTTGTAACAAGAGTTTCCTGTTTCATCCCATACGTCCTCATGGATGTTTCCCCAGATTCGTTCTCTTGATGTCCCTTCTCCTCCTGTTTTGTATTAGGCATTTCGTCCTGTTTACTTATCGTTGGTGGAGAATTATCTGTTGCGTCGTTTGGCTCGGCTCCCTCATTTTCCATGGGGGGTAAGGACGAGTCATTAGCACCTGTAGAATCCCCCTCTTTTCCTTCGGGTGGTGTTTCGGATGCGGAAGGCAATGATCCTGATTTCTTCTCCGCAAAATCAGCTGTACTTTCTTCCGTCGACTCTGATGGCTGGTTTGCCGAATCAAACGTACGGTCCATCCAAAGGGGGGTGCTCAACATAGCAAACAAGGCAGCAGCCGCTATTCCTGTAATAGGAATTAGCTTTTTTCGCTTTGGTTTAACATGAGCGGACATATGCTGATCTGATAGGTTTGCTTCTATTCGTTCATAATATGTTTCAGAAGGAGTAGAATCGTGTATTTGCGGCATTTTTTTCAACAGATCTTCCAGTGCTTCATCTGAATAGTTATCGTTGCGCTTCATGATTCCCCTCCCCCTTTCTTTGTTCTTCCTCCATTAATTGTTTCAATACTTTCATTCCCCTATGCTGGGTTGTTTTTACTTTACTGATACTCATATCTAATATTTCTGCTGTCTCCTGTATGGATAAAGAGTGAATAAAACGTAATATTAGTACACTCTTTTGGTCAACACTGCAGCGATCCAAGCAACGATACATTTGTTGAATAGTTTCATTCTGCAGGGCGATTTCCTCTGGTAATGGTTCATTATCAGAAATGAGCTCGCCTTTTTCTCCCCAGTCAAAGAATTCAAGAATTTTATCCCTTTTTCTTTGCTGTTTTCGAAAGAAGTCAATAGCTACGTGTCGTGCAATGGAGAAAATCCAAGTCTTTTCACTGCTTTCGCCTTTAAAGCGATCATATGATTTCATTACTTTAATATACACTTCCTGAACGAGATCTTCTGTTTGTTCACGGTTTTTCACCATGTAGAAAATAAACTGATAGACATCATTATGGTATTTATCGTAAAGTTCTTGAAAAACCGCCTTCATCATTGGACCTCCCCGTTCATCCATTTAGTCGTTTGAGCTATGTAAAAGTTTCAACTTCTATTACTATAAAATAAATTATAATATATGAATAGATTGCATTTAAAAAATCCGGCTGCCCGTTGGGGGTCAAGCCGGATACTGTTCCATACGAAACAAGATTCTTCGTCATAATAAAGGGTTATTCGTGTTTCTCAGGAATCTTAACGATAAATGTCGTACTTTCGTTCACCTTACTATGCACAGAAATAGTTCCTTTATGTGCCTCCACAAGGTTCTTAGCAATTGCTAAGCCAAGCCCCGTTCCTGATTTCCCATTTTTACGCTGTCGTGATTTATCAGCTTTATAAAACCGTTCAAAAACAAATGGTAGATCCTCTTCTGGAATTCCTTCTCCGTGGTCTTTCACCGCTATCTCAATGGAATCTCCTGCTCTGGTAACGGAAACATGAACGGTTGTTTGGGAATGGGTATGGCGGATGGCATTATCTATTAAATTTGTAAGAACTTGCTCCATCCGGTCTGGGTCCATTATAGCTGCCGCCGTACGAAATTCCTCCTCAATATGCTGCTTTAATTCGACCTGATGCTCATTAGCAAGACCGGCGAATTTACGTATTATCCGCTCCACAAATGGTTGCAGAGGCACCTGCTCTTCATGAAGTTCAATATGACCAGCCTCCATATGCGCCAAGTCCAACAGCTCATTAACTAGACGGCCCATCCGTTGAGATTCATCATAAATAATTTGAGCTAAATCATTCTTATCCTCTCGTGACTCGGCTACATCATCCACGATTGCCTCACTGTATCCTTGCAGCATAGAGATCGGTGTGCGCAGTTCATGAGAGACATTTGCGATAAAGTCCTTACGAAGTTTATCCAGTCTTCTCTCTTCTGTCATATCTCTTAATACCGCAACAGCTCCACGTACATATGATTTATCATAAAGAGGGGTCATAATTACCACCCAGCTTCTTCCTTGAAGGGTTAGCTCCGTCATCACTTCACTTTCGGAGGAGATGACCTCTTGTAATAACTGTTGAAGCTCCTCAGGTAAGGTGTTAATCATTTGCTCCTCTTGATTATGTTCAAAATACCAGGCATCTATAAACCTCTCAGCAGGTGGATTTGTGACCAGCATATCCCCTTTTCTATTCAGCGTAATAACCCCGTCAGCCATGGAACGTAAAATGCTCGATAATTGTTCCTTCTCCTGGTTTAGAGCATTTATGTGGTATTTCAATTGGCGTCCCATTCGATTAAATGCCATCGCTAATTCGCCAATTTCATCGTGAGTCAGAATAGGCACCTTTGTATTAAACTCCCCTCTTGCCAATTCGAATGCACCTTCACGCATTTTTATAAGCGGTGATGTTATGCGAGTGGATAGGAAAAAAGCAAAGATGGTCGTTAATATAATGGCAATACCTGCGCTCAGCAAAATGATATTAGTTGTTTGGGACGTAGTCTGCTCCACAAAGCTTAACGACTGGTACACATATATAGCCCCATTGTTATCCGGAAGAGGATACCCTACTATCATCACATTCGTTTGACTGTCGGGCAGAACTGTCTCCTGTTTCACACTTTCTCCACGTTCTAGAACAGCCGATAACTCGTCTTTGCTTTGTATCCATTCCATATCAATGGTAGGGACAGATTCTTCCTTGCTATCTGATATCCAATAGTCCTCCTGATCAAAGGCAATGACAATTCTACTGGATGGGTCTATGACAGTTTCCGCAATAGAAAGGGTTAAATCCCGATCCTCTTCATGCTCGTCTACTATACTTGAGACCTTTTTAGCTGTTTCCATTAATTCCTGCTCTGCTTGGTACACATGGTAATTCTCAAAAAATTCGAGCAGCAGCACCGTTAGGATAAACAGGACAAAGGATACAAGAAGCAAGATGGTAAACCAAAGTTTACCAACAACACTTCGCCAGAACATTATTCACCATCCACCTCGAATTTATATCCAACACCCCAAACCGTTACAATCATCTTAGCTGCTTCCTTGGATACTTTATTCAACTTCTCCCTTAGACGTTTCACATGAGTGTCCACTGTTCTTAAATCGCCAAAAAATTCATATTGCCAAACTTCTTTCAACAATTCCTCTCGATCAAACACCTTGTCAGGGGACTGTGCCAGAAAGAGCAATAATTCATATTCCTTCGGGGTTAGGTTTACATCTGAACCATCTGCCTTCACACGATGAGCATCATTTTCAATAGTAAGATGATCAAATACTAGTACATCCTCTGTAGCGGTTTCCGTCTGGAGGAATTTAGTAGTAGAGGAACGGCGCAGCAGTGCTTTAACGCGCAGGACTACTTCTCTTGGGCTAAATGGCTTTACAATATAATCATCGGTTCCTACCTCAAAGCCCTGCACTCGATTAGCTTCTTCCCCTTTTGCGGTCAACATTATGACTGGAGTTGCCTTCTTCTCTCGTAATTCCTTGCACACTTCAATTCCATCCTTACCTGGCAGCATTAAATCCAATAGGATAACATCAAAATCCTCTTCCAGTGCAAGTGTTAACGCTTCTTCTCCGTCCTCTGCATCCGTTACTTCGAAGTTTTCCCGTTCTAAATACATCCTTACTAATCGACGGATGCGTTCTTCATCATCTACTACTAATATTTTCCCACTTTGTTCTTGGTCCATTGTGACCGCCTCCTATAATCAATATTCATACTAGTGTTACCTATGATGAAAAGAAAGGCTATCAATCAATTGATTGTAGCCTTTCTAGTCTTTAAGCATACGAATGAAGTCCAGCAATAACGAGATTTACAGCGATAAGGTTGAACATAATAATGACGAAACCAATAACAGCAAGCCACGCAGAACGTTCTCCTTGCCACCCTTGTGATAGACGAAGGTGTAAAAATACCGCATAAAAAAGCCATGTAATAAGAGCCCAAACCTCTTTCGGGTCCCAGCCCCAGAACCTATTCCATGCCTGTTGTGCCCATATCATTGCAAATATCAAGGCACCTAAAGTGAAGACAGGGAAACCGATGGCTACTGCTCTATAGGAAATTTCATCTACTAGGTCTGGTTTCACTTTCGATAAATATGGCTGAATGGCGGCAGCCACTCTCTTGCGTAAGATTAATAGGGTAAGTCCGTATAAGACAAGACCACTAAGCAAGGACCAAATCATTGTGTTTAATTTACTGGCTGCTTTTTCTCCTGCCATCCAGCTCGGAATTTCAAATATAGGTGACATGGCATCTTCTGTTACTAATTCTCCTTCATATGGTCCAGATATGGCAGGTAGCGTATATTCCACTTGAGTGGCTTCCGCACCATCTGTTTGTGACGGCAGCTCAAATACTGCTTCGTAACCCACTGCTCTGAAGGTCGTTGTAATCAGGATGAAACCAATTGTTGCGTATAAGCCATACAATATAAATTCCAGCCAAAAGGTTTTTTTATTCAGCTTTGATTGATCAACCATTTTAATAAGATAGATAAGACCAGCGGCAAAGCTTACCGCAAGAATAGCTTCTCCAGCCGCGGCCGTTGTCACGTGTATATATAACCAATGGGTTTTCAACGCTGGAATTAGTGGAGAAATTTCACGTGGAAACATACTCGCATAGGCGATAATTAATAATGCTACTGGCAGCGTGAATAAACCTAGTAAATTGAGTCGATAAATAAAATAAATGACGATAAATGCCAATACCAGCATCATGCCAAAGAAAGTCGTAAATTCAAATAAGTTACTAACAGGAGCATGCTGGCTAGCTATCCAGCGAGTAATGAAATAGCCCACCTGCAATACAAAACCAATAATGGTCAATGTTATTGCAATCGTCCCTGCTTTACTACCAGATGTATTCCCACTCTTTTCTCTTATGGTTCCTCCAAAGAAAAAAGTAGCAATTAAGTATAAAATAAAGGCAGCATATAAAAGATTACTACTGATTGTACTTAGCTCCATTCCAATTCCTCCTTAAGTGAATATCCCTATTTAACCGCATACACAAAAAGCCAAAGCAGGTCTCCAGGAGACCTGCATTCTGACGAAGAGATATCCCCTTATGCTTTCCGCTCATTTTGATCCTCCACGGTAGGAATGTTGGTCCCATCTACTAGTTTATCAATTTCCCGCTTAATCCCATACCAATTCTTATTCGTATGAGCAGCCAGCCAAATTCCATCACCTTTAGGGTGGATCCATATTCTACGGTGATTCCAATACATACCTTCAATAACACCCAACATGAAAATAATACCGCCAATGGCCAAAATAGGTAGCGTTCTATCCCTCGTAACGGTAAGACCTGTTACATCTCTTGTTGCAAAATCCTCTATACCAACTTTGAATTCATTTGTCCCATTTGGATCCAGATTAGTTCCAATCCCTACAAAGCTTACTTCTGGATCTTCAGCATCTGGCTCGAATATATGGAATACAAACGCAGGGTTCTTAGGAAATTTAGAGATAGAAGTAGGTTCTTTGTCCTGCATTTCGAATTCAGGGAAGTAACTGTCTAATTTCACGACCATTCCGTTCTCTAACGTGTATTCAGATTTTGGGTTAACTAAATCCACTGTAAAAGTGCCCCCTAGCGCTTTTTCATCAGGGTCATCCTTTTTGTGAATTTTAAACGTCATCGTCTTAAATTCATTTAACTGATACGTCGTTTGATACAACCCGAACCCATCTATGGAAAGGGGCCTATTCACCTGAATAGAGCCTTCCTTTACTTTTTCAAGCTGAGGCTCGGCTCCCGGTAAAGCATCATCGGTCCTCTTATAAAGAATAGCGTCTGTTTGGTAATTCTTAACCACATTACCACCCTCTTGCTCGATGGCCTCTTTATACCTCGGATCGTCTTCATCATACATTTCTACAAAGAAGTCTTTATTTTCTATATAATACTGGCGATCTGTACCAGGTATTTGCTGAGTTTCTCCTTCTCTGACCCACATGCTTTTATCTACATACATAACAGGGACAAAACGGAGCAGCACACCTATTAGAAAAATGATTAACCCGATATGGTTCACATAAGGACCCCATCTGGAAAAACGACCTTTTTCCGCTAACACATGGCCATCCTGTTCCGTTACTTTATACCGGTGTTTTTTTAATTGTTCCAGAAGCTTCTCTTTATCGCCTTGTAAAACATTTTCAGCCTGTCCAAAAAGTCTTTGACGTTTCATGAAAGATTCATGACGCTTTGGTTTTTGCTTTTTCAAAGCCCGATATAGAGGTACAACCCTGTCTAAACTTGCTATGACAAGAGAAACCCCAATGGAGGCAACTAAGATCATATACCACCATGAGCCGTACAAGTCATGAAATCCTAATTGATAATAAATCTTTCCTGGTATCCCATATGTTTCTTCATAATATTGTGCTGCAGGCAGTGGTGACTGATTGTTTGCTTCTTGAGGGAAGATCGTTCCGACGGACGATGCTATAAGCGTAAGAGCAATAAGCCATACGCCTACCTTCACGGAGGAAAAGAAGTTCCATATCTTATCTACGAACGTTTTATTATACGTTCTGGAACGCCGTGCACTTCCATCGTATCGCATGTTAAGTAATTGATTCGATTCATTTCCATCTATGTGCTGATTTCCTTCTATTGGTTTCCCACAAGATTCACAAAGAACGGTGCCTTCTGGATTGACATGCCCGCATTCACACGTAATTTTTTTCATGTTGAAACCCTCTCTATCCTGTGAATGCTATTATGATTGAGGGGTGATATCTTTCATGTAGCCCTCTATCCTATCTAATGTAAGAGCACCAATTACTTTATGCTCTATTTTACCATCTGGTCCAACAAAATAGGTTGCCGGTAAATTCCCAACATCATACAATTCCATTACCTGACCGTTTGAGTCCTGTACAATCGGAAAGGTCAAGTCATAGTTGTTTAGGAATTTGTCTACCACCAATTGCCCCTGATCCAGGTTAACCGCAATAATTTCTACCCCTTTTTCTTTATACTCAGGGTACAGCGTTTGCATATAAGGCATTTCTTCCTTACATGGAGGGCAGTAGGTTGCCCAAAAATTAATCATAACGCCCTTTCCTTCAAACTCATCCAGCGTTAGATGCTCCTTGCCTTCCACATTAACTGTTTCTAACTTGAAATTAGGGGCTTCATCCCCCACTTGTATTTGTTCACTACTACCCTTAGTAAAGCTGGAGTACAAGGCAAACCCAACAGCTGAAAGCATGATGGCAAGCATTACACTTCTAAATACTAGTCTTTTTTTCTTTTTATCTGCCATACTTCGTCACTCCTCTTGCACATTATACCATTTCAAACGAGGAAAACTTGTGAAAATTTAGTTAACATTTTGATTTGCTAGATGTCTCAGCTTCTTGACTTCTTTCGGGGTTAGTTCACGATAGTCCCCTGGCTGCATGCCTTGTTCAGATAAAAAACCATAACGCTCTCGTTTCAATTTATCTACTGGATATCCAAGTGCTTCAAACATCCTTCTAATTTGTCTATTTTTACCTTCGTGTAAGGTCAGTTGAATAATAGCAGTATTCTTCTTTCTGTCAGTAGACAATAAACGTTGACGCACAGCTTTAAGAGTATCTCCATCTACGTGAATGCCTTTTGTTAACTGTACGAGTTCTTCCTTAGCAGGAATGCCCTTCACCTTCGCAACATATACTTTGTCAATTTGATGCTTGGGGTGCATAAGCTCTTGGGCAAAGCTTCCATCATTTGTTAATAACAGAAGGCCTGATGTATCATAGTCTAACCTGCCAATTGGATATATACGTTGTGGGACTCCAGGTAATAGATCGGTTACGACTTTTCTTCCTTTATCATCCTTAGCACTAGAAATAACCCCTCTAGGCTTATAGAGAAGGAAGTAAACCGGCTCTTCTTTTTCAATTGGAACACCATTTACTTCAATTGTGGCATTAGGTCCTACTTTTGTTCCAAGCTCTGTTACGACTTTCCCATTTACTTTAACACTGCCTTCTTGCATCAATTGTTCAGCTTTCCTTCTGGAAGCTACACCACTTTGGGCAATTAGCTTCTGTACGCGTTGTAAATTATCTGTCATTCCTATCACCTTCTTGTTCTAGTTGAAATGCTTCTATTCTTTCACATGGATGTGGACTGGTTTTCTCTCACCTTAAACTTCCTCTATATAGTATAAAGGTTCAGCCTTCATAACAAAAGAAACGCGTTAACATTCATATGTTAACGCTTTTAACTGCCGAAAACAATCGACACAACTATGATTGAAGCAATTATACCAATAAAGTCTGCTATCAGTCCAACCTTTAATGCATCTCCCATTCTTTTTATTCCTACCGCTCCAAAATAAACCGTTAAAATATATAAAGTGGTATCTGTACTGCCCTGCATAGTGGAAGCAAGACGCCCTATAAATGAATCTGGTCCATGCGTTCCAATCATTTCAGTTGTCATGCCGAGTGCTGCTGCCCCTGAAATTGGTCTTACTACAGCTAATGGGACAATATCAGGCGGCACACCAAGCATACCAAGTATAGGGCTTATAAGTGCTACAAAGGCTTCCATAGCACCTGATGCTCTAAATATAGCAATAGAAACCATCATTCCTAATAAAAAAGGAAGAAGAGAAAAGGCCATTTTCACCCCTTCTTTTCCTCCCTCTACAAAAGTCTCGTACGTAGGTACTTTTTTAATCGTCCCATACATGAGGATTAATAAAATTATACAAGGGATAATCCATGTACTTATTGTCGTGACCAACGTCATCTCGTATCCCTCCTTGATCTAACAGAATAAAAAAAGCGATCCACTAAAATTGCCCCTAATGTAGAAATACACGTAGCTATAATCGTCGTCCCTACTATTTCTGTTGGTGCAATAGAGTCATATTTCATCCGGATTCCTATTACCATCGTGGGAATAAGCGTGACACTAGATGTGTTTATAGCTAGAAAAGTTATCATAGAACGGCTCGCTTCTTCTGATTGAGAAATCTTCTTCATTTCTTCCATCGCTTTGATTCCCATTGGGGTCGCCGCATTGCCTAAACCAAATAAGTTAGCAGAAATGTTTGAAAGAATATAACCCATTGCCGGATGATTTTCTGGAATATCCGGAAAGAGCTTAGTGACAATGGGACGGAATAGTCGAGCTAGAACGTTAAGCAAACCAGATGCCTCGGCAATTCTCATCATCCCCAGCCAAAACACGAGTACACTTACTAAACTAATCACTAACATAACTGCGTCATCCGCACCTTTAAACAGTGCTTTATTTACTTCATCCATTGTTCCATTAAACATGGCATACACAATTCCTATTACCGCCATGAGCATCCAAATAATATTAACCATGGAAGGTCCCCGCTATACGGTTCCACATTTGTATCACACTTTCCACGAAGGAAGTACGAGGCTTTCGTTCTGCCATTACTGGCGCTTCTATAATCGTCTTGCCTTCAATGGAAAGAGCTGCTCTTCCAACGACCGAATGAACTCCCTCTGTTTCGGATGGTTGTGACACATATTTTAAGGAATCAAGCTGCAAAAATTCCTCATCTGTTAAAGGTACTGAAATATCCTCCCACAAATATCCTGTTGGTTTCTCAGTGTCTTTACTCTCTAGAGGTACTTTTCCTTTTTGCTGAATTTCTCTTAGCTTATAATTTTTGTAGCCCCATTCAAATGCATTACGGTGATCATTCCAATCATCTGGTCCATTCAAGGTAACCATAATCAATTCCATATCCTCTTTCTTGGCAGTGCTTATCAGGGTACGGCCTGCTGCTTTCGTGAAGCCAGTTTTTCCCCCTGTACTATATTCATAGTACTTCGTTAACATTTTATTTTTATTCCCCCACGCATACGCACGGTTTTCCGCTTTATACATTTTCGTTTGAGAAATGTCTTTAAACACATCGTTATTCATAGCATACCTCGTTAGGAGAGCCATATCATAGGCTGTCGAATAATGCTCGTCAGAATCAAGCCCGTGAGGATTATCGAAATGAGAGTTATTCATCCCTATCCATTCTGCTTTCTGATTCATTAAAAAAGCGAATCCTTCTAGGCTTCCTCCTACATGTTCCGCAATAGCGGTAGCTGCGTCATTACCAGAGCGAAGCATTAATCCATATACTAAGTCTTTTAACTTAATCTCTTCCCCCTGTTCCAGGTATATCGAAGACCCTTCCTCATAAACCGCCCTTTTCGAAACTGTGACTAACTCCTCCATTTTTCCAGATTCAATAGCTATGATGGCAGTCATTACTTTCGTTATACTGGCGATTTTCCGCTTTTCATGCGCCTGTTTTTCAAGCAGCACCCTTCCTGTTGTCTGCTCCATCAACACAGCGTTTCTAGCAGACACATTTGGCTGCGCTTGGACAAGAACAGGATTATGTAAAAGAAAAATCATCACGAATACTATCAATAGGCATTTCCGCATCATACCTATTCCCCCATTTCCTACGCTTTGTACTAATCTATGCACGGAGGACAGGCGTATGCTTTCTTTCTTTTATTTCTCATGAAAGCGAGGTAGGACATAGTTGTGAATAAAATCCTTGAATAGAAAACTTACATGCGGGAGCTATAGCTTCATTTCTATAATACTTGTGATATCCGGAAAGGCGTATAAATTGGAATAGTAAAAATGTGCTATTGGTACAAAACAATTGATGAGGAGCATGAGAGAGCATACTTTGGAACAGAGGGGAAATAGCATGTTGCTGCTGTTAACAGCTTTACCATAAAAAATAAGACAGCCTTATTATAGCTGTCTATAACCGTTAGTATAGTGTCCATTTTATATCTTTTACCTTATCATAACGTTCTTGGACATTTGACCAATTCACGATGTTCCACCAATTATTAACATAATCTTGTCGCTTTGTTTGGTATTGTAAGTAATAAGCATGCTCCCATACATCTAAAGCTAGTAAAGGAACGACATCCCACAAAGCAAACATTTGATGCTTTTCAGCCGTTTGAATTGCTAATCTCCCAGATCGAAGTTCCCACACTACTATTGCCCAACCGACACCCTCTACGGACAAAGCAGCCTCCGAAAATTGCTTTTTAAAAGCTCGAAAACTTCCAAAGTCACGTTCTATCTGCCTCAGAAGCTCTCCCGTTGGCTTGCCCTCCCCTCGAGGGGTCATGTTAAACCAGAACATCGTATGCAAAAAATGCCCTGAACCATGAAACGCTTGTTCTCGTAACCAATGCTTTAGCAAAGATTGATCCTGGTTTGACTCCCGTCGCAGCTGCTCCAATTTCTTCTCAGCCTTGTTTAATCCTGTAACATAGGATTGGTGGTGAATATCATGATGCAGCTTCATAATCTCCTTGGAAATATAGGGCTCTAGCGCATCGTAGGCATATGGAAGAGGAGGTAATGTATGCTCTCCAACCCCAACCACCTTCTTTTTTCTTTCTTCTTCATAATAGTCTGCAAGCGAATACAATAAGGTTTGCCCCTCTTGTTGTATCTTCTGCACTTCCGATTCCGTTATGTTGTTCTGCTTCAATGCCTTTTTAATCGTACTTCTCCATTTCTCTAACTGATCCAGCCATTTTTTCTCATTTTCCTCAGACATATGGGTGGTCTTGACTTTCATTTCCACTTCCTTGGACCAGTGTAAAAGGGATTGAAGGTATTGTTCCTGTTCCGTTATCATACCATCACCTCGCCCTATCCTATGCTTTATGCCTATTAGAAGTGATACACCAGGCCATAGAAATAAGCGCGGAGTATGAACAAGCATATGTAATATGCGGGCTTCATTCCCCCAATCGAAAAAAGGGTCAGTGCTGATTTCAGCGCTGACCCTTTTGCTCAGGACATTCCTTTTGTTTTGTTCGAGAACCTACCATTATAATCTGTTTCAAAATAGGATAAATCTTCTCTGCATTTTTGAAAACCATCCTCTAATTCCGTCATTAGCTTACGGAAGGAATAAGGTGGTTGATCGTAATAGGATATGGCCGTTTTACCCGTATAGGCTGCACGGCTGTTTTCACTCCAAGCATCACTGCGTGGAGAAAAGAACTCCAGTACGCATTGATGGTGGATGCCATACAATACTTTTTCTGCTGGCTGCTGCTGAAATGGATGCCTCTGCAACAGTAGCGTCACTTTATGAAAAGCTTCTTCACAAAAAACCTCGAGGCGGCGCAATGTTTTTAATAGAAGCGCATAATACTCTTTGTTCTGGCTTCCATCCTCTTTGAGCATATCATGAATGGTGTAGTGATTTAAGTATTCGCTTATTTCATCTACTGCTGTGTTCATGACGTTCTGGACAGTTATCAACTGTTCACGAACCATCTGGCTATTCATTCAAATAGGACCTCCCAGTCAAGTTCAAGATACTAATAGTATATTAACTACAGAAAAAATAAACCGCATATCCAAGCCTTTTTTACAATTTTAATTCTAATACAGTGTCGACATCTACAGGCCGACCTTTTGCTAATAATCCTAACATATTGGACACGTTGCCCCAATGCAAAGATTCGAATAATTTGTTGAAATTTGCTTCTTGGTTAATAAATACCCTCTTTCGATGCTTATACTCTGGATATTGAATAAATGCAAAAAGAGCTATTAGGTCTTTCAATTGAAAAGGAGTTCCTTCTATCATGTCGTAAAGCTTCTTCTTTTCTTCTTCAGCGATAGTGGATTCGAAATAGGTAATATAGGTAACCTCAAGCTTCTGCTCCTCTTGTCGATCTTGGTACACGAGTTCCGACAGACTAAAAGCATCTTCCGGTGAGTTGGGCTGCTTCTTTTCCAATGTGTATCCTTTACACGTAATGATTTGCATTCATCGCTCCCCCACTTTTCTATCGTTCTTACCTTTTATTTATTCGCCCTATGAGGAAAACATCCTTTATAAATTTACTCAAAAGGATCATTTTCTTCCTCTTCTTTCCTATTACCGAAAAATAAATCTGCTTCTTCCTCCTTTTCCTCTTCGCTTGTTCCTTCTGGAAGGGGAGGAAGCTCCTCAATGGAGGTAAGGCCGAAGTAGGTGAGAAAATCTGTAGTAGTTCCATACAGAATCGCTCGGCCAATTCCTTCTTTTCGTCCCCGTTCTTCAATTAAAAAACGATTTACCAGCGTCTGAATAGGTCTATCACACTTTACTCCTCTTATTTCCTCAATTTCTGTCCGAGTGATTGGCTGTTGGTATGCAATTATTGCAAGGGTTTCTAATGCAGCCTGTGATAAGCGGCTAGCATGAGGAGAGTCCATCAGCTTTCTAAAGTAGGGAGCGTGGGTCGGCTTTGTTGTCAAATGATAATAGGACTTTGACTTCATAAGCGTAATTCCTCTAGATTCATGTTCATAATCGTATTTCAGTTCATCTAAGACGAGTTGAATGGTTTCTGTGTCTAATTCCATAACCTCTGCTAGTTGCTTTCTTGTCATTCCTTCATCTCCTGAGGCAAATAACAAACCTTCAGCAATTGCTTTATATTGCTGTAATTCCATACTACTCCTCCATTTTATACACCACTAGTTCTTCAAAGTGCTTTGATTGTTCACAGATGATTTGTCTGTTTTTCATTAGCTCTAATATAGCAATAAACGTTACCACGATATGAGAACGAGTAGGCTGAGGGAATAAATCAAAGAATCGCATTCCCAGCGGATTTTCGTTTATATGTGTCATCACTTCGTCCATTCGTTCCCTAATCGGTATTTCTTGACGTTGTATTCTCGTTTCTAGGGGTTTTTCCCATTTCTTTTTTTGCAGTAGCTTTTGCATTGCTCCAATCATATCGTAAATAGTAACATCCCCTTGTGTGGTAACGGGCTGATGACTTCCTTCATCCGTTTCCATTTCTTGAGGAGGCCGGGTATATATTTGACTGGCATTGTGTTCTCGATCTTGCAGCTCCTGTGCTGCTTCTTTATACTTTCGATACTCAATTAGTCTTCGCATTAATTCATCTCTAGGGTCCTCTTCCTCTTCATCACCAAACTCCTCTTGAAATTCTTCCATTTCCTGATGAGGCAGGAGCATTTGACTCTTGATGGCTAATAATGTAGCTGCCATGACAAGATATTCACTGGCGATATCCAATTCCAACTGCTGCATAGTGTGGATATATGCCATATATTGTTCTGTAATTTGAGCAACAGGAATATCATATATGTCTATTTCATATTGATTTATTAAATGGAGTAATAAATCCAATGGACCCTCAAAGGCATCAATTTTCACTGTATAACTATGGTTCATACGCTTTTCCTTTCTAAATCCATATCAAAAAAATAACGTTTCTAGTGGAAACGCCCATACACAATATCGGATTCCCTCATATGGTAATACCGTAAGATAAATGTTATCAAAAAAACATTTATCCGTTAACAGATTAAAAGGAGGAAATCAATTATGAGTGGATACGGATATGGTGGCGGCTTTGCGCTAATCGTTGTGTTGTTTATTCTTCTAATTATTGTAGGTGCTAGCTGGTTATACTAGGATTAAT
The DNA here is from genome assembly GCF_042434395.1 of Pontibacillus salicampi. Taxonomy (NCBI): domain Bacteria; kingdom Bacillati; phylum Bacillota; class Bacilli; order Caryophanales; family Bacillaceae; genus Pontibacillus; species Pontibacillus salicampi. The sequence continues at coordinate 832,503 of NZ_JBHLTP010000003.1, read as the reverse complement.
TGGTGCGCGTTAAGCAAAGGGCTTAACGCGTATTTATTTGAGAACGGCATGACCTAATGAGTAAAGGTGTTACCGCCTTTAGCAAATTCAGTATTGCTTCCCTACTTAATGGATAGTCACGCCTTCTTAGTTGACTTGTTTCCAGTAGGTTGTGATAAACTATTTCATTAGAATCACATCTACATTATATAGGAATCCACACCGTTCAAGAAGGAGTCGTTTGTATGTATGATCAAGCTTATGTCGACTTTCTCGCACACTTTCACGGAACGAGAGATTATTTCGAATGTCATGAAATACTTGAAGATAGATGGAAAGAGGATACCCCTCTAGATAGACAAGCTACTTGGGTTGGGCTCATTCAAATCGCTGTCGCTATGTATCACTATCGAAGAGAAAACGTCATCGGTGCCTATCGAACGGGTCAAAAGGCGTATGATATCCTAAGCGAAAGAAAAGAAGAACTCTCTTCCTATGGCTTGGAGGAACATTCCCTATTTTCCTTCCTCAACGAGCTATTGTATCGTATTCAGAATCGAGTGCCCTATCAAAGCATGGAGCTGCCAATTGAGGACTCTTCCTTACTGGAGGCTGTAAAGGTTCGTTGTGAAGAGCTTGGCTGCACATATGGTGCTCCCAGTCCACTAGAAGATCCCACTATCATTCACAGACATACGACAAGAGATCGCTCTGAGGTCATTGAAGAACGCGAGAAACAACTAGAAATTAGGAAGCAGAATAGAATATAACTCTCCACAAGCATAGAAAAAGCCAGTTCCCTAGAAGGAGCTGGCTTTTTCTACTACCTTACGATTCACAGCGTGTTACAAACGCTTCCGTATTTGTATTAGAACAAACGCTATATTTGGAACCAAGCTGCTGTTTTACTTCTTCAACCATTTTCTTTCCTATGCCACTATTACGGTGGGAAGGATTGACGGTGATGTGTTGAATAACAGCTTCCTGATTATCATTAATCCGGATTCCAATGGCACCTAAAATGTCTTCTTCTTTCCACAAATATAATTGCCAATTTTCGTTTGTTTCATATTCCTTAATGGTCTGAAGCAGCTTTTTTACATCTTTTTCTTCAGGCATGAAGGACAACAAACCCATAGCAATCTTTTCGAAACTCTTTTTATATCGAATTAACATATGAACCCCTCGCTATGAAAAAAACTTTCCAATCATGGAGAGTAGAAAAGCAATGGCTACTACCATCATTAGCCAGAAGAGTTTTTTCTAGTGATTATTACTAAACATAGAAACAACCTACTCTTATATAACATGTGTTCATCCACAATCGATTTTCCATTATAAAGAAAACTATACGCTAGTTCAATCCCTTATTCAATTACAAATAATATCCAGTACAGTACTCCCCAAATCATGCTGATACCAAAGAAGATTAGAAAGAGCATCCAGTTCTTTTTTTTCAAGCTCATCACTCCTACCTTATTATAACGCCATTTATACATAATGCAAGCCCATTTACATGTGGCTGCCAGGAAGGGGTTTTTTCGTTAGGGAGAACGTTGCTGGCCAATTATCGATTGAAGAGTGATGTATCCGTCAGAACGCTTAGAGCCGACTCGATATGGAATCAAATTCATAACACATAGCCACCCATTGAAGGCGATGAACATAGCAACGATCGGTAAGGGGAGCCATTGGTAAAGAACTAATCCTCCCCCAGCTGCAAGACCGTTCGCCAAAGGACCTGCTAAAGAAATAATTGCTTGTTCCGCTTTAGAAAAAGCCTCTTTTCGTTCATACAACGCCATTGCTCCCACAAGGAAAAGTAAATTGATTTGGAATTGGAAGTGCTCTGTATGTACATTCCATACCTTAGGACCAATCCCTAAATGTAAATAGATATATTCTGCTTTATGTATCCATGCAGTTAGCGCGTGCCCACATTCATGGATAAGTACGCTGCATGGAGCTATTAGTATCAGAAGCCCTATCATTGTCCACACGGCTATCAATCCTCTGCTTTCTTTTCTTGCATTTCGCTTACCTAATACATGAAGAAAGCGTATGTACTAAAGAAAACGTGAAAAGTAACCCACAGTTTCAAAAAAAAAGAGTAAGTCTTTACGACCTACTCTTCCACAACGGTTACTTTCTTCATTACATCGCCTACGCGTACTCGATCAATGGAATCTAACCCTTCAGTCACTTGACCGAAAACAGTATGACGTCCATCTAAATGAGGCTGAGGCTCTAATACAACAAAGAACTGACTGCCGCCTGTATCCTTACCTGCGTGAGCCATGGAAAGAGATCCACGATTATGTTTATGAGGGTTTCCTTCTGTTTCACATTTAATAGTGTATCCTGGTCCCCCACGTCCATTACCTTCCGGGCAGCCTCCCTGGATAACGAACTCTGGAATCACTCTATGGAAGGTTAGACCATCATAAAATTGAGAGTTAGCTAATTTCTCGAAATTTGCAACGGTCCCTGGTGCTGCATCTTCAAATAATTCAAATACAATTTTTTCACCATTTTCAAATTCTATAGTACCTTTTTTCATATATGTTTTCCTCCTCTTTCATTTAAAGACGTTCATAAGGCAAATCCAAGCGAGTAACCTCTTGATAGGACTCCCTCTTTATGACAAGCTGATGTTGTCCATTTTCTACAAATACCACAGCAGCCTTAGGGAATCGGTTGTAATGGTTACTCATTGAATATCCATAAGCACCTGTACTAAAGGTTGCCAGCAGGTCGCCGCTTTCAAGTTTCGGAACGTCCACATCCCATATTAACATATCTCCGGATTCACAGCACTTTCCCGCAACGGAAACTGTTTCATTTTTTGGTTCCAGCATTTTATTCGCTGCTACAGCTTCGTATTTTGCATGATACAAGGCGGGACGTAAATTATCCGTCATGCCTCCATCAACAGACACATAGGTGCGTACGTTAGGGATGTGCTTCGATGCTCCCACTGTATATAATGTTGTCCCGGCGTCACCAACGATGGCCCTTCCTGGTTCTATCCAAATCTCTGGTATGGGAAAGTCAAACCGCTTTGACTGAACTTTTACTTCTTCTACGAGCTGATTGACATAGGTAGGTAGCGGTAGTGGCTCGTCTTCATCCGTGTACTTGATCCCAAAGCCGCCACCGAGGTTCATAATTTCTGGAACGAAGCCATGCAGCTCATTCCAACTACCTAATGCCTCGAACAGTTTTTTCACTGCTAAAACAAAACCATGTGTTTCAAAAATTTGAGAGCCAATGTGGCAATGCAGTCCTTTCACATGAACTCTGTCCATCCCAAGCATACGCATCAATGCTTGCTCTGCCTGACCATTCCATAAATCAAATCCAAACTTGGAATCTTCCTGGCCAGTTAAAATGTAATCGTGCGTATGTGCTTCGATTCCTGGTGTGACACGCAACAGAACATCCATTTCCTTGCCATGTTCCTCAAGTAATGCATGTAAAAGCTCTATTTCATGAAAATTATCTACCACGATACACCCGATGTCTTCTGTTATTGCCATCTCCAATTCTTCTAAACTCTTATTATTGCCATGAAGATGAATTCTGTCCTTTGGAAATTCTGCTTGAATGGCTGTATAGAGTTCCCCTTGTGAAACCACATCTAAGCTCAGCCCTTCTTCTTTCGCAACCTGAAGCATAGCAATGGAAGAAAACGCTTTGGATGCATACGCAACCTGTGCTGTCACTCCCTGTTTTTCAAACGCGGAAACAAAGCCTCTTGCATTACTTCGGATTCGTTCTACATCATAGATAAACAAAGGTGTTCCATATGTATTGGCTAAGTCAACCACATCCACCCCGGCTATTTCGAGATGGCCGCTATCATTTATTGTCGTATGGTTCATCTTCCTCACCCCTGGTTCTTTATATATTTACAACATTCAAATTATTCACTCTGTATTGTTTAAAATAGAAGGATCCGGTATGGATTAGAAAAAAGAAGACAGTTACACCGCCTTCTTTCCTTTTACGCACTGAAAGATTAAAATCAATTTATCACAGAAAGTACGTTTGTTCAATATTAATTTATTGTCTGTTGTCATTCCTTGGATGCACGATGCTGGGGCGTTTTTTCGATAATGGTACAGCAACCCGAAATAATATTTGCATCATTGCGCTATAATTAAACGGTATAAATGGCCAGAAATATGGTGTACTTAATGACCTTGTTGCTGTTAACAACAGGATATACAGCGTACTCCCAATCATAAACCCATTAATCCCAAACAACCCTGTTAAAATGACTAGTGCAATTCTGCTCATCTTATTGGCTACACTTAGTTCGTAGCTAGGAGTGGAGAAGGAACCAATCGCCGCGACAGATACATACAATATTACTTCCGGTATAAACAATCCTACATCTATGGCAATTTGCCCGATTAGTACAGCAGCAATTAACCCCATTGCGGTCGATAATGGTGTAGGAGTATGAATGGCGGCTATCCTTAGAAATTCAATCCCTATATCAGCAAGGATAATCTGAAGGACGACAGGAATATTGCTCTCATCCTGGGGTCCAATGTATTGTAATGCTGGCGGGAGCAGGGATGGATCCATTACGAAAAGAATCCATAATGGCAATAAAAAAACGGATGCAAAAATACCAAGGTACCTTACCCATCTAACAAACGACCCAACCATTGGTGTCTGTCGATATTCCTCCGCATGCTGGACGTGGTGGAAGAAGGTGGTTGGTGTAATAATCATACTAGGACTCGTATCCACCATGATAAGAACATGCCCCTCAAACAGATGGGCAGAGGCAACATCTGGACGCTCCGTATATCGAACGAGAGGGAAGGGGTTTTTCCCTTGACTAACAATATATTCTTCTATGGTCTTATCAGCCATTGACACTCCATCTACATTAATACTCTTTATTTCCTGTTTAAGCAAATCAATTAAATCAGGGTCTGCAACATCTTTTAGGTAAGATATACATATGTCTGTTTTAGACCGCTCCCCAACCTGGAAGATCTCATGTCTTAGTCGTTCATCTCTTACCCTTCTTCTCGTAAGCGCAGTATTTTCAATAATGTTCTCGGTATAACCATCTCTGCTTCCTCTTACTACTTTTTCTGTGTCAGGTTCCTTAGGAGTTCTTCCCGGATAACTACGAACATCCACGACAAATGCTTCTTCAAAATCTTCAATAAAAATAACAATAAGTCCAGATAGCATTTGGGTCACAGCTTCACCCATAGATGTAATTTTAGTTACTTGCTGGTGAACTAATCGATTCTCTATGATGGAAGGTAATTTCGATTTTACATGCCGCTCTACATCATTTATTTCAATTAATTCCTTCATCAATTCAATAATGTAAGCCGTATCACACATTCCAGTTAAATAATAAATGTCTATCTTCTGGTCAAAAATGGTAATTTGTCTGTATCCAAGATCAAAAGAGACACCTACACCAACTGTATCCTTCATAAACTGCTCATTTTTTTTAATATCAGAAGATATTGGTGTTTCCGTTTGAGTTCTCATTTACTTCAGCCCTTTCGAGAATCAATTCAACAGCCCTTCTAGTAATAGGCGCACCTTTAGCAACGTCATCCTTCCCGCGCATCTTACCGATATCACCTATAGCAACAATAGTTGGGATATCTAGCTGATCCAAGCAATAAACGGTATCCCCGCTTATCCTTCCCACTTCCAATTCCGCTATCCCCTCTTTATCTACACCAAAAGGAATCAATTCTCCATCGCCGTCTACAGCGAAATCAAAGCGCGACCACTCCTGGAATTTTGTATGAGAGGCAACGGCAATGGCGCCAATGATAGAAATGGATTGCTCCTGTGCCATTTGCAATAGCACCTTCTCGCCTGGGCCAATCCCTGGAACGCCTGCATCATCGAAAAGAACATAAATCGGTTCACTAGGTGCTGAATGTATTGCTTTTAAGAATTCTTCCTTCGTAGCTGTAGTCGGATTGGCAGCAAGATGTCCGAGGCATGTACCCCCAATGGACGTTGCCAGATGATCGATTGCTTTCCTGGCATATTCGTCCCCATCGGTTATAACAATTACTTTCTTGGGATCCATCGTCATCTATCCCTTCGGTTTAAAAATGACAGCTACTAAAAAGCCAAATAAAATAGCTGATGATATACCAACAGAAGTAAGATTAAAAATCCCCATGGCAATTCCGATTAATCCATTCTCTTCTGCCTGCTCCATCGCACCATGTACTAAAGAATGGCCAAAGCTGGTAATAGGAACCGTTGCACCAGCGCCAGCAAATTCAATTAATTTGTCATAGATATTAAATCCATCTAAAACGGCGCCAGCAACTACAAATGAAGACATAACGTGCGCAGGGGTCAACCGAAATACGTCAAATAGGATCTGGCCAATAACACATATGCCTCCACCTACTATAAATGCCCATACATAATCCATTTATCCCTCACCATCCTCTCTCATAAGTACAACTCCGTGGGCTATAGTGGGAATGGTTTCTTTTTGCTGTACCATAGTCGGACTCATCAGGGCACCAGTAGCAACTACCAGCACTTTATGATATCTTCCTTCTTGAATGGCTTGAACTATATGCCCGTAGGTCACGACCGCTGAACAAGCACAACCGCTCCCCCCAGCAAGTACATTCTGATCACTGTTATACACCATCAAGCCACAGTCATTATGGACCTTTTCCATATTGTATCCATCCTCTTTCAGCATATCCTTGAGGATGGGACTGCCAACGCTAGACAAATCACCCGTTACGATGAGATCATAGTCTTCTGGTTTTCTGCCAGTGTCTTCAAAATGGTGCTTGATGGTATCGTAGGCTGCTGGAGCCATAGCTGAACCCATATCAAACGGATCCTTTGTACCAAAATCCATCACTCTTCCGATTGTGGCACATTCAATGCGAATCTGAGACTTGACTTTTGATACAAGCCCTGCACCTGCTCCGGTGACGGTTGACGTCATTGTTTTTGGCTTTTGACCACCATATTCTGTAGGATATCGAAACTGGCGCTCAGCCGTTGCATTATGACTACTCACTGCAGCTACAATATGATTAGCAAAGCCTGCATCCACTAAAGCACTACCCACGGCCAGTGTTTCCATGGAAGTAGAACATGCTCCAAACATACATAGAAAGGGAATGGAAAGTGTTCTTGCCACATAATTCGATGTAACGTTTTGATTCAGCAAATCACCAGCTAGGAAGATATCTATTTGCTCTTTAGACATATTGGCCTTTTGCAAGCATATCTCCACCGAATCTTCCATCAGCTTTCGCTCAGCTAGCTCCCAATTGGCTTCATTACAATGTAACTCCTCATACTGTTTGTCAAATGTATCTGCTAGAGGTCCTTTAGCTTCCTTGGGACCTACTGCAGTGCCACTTGCGTTTAAATATATTCGATTTTCATACATCCACGTTTGCTTCCCTAAATGGCGCATGCGACATCCTCCTACATCAACATTTTAAATAACTGACGAACAATCCCGACAATATATGCCGATACAACTCCATAGACAATAACAGAGCCCGCGAGCTTGAACAGATTGGTTGCAACGCCTAACACATATCCCTCACTCTTATGTTCTAGCGCGGCACTTGTAATGGAATTGGCAAAGCCTGTCACAGGGACGGCTGAGCCTGCACCAGCAAATTGAGCAATTCTGTCATACACTCCAAATCCCGTTAACAGAGCTGCTAATAGTATCAACGTGGTTACTGTGGGGTTGCCCGCTTGTCTCTCTGTCATATGGAATACATTCATATAAAAGCCTGTTAGAAACTGTCCGAATAAACAAATAGCCCCACCGACGAGAAATGCCCTAACACAATTACCAAGTAAATTAGGCTTTGGCTGATAGGCTTTAACTGTTTTATCATACTGCTGTTGATTAAATTTATCGCTCATCTTATCACCTCATCTTATTTCACAAACACCAGCCATTGAAATAAGGAACCACTAATTTTCCCTAGTACAATAGCCATCAAAAACCACAGCATACTATTCTCCATGCCAATTCTTCTCGTTAATACTGGAAACACATTAAGAACCTCTGTCAAAGCGGCTGCAAGCATTCCAATAAAGATTCCATGAAACCCTCCCCAAAAGACTAGAAGAAAAACAGGGAAGGAAAGAGTGAAATCAGTAAAGCTTAAATAAGTACCAGTCAGCACTCCTAATACGACACATGTTTCATATACTCTTGTATAGGTGAAGGTCTTACTTAGTTGTATCAATCTCGGAATAATTCCTAATACCGTTAGAAACGCTACAAACCCAGCCCCAACAGCAAGTCCGCCGCTTAATCCGATAAATACTTCAAGAACTCGTGTCATCATGATTGTTCAAACCCTTGCTAAGTTCATTTTCATGAAACACAACATACTGATCTAAATCCTGCTGATATTTGTGCATCTCAATTTCCAGTGGACTTGGTTCTTCATTAATTCTCTTTTTAAAAAGATGATTAAAAAAAAGTATCATCCCTAAACCAAGACCGATGGAATACGGAATCTCCAGCCATAATGGATGCTTCACTTCCTTTCCTGTTAACAGGAAATGTATCCTTTGCTGTACCGCTTCCATACTGACATCGAAATGGAAATTAATAATGGCCATGGCTGCCCCTATAAACAACAGCAGCCAAATGACGATTACCAACAAAATAGAGGGATTTTTTTTCGACCTTTGAATCATAACAATAGATTGGTTGGGACCTATTGGTTGAACCTCTAAATCCGGGAATACATCTCGTAAGTAATAAATAACTCTAAATACATCCATAATCACTATGTTTCGATCAGACCCTTGTATGGTATAGAGCTTCATGCTTTCTAATGTTTCCTTCCACGTTGAAGGAGCTGAAATATAGGCAACATCTGAAAGGCATAGGGATTGATTCTTGCTAGCGTTTATTTTTTGTTTCATTCGAATATAAACAATTTCACTCACATGGACCCTCCATTCGCTTTGAAGGTTATGGTTAGTATGAGTAAGAGGAGTCATATTCATACCGGATATCTGTAAAGCATTCTTTATTCCCACAAAAAAAAGACCTCCCTCCACGGGGAAGTCTTGCCAAACTACTCATCCATTTGATCCTTAATATATTGCAGGATTTTCTTCTCTAATCTAGACACTTGTACTTGTGATATACCTAACCTCTCCGCAACATCAGACTGAGTCTGATCCTTATAATAACGTAAGTACACAATTAGTCTTTCTCTCTCATCTAAGGCACGGATAGCTTCCTGTAAAGCTATCTTATCAAACCACTTAGTATCATTATCTGCAATTTGATCTAATAATGTAATTGGATCCCCATCATTTTCATACACCGTTTCATGAATGGAGTGTGGTGATTTAGAAGCTTCTTGAGCAAGCACTACATCCTCTGGCGAAATGTCAAGCTCCTCTGCTAACTCGTGAACAGTAGGAATTCTTCCTAGCTTCTTCGTTAGTTCATCCTTCTTCTTACGGATTTTGTTGCCTGTTTCCTTCAAACTACGACTAACCTTCACACTTCCATCATCACGAATAAAACGTTGTATTTCACCAATGATCATTGGTACAGCGTAAGTCGAAAATTTCACATCATAGGAAAGGTCAAATTTATCAACAGATTTTAAAAGTCCGATACACCCTATTTGGAACAAATCATCAGGATCGTAGCCTCTGTTTAAAAAGCGCTGAACTACAGACCACACAAGACGCATGTTCCTTTCCACTAGTGTATTACGGGCCTCCTGGTCTCCCTGCTGACTACGGGCAATGTATTGTTTGACCTGTTCATCAGACAACTGCTCCTGTTTGGAGGATTGCTTTAATTCCACATCCATATGCATGTCCCCTTAATTACATAAGGTTTTGCTTTTTTTTAGATGTTTGACCAGTCTTACGGTGGTTCCTTGCCCGGGAATGGAAGTAATGTCTACTTCGTCCATAAAATTCTCCATAATAGTAAAGCCCATTCCTGATCGTTCTAATTCAGGCTTAGATGTGTATAACGGCTGCTTAGCTTCTTCGAGGTTAGGGATACCCATTCCATCATCCCAAATAGTCACTTCAACACTTCCATCGACAAGAATACAGTCAATGTGGACTAATCCTTCCTCCGTGTCGTTGTACCCATGGATAATAGAGTTAGTAACGGCTTCTGATACAACAGTCTTCAGTTCTGTCAACTCATCCATCGTAGGATCAAGCTGCGTAACAAAGGCTGCTACCGTAACACGCGCAAACGATTCGTTTTCACTTAGGGCAGAAAATTGAATATGCATTTCATTTTTACTCATTAGGACGCCACCCCCAATGTTTCTAGAGCAAACGCTTCGTTTTCTTCTAATCGAATTATCTTAAACAAACCAGACATTTCGAACAATCGTTTGACCGCTGGGGAAATAGAACACACTACCATCTCCCCGCCAATTTGTTGTACTTCTTTATATCTACCAAGAATGACACCAAGGCCAGAGCTGTCCATAAACGTAAGGGATTCAAGATTTAAGACAACATGTTGAACATTCTGCTTCACCATAATACTTTGAAATTTGTTGCGAAGGTTCTCCGCTTCGTGGTGATCCAATTCTCCTGTTAATCGAACTAACAGAACGTGTTGTTTTGTTTCGAAGTGAACGGAAAGACTCACAGCTACTTCCTCCTCTTAATTGGGTTAGTGAATCTTTCTCTATTCCTAGATTGTTTTCCTGCACCATGACAAAACTAGTACCTATTCGCTAAATAGTCTTATCGTTAGCGGTTTTTTACCATTTCACTCATCGTTCGTTTAAATAAGGTGAATACACCCGCCTCATCTACGGAATCCTTAACGACCAGCTTAGCTTCAGAAAGTGGTTTTCCGTTACTGGATACTTTGAGTATTCCAATTTCCTGTCCTTTATTTAACGGGAGCTTTAAGTTCTCGTTATAGATAATATCCGTCTTAACGTTATCCATTTGTTCCCCTTTTTTCTTCAGCAGCGAAACCGATTCATTCGTTACTACATCGATTTCTGATTGTTTTGCTCGAATCATGTTCAACTGATCCACTTTTTGATAACGCTTATATAAAGCATCCGTTTCATATGAATTAAATGCATAATCGAGCATCGAGGAGATGGTTGCATTTCGTTCTTTTGGCGTCTTTGCTCCCATCACTACAGCAATCACTCTCATATCATCCTTCTTGGCAGTAGCTGTCAAACAATACAGCGCCTCTCTAGTGAAACCTGTTTTCAATCCATCGACACCGTCATAGAATTTAACTAATTTATTTGTATTTACGAGCCAGAATTCATCTTCTGTCCCTTTTCGAAGGTAATCCTCATATATACTCGTGTACTTTGTGATTTCTTCATGCTTTAGTAGCTCTTTAGCCATCACTGCCATATCATGAGCTGTCGTATAGTGATCTTTAGCTGGGAGACCTGTGGTATTTTGAAAGGAAGTATTCGATAGACCAAGGTTTTTTGCTTTTTCGTTCATTTTTGCTACAAATTCCTCTTCGCTCCCTGAAATTCGTTCCGCTAAAGCGACAGAAGCGTCATTACCTGATGCGACAGCAACGCCTTTCAGCAGTTCATTCACAGTCATTTCTTCGCCAGCCTCTAAAAAGATTTGGGAGCCTCCCATAGACGCTGCGTACTCACTTACACGAACGTTCTCATCAAGCTTCAGTGTTCCTTTATCAAGTGCCTCCATAATAAGAAGCATGGTCATAATTTTCGTCATACTAGCCGGAGGTAGTTTCTCATCCGCATTTTTGTTATATAAAACTTCTCCCGTATCTCGTTCCATTAAAACAGCGGATTTTGCATCCTCTGCAAGCTTAGGACCCTTCTCTTCAGCCGCGAAACTAGTAGAAGCAAAACCCGATATGAACATAAGAAAAATGGTCAAACAGATGCCACACTTTTTCATTGTTGTCCCTCCAATCTTAATGTTAGCTATTTTTTCCAACGATTCGGTTTTTATAACTCGATTTTGAAAATAGATAAAAAAGGCGGTAACAGTGCGAGCGTATGGAGCAAATGCGTTTACATTTTCTCCTTATATAGAGGGAATGGTTTGATGCTAATTGAGGTTGTGCCAGATAATGGGGAAGTAGTACGAGACTTTAACTTGATAATACAGACGTTAGGAAAAAGAATAGTTAGACAAAGCTAACGGGAATATGCTTTCTAATGAGAATGAGTTATGCACCGATGCTTGGCGTGCGTTTAAAACCGGGATTTACATGACCTGGTTATAGGTCTTAGAGAGCATCCATGATCAGCAGAATGAAGTTACGATGAAGGATGTGATATTAAAAGTAATTTATTTCCAAGTAATGAAACCTATGATAACCTTAGATTATCTACTTTCACGATGTAGACATTCTATCTTGTTTCTCTGATAGGGATAGTTATCTGGAAACTGAGTCTTCCGGTAAAGGTCACAGATAGTTAAGTTTCAATGTGAGATTGATATTACTCGTTTGTAAACGGGAGAGGCGGAATAACAGTATGGAACAAATATTCTTTATTCTTTTCTTGTGTGGTATTGTAATTGCAACCCTTGCTTGGTATCGAGGACGTAAGCAATTAAACAAACACTATACTTGGCTTAGTTATCTTTCTTTAGGACTTTCTGTGATATTAATCATAATGATATACATCATTCCTAAAGATTCAGTATTTATATTCTCCATACCTATTGGTACTCCAATTGCATTTATTTTGAGCATATTTACACTATTCAAGAGAAACGAAAAAAAACCCCTTGCTGTAATTGGTTTATTCCTTTCGCTAATTTTGCTTGGAATCATGATGCTTTTTGGGATCTTTTTAATTACTCCTTACCAACCTTGAAAAAGGTATTTATACCATTAAAAGGAGCTTTAGTTGGAGAAGCTCCATACAAAAACCATAAAATTGATAGCTGTTTATTGTTAGTATATCAACACTAAACTTTAATAGAGCCAATCAAAAAAAGACGACACATTGATTGTGCCGTCCATGTTGCTTTTACTGCGTTATTTTGCTGTTATTGAATCGTGAATTAATGTTGGTGCATCCACCTTCTGATCGCTTACTGTAATGTTCTCATACAGCTTCGCCTTCACTTCTTCTACATCGGATTGATTAGCGTAAATCGTAAGCAGAGAATCTCCTTCTTCTACGTAGTCGCCGACCTTCTTGTTTAAGTATAAGCCTACTGCTAGATCAATTTCGGATTCCTTCGTTGCTCTACCAGCTCCAAGCATCATTGCAGCTGTACCGATTTCGTCAGCAACTATATCACTAACATAACCAGACTTTTTCGCTGGCAGTTCAAATTGTTTAGAAGCCTGAGGCATAATACTCGGGTCTTCTACCACACGCCCATCTCCACCTTGAGAGGCCAAGAATGTTGCAAATTTCTCCAGCGCTTTCCCATTCTTCATACTTTCTTCTAATTTATGACGCGCTTCGTCTAACGTTTCTGCTTTACCCGCTAACACAACCATTTGACTGCCAAGGGTCAAGCACAGCTCTGTTAAATCCTCTGGACCGTTTCCATTAAGCGTGTCAATGGCTTCTTTCACTTCAAGAGCGTTACCAATCGCACGGCCTAAGGGCTGATTCATATCAGAAATGACAGCCATAGTATTACGACCTACCTGATTCCCAATTCGAACCATTGCCTCGGCTAATTCCTTGGAATCCTCTAAACTCTTCATGAAGGCACCAGCACCCGTTTTCACATCCAAAACAATGGCATCTGCTCCAGCTGCAATCTTTTTACTCATAATGGAGCTAGCAATTAATGGGATGGAGTTAACGGTAGCCGTTACATCGCGAAGACCGTACAGTTTCTTATCTGCTGGAGTTAAATTACCAGTCTGGCCAATTACAGAAACTTTATTTTGATTTACTAAGTCAATGAATTCCTGTTTATCTATTTCCACGTGGAATCCGGGCACTGCTTCGAGTTTGTCGATGGTACCACCAGTATGACCAAGTCCACGGCCGCTCATTTTAGCAACTGGAACGTCTAAGGAGGCTACTAAAGGACCTAGGATTAGTGTAGTAGTATCTCCTACCCCACCGGTAGAGTGCTTATCCACCTTAACTCCTTCAATAGGTGATAGGTCTATCGTTTCTCCGCTATTTACCATGGCGGTCGTAATATTAGCTCGTTCCTCATCACTCATATCCTGAAAGAAGATTGCCATACATAATGCACTAGCTTGATAATCCGGTATATCCCCATTCGTATATCCTTCAATAAAGAAATTAATTTCTTCCTTTGTTAAAGCCTGGCCATCTCTTTTTTTGGCGATTATGTCATACATTCTCATATACTTACCACCCTTAATAATAGTTTTAGCTTACAACGATTTCAGCGTTTGTTTAATGAAGGACAGGAAATCCTGACGTACTCGCTGGGTAGTTTCTATAACCTCATCATGGGTTAGAGGCTGATCAAGAATACCAGCAGCCATATTAGAAATACAGGATACTCCAAATACCTTCATGCCCGATTGATTAGCAACGATAACTTCTGGAACAGTTGACATTCCTACTGCATCTCCACCTAGCGTGCGAAGCATACGAACTTCAGCTGCTGTTTCATAGGAAGGACCTGTATTCCCAACATACACCCCTTCTTTAACATTCAAGCCTAGCTCTTGTGCCGTTGCTTTAGCATGTTGTATGAGGGATGGATTATATGCTTTTGACATATCTGGAAAACGAGCACCCAATTCCTCGTCATTAGGGCCAATGAGAGGATTATCACCCATATTATTAATGTGGTCTGTGATAATCATTAAATCACCAGCATCGAAGGTTTCATTAATACCTCCTGCAGCATTCGTGACAAATAGTGTTTCTACACCTAGCTCTTTCATTACACGGACCGGAAAGGTTACCTGATTCATGTGATACCCTTCGTAATAATGAAAGCGTCCTTGCATAGCAATGACTTGTTTTCCTTCAAGGCTCCCAATAACAAGCTGCCCCTTATGCCCTGCCACTGTGGACTGTGGAAAGTGAGGTATCTCTCCATAAGGAATAGTTGTCGGGTTATCAATTTCATCAGCCAGAACCCCTAAGCCAGATCCTAGAATCAGCCCTGTAGTTGGCTGCTCTTTAATTTTTGATTGGATATATTGTGCTGCTTCTTTTCTTTGTGCTGCGTTCATATAAATGCCCCTCCCTATTGAATATCTTTTAGAAAACTAGTACCGTATTCCGGTCTTTTCGTATTGAAATTCTCTGCAACGGTTGCTCCGATATCAGCAAACGTCTTACGAAGCGGAAGCTCTTTGCCTTCTTGTACACCATTATGGAATATAAGCAATGGTACGTACTCTCTTGTATGGTCTGTACCATGGTGAATTGGATCGTTCCCATGGTCTGCTGTAATGATGAGCAAATCATCATCCTGCATTTTGTCTAGGACTTCAGGTAGTCTTTTATCATATGCCTCCAGTGCTTCTCCATAGCCTTGAGGGTTACGGCGATGACCGTATTTCGCATCAAAATCAACCAAATTCAAGAAGTTTAAGCCTGTAAAGTCTTCATCCATGGAAGCCACGAGCTTATCCATTCCATCCATGTTATCTTTTGTTCGAATTTCTTTCGTCACACCTTCGCCATCGTAAATATCAGAAATCTTTCCAAGTGCGATAACGTCATACTCGTCCTCTTTCAAATAATTCATAACTGTTTTGCCAAACGGCTTTAAGGCATAATCATGTCGGTTGGAAGTCCTTTCAAAATTACCAGGCTCCCCAATAAACGGTCTGGCAATGACACGTCCAATCATATATTTCTCATCCAGAGTAATTTCACGGCACATTTCGCATATTTCATATAATTCCTCAATAGGAACAACGTCCTCATGTGCTGCTATTTGCAATACCGAATCCGCAGAGGTATAAACAATTAAGGCTCCTGTTTCCATATGTTCAGGACCTAACTCATCGATAATAGCTGTGCCAGAAGCAGGTTTATTTCCGATTACTTTTCTTCCAGTACGTTGTTCAATCTCATCGATAAGTTCTTTTGGAAATTCCTCAAAGGTTCGAAATGGTGTATCGATATACAGACCCATAATTTCCCAATGACCTGTCATCGTATCCTTTCCGTTCGACATTTCCTCCATCTTTGTGTAATGAGCCTTTGGACTGACAGCCTTTTCAATACCTTTAATCTCTCTAATATTACTCAAGCCCAGCTGTCCCATATTCGGCATCTGTAAGCCATTCATGTGTTCTGCAATATGGCCTAACGTATCTGCTCCTTTATCGTTAAACTGTTCGGCGTCTGGTGCCTCACCAATTCCTACAGAATCCATAACAACAAGAAAAACTCGCTTAAATGTATTGTCCATAATATGATCCCTCCTATAATGTTACATTCCCTTTCATACGTTCGTTTATGCACAGAGGTTGTAAGATGTCAGACCTCTAAAATCAAAAAGAAATTTAAGCTCTCGGATGATAAGAGCTATAAATATCTTTCAATCTAGCTTTCGTAACATGTGTGTACACCTGCGTAGTGGAAATATCAGCATGTCCCAGCATTTCTTGTACTGCTCGAAGGTCTGCTCCATTCTCAAGTAAATGAGTTGCGAAAGAATGGCGTAATGTATGAGGAGTTATTTCCTTCTGAATACCTACATCTGCCGCAACCGCTTTTAATATTTTCCAGAATCCTTGTCTCGACAAAGAGTTCCCATGATGGTTAACAAATAGTGCATCTGTTTTCTTCTGCCGAAGCAGAGTTGGACGAGCAGTAGATAAGTAGGTCTCCAGCGAATTCTTCGCCATTTTGCCAAGAGGAATGATTCTTTCCTTGGAGCCTTTGCCAAGACATCGTACAAAGCCCATCGTTAAATGAAGGTCACTCACCTTTAATGTCACCAGTTCCGTCACGCGCAGCCCTGTGGCATATAGCATTTCCAACATAGCTTTATTTCTAGCTGAAAGTGCGTCTGTATGGGGAATATTCAATAATGCATCGACTTCATCCATAGATAAGATCTTTGGGAGCTTCCTTTCTTTTTTCGGCGTTTCTATATGTAAGGAAGCATCCTGGTCTGCATGCCTTTCCCGAATCAAAAACTGATGAAATGTTCTAATCGATGATAACGTCCGTGCAACCGTTGCTGCTGAACGATCTAAATCATGTAAATGGTGTAAATATTGCATGATATGCACTCTGGCAATTTGATTCACACCCTGTAGCTGACAGGTTTCTGTCATAAACTGAACGTATTTCTGTAAATCTCTACGATAAGAAGAAAGAGTATTTTCAGAAAGCCCTCTTTCCACCTGTAAGTAATGTAGGAAATCATTAAGTTCATGCTGCATGAACTGCTACTCTCCTAACCGAAAAAATATCGTCAAGCGTTCTAACAAACGCTCGTCCTCCCATTGAAAAACCTTAACCGCTTTTCCATCTGGTTCATCATAACGATGGAGCTGATCGTATTCCTCATTCATAAGACGGAGCCCAAAGTAAAATAACAAGGTACAGCCTGTAAAAATTATGAAGATTTTCAAAACATCCTTTAATAGATGTATAAACTGTAACATAGGCATAACTCCTTTAAAGCACTTTCCAAAATGGTTTATACTTTAAAGATATGCCAGTTTTCCTTGAAAATATACTAGAAAAGTTCAAATGTGAATGATAGGGAAGGCCAGAATCCTTGTAAACATGCTTCACAAATTAAAAGTAACCGATTTCTTTTCATTTGTAAATAGATTAGATTGAATTATAGTAGATACGTAATCATCAACAAACGTCAAAATAAAAAACCTTTCTCCTATGGGAAAAAGGTCACACTTAAGTATATTAAGATTTAATAGTAATAACTTGACACTTCTTACAAACACCGTGAAAGGTTAAACGATGGTCCTTTACCTGAAAGCCCCATTCCCTTTCTACCTTGCTTTCTACATCAGTAAGTAAATCTTCTTCAATTTCTTGAACGGAACCACATTCCACACATACTAAGTGATGATGAAAGTGCTCTGCCCCTTCTTTTCGAAGGTCATAACGCGATACTCCATCACCAAAATTTATTTTATCGACTACTTTTAATTCGGATAGTAATTCTAATGTACGATAAACTGTTGCCAGACCTATTTCCGGAGCTTTTTCTTTTACGAGGAGGTAAACGTCTTCTGCACTTAAATGATCCTCTTCATTTTCAAGTAAAACCCGCAAAACCGCTTCACGTTGCGGAGTAAGTTTATAGCTCTGGGAATGGAGTTGCTTTTTTATCTTTTCAATGCGTTGTTCCATGTCTGGTCCCTCCCTCGTATATCCACTTTATATTATAAGCAGACATGGAACCAGTGTCAAATTAAACTCATTACAATCTATTAATTGTAACAATTATTATATGATTTTAATTATAAATTAGTTTAATAATTCCCTTTAATGTTTGTGGAGCAATATAGGACTCAATGACAGCCCCTACACTGACACAGACAATTAAAATGGCGAACAAGCTGCTATACCGCATGAAAGCAGGCAAAAGCGGCTGATGACTTCTCTTTGCTGTCAATTTCTGAATTAACCCAAACGAAAAGATCATAGCGAGGCTACCTGCCATGATATACACAGGTATGATAATCAAATTCTGTGGAGCTATGGAGGCTGCTGCTGCCAATAATCCGTACCAGCCCATTTGATTTACGAGAAATCCTACCGAAAACCCTACCACTACACCCTTCATAAAAATAAGAATCCATATAATAGGCATCCCAATTATAGATAACCCAAGAATGAAGATAAGCAGTAAATATTTTAAGTGGTAGAAAAAGCTACTCTTCAGCAATCCTTCTGCGCTAATGATAGATTCGTTTATCATTTGGTTAAAAAACTGATCTAAATAAAAAAACAAATCTTCTTTTTGGATAAAGTTCATACTGTTCACAATTACAGCTCCAAAAATAATGCCAATAAGAAAAAGCAAGCTGACAAACACATATATACTGGCATTGTCCCGAACATGCTGAGAAGCTGCATAGCCTTTTGCATACATAAGAATCCTCCATTCTACCGAATCTTTTTCTAGTAGTAATATAACTCTATGAAGGATTCTCCTAAAATAGACCACAGAGGAGACGAAAACACTCTATCCTTTCACTCGACCATATCGTCCTCCGCCCCCTGCTTCAATGGTCATTTTGCCTTCTCTATTGGCAATAATGGTTTTTGCCAATGTCTTAGGGATTATGTTTGCCAATGTATGCTCTGGCACATGATGGATAACATTCATTTCAGTACCAAAATGATAGAGTAGTTTTTCTAGCGTTTTGGGTCCTAATTTCGGGAGGAATTGTAATGGGACTTGAGGTACATAAGGGGGCCGTTCAGGGCTTTCTACTGTTGAATCATCTGTGCTTAATTCATCGACCCGCTCTTTTACCCCTTTAATATAATGGGAAGAATCACAGCGATGGCAACGGTCTCCCTTTCCCCAAACGGTTCCACATGCTTTACAAGTTGTTTCGTAGTATTTTCCAAGCCTTGGGTTCATACCGTAATTTGCAACGATACTTCTACCAGCTTCTCTATGAAAAGCCAGACGCACCTCTTCAAAACTAGCCCCATTCAGATAGGCTTGCTGATATTCTCTGGCAATTTTCGGAAGGGAGTGAGCGTCTGAATTAGTCAAATAGGTGTACTGATGAAGCTCTGTAAGCTGATCAGCCATCCTAGAATCAGCACTTAGGCCAAGCTCTACTGCATCAATCCAATCAGGATGAAATACTTCCGATAAGGAGGAGTGAACACCTTTCCCATATAGACTTTTAAATGGTGTAAACATATGGGCAGGAACAAACAGGCCGCCCAATTCCCTAACCTGTTTCTGCAACGTCATACCGCTCCCGTAAAAACGTTGAGTACTTAGCGTGATATTTGTGACATAATGACTCATCCAACGGGTAAACTGCTGGATGCTAGTGATCGTCGGAAAGTAACACAGCACATGTATAGGTCCTTTGCATCGGTCATCATACACTTCTATTTCCACACCCGGTAGTAGGGTAGTGCCTTTATAACGAATCCCGCCTTGTTCCAGCTCTTCTGCAGTTCCTGACTGTATCCATTGAAGTATTTGAGATTGAACGTCAGGTACGTGACAATCAATTACACCTACTACATCAATGCCCTTCCGTTCAGAAGCTTCCTCTACTACTCCTTCTAATGTCAAGGAATCAGAGGCTGTAATCTTGACTGGCGCACCATACATCGTTCTACCAATGTGGATATGGAGATCAAGAAAAAACGTATCCATTTATTTCAACAGTCCATTTGCTCGGGCAAAGAGAACAGCATATGCTGTCTTTGCATCCCAAATCCGTTCTTCCTGCTGCATACGTTCAGCTTCATCTAATGTAACCTCCAACAGCTCTACAAATTCATCGTCGTCGCCGGCTAGTTTCTCCTCCACAACAGACAATTGATGAGCGATATAAAGATGAATGACCTCATCCGCAAATCCTGGTGATGTAGCAAAGGATGTTACCCGCTCTAACCTTTTCGCTGTGTAGCCCGTCTCTTCTTCTAGCTCCCTAACTGCAGTTGTATGAGGCTGTTCCCCTGGCTCCAGCTTCCCTGCTGGAATTTCAACAAGACTCCTTTCTAGTGGTTTACGGTATTGCTCCACCATGACCATCTTGCCTTCATCCGTTATGGCAATGACAGCTACAGCCCCAGGGTGCTTCACCAACTCACGCTTTGATGTCTTACCGTCTGGCAAGCTGACCTCATCCACTTGTAAGGAAATCATCTTCCCATTAAATATGTGATTGGTATGTATCGTTTTCTCTTCAAATTTTTTCATAATCTTTATGCACTCCTTTTCCACTCTACTGTTCCACATTGTATCACATATGAAGCATGTACTGATGGTGTATGATTTGAGAAACAGGGTATAGACTTATACAATGAAAATAGTACATATGGAAAGGATGGTACGAAATGAATAAAAGACAAGTTGGCGATTCCAGTCTATATATATCAGAAATGAGTCTTGGATGTATGTCCCTTGGGACTAATGAAGCAAAAGCGAAAGAAATCATTGATGGGGCACTAGACGCTGGTATTAATTATTTAGATACAGCAGATTTATATGACTTTGGAGAAAATGAGGAGATTGTTGGGAAAGCATTGAAAGGCCGTCGGGATGAGGTCATTCTCGGAACGAAGGTAGGCAACCACTTTAACAAGGAACAGAAGGATTGGTATTGGGACCCTTCCAAGGCCTACATTAAAGAAGAGGTGAAAGAAAGCCTTAGGCGCCTACAGACCGATTACATAGACTTATACCAGCTTCATGGCGGGACGATGGATGACCCTATCGACGAAACGATTGAAGCATTTGATGAACTGGTACAAGAAGGATATATTCGATATTATGGCATATCCTCCATTCGACCAAATGTAATCAAACAGTATGTAGAAAGATCCAGCATTGTCAGTGTTATGATGCAATATAGCCTCTTGGACAGACGCCCGGAGGAAGAAATACTCGACCTCCTTCATACGAATAATATTAGTGTATTAGCGAGAGGGCCAGTTGCTAAAGGGATGCTTAGTAATAACGGCATACAAAAAGTAGAGCAAAAAGCTCAGCAAGGACATTTATCCTATTCTCATGACGAATTAAAGAATATGATTGGTAACTTGCAAAAGCATATAGGTGAGGAACGCTCCTTGCAGGCTCTTGCTTTACAATACGTCCTAAGCCATCCTGCCGTTGCATCAGCTGTATTCGGTGCAAGCACGACGGAACAACTAAAAGAAAATATCTCCATGCTCGATGCACCTGAGCTCGACCCTTCCCTTCGTGCTCAGCTACAGCAGGAAACGAGACCGATTGTGTATCAAAACCACCGATAATGTTAAACGATATACATTAATTAGTACACAAAAAATCACAGCCTCTCCTAATAGGCTGTGATTTTTTGTGTGCACTAATGGTTTATCTGTGTATCTTGCTCTTTGTCAACCCATTGCTCAGACCATTCTTTCATGTCTCTCATTAACGGCTCTAAGCAACGCCCTTTCTCCGTCAGCGAATACTCTATTCGAACTGGAGTTTCAGGGAACACTTCTCGTTTTATAATCCCTTCTGCCTCTAAGTCTTTCAATCGTTCGGATAACAAACGCCCGCTTATTCCGATTGCTTCCTTAATAGTAGAGTTACGTTGTGGACCTGCAAGTAATTGGTAAATAATAAGGGCACTCCATCGCTGGCTAATGATGGAGACGGCTTTTTCAAATTTAGGACATATACTCGAAGAATCCATATATTATCTCCCCTTTTACAAAAAGTTTAACATATCTAAACAAAAAAGTAATAAGATATGTTTTTGTAAACAGATTACTTGTAGTTTTTCGCTTACCTATATACAATAGGTTACGATTAGTAACTAGATGCGAATAAGTATCTATATTACTGATAAAGAAAATGAGGTGATCTAATGATTCGTAATAAAAGCGTATTAGTCTTTCTCTTCCTTCGTATGTTACTCGGGATTACAGTCTTCATACATGGATTGACTAAATTCAAGATAGGTATGGGCAATACTTCCATTGCAATAGATAACATCGGTATGCCTATCTACGCACTGTACACACTAGGATCGTTAGAGATCGCAGGCGGCGTTGCGCTAATTGCAGGTATTGGTGTAAGGTATGTAGCGATAGCATTAACGATACTGATGTTTGTATCAACCTTTCACTTGAAGTTAGATGTAGGCCTAACGGACAGCAGTCGGATGGGAAGCTATGACTTAAATCTAGCATTGCTATTTCTATCTACTTATATTGGGCTAGATGGGAAGTTTCAGCATATTAACTTCCAGCTTAAAGAATACTTTCAATTTCCACAGGTTTGTGAAGGAGAGTAACGAATAAAATATGGATGACAAGGAAGACGAAAATCTAATATGGAACAAAGCGTAACCAGTATCGTATAAAGGTAAATACATCCTAAAACGATACTGGTTATTTATATATGATACCCTAGTATCAGAGAAGAAATGGTAAATTTGTGTTGCAATATTGGAGAGAATTAGGTAAACTAAAATCGGAAATTGCGAAAACGTTTGCACAAAGCATTTCCATTTTATTTCTTTCTTTATGATAACGATTCCATATAAAACAAGGAGCGTGAACACATGTCTAAAATTACAAATTTACCGATCTTCTCCTTTGACTTTTGGCAGAAGTTCGGCAAAGCGTTGATGGTAGTAGTAGCTGTTATGCCTGCTGCCGGTATTATGATCTCCCTTGGCAAAGCATTGGATATGCTTGTCCAGGACATAGCTTTTATGCAAACGACTGCGCGTATTATGGAGGACATAGGCTGGTCCATTATAGGAAACTTACATATCTTATTCGCCGTTGCCATTGGAGGGTCGTGGGCTAAAGAAAGAGCTGGTGGAGCTTTTGCAAGTCTACTCGCATTCGTTTTCATAAATCGTATAACTGGCGCCATTTTCGGAGTGAACTCATCTATGCTAGATGATGGAACAGCTAGTGTTTCTTCCCTATTCGGCACGAACATGCTAGTTAACGATTATTTTATTAGCGTACTTGGAGCACCTGCTTTAAATATGGGTGTTTTTGTCGGGATTATTTCTGGTTTTCTAGGAGCTAACTTATTCAACCGTTACTATGCTTTCGATAAGCTGCCAGACGCGTTGGCCTTCTTTAATGGAAAACGGTTTGTACCATTTGTTGTAATGGCGGGCTCTGTTGTTGTTTCCGTTTTGCTTGCCATAATCTGGCCTGCAGTTCAAACCGTATTGAACCAGTTTGGTGAATGGATCGCAACCTCAAGAGACAGTGCGCCTATATTTGCACCGTTTATTTACGGTGCAATGGAGAGGTTAATGCTGCCCTTTGGTCTCCATCATATGCTTACTGTCCCTATTAACTATACGGAGCTTGGCGGGACTTATCTCATCCAAACAGGGGCTAACGCCGGTGATGTCGTCGCAGGACAAGACCCTTTATGGCTGGCATGGGCAACAGATTTATATAATCTCATGGCGCAAGGTAATATGGGGGCTTATCAGGAATTGGAGGAAGGGGTTACACCTGCACGCTTTAAGGCTGGACAAGTGGTCACTTCTACCGCTTCCCTAATCGGTATAGCCTACGCTATGTATAAGAACGTAGATCAGGATAAAAAGAATAAATATAAGTCTGTATTCCTATCTGCTGGCTTAGCCGTCTTCCTTACTGGTGTTACAGAACCAATTGAATTCATGTTTATGTTCGCTGCTCCCCTTCTATACGTTGTGTATGCCATTAACACCGGTATTGCATTTGCTATTGTAGATTTAATTGATTTACGGATTCATGCATTTGGCATGGTCGAATTACTGACGAGAACACCGTTAATGATTAATGCAGGCATCGGTAGAGACCTCCTTCATTTTATTATCGTCTGTATTGTGTTCTTCTCATTAAACTTTGCCATAGCTAATGTTATGATTAGAAAGATGAAATTACCAACTCCTGGTCGTAAAGGAAACTACATTGAAGACGGAGATAGCGGAAGCAATCATTCCTCCGCCCATACAGAGGAGGGTGAGGTGGATAACTCTCTGTCCGGTCATGTTATTACATTGCTAGGTGGTAAAGATAATATTTATGAAGTAGATGCTTGTATGACCAGATTACGAGTAACAGTTAATGATTTAGATAAAGTAGCATCAGAGGATGAATGGAAGCAGAACGGTGCGATGGGATTAGTTGTAAAGGACAGAGGTGTTCAAGCCATTTATGGTCCTAAAGCAGACGTATTAAAGTCAGAGATTCAAACGAAATTAGGAGCCTAATCTATGAAGCTATTAACACTCAACGTGCATGCTTGGCAGGAAGAAAATCAATTAGATAAAATATATACACTAGCTAAAGCTATTAACGAAAAAGAATATGATGTTATTGCTTTGCAGGAAGTAAGTCAGCATCGGGAATCTCCTATCCATCAAGGCTCAGTGCGTTCAGACAACTATGCGTTATTGTTACAACAAGCACTTGCTTCCTTAGGAAACAATAACTATGAGTTAGAATGGGTAATGTCTCATTATGGGTATGAGGTGTACGAGGAAGGGCTTGCATTATTAACTAAGCTACCGGTTGATGAGTACCATCAATTCTATATTACATCCTCTACCTCCATTGATTTTTGGAAATCTCGAAATATAGTTGGGGCTACTATGCACATAGAAGATAAAGATATAGCTGTGTATTCTTGTCATCTCGGATGGTGGGATGATCTGGATGAATCATATGAAAAGCAAGTAGATACACTCTTACAGCACGTAAGTCCAGCCACCTACACCTTTTTAATGGGAGATTTCAACGCTGCATCCTCTACTAACTATCAGGGATATGATTATATCCTTTCTAAAGGAGTAAAGGATACCCACTCTATCGCAGCAACCCAAACAGGTCAGAGTACAGTAGAAGGAAAGATTGCAGGATGGGATAGTAACCAGGGAGGGGTAAAGATTGATTACATCTTTTCTTTAACCAATGTTAATGTTACTTCTTCAAGCATTATCTTTAACGGGACCCACTACCCTATTCTATCAGACCACTACGGTGTG
This sequence comes from Pontibacillus salicampi, assembly GCF_042434395.1. Classification (NCBI taxonomy): domain Bacteria; kingdom Bacillati; phylum Bacillota; class Bacilli; order Caryophanales; family Bacillaceae; genus Pontibacillus; species Pontibacillus salicampi. The sequence continues at coordinate 806,879 of NZ_JBHLTP010000003.1, read as the reverse complement.
GAAGTGGAGGTTACGCTTAACTAAATGATAAATAGAAATGAGGGAATCTTTATGAAAAGAGCATGGTGGAAAGAAGCAGTAGGTTATCAAATATACCCTAAAAGCTTTCAGGATGTTAACGGTGACGGAATTGGAGACATTCAAGGAATCATTGAGCGCTTAGATTACTTAGAAGACCTAGGAATAGATTTTATTTGGGTATGTCCTATGTATAAATCGCCTAAAGACGATAATGGATACGATATATCCGATTACAAGGACATCTTGGCAGAATTCGGTACAATGGATGATTTTGATGCCCTTCTACAGGAAGTACACCGACGCGGCATGAAGCTTATTATTGATTTAGTATTAAACCATACGAGTGATGAACATCCATGGTTTATTGAATCTAGATCTTCCAAGGATAACCCTAAGCGTGACTGGTATATCTGGCGTGATTCGAAGGATAATAAGGAACCAAATAACTGGGAAAGTATATTTGGAGGCTCCGCATGGGAATTTGACAAGGAGACAGAACAATATTACCTACACATCTTTTCAAAAAAACAGCCGGATTTGAATTGGGAAAACCCCGAGGTAAGAGAGGCATTATACGAAACGGTAAATTGGTGGCTTGAGAAAGGGATTGATGGCTTTCGAATTGATGCAATCAGTCATATTAAGAAGCGTCCGCACTTACCTGACCTGCCAAACACGGAAAATAAAAAGTATGTCTCTTCCTTTGATATGCATATGAACCAGGAAGGCATCCATTCCTTCCTTCAGGAATTTAAAGAGCAGACCTATAGTAATTATGACGTTATTACAGTTGGAGAAGCAAACGGTGTCTCGGCTGACGAAGCTGACTTATGGGTCGGAGAAAACGGAAAAATGGACATGATTTTTCAATTCGAGCATTTGGATTTATGGGACCATGAAGCGGAGCAGCAATTAGATATACCTGGGCTAAAAAAGGCGTTAACCCGGTGGCAGAAAGGGTTAGAAGAGGATGGCTGGAATGCTCTCTTTATTGAAAATCATGATAAAGCAAGAAGTGTATCGACATGGGGAAACGACAAAGAATATTGGAGCAAGAGTGCCAAAGCATTAGGAACGATGTACTTCTTTATGCAAGGTACCCCATTTATTTATCAGGGACAGGAAATTGGGATGACGAATTACCATTTCCCTTCTATTGAGCATTACGATGATGTTGCAGCTAAAAATGCCTACCATAACATGATAGAAGAAGGGTTTTCCCAAGCGGAAGCGATGAAGGTGCTTTGGAATACATCCAGAGATAACAGCCGTACACCGATGCAATGGAATGACGAAGCATATGCCGGCTTTACGACAGGTACTCCATGGCTAAGCATTAACCCAAACCACAAAACGATTAATGTAGAAGCTCAGGAAAAGGATGAGAATTCTATCCTTTCCTATTACAAGCGCATGATTCAGACAAGAAAAACGAATGACCTGCTTGTATATGGATCCTATGACTTACTAATGATAGAAGATGATCAAGTGTATGCCTATACTAGGACGTTAGGAGAAGAACAGGCTTACATCATCACTAACCTTACCGATAGAGACGCTACATTCTTATCACCAGTTCCACTAGACTCAGCACACCTTGTCCTATCGAACGACAATATTGATTTACATGAAGGACAGAAGGAACTACGCCTAGCTCCATTCGAAGCTCGAGTTTATATCTTGTAAGTACTATGGTCTTCAGGAACAAGCTCTTCAATCGTGACCATAACAATTAAAGTAAAAAGAAATAAATAAGGCTGTCGAAACTTTCTCGACAGCCTGATGTTTTTATTTACTCGTATTTATTCCATTGAAGGATATCATCTAGCGGTAAGCGAGTCTTCTCAAATCCTGCTTTAGCACCTTTTCCTACTGCAATCAGCATAACTGGCTCCAGATTTTCCGGGATGTTGAACGCTTCTTTTAACTTAGCCTCATCATAACCACCCATTGGAACTGTATCTAATCCTTTTGCTTTTGCTGCAAGCATTAGCTGTTGAGATACAATCCCTCCGTCGATGGCTGCGATGCGAGAAAGACGCTCCTCTTTGAAGTTACCGTAGTTCTGCATGATACTGGCAACATAAGTATCCTTTACTTCCTCTGGCATATTCCCTTTTTTAGCAATATCGGAGTAAATGCGCTCAGCATTTTTGTATGCATATCTATCACCTAATACTGCAATAACAGCAGAGGAATCCATTACTTGTTGCTGATTGTACGCAATTGGCAGCAAAGCTTCTTTCTCTGCTTGATCCTGAATCACTAAAAATCTCCAGGGCTGAAGATTAGAAGAAGATGGTGCGAGAATAGCTGTTTCTAGCAGCTCACGAATCTCACTCGCCTCCATTTTGTAGGAAGAATCGTATTGACGAACAGAACGACGCTCCTTTGCTACCGTGAAAAAGTCTGTATCTTGTAATGCCTTCGGCTGCTCATCTGGGAAGTCTAAGTCTTGTACTTTATTTAAATAATCTTCTTTGCTCATTGTTTTTTCGGACATTCTTTTCTCTCCTCCATTTAATTTAACTGTAATGAATACAAGAACAGTATATTCCTCTTACTGTTCTTTTGTCAAGAACAGTTACTTATAAAAAGAAAAACGAAACTAGTTAAGTTCCGTTTTTTTATTTTTTCATTAAATCTGCAAGTGTCTTTTGTTGTAATCCTTCCAATATCCAGCCTTCCATTTCTGTACGCAGCTCACATAGCGCATGGATGGTATCAGGTAAAAAGCACTCCTTACTCTCTACATCTAGAAATCCTTTAGGAAAGGTTTCAGCACTCATAGATTCATATACTTCAGCAAGCGTAATCTCACTTGGATGTTTCACGAGAGAATAACCGCCGTTCTTGCCTTCTTTGGCCTGAATGAGTCCCGCTTTCACTAAATGAGTTAATATCTTTCTTAAGAAAACCGATTTAGAATCTAATTTTTCAGCCAGCTTGCCACTCGGACATAAACCCTCATAGTTAGCAAGTACAATTAGGGATTGCAATGCAACACCAAACCACCTGGCATTCGACACTTTCTCTGTCATTAGGACCACCTCTTTTACTCATTCCTATTGTGAAATAATAGGATACGAAAGTCAAAGTTCACATTCCTATCTTATGGTTACATACGTGTAAGATAAAAAATTATCAACGAAGCATTCCTTTATAAAAATATAACAAATTTATACTTGTCCATTTTCTTTATCTACTAGTATAGCACAGCTTCCTAATTCCCCATAAAATAAAGAGAGTCTGAATGGATCGTTGTAACCATTCAGACTCCCAGCAATCAATTCACATGCTTTTCTTCTTTTTCCCAGAAAGGCTTCCTTAGGACTACCTTTTGTATTTTTCCAGATGCCGTCTTAGGAAGCTCCTCCATGAAGGTCACACTTCTAGGAGATTTAAAATGAGCTAATTTGGACCTGCAATAGGTTATAATTTCCTCTTCTCCTATTGTTTCCCCTTCCCGAAGCACGACTACTGCGTGTGGTGCCTCTCCCCATTTTTCAGATGGAACGGCCACTACTGCAGCTTCTAGAATGGATGGATGCTCATATAACGTTCCCTCTACTTCTATGGAAGAGATATTTTCTCCGCCGCTTATGATAACATCCTTTCTTCTATCAACGATTTCTATAAACCCTGCTTCATCCACGACAGCCATATCCCCAGTAAAGAGCCATCCATCCCTTATTGTTTCATTGGTTGCTTCAGGATTTTTGTAATACCCTTCCATCATATTATTGGTTCTTGTTATGATTTCTCCTATACTTTTGCCATCATGAGCAACCTCGTCTCCCAGCTCATCTACCACCTTCACTCTGCTTCCAATCATTGGATAACCAGCTTTTGCCTTCTGTAAATATTGCTCTTCTCTTGATAGGCCTTCCTCCTCAGAACGAGGCTCAGAAATAGTAATTAACGGAGAAATCTCTGTCATACCATACACTTGTATAAATTTCCATCCCATTTCCTCTTCTACCTTCCGGACAAATGCGGCTGGAGGAGCTGAGCCTGCAATCACCACACGCACGTCCTGTGGAATATCAGGCTTTATTTCTTCGTATGCCTCCATAACCATATTCAGTACAGTCGGAGCCATATGTAATATGGTAACTTTATGTTTTTGAATTTTATCCAGAATGAGATAAGGATCTGTTTTGTGAAGCATTACCTGAGCCGCTCCATTAGCCGTATAATAAAACGGCGAACCCCACCCATTTACATGAAACATAGGCAGCACATGCAATAACGTATCTTTGTCCGTAACTTGTAAATGATGCATAGCACTCATGGCATGAAGATAATTTGCTCGATGACTAAGCAGTACTCCTTTGGGGTTCCCTGTCGTTCCACTTGTATAAAGTAAGGATGCAATATCGGATTCTTTCAGATCTTCTCTTTGAAAGGGGTGAGTTGGGAATGATGAGAGCCATTGTTCATAGGAGGGCTGTTCCTTTGATGAATTACCGTGGACGTACACATGCTCGAGCAAGGATAAGTCATGGATAACCTCTTCAACGAGATGGTATAAAGAGTCATCTACAAAAAGCGCCTTACTTTCACTATGCTCTAATATAAACCGATAATCTCTAGCCTTTAGTCTTGTGTTAAGGGGGGTCATGATCGCACCTGTCTGCATAACTCCATAGAAGCCCTCCAGCATTTCAGAGGTGTTCGGAGCAAGATAAGCTACTTTATCCCCTTTTTCTATACCTAATGATGTGAGTCCATGAGATAGCTGATGAACCCGGTCCTGAAGCTTCCGATAGGTCATTACTTCATCTGTACCAATAATAGCTTCCTTGTCACCATACAATGCTACTGCTCTGTCCAGGAAATCAGTCAAAAGCAAAGGTACATGCATTACTTCACCACTCCTTGAAATTATTAAAACGCTTACATCACATTGTAAAGATGATACTGTTATATATCAATCATAATTGTAAGCTTGTATTCCAAAAAAGCATGTCTACTAATCAAACGAATATATCTCCATGTTACCCCTTCTTCAATGTGTCCTTCTCACTCCCTGTAATGACAAACCTGTAGCCTATTGCTGTCTGCATCAAAAAAATCAAAAAAAGTGTTTACTCCATCATCATGAAGCCTGCCTAATTGTACCCCTTTCCCCTTTAATGTTTCATACGTTTCTTTAATATCATTGGAATAGAAAATAGGGTAGTTACCCTCTTTGTTTGCTCCTTCTCCCTCCTCAATCGTTAGAGGAACGCCCTTATCTCCAACATGTAGGATTCGATACCCTTCACCTCGAAAAACTACTTCAAAGCCCAGATGTTCTTCATACCAGTCACTAGCTCTTTGCACGTTGTTCACTTTCATACATACAGTATCGATCCTTTCCAGCATACATTATCCCTCCACATAATATTACATCTGTAATTATCACACATTTCCAATTATTCCAAAAGATAACCAGTAACTCAACTTTATTAGCTAAGAAACCTTCTGATAGTGAAACAATCGATTAAGGCATGATAATTGAAGAACAGATGAAGTAAAAATCAATAAAGGGACAACTACCTATTCATAAGATAATCGTCCCCTTCTCGTTAACAATTGCGAAGCGCTGCTTCTTCGCCTTTATATATTATTTCCGCTGTATCTTCTCCATTGCTTTTCCCTTTGCTAGCTCGTCGATAAGCTTATCCAAATAGCGAATCTCTTGCATAGTAGGCTCTTCTATGTCCTCTACTCGGACACCACAGATTACTCCTTTAATCATAGAACGCGAAGGGTTCAATTGGGGAGCTTCCGCAAAGAAAGTCTCAAAGTCTGTCTGGTGTTCCAGTACTGCTTCTAACCCCTCCTGACTATACCCAGTCAGCCAACGAATAAGTTCATCCACTTCAGCTTTTGTCCGCCCCTTTTTTTCCGCCTTCGTCACATAATGTGGATAGACACTTGCGAAACTCATTGTATAAATCTTATGTTTCGTCACTGTACACTCGTCCTTTCTTTAATGATTATTTTAATTGGTTTATTTATTATATCATTGTCTGTATGGTTTAAATGGGATAACCATTAAAAATTCTTCTGTAATGCTATATTACATCTTTTTACGATATTCACTATAGCTCCTACTTAAATCCTAATTATTATATATAATGGTTGTAATACACTAGCTTTTTTCTTGTTAAATAAAAGTATGACTAGGGTCTGTATATAAGATAGTAAGCATTTGTATGATACTACATCGTGGTAGTCCAATTTCCTGAAAGGTGGTTAACAATGATAGTGGTACAAATCGTTATATTTTCTCTCCTTCTGTCCATATTCCTGTTAATACACAAGCGATGCAAAGACAGTATCTACCCAATTGGATTAATAGTTATCATTTTGGGAATCGGTACATTGGTGTATTGTGGAATAAGGGAAGGTTTTGAACCATTGCTGGTGCTTCTTCTTGTCACGTTTGTTACGGCGCTGGCTGGGGTTACTAGTACATTCCTGCGTAGAATAAAGAGATAGATTATGAGTCATTAACCGTTACCATAATGCCTTCCTTAGGACGTAATGTGATGAGAGGATTAGGAATTACTGGATAGTTCTTATCGAGATTTATCGAATTATACCTGTATATAGTCGCAAGCACTACTGTTGCTTCTATAATAGAGAAATGATTACCTATACAGCTCCTGGCTCCTCCTCCAAAAGGTAAATACGTAAAACGAGGGTTATGCTTTAACGAATCATCAAGAAATCGTTCTGGCACAAATGTATCAGGCTCCTGATAGTATTGCTTTTGTCGATGCATAACATAAGGACTGATATGAACAACATCTCCTTTATGCAGCCCCCAATTCTCTCCAATCGTTATAGACTCTTTAGCTTCTCTGCCAAACAACCAGGCCGGTGGGTGGAGGCGAATCGCTTCGTGAATGGCTGCTTTCAGGTATGTGAGCTGCTTAGCATGCTCGTACGTAAGGTTACTATTTCCTACTACCTCTTGAATCTCATCCATGATTTTCCTCTCTACATTTGGGTGAGTCGCTACATGATACATTGTCCATCCCATTGCATTAGCTGTTGTCTCGTGACCTGCTAAGAAAATGGTCATTACTTCATCACGCAGCTGTCTTTCTGACATTACATTTCCATCCTTGTCTCTACTTTCCATGAGGATGGATAATAAGTCAGTTCTAGTAGGAGTAGGCTGCTCTCGTCTCTTTTGAATGATGGAGGATATTACGTTTTCTAATGCAAGGATGGATTGGACATATTTCTTATTTTCCTTTGTTGGAACAGAAAGGGGAATTTTTATTAGAGATCGTATTCTCTTTGTAGATGTAGTCATTATTTCATCAATAGCTTGAGAAATGGTAAGATAATCTTTATTTACATCGGTACCAAACATTGTTCTGCAAATAATCCCTAAAGCTACATTCATTAGTTCTGTATGAATGTTAAAAGGGGTATCTAGCTTCCAATTTGCCATCATTTCTTTCGTTTCCTCTTCCATTACCATGACATAAGAGGAAAGGTGACTTTCTGTAAAGGATGGCTGCATCCTTCTTCGCTGCTGTTTATGTACCTCTCCTTCACTGGTCAATAGACCTTCTCCTACAAAGGCTTTTAAAACAGCAAAGCTTTTTGCCTTTTTAAAATAGTCTGCTTTAGTTACCAGCACTTCTTTTAGAATATCAGGGTCCTTAATATGATAAATATTCTGATGGCCAAAACGGAGCCTTACTATGTCGGTGTCTTCCTTTTGGATTTGGTCTAAAAAGGCCAACGGATCTTGTTTAAACGAGGTCAAGTGTCCGCTAATCCATTTCTCTTTCGGCATTTGTACCGGTACTTTAAGTGGACTGGTCATAGGAATCCCCCTCCTTCGTCATACCATTATATGTATGATAAAGGTCAAAGGGCATGCTATTCATTTCCATAAAAATAAGCCGGAGCACTGTGTGTCCGGCTTTCTTTTTATCGTTATTAGAACGGATAGGTTCTATATTCAGATTGAACACTAATCCATTTAACCGTTGTGAATTTATCTAATGCCCATTCACCGCCGAAGCGACCAATACCAGACTGCTTTTCACCACCAAAGGCTACGTGAGCTTCATCATTAACAGACTGATCATTAATGTGGATCATACCGGTTTCTACCTGCTTCGCTACTTCGATACCACGATAGCGATCTGTTGTGAATACAGAGCCGCTCAAGCCATAAGGAGAACTATTGGCCACGTCGATTGCTTCTTGTTCATCTCCTACTTTGATCACCGTAGCAACAGGCCCGAAAATTTCGTTATGAGCAATTGGCATATCGTTTGTAACGTTGGAAAGGACAATTGGCTCCATTAAATTGCCACGAGCTTCTCCGCTAACTAGCTGGTGTGCACCTTGCTGAACACTATCTTCTACATCTTTGTGAATGCGTTCTACAGCATCTTGATTAATTACCGGTCCGATGACTGTATCCTCTTCAGCTGGATCGCCCACTTTTAAGCTTTTTACTTTTTCCGCAAAGGCACTCGTAAATTGATCATAGATGGATTCGTGTACGATTATACGGTTTAAGGACATGCAAATTTGACCTTGGTGCAAGTATTTACCAAACGCAGCTGCTTGAACTGCTTTATCTATATCAGCATCCTCCAGTACAAGCATTGCATTGTTACCGCCTAATTCAAGTGCCGTATCCTTGATATGCTTCCCTGCAAGCTCTCCAATATGGCTTCCCACTTCGGTCGAGCCCGTAAAGGAAATAAGCTTCGGAGTAGGATGAGTTACAAAGGAATCTCCGATTTCTGAGCCGCGACCTACCACAACATTAATGACTCCTTTTGGAAACCCTGCCTGTTCCAGCAGTTCTCCAATGATAAGACCTGATGTTACAGGAGTATCAGAGGCCGGTTTCACGACCACCGTATTACCCGTCGCAATGGCTGGAGCTATCGTTCGAAGTGCGAGGTGAAATGGGAAATTCCATGGTCCGATTACACCGATTACCCCTTTAGGAGAGCGTTCAACATAATTATTCTTACCAGCAACATTGGAAGGCAGGATAGCTCCTTGCATTCTTGTCGGGAAGCTGGATGATTCTTTGACAATAGCCATTGCCGCTTGAAATTCTACCTGAGCCTTCATTTTAGTACTACCTGATTCTTTAACGAGCCAATCCATAATATCTTCTTTTCGTTCATTCATCTTTTGAAGCAGCACATCAAAGTATTGTTGAATTTGAGCAGGTGCTAATGTTGCCCACTCTTTCTGTGCCCTTTCTGCGCTGTCATAGGCTGCATTTAAATCATCTTGATTTGCCGATGTAATTTCCTGCAGTACTTCGTTAGTATATGGATTATAGTTGATTACTTTCTTATCACTGGATCCTTCTATCCATTCGCCATTTATATATTGCTTCGTATAAGCTGTGGTCATTGTTATTCCCTCCATCAATCTAAAAAATAGGTACACACATTACATTGCCAATTTATTTAGATTTCAAACTATTTTCTTCAAAAAGATATTTGAATGTTGTTAGGGAACATACGGTCTTTTGTCCTAAAGCACTACCGCCCATAATTTGGTATAATGGGGGGAGGAGTCGTGTTCTGCTTAAGGTTCTAAGGGTGGTCGGCTAACTCCCTGTGAAAGGGGGTGATGCCTCTGGATGCTTACCAAATGTTTGTGATTCTCTTTTCGTTTGGAAGCTTTATTGTTGGTCTGCTGGGATTAGTCGTAAAGCTGATCTCCGAAATCAACAACAATAAAAAATAGACCTCCCTTATTCCGCTAAGATAAGGGGGAGGTCTATCCTGTTATGATGGGCCGATCCTCTGTTTAAGAGAACGCGGACTCCGGCGACCACAGTTCCAGCTGTGGTCGTTTTTTATGAAGTTTAGAAAATCTACCGTTATTATACCACAGCAGTGAAAAACAATCGAGTAAAATCTTAACAGTTGTCCTTAATCTTTAAAATTCTTCCAATTGTCCATGTTGCTTTCGTTCAATAGTTCTTCAAAGCTCTTGTTTGCTTCACGCCGCTTCCTCTCTTCTGCCTTTCTGCGTTGCTCTTCCTCTTGCTTAGCTTGCTCTTGTTGTTTTAAATCGGATTTCTTTGAACGAAGCCTCTGCAGCATATCCTCATCCAGCATTCCCTGCAATGTTCCAGCCTGGTCTTCTGCTTTCCTTTTTTTACTCATTCATCATCCCTCCTGTTTTCAGTACTCTTGAAGATATGGAAGGATTCAACAACCCTTTACGACTTTTAAGCTGAAATAGCTTCCCATTCCAGGCAAGCGTCATCTCTGGTTCGAAGAACGTTTTCTGCTGATTATCTATAAAAATGAGGTAATCTTCATTTTCTACTTGCTCATCATATTTCGTCTGAGCTTCATTCGTAAAATAAATAATTGGCATACCATTAACTCCACAGCCGCAACCATCTATATCATAAAACAGTCGTAAGGATGTCTTCCCCTCCGGCTGTAAGCGTCTCATTTGGTCTTTGGCTTCTTCTGTGATGTGTAATTTCATTTCAGACACCTCTCTCTACCCTGCTTCTTAAAGTGTAGGAAATGTTCGTCATATTTGCAATAATAGCGTTCCACTAATGTATTCCCGTCGAGGAGCGATTATTTCTTAATATGAAATTCTTCTGTTAACAAATAACCTGCTTGTGGAAAACGTAATCCTATCTTCCACCCTCCTAGTCCAGCTAGCTCATATTGTTTAACTAATCGATATTTAGGAAGGATAGACCTAGCATCCTCAAACCAAACCTCATGAACAATTCCATTACTATCTTTATATCTGTACCACGGAGCTGCCGACTCATAATCGTAATGAACCTCTTTAGCACGGTGGACCGCTTTATTCATTGCTTCCTTCTGAGAATATGCCACGCCCTTTTCCCCATCAGGGGTTATCGTCCAATCATATGCATACATAGCTAGTCCTAGAAATATCTTTTCTTTCGGAAGAACTGTAACCGCATAATCTAACGTCTTCTTCACTTCTTTAATCGGTGCAATCGGACCAGCATCTCCCCCAGGCCAATGCCAGTCGTATGTCATAATAAACATAAAATCCACATGCTTGCCTAGGGTTTGATAGTCATAGGCAGAAGAGTGCACAGGTATGGCATCACCTTGTTTTGGAGGGACCGCAATGCCTAGTTCACCTCCTATTTTGTCTAGCCTTTTATTTAATTTAGCGATAAATGTATTAAACAAATCACGATCCTTTTCGTGAATCCCTTCAAAATCGATAATAATACCCTTGAACTGCTTGTCATGAATGACGGTAGCAATTTCTTCTATCAGCCTGCTTTCCTTAGTTTTATCAGATAGAAGCCGATGTACTAAATCTGGATCAAACCCTTGAGAGCTTAAATTTGTTAATGTAGCATAAGGGATAAGCCCGCTCTTCCAATTTTTCTTTATTGAATCTTCCCCGTGAAGAGTACTTAATCGGCCGGTTTCATCAGGATGGTATTCAAAAACGCCAGAAGATGTCAGAAATTTGTTGTACTCTTTTAGGATAGTGGAATTGTTTTCTGGAGTGGACGGAACAAAGAAGGCCCCCACGTCTACAAGCCTTTTCTCTCCTTGAGGTATGACTAATCTCGTTCCAGTCTGAATGGAAGTCTCTTTTATTCCATTCAGCTCCTCAAGTTTACGAACAGAAGTTTGATGAAGGTTGGCCAGCTTCCAAAGTGAATCTCCTTGCCTTACAATATAGGTTTCTCCAGGTATAAATAATGCTTGTCCAGGTATGAGCTGACCCGCATTTTCTATCCCATTTATTTTCTGTAAGTAAGAAATCGAAGTCTTATACGATTTTGCAATTTCCCCTAACGTATCTCCTTTTTGAACGGTATAAATGACACTAGCATTTGCGTGCGATGCGAAGAGTAGGATGCTGAATAAAAACGTAAACATACATATTTTCATTTTCATGGGCGGAGAATCCTTCTTTCTTTAATTTATGGTTGTAGTATTTGAAAGATAATCCGCCATATGCATCTATTTCATTTTCATTACAATTATATTAATTCCCCATCCTCCCCTTTTATTGGTAATTGTTGTGTTGTAAAATTACACTAAATCATTCTGTATGGGAGGTTCTTGATGTTTGTAAATCCTTTTGTCTGCTTCATCTTACCGATTGCTGCCATTGTACTCGGCTCCCTCGGATATCGGATATTTAATAAGCTTTCCTCTATGCCCTTAGCGATAGCGGGACTTACTCTTATCCTATCGCTCACTACATATGAACGTACCTTTCTCCTCTGGGCTTTTACTTATACTGCTTGTGCCTTTATGGCTGGTCTATTGACCAAATTACTTGCCCCTTCTTTATCAGAAGAAGGCCCCATCCATTATTTGGACATCGATATGGAAGCGTAACCATTAGGAAATATACAAAAAACCGAGCTATTGGGCTCGGTTTTTCCCTTTATTCAGGGTAATCGCAGTATTCAATAATCGTTCCTTCCGTGTCTGCCGGATTAAGGTAAATAAGACGACGTCCGTGCTTATTAATGCGCAAGGAGTTGGGAAGTGTACGAATGCCTTTGGCCGTCAAGTCTTCTATTGCCTCATCGAGATTTCCAACATGATAGGCAACGTGGTGAACCCCTTTCCCCTTCTGCTTAAGGAAACGAGCTATGGGAGAAGTAGTATTATTCGTTGGAGCTAATAGCTCTGTCCTCGCCCCGTTAATATCCATTATTGCAATTTCACTTTCCACACCCATCGCATCGCTTCGATACTGATCGATTAATGTTGCTCCTAATACATCCGTATAAAACTGAATACTTTCTTCTATATCTCTTACTGCTACACCAATATGATCTAATGTCTTCTGCATGATACCTCTCCTAGTTGCATTCTTATGATTATTGTAACACACCTAAGATTGCTTCTCGTACCCGGCGCTTTACCTATTCTGCGTAGTGCCCGCCAACGAGTCTACTTCGATGCTTGGCCGTACCAGCCTTCGTATAAGAAACTGCGCGCAGCAGCGCATCACTGCCAAATTTATCGCGAATCGTATCCATTACATACCCTAAATCCCGCTTCTTATCGCGTTCTGGCTCAAAAAGGCTCAACTGCATCCCTTCATCTTCTTCTATGTTAGAAAGCGCAATAGAAATCTTCCTCACGGTTTGATTACGGTAGAACTCATGGAATAATTCTATACAGACATCGTAGATTTCCGTCGTAATATTAGTCGCAGTCTGAATCGAACGGGAGCGATGAAATCCCCCTCCCTCGTCCTTACTATACCCAATCCCCAAGCTGATGGTCCTGCCTGCCTTATGATTTGCTCGAGCACGCTTGGCGACCTCTTCGCACATCTCTAGGATGACATACTTCACTTCCTCTGGATCTGGATAATCGCGCATTAGAATCTGACTTTTACCAAAGCTAATTTGCCCACTCATGATTGGAGCTCCTAATTCAGAAATGTCTACTCCATTTGCGTGGTAATATAACTGATTTCCCATTACCCCAAATACCTTCTCGAGCTGCTCGAGGGGAAAATGGGCAAGCTGTCCAACCGTTGTAATACCGAGACGATTCAAACGCTTTTCCATCCGGGACCCAATTCCCCACATTTCACTTAAAGGAGAGACCGGCCATAAGCTGGTGCGTATATCATCATATGTCCATTCTTCAATCCCCTTCTGCTTAGCGTCTAAATCGAGACATAGCTTAGACATCAGCATATTCGGCCCAATTCCAATAGCGCAATGAAGGTGGAAGGTCTCAAGCATTTCTTTTCGAATCATAGCGGCTACCTCCCACGCACTTCCCCACAGTTTTTCCGTGCCAGTAACATCGAGAAAGCTCTCATCCACACTGTACGTATGAATGGCCTCCTTTGGAACATAGCGATGAAACAGCCTTGTTATCTCAGTGGAAATTTCCAAATACATGCGCATCTGGGCAGAAACAAGATGGATACGAGGGTCATCTGGAATTTCAAATAATCTGCTGCCTGTGCGAATACCAAAATCTTTCTTTAAGGCTGGAGAGGCAGCCAGAACGACACTTCCAGGCCGCTTCAAATCTGCTACGACCGCCACATGACTCGTCATAGGATCCAATCCCTTCGCAATAGCAGCGCAGCTAGCATAAAAGCTCTTCATATCTACGCACAGTATTTTTCGATCTGGAAACGTGCTATAGTCTATGGTTGGGTTGGTCATGTCTGTCTCCTCCTGATACAGCAAAACGAATGTTTGTTCGCATAGTAGTACCTATTATTATGCGAACTTTTGTTCGTTTTATCAAGAGGAGATGTTTTCCAATTTTCGACATAACGTATTCGACAAGCGCAGCAATACATACACATCCATAAAAATACCCCTCCTATGGCAATAAGAGGGGGCTGCTTTACTTTTTGGAAAACTGATTTCGCAACATGACTTCCATCAGACCTGGCATCAGCTGGTACAATTTAGCACCGACATTCATCCAGCCTGGCATATTCACCTCGCGCTTGGAGGTAAAAAGGGACTGGACGATTCGTTTGGCTACGACATCCGGATCAAGCATATATCGTTCTACCGAAGACTGATACGCCCCTTCTGGATCAGCAGTATCAAAGAAGTTTGTTCGAACCGGTCCAAGATTTACACCCGTTACCTGAATATGATGATCCTTCACTTCCATACGAAGAGAATTAGTAAAGCCAATTACCGCATGCTTCGTTGCAGCATAGCCGGAGCTTTTGGGAGTTGAGATCTTTCCAGCTTGACTAGCAATGTTAATAATGTGGCCATACTGCTTCGTAATCATATCTGGAAGCACTTCCTTGACACATTGAATTAATCCAAGCACATTTACATCAAACATCGATTGAAAAGCATTCATTGGGGTGTCAGAAACCGATTCAAATATGCCAAACCCTGCATTATTAATGAGAGCATCTGGTGGACCGTACTCAGACCGTATGCGGGCGAACGTTTCACGAATAGCTTCTAAGTCCGCTATGTCACAGGCGTACCAGGCGCTTGCACCAGGCAATTGTTGTACTATTTCTTTTAGTTTACTAGCTCTTCTTGCTAACAGAACAGGGAACCCGCCCTGGTTTGCTACATGGTGTGCTATTCGTTCTCCTATCCCGCTTGAGGCTCCCGTAACAATAATGATCTTATCCTGTAATGATTGCATCGCTTTCTCCTAATTATACTGCAGTATAGTAATAAATTCCGTCTTTCTTCTCCACTTGTACTCGCTGAACAGATTCTAAATAATCCAATTGTCCAACAGTTTCAGACATCGTGAGCCCAAATTCCTTCTTTATGTGAGAAGGAAATAACTGCTGACACACTTCAAAAGGTGTCAACGAGTGTGCACCCAGCATATCATACACTTTTTGAGCACGCTGTTCTTGTTTTTGTAAACGCGTACGAATAATGTCATGTACCCCGTCAAAAACAGGCCCATGCCCAGGCATTACTTTTTTAATAGGGTAGGATAGACACTTCTCCATCGTTTCCCGATACGTAACAAGCGGTTTCGGCCGTACTCCTCCAGGGTGGCGTGGAGGTTCGAGCAATGGATTAGAAGAGATATGATATAACAGATGGTCCCCAGAAAGCATGGTCCCATCTTGTGCCCTAAAAAAGGAAAGGTGGCTTTCCGCATGCCCAGGTGTTGCTACTACTTTCCATTCTTTGTGTCCAGGAATCGTATCCCCTTCCTGTAAGGATTTCGTCAAGGTCCCTTCCCCTACATATTTTAATGGGTCACGAAGATGCTTGAAAAAAGCCTGATACTCTTCTCCAACGCCGAATTGTCGATACAATTCTAGAAAGAAGGCACGAAAGCGATTCAAAAAGGGTTCATCTCGTTCCAGCCATTTGCGGTTATCTTCATGTCCATACAAACCAATCATGTTTGGAAAACGATCAACGAGCCCGATATGATCTGGGTGGTGATGAGTGAGCACAATTTGTTCCACATCTTGAGGAGTATATCCTACCTCCTTTAACCCTGCTTCTAATGCCTTCCATGCTTCTTCTGTCTTAATACCAGCATCGACAAGCGTTAAGGAGTCTCCCTTTAGTAAATAGGTGTGAACATCCCCAACCCCAAATGGAGTAGGGACGGTTAATTGATGGATAGTATCAGTAGTATATAGCATAAGCGACCTCCAATAATGAATGATCATTCAGTTACTTCTATTGTACTCCTTTTGGTACGTTTTGTCATATATTCTAGCTATTGTCCAGTATTACCAGAAAAAATATTATTCCTCCCTTTCATGGAAAGAGGCACCATATTGTCTATATGAGAATGAACATTTGACACCAGGATAAGGAAAAATCCTTAAAAGAATACTAAATCCAGCACCTATCCCAGCTGGCTCTGTTCATCTCCAGTGGACAAGACGAATTAGATTTACTCTTTACGAAACCACTATAATAATTTACAATTTTCGACGAATTCCGCATTTTTCAAAAAACCTTTAAATTACCTGACGATTTCCTTATACTACTCTAGTACTTACGATTACATTAAATTATTTGAAAATTATTGAAAAGGGGGAGACTTGCGATGGAAAACACCCAAAAACGTACTTGGGTTATGAAGTCTTTGGATTTCATTGAGCGGGTCGGTAATAAACTTCCGCACCCAGCTACTCTATTTGCAATCTTTGCATTACTTATTATTATCGTATCTGGTATTATGTCCGCCCTTAATGTGACGGTGGATGACCCTATAAAAGGCGAAACGGTTCAAGTATTCAACTTGATGTCCACAGAAGGTATTCGCTATATATTCGAAAGCTTCGTTACAAACTTCACAGGCTTTGCTCCATTAGGTACTGTGCTTGTAACGATGCTTGGAATAGGTATCGCTGAGCGCTCCGGGTTAATCAGCGCTATGCTGCGCGGCTTGGTAACCTCTGTACCAAGCTCGCTCATCACAGCAACGCTTGTATTTGCAGGTATTATGTCCAGCATGGCTGCCGATGCTGGCTATGTAGTGCTCGTACCACTTGGTGCTGTGCTATACGCAGGACTAGGCCGACACCCACTGGCAGGTCTGGCAGCAGCCTTTGCTGGGGTATCTGCTGGCTTTAGTGCAAATCTATCTTTAACCGCACTAGACCCCTTATTGGCTGATCTAACTGTTGAAGCAGTAAAAGGCTCTATCTACGCTTCCTATGCGAGTGAAATTACGTACACGATGAACTACTATTTCATG
Organism: Pontibacillus salicampi; assembly: GCF_042434395.1. Taxonomy (NCBI): domain Bacteria; kingdom Bacillati; phylum Bacillota; class Bacilli; order Caryophanales; family Bacillaceae; genus Pontibacillus; species Pontibacillus salicampi. The sequence goes on along the minus strand of NZ_JBHLTP010000003.1, from coordinate 789,660 downwards.
GTAGCATCTGTTGTCCTATTAACGGTATTAGGTACATGGGTAACCAACCGCTTTGTTGAGCGTCGTCTTGGCACTTACGAAGGGGAAGTAGAAGATGAAGTAAACTATCTGACCAAGATTGAGAAAAAAGGGTTAATCTTCTCTGCCCTTGCTTTAATTGCAACGCTAGGTCTCATTTCTCTATTAATTGTGCCGGAATGGGGACCATTACGCGGCGAAGAGTTTTTGAAATCACCGTTCTTCTTTAATCTTGTGCCAAGTATTTTCCTAATGTTTATTATACCTGGATTTGTTTATGGAGTTGTTACGAAAAATATAAGAAATGATAAAGATGTTGCCAATCAATTGAGTCAAACAATGGAGTCAATGGGATCATTTATCGTATTATCATTCTTTGCTGCTCAATTTGTGGCTTACTTCTCCAAAACAAATATCGGCCGCATTCTAGCTATAAAAGGTGCCGAGTTTCTAAAAACAACAGGAATGGAAGATTTCCGTGTCATTCTGTTGTTCATTATCGTAGCAGCATTAATTAACCTATTTATGGGAAGTGCATCAGCGAAATGGGCCATCATGGCACCTGTCTTCGTTCCGATTATGATGAGAATTGGTTATACACCGGAATTTACGACACTTGTCTATCGTATTGCTGATTCCACAACGAACGTTATCTCACCATTAATGACCTACTTTGCCATTGTGATTGCATTTGCTCAGAAATATGATAAAAACGTAGGAATTGGAACACTCGTTGCGACGATGCTGCCATATTCCATCGTATTTATGATTGCCTGGGTGATCATGCTGTTTGTATGGATGGCTCTAGGTATTCCGATCGGACCAGGAACAGGCATCGAATTTATGCAGGAAAACTGGACGAATTAATATAAGCCTTGCTCCTTTATGGAGCAAGGCTTTTCTATTTCTAATTTTTCAATAAGAAGTGTATCGTATCTGTTACGATATGGGGTAAATATTCAAAGCTATACTTCAATTCCAATCGTTCTGTCCATTGATGCGGATCCTTACCACGAGGACCCACGTTCAAGATGGGCATCTGCAGTGTCTGAAGCAGCTGCTCGGACAGGTCATACCCCTTCCCCTTTAATGGCATGTTTTCCATTAAGGTATGAAGAGACGCAGAGGAGGTTGCCGGGCCGATAAAGCTTAAATCAGATAAGCCGGGGAAGAATTCTATTTCCTTCAACTCTACCTGATAATGCTCTTTGGTGTATTCTTTCACGCGTGTTAATGTCCTTTGAATATACGCATCCCCTTTAGAGGACACTGCGGGATAGAATGGTGGGCTGTAGAATAAAACAATCATTGGTGCTAAATCCTTACACAACGAAGCAAGCTCGTGAACCAATAAAGTAGAAAATTCCCGGTCTCCTTTCTCTCGCTGATTGATTAAAAGATTTTCCCGTCTTTCTACTTCATGAAGACCAAATCTAGAAACTGCCTCTTCTACAAGCTCATCGTACATTAATACTCGAACATCCATTTCTGGAAATTCAAGACCTGGCTTTTCCTTATGAAAAGCCTCAGCCTTGTGCTGATAATGCTTCGTAATACGCCCGCTCGCCCTATGAGCAGCCTGCATCAGCTTCTCATTAATATCATCAATAGACTGCTTTAAATACAATACATTGTACATAGAAACGGCAGCTTGAGGAGTTTGTACAGAGTATTCTTCTTTAAGATCCCGCTGCATCAGACTGACAGGAGGAGGCGTTGTTTCATTCCCCACTGTTTCAATAAACGTTTCATTCAACTCAAGCTCCTGAGCAATATAGCTAATCATTAAATTCGCATTCAACCCAGCAAACGGCTCGCCTACATGTGTTTCCTTTCCGTAGCAGAAGAAACCCGGTAGTACTTTTCCAATTGAACCAGAATACACATAATTATGTGGGTCACCTGGATATTGACTGAACATCGGCTCTCCGTTTAAGCAAGCTTTATAGTGTAAATTCTCTTGCTCTTTGATTTCCTGAAGCGCTGGAAGTGCCTGCAGCATCCCAAAGGAGTTTGCTTCTTCATCGGGGACCGTTAACAGCAATATGTTACCGTTAAACTCACCAGACATGGCCTTCTCAAGCATCGATAAATGAACAGACAATCCCGCCTTCATGTCCATCGTCCCTCTTCCAAACAGCCACTCTCCATGTTCTAAATCTGCTTGCACAGCATCGGGAAGTTCATCTATATAGCGATGATAGTCCTCCGTTAGAGCACGAGGATGGAAGGCTAAGTTCTTCTTCAACCCATAATCTTCCACACCAACTACGTCAAAGTGACTTAATAAAATAATGGTTTCGGTACTTTCCCCCTGTTTTACAAGTGCGGTCAATAATCTCCTGCCATCTTGTAATGGATGCAGTTTCATATGCTCTGGATTTTTCTCAAAATAAGGACGTTCCGACAGCTTATGATATAAATATTCTACCAGTGCTATTTCCGCTTCACTACCCGTAATACTCGGATATTCCACGAGAGAACACAGTAAATCAACGAGTTGTTCTTTACTTTGCCATTGTTGCATATCCTCCACCTCACCTTACACCCATAGTACAATTTATGTATGATGTTCTGCTCCTACTACTCCTTAGGATTATATTTTCAGACTACTTCATGCTATCATAATTCCTTGCAGGATGCCCACGTGTCGTAATGGGTTTTGAACCAAACTAAATTGACAATTTCGTGTAGATAACAGAAAATAAAATGGAAATACTACCAGGAGGTGCCAATAGTGAACACAACCATTTTTGCCCACCGTGGTGCAAGCAAAATAGCACCTGAAAACACAATGCCTGCTTTTAAGTTAGCCAAAAGTGTCGGAGCAGAAGGTCTTGAAACAGATGTGCAATTAACCAAAGACAATGTCCCTGTTCTCATCCACGACGAAACACTGAATCGGACTACAAATGGTAACGGATACATTAAAAATCATACATATGAACAATTACAACGGCTTGATGCTGGAGCCTGGTTTGCTGAGAAATTTCAAGGTACCTCCATTCTGAGTCTAGATCAATTTCTTACCTGGTCCAAAAAGTTCCCGCTTCTCCTTAACATTGAACTAAAAACAAATATTATCGAATATGAACACATTGAGTCCATTGTACTAGAACATATTCAACGCCACAGCCTTCAATCTAGGACCATTATTTCAAGCTTCAACCCTTCTACCATTAAACGGTTCAGCAAGCTTACAAGTGAGGTAGAGACTGCACTGTTACTATCCCAGCGCATTCGAGACCCTTTATCCTATGTAAAGAATAGCGGTGCAAAGGCGCTGCATGCGAAGTATTCATTGTTAACAAGACGTCTGGTCGAGGACTGCCGGAAAGAGAACATGCCATTAAGAATTTATACTGTGAACCGCCCACCCAGAATTATGCGTTGTTATAAGTTAGGCTGTGATGCTATTTTTACAGATGTTCCTCATTCCGCTATTGAATACCAGCAGCTCTTTGACCATCGCTACGGTAATCGGTAGCTTTCAATATAATTGCTTTTACGGAAGAATACTGCCTTTCTTCCAGCACTCTCGTGAGAAGGGATATAGTGAATGGAAAAAGCTCCGCTTCCTAACAAGGAGCAGGAGCTTTTTGGGTAGTGCGCCTATATTTTTTGATATTCGCTCATAAATATGAAAATTCGCCCATATTTTTTGATATTCGCCCACAAATTTTAACATTCGCCCATATTTTTGAAAATCCGCTCACAAATGCTATCGGTTGCTATCGTATATATGGTTGTTTCCTTCACGTTAAGTAAAGTTTTCCGATTTAGCCTGCAATATCGGCGGACCTACTACTGCAGCTGCCATGGCAATTGCAAAAGGCTGGACTAAGCTGGTCGTTCTTATATTGCTCCTTGTAGGGAATTATATCGGAGCAGGCATTGGTGCTTGGTTTAGTAGTTTAATATAGTGACAAATTTGCGAATTGCAAGACGTTTATCCTAAACATATGTTAAAATTTAAGTATAGAGAAGGATATAACGGCTAACCAAAAGGAGTGGTTTTCGATGGAAAAAATATTAGTTGCTTATGATGGTTCTACTTTGAGTAAAAAAGCTCTTCAGGAAGCTATGGCAAAAGCCAGAGAGCGCCAAGATACCGAAGTCCACGTTGTTACCGTTATTAATCCAACAGGTCCGTTTACCAACGTGGCAGTTTATAAAAGTATTGAAGAGGATCTACGAAAAGAATCCAAAGTGGAGCTAGAAAAAGTAGAAGAAGAATTTCGCCACGTTAATCATCCTATAAAAACCGAAGTTCTTGCCGGCAATGCTGGTGCTGAAATTTGCAAGTATGCTAGAGCACAGGATATGTCCCTTATAATGGTCGGCAGCCGAGGTCTTGGCAATGTGAAAGAGCTTTTCTTAGGAAGTGTCAGCCATAATGTCGTGCAGCATTCACACTGCCCTGTTTTAGTACTAAAATAACTACGCAAAAAGGAAGCCCACTAGCAGGCTTCCTTTTTTAATGCATTACTATTGGCTCTGATAAAGTATTTTATTGGAGGCTCAGTCTTCCACTATCTCTCGATAATAGGTTTATTTATGATAGAGCTGCTCTACTGCTTCCCATAATTTTGTTGTCGGCTGCTGACAGGTAAACTGTTCACATATATATAAGGAAGGCTGTGCATCGATCTGCTGATAGTCTTTCAAGTACGGTGCCAAGTCTTTTAGGTGAGCTGGGTTATTTGTATAGATTATGGCATCAAAAGGGTGAAAATGAGACTGAAGGTGCTGCACTACTTCGTCAGATTCTACACTCTTCCCTACAAATACAAGTTCCTTAGCGGGAGCTTCTTCTTGTAACAGACTATGCAGAAACATGGTAAAACCAGCAGGGTATGCTTCTACATCCTTTTTAAAGGTAGCGAGCATAGAGGTAGCTTTTTCTTGAAAAACGACATCCCCTGTTAAGCGGGCCATTTTCTGTAATACCATAGCTGCCACACTATTAGCAGAAGGTAATGCTCCATCCTGGGCTTCCTTATCCTTCGCAATCAGTTCTCTATCGTCTGACCCTGAAAAAAAGTACCCTCCATTTGCTTCGTCAAAAAACCATTTCTCCATTTCTTGAACCGTATGCTGTGCGCTCTGTAAATACTCTGGCTCGAAGGTCGCTTCATACATTTCAACATACGCCCAAGCGAGAAAGGCATAGTCATCCAAAAACCCTTTATGTTTGACTTCCCCCTCACGATACCGCTTCATTAGCCGTTGCTCGACAACCAAGTTAGACTCAATAAACTGTATAGCTTGTTTAGCTTTAGCAAGATAGTTAGACTGATGAAAGACACGCCCTGCTTTCGCTAATGCAGCAATTGTCAAGCTATTCCAAGACGTCAGGATTTTGTCATCTACATGCGGGTACACTCGCTCTTCCCTTTTTGCTAGCAATTGTACCCTGCCTTCTTCTAACTTGCTGTCCAACTCATGCGGGTCTAAACCATATCGATCTGCATAGCTTACTATGTCCACGTTAATTAAGTGAGGAATGTTATTCCCTTCAAAATTACCATGAGGAGTCATTTGATAAACGTCTGTAAATAAGTCACCTAGTGATTCTCCAAGAATGTCATAGACCTCCTCGAAGGACCATGTGTAATACTTCCCTTCTTGCCCTTCTGAATCTGCATCAATGGCAGAATAAAAGGCACCTGCTTCGTTTGTCATCTCTCGGTCTAGAAAGGAGACGACTCCTTCACAAATTTTCCGATAGCGCTCATTGCCTGTTACTTGATAAGCCTCCGTATAAGCCATAAGCAGCATAGCATTGTCATACAGCATCTTTTCAAAATGAGGCACGAGCCACTTCTCATCCACAGCATAACGTGCAAACCCTTTACCAACATGATCATGGATACCTCCAGCAGCTATACTGTCCAGTGTTTCCAGCGCGAAGCTCAAGGCTTTCTCCTCACCTGTCCAATGATAATAACGAAACAGAAACATCATCATGTGGGGTCTTGGAAACTTAGGCGCTCCACCAAAACCTCCAAAGGCATCATCAAATGATTGCTGCAGCTGCTCAAATACCTGATGCAGTACATCTCGATCCAAGCGATGCGCTTGATCGACTTCATACTGCATATTGAGCACCTTCGTAATTTGATTAGAAGCTCTCGTTATTTTATCTGGATCCTGCTTGTACTGCTCATATAATTGCGTAATGACCATTGAAAAGCTAGGGATACCGTGCATACTCTGCTTCGGAAAATAGGTACCAGCATAGAATGGTTTTTGCTCAGGGGTCAAGAAAACACTAAGCGGCCATCCCCCTTGCTGATTCAACATTTGACATACACGCATATAAATTGAATCCACATCCGGGCGCTCCTCGCGGTCTACCTTAATAGAAACAAAGCACTCATTTAACAGTTTAGCCGTTTCCGGATCCTCGAATGATTCATGGGCCATGACATGGCACCAATGACAGGTGGAATAACCAATGGAAAGAAAAATTGGCTTCCCTTCCTCCTTAGCCTTTTCGAAAGCTTCTTCCCCCCATGGATACCAATCAACTGGATTGTCCTTATGCTGCAGTAAATATGGAGATTTTTCATATTGAAGACGATTCATGGAAACACTCCTAACTTTTACACTTATGAAGCTATCGTACATTATGTTTGCCTAATACCATCGTAACATTTATGAACTAACACAAAATTATTTTCAGATTTTTCTTTCTTTTTATGGTTTACATATTTCCAATTATCCCCTAAAATGCAAAGTGTAATAGGGGATGGTACAAATAAAGAAAGGGGACTTTTGATGAAAAGACTGTTTCAATTTGTGTTAGCTGGAGTGTTAGGTTTAGGTATGTCATTGGGCGGCTTCTCTATTGCTAGTGCAGAGCATGGTACGGATTATAATTGTACTGAAGATTTTAGTACATATGATGAAGCCAAACAGCATTGGGATAACCATGGCTATTCAAAAGACAACGACCCTGAAGATTTAGACCGTGATAGTGACGGCATCCCATGCGAAAGCCTGCCAGGTGGCGAAGATGCCGGCTCTGATAATACTTCTTCTGATGAGAGCATGGAAGGGTCAGAAGATAATGCTTCTTCTGATGACAGTACAAATGCTGACGAAGAAGGTGGAGAAATGCCGGATACAGCATCCAATTACGCAACAAATGCATTAGTCGGCTTGGCATTGGTCGTATTAGGTGGATCAATATTTACGTTCCGTAGACGCTTCCAATAAAGGATGATAAACATCCCCTGACTTTGGACAGGTACATCCTGTCCAAAGCTCTTTCTCCTTCAGAAAGCAGGTGAGATAGATGAAATACATTGAGGTAGGTCTTATACTTATAGGTATTTTTTTCATTAGCTGGAATGCATATCAATGGTGGGAAAGCTCTAGCTCTGTCACCGCTATTCCAGTCGCTGATAAGTCAGAAAGTAGTCCTTCTGACACATCCCATGCATCATCAGTAAATAGTACGAAAAAAGAAACCCTAAATAAGAAAGAACATACACCTTCCTATCCTACAAGTACCCTTGACTATGACACTAAGGATGGAAAAGATATAGCTACCTTATCCATTCCGTCCATCGGACAACAATTTTCTGTATATTGGGGTACTAGTGAAAAAGTTCTTCAAAAGGGGGTTGGTATGTATGACAGCAAATGGACCTCTGTTCCGAATCGTCATACCGGTCATACAGTTTTGAGTGGTCACAGAGATACGACATTTTATAAGCTAGGAGAAATTGAAATGGGGGATGTTATCGATGTCTCTTATCAAGGCAGTTCTATCTCCTACAAAGTACAAGACATATGGAAAACCGATGCCGATGATTTATCCGTCATTGTCGATAAAGAAACCTCCACGCTCACTTTAACAACGTGCTATCCGTTTCAATTTATCGGTGACGCTCCGAAACGGTATATAGTCCAGGCTGAGGCCATTCAATAATAAAGGAACGAAAGCAACCAAGTGCTTCGTTCCTTTTTATTATGTACACTTTACATGAAAGCAACGATGCCAACCGTAATAATAAAAACAATGCTTAGTGCAATTGCTATAACTCCACCGCTATCTCTCTGCTTATTATTACTATTGATTTTTAGTAACGAAATAATAAGGAAGCTGACCAAAAATAGTATCGGAAACAGCCACTCCATTTTATGCCCTCCCCTTTTTATGTTTAATACCATTTTATTCCATAACCTTCCATTCGTCAAAACCTCTATGATTTCCCACCTCTTATTTGTGCAGAACACGCACAAACTAAACCAGTATTATAATTTAACTCCAAAACGCGTTTATATATCCCTTTATCTTGAATGTTATTAACCAGCAATTATCTATCAAAATTTTTATATTTTTACAATAAAACGCTTACTTAAGCCCTTTCATTATGTTATAATGTTTTTCTTTTGCAAAATATCGAATACAGTCATACAATAGTTATCACAAAGCAACACTTCTATTATTGATATTAAGATTTTTTACTTCCTAAACCACTTAGTAACCATAAAGGAGTTTTTATACATGACAATGAGTACAGATCAAACAGTAAAGACACTAATTCACGGCGAATGGAACGTAAGTGAATCTGGGAAAACAATAGACATTAAATCCCCACATAAAGGTGAACTAATTGGACAAGTTCCTTCTCTATCTCAGGAAGAGCTGGATGCATCCATTAAGAAAACAGTTGAAGCACAAGTAAGCTGGGCAGAGCAATCTATCCAAGCTCGTGGAGACATCTTAAAAAAATGGGCAGACATACTAGAAGAACGCAAAGAAGAAATTGGCGAAGCAATTATGCTGGAAGTTGCAAAGAAAAGAAGCTCTGCAATTTCTGAGGTTACTCGTACAGCAGAATACATTCGCTATACTGTCGAAGAAGCATACCGCCTTAATGGAGAAGTAAAACGCGGTGACGGATTCAAAGGCGGGAACCCAAATAAAATTGGCCTTGCAGAAAAGACCCCGCTAGGTACTGTATTAGCGATTGGGCCATTTAATTACCCTGTCAACCTGTCTGCGTCTAAAATCGCACCTGCTCTTATGCAAGGGAACAGTGTAATCTTTAAACCTGCAACTCAAGGTGCAATTAGTGGAATTAAATTAGTTCAAGCGCTTGTAGATGCTGGCATGCCAAGTGAACTTGTTACGCTTGCAACTGGCCGCGGTTCCGTAATCGGTGACTTCCTGGTACAGCATCCAGAAGTAGATATGATTTCCTTCACAGGTGGAACTGCGACAGGCCGACATATTGCAGAGCTTGCTTCTATGATTCCATTAGTACTAGAGCTTGGTGGTAAAGACCCAGCGATTGTTATGGGTGATGCGGATCTAAATAAAGCAGCAAAAGAAATTGTTGCTGGTGCTTACAGCTATTCTGGACAGCGTTGTACAGCCATTAAGCGTGTGCTGGTTCAACATGAGGTAGCAGATGAGCTTGTGAAGAAGATTTCAGATCAAGTAAGTGAACTGTCCGTTGGTATGCCGGAGGATGACGCCACCATTACTCCACTTATCGATAATAAGAGCGCGGATTATGTTCAAAGCCTAATTGATGACGCGAAGGAAAAAGGAGCAACAGTCGTTGTGGGAGACAAACGGGAAGGTAATTTACTTCACCCTACTCTGTTAGACAACGTAACAAGCGATATGAAAGTAGCGTGGGAAGAGCCTTTCGGACCTATCCTGCCAATTATTCGGGTATCCAGCCAGGAGGAAGCAGTTCGTCTTGCTAATGAATCTGAGTATGGTCTGCAGGCATCTGTATTCTCCACTGACATGGATACAGCTATGGATATTGCGCAGAAACTCGAAGTAGGTTCTGTTCAGCTAAACGCCAAAACAGAGCGTGGCCCAGACCACTTCCCGTTCCTAGGTGTAAAAGCATCCGGGCTTGGTGTACAAGGTATCCGTGAGAGTCTTCAATCTGTTGTTCGTGACAAAGTAACTGTTATTAATATGTAAGATAAACAAGTGCCTGGAGCAATGCCTCTAGGCACTTTCTTTGTAAGGTCATTTTAATTTATCCACCAGAATAAACCTCGAAACAATTTCTAGGCACTGGTTTTGAGATATATATGGCATTTATTCTTTGTAGGTTTTGGCAACATGTTTATTAGTCAAGGTGTATAAATAAACGCGTTATAAAGTGCAGGGTGAGACCCCACAGGACGGAGTCCGAGGAGGCTCACCGCGCTCCCGCGGAAAGCGAGCTATTCCTCGCAGCCCCCATCCACTCAACAGAAGTCTCGAAACTGAGTCTTCCACAAACGAGGGCTTTACTTTAACAAACTTCGCGAACAAAAAGACCTTAAATATGCATCATTTTATACATTGATGATAATATTTAAGGTCTTTTTATATTCAAAAAATATAATGCCATTTCATACATGGAATAAATGCCAAATACAGGTTTTGAGAACCTGACTAATGTGTAGGTTTTATTATTTAAGATTTTGTGAAAAGGGTATCAGTGATATTAAAGTAATCCACCCTCTGTTTCCAATCCATTAACAATGATTCACAAGACAATTAAAAAGGACGAAACCCTAAGTGATTTCGTCCTTTTCTCTATTCTAAAAATTCTTGAACGGCCTGTTTGGTAACCTCTTCGTTATGCATAATGACAGCTGCTCCGTTTACTCTTCCATCCCAGTGCTCGATATCAGCTGGAATAGATTTTGTTTCGATGCTGCCTGGAGTGTTTAAGATAAAATCCTTACCAAAGCTTGCTATTGTCATTTTACCCATATTAGTTTCAATATAAGGCTGAATGGTTCCAACTAGTCGAGGCAGCTTCGTTAAACCATTAATCGACATTGCCTCTTCCTTCAAAGCCTTTATCACCTTTTGCTGTCTTTCTACTCTTGCATAATCCCCTCTTGCGTCATGACGGAAACGGGCATATCCTAACAGCTCATCGCCATTTAGCGTTTGAGTTCCCTGCTCGAGATCGATGGTTCCTGCTGAATCCTTATAATACATGTCTTTCTCCACTTCTATTTCCACTCCATTTGGAGCTAATGTATTGACGATATTACTAAATCCATCGAAATCTACGACAGAATAGTACTCAAGGTTAACACCAAAGTTCTCTTTAATAGTTTGTCTCATCAATTCGGGACCTCCATAGGCAAAGGCTGCATTCAGCTTACTATATCCAACCCCTGGGATGTTTACATATGTGTCCCTCATTAAAGATAACAGCTTCATTTGGTCATTTTCTGCATCATACTGGGCAATCATAATCGTGTCCGACCGGGTACTTGTCTCGTTGCCACGGCGATCCACCCCTAATAATAGAACATTGGTTTTACCTTCTGGGGATGCTACTCCTTTAAAATCATCGAAATTTTCTTCTCCTGATATTGGTCCATCGCTATCGGCGCTTCGAATTCCTGCCCAATATTCATATAATACATAGCCACTTATAATAAGAAATAAAAATAATAGCGTAACTAAAATTCTGCTGCGCTTTCTCTTTTTCTTGCGCTTAGCCATACGATTATTCTCCAAGCTAATTCCCCTTCCGCTGCTCTATACTGCTTTCTAATGCATGAATCTCATCCATAATGTCCTGATATCGCTTTGAATCCATTTCGCTCCGTTGTGATTCTGGAGGATATGTTTGAACCCTTTGTAATAGTAGTATATAGCGATCATAATGCTCGGAAGATAAATATTGTTTTGCCACATTAAGCTCTTGTTTACTTCGCATTTCAATGGATTTCGCCTCGAATTCTGCAGCCTGCTCCTCCATATTCTGAGGCTTTTGAGACTCATCTTCTCTACCATCGAAGCCGAGTTGATTTCCAAGAATCCAAAATACACCAGTAAAAATGAAAATGAGTGTAACAATTCTTCCGAAACGCTTCCCCTTCCTAACTAACGCTTGACGTTCTGGCAAATAGGCGGTTACTTTATCAAAGCTAACCTTCCTTTTAGAAGGTTCTGATATATATAATAATTGCTTCTTCCATTTAGATATCATCATTGTCCTCCTCCATATGTCAGTATGTAATGAGGTCTGGACTATATCGCTGCATATGCATTTCCCTATGAAGGAGTATCCCATATCCAACGAATTTTGACAATTTTTTCACCTTCTATGTTGATAGTACTATGATTCAAGCAATTTTTCTAGAGCCATTTTCTTCAATGTATAACATTGGTAACACTTCCAATCCACCTACTCCTCCATGTTGCATGTGACATCTTTTGTTTATCCCTATATGTTGAGTCTATTAGGTGAATTTATATCTCACGTAAAGTTTGCACGATTAGCTGACACAAAACGGCATATCCGGCCTCGCCAATGTGCAAACCATCATCCTGTTGACCTTTAACTAAATAAGGGTAATCCTTACGGCGGATCATAGTGGAAAAGACATCTATTAATGGACATTTCATTTCCCTAGCTACCTCGCTAACGGCTTCGGCATACTCTTCTAATACGGAGTTGGTTCTTCTGAACTGCTTCGTTTCATCTACTGGTGTTGGAGTGAGCAATACGCACGTGCTAGGATAAATCTTCCTGACGATTTCCCTCAAATTGTTCTTATATGTAGAAAGCGGCACCATTTTGTGAAATGCTGCATCATTAGCTCCAAATAACACCGTTACAATATCAGGGTTATGTGATAGAACATCTCGATCTATTCTTCGTATTGCATCATTCGTATTATTCCCTGAAACCCCTTTGTTCAGAATCTCATAGTCAGGCAGAGCTTCTGCAATTTTTTTCGTTAGTAACGGTTCTTCATGTCCCTCGTGCCCTGCTGTGATACTATCTCCGAAGCAAATTAATCGAGTCATTCTTTTCCCTCCATATGATTAATCAAATATCGACTATGACACATTTAAATAGAAGTTATCCACTCTTATTTCAGCACAGAGCATGTATAAAAAAGCACGCCCTTCTACCCTTTGGACGTGCTGCTTTTCTATACGTTACGATCCTGTTGCTGCTTCTTGCTCTTCTGATACGTCTTCCGCGGTAGCTCGCTTTATAAATAGCGACAAGATAAAGCCAGTTACTGCTATTCCACCAATGATAAGGTACACAGTATTCACCCCAGATACAAGTCCTTCTTGAATTGTGCTTTGTGCCTGTGGATTTGCTGCGTTTTGGATGTAGGTATTCTGACGAGAAGTCATTACTGCAATATATACAGCAACACCTATTGCACCAGCCACTGGCTGTAGCGTGTTCATGATGGCCGTTCCATGCGGATAAAGTGACTTAGGCAATTGGTTCAAGCCATTGGTCTGAGCAGGCATCATAATTGCTGAGATAGATAACATGAGAAAGATATAGCACATAATGATATACCATAACTCTGTGTTGACTCCCACTCTGCTTAAGCCAAACATGGTGATACTTAATACAAAAGTAGCTGGTATCATTAATTTTCTAGGTCCAAATTTGTCAAAAAGCCTTCCCATAATCGGTGACATTAATCCATTAAGTAAAGCTCCTGGCAAGAGTACTAATCCTGCTGTCGCTGCAGCAATACCTAGAGGTCCTTGCATATACATCGGCAGAATAATCTCAGATGAGAACATGGATGTAATGACGATTAGAAATAGGATAACGGCTAGAGTAAACATTGGGTATCGGAATACACGAACATCCAATAAAGGTTCCTCTAGCTTCAGCTGTCGAAGAGTGAAGATGATTAAGGAAACGATTCCTAACACGATTGTTCCATATACTTTCGGCTGTGCAAAACCAGCATCCCCTTCTCCTGCCAGACTAAACCCTAGTACTACTCCGCCAAATCCAATTGTGGATAAAAGTATGGACATAATATCAATACGCGGCTTGGTTACATCGCCTACATTTTGCAGATATCGATATCCAAATGCAATGGAAAAAAGTGCAAATGGTATGACAGTAATAAATAAAAATCTCCAACCCAGGTATTCTACTATTATTCCTGATAATGTCGGTCCAATAGCCGGGGCGAACATAATAACCAATCCAACGGTCCCCATAACAGCTCCTCTTCGTTTGGGTGGAAAAACGAGAAGGAAGGTGTTAAAAATAATAGGTATGAGTAATCCTGTACCCACAGCTTGTAATATTCGTCCCATAAGCAGAACTGTAAAGCTAGGGGCAAGAGCACTAATAGTCGTACCGATAGTGAAGATGGTCATAGTCCCGAGAAACATTTGACGTGTAGTAAATGTCTGGATTAACAGAGCGGAAATAGGAGTCATGATTCCCATTACGAGCATAAAGCCTGTAGCCATCCATTGAACGGTAGGAGCCTCTAAAGAAAATCGCTCCATAAGTGTTGTTAAAGCGATATTTAATAGTGTTTCATTTAATATAGCAAAGAATGCACCTATAATGAGTGAGACCATTACAGGCATCACTTTGAAATTGGGATCGTCTGCTAGAAATTCATACGATTGTGATTCTGTCTTTTCCCCCATAATCATGTCTCCTTTATAACGTCTTACGTTGCCTATCGTAGCATACCTATCCTACTACATATCCATGAAAGAAGAAAAGAAAAATACTTACCATTTAGCTAACATTCTTCCATACAAAAAACGTCCTTTATAAATGGTGTAACGACTTTTAAGAAGCAACACTCTACCATAATATGTACGGTCCATATCATTCCATTCACACCTGCTAGCCCTTAATCACGAATTATTATGCTGGGAACTAGGCGAATGTAAACTAGCTCACTTAACAATTCCACAATCGTCTGGGTAATAATCACTGCAGCTACAACATCCCCATTATCTGGAAACGATAATGCGAGTGGGAGAACAACCAATGAATTCCTTGTGGCGCCACTAAAAATAAGGGCTCTACCTGCGCTAGCTTCCAATCTAAACCATGCAGCTACATATTTCGCCAGGAAAGGCATTATCCCCATAAAGATGATATATAATGGAAGCACCTGAAGTATGTAGTTTAAATAAGTCTCCAATTTAACGATTTGAGATGCCACCACTATAAAGAGGGTTAAAGCCATTAGAGGCACTGGAAGCCAGGCTGAGCTGCTCGAGACTTTTGTTAGGAACGTGATTCGTTTCGCTCCCAGTTGTAATAACACCGCTATGCCCAGCGGAATGATCACCAAGTATAGAAATGCTTCTATAAATGGAAGAGGCTCTACAATTGCTAAAGCATCCCTTCCCATGAACAGCCACAGATACATTGGTAATAGCAGCATTTGTACTACAAACAAAATGGGGGTAGATACTAATACCAACTTTTCATCCCCTCTGCCTAAGGCAGTAAAAACGATTACGTAATCAATACAGGGAGTCAGCAACACTAAGTAGAATCCGATTAACAATGTGGTATTACCCGTTAACATCTGAGATAACACCCAAACCACAATCGGTACAATCATAAAATTAAGGACAAGCAAAGCCTTAATAAATGCTGCATTCCTAAACGCCTTTTTCATAGACGTAAATGGAATTTGAGAAAACATACTAAACAGCAATAAACCAATAACGATAGAAGTCACCGATTCTAATCTTACCGCCGAGCCAGGGAATAGTAACCCAAACACAACTGCTACAATCATCATGACAACATATAGCCACACTTGATTCCTTTCAAGCTCTGAACGAGTCATCAACTCATTTCCCCCCTCCCCTCCGACTCACCAATGTGAAAAGGCTTTTTCCATACAAAGTAATGAGTGCTTCCATTGTGGTCTGAATGGACGTTCCAATCTATATTCATATCTTTCGTCATTAAAGCAATAATACGCAGACCAACACCAGTTCCTTCTGAATGTACAACAGAGCCGGCGAACCCTGGCCCTTTATCTGTTATCCAAAGGGTTATCGCCTTTTCTCCCTCTTTCATTCCTACTTGCATATAACGCCCTTCCTCTGCATGACGTAGAACGTTTTGAAATACATTATCAACGATGCGCTGCAGCCATTTAGGATCCAGCCTCATCACCATTTTCTCCTCCGGTAAGTTAATGTCTACTTCAAAATCATGCTGTTCAAAGATGGCATACCAATCTGCAACACATCTTCGTATGATTTGCACCAGATTTACTTCTTTCTCGTGATAAGGATATCGATGAGAGGAAAGTAAGGAATAGGATAGCAGATTCTCAATTAGTTCACTTAGATACGTTATTTTATCATCTGCAACTGCTATAGCATTTCGCCCTTCCTCTGATTCAATTTGTCGTTGAATCGTGTACATTTGCCCTCTTAAGACTGTAAGGGGAGTACGAAGGTCATGGGAAAGGTTAGCTATTAATTCTCTTCGGAGTCGTTCCTCTTCTTGTTCCTTCTTGCGACTCGTTTTTAGTGTTTCAATCATGTCGTTAAACGTTTCTTTCAATAATCCAATTTCATCCCGCTTACCGACATCAACAGGCTCAGGGATTGCTGAGATATCATTGGAGGTCATGGCTTGCTGTAAGTCTACTAATCTCTTTCGAATGCGATGGAAGAAGATATATGATATTACTAAGAATAGGACAAAAACGGCTATTACTCCACCGATATAATAGTAGCCTCCATATACTTCAATATACCGATTCATCTTCTCCCCCAAATATTCCTTCGAGATTTGGAAGACCATAAATCCTTCATCTTGCCCCTCACCTATAAATGCCAGAACGGTAAATGGATCAGCATAATAGCTCTTTTTCATAAAGTCGAGTGCAGCTGTAGCGTCCCAGTTTTCCTTGACGTGTTTTGGCTCTCCCCATGTTCTTTCTAATAGGTCATCGTTATTCACCCAAAACAAGGACGATTGAGGATATTTTTCCTTCAATAAGCTAATCTCTTGTTCAATTTCCGTTTTACTAGCTCCCCCTAGCCTATTTGCGGTCTGATGTACCTCTTCCTCTAACCGGATATTGTTATAATAGACCGGCTTTTTCGCTTCATAAAAGGTATCCATCACGAGATAAAAAATACCGCCCACCGCAGGGAAAGAGATTGGAAATAATAAAATAGCACCAATGAGAATGAAAATATACTTTCGTAACAGCGAGGTACTTCGAGTGTGGTTACCTGTTTTCTTCATCCCTTCACCCTATACCCTATACCTCGAATGGTTTGAAGAATTTCAGGATGGCCAGGGTCTTTTTCAATCTTTTCCCGTAAATGACGCATGTGCACCATCAACGTTTTATCTCCTTCTATGTATGGTTCGTTCCATATTCCTTCATATATTTGTTCTTTGGTAAGGATCTGATTTAGATGCCTAATCATAAAAAAGAAAATCTTATGCTGTTTACCTGTAAGGATAATCTCTTCGTCGTTTTCCTTTGACACAATTTGATACGTTCCAGGATAAACGAGAAGATGTCTGAAATCGATGGAATCAGCAGGTGCCTGATCAAATCTTCGTAGCAATACCTCAATACGGGCAGCAAGCTCTTTTGGGTGAAATGGCTTCGTCAAATAATCATCAGCAAACTGCAAGCCGTGCACCTTGTCCTCTACGGAGGTTCTTGCTGTGAGCATGAGAATTGGAAGATTAGTTCGTTTGTCCTTTATTCTCTTCCCTAATGTAAATCCATCAATTCCAGGCAGCATAACATCCAATATGGCGATATGAACATCCTCCATTACATTCTCTACCCCTTCATCAGAAGTAAACCAATGCACTGTGTATCCTAATGTCTCTAATTCTGTGGTTACCCAGCTGCCTATTTCTCTATCATCTTCCACATATAATATAGCTGACATATAGTACTCCCCCTTCTCCACTTCCCCCGTCATTATATCGTACTCCATTCTATATTAACTAATATTTTCCTATATTTTAAACAGAACTTAAACTACATCAACCATTGTTTTAAATAACCTGCTTTACTATGTAAAGAGAGGTGATAATAATGGATTATGTTATTCAAACAAAACAATTAACCAAAACGTACAAAGACCAGCATGCAGTAGATAAAGTTGCTTTACAAGTTCCTAAAGGGTCTATTTACGGCTTTCTAGGTCCTAACGGAGCAGGAAAAACAACTACGATTCGAATGCTGCTAGGACTCATCAAGCCAACTAAAGGAGATATTACTATCTTCTCTAAGTCCTTAACCAAATACAGGTTAGACATTTTAAAAAAGGTTGGCTCACTGGTAGAGAATCCTTCTTACTACGGACATCTAAATGCTCTGGAAAACCTGGAAGTCTATCGAATACTTTTGCAAGTACCAAAAGAACGGAAGCAAGAAGTGCTCGACATCGTGGGCTTGTCCTACGCGGCTAAAAAGAAAGTGAAAAACTATTCTCTAGGTATGAAGCAGCGTTTAGGCATTGCGATAGCTCTCTTAGGAGATCCAGACCTGCTCATTTTAGATGAACCGACAAACGGTTTAGATCCATCCGGTATACAAGAAATTCGCCAGTTAATCAAAAGACTTGCCCATGAGCGAGGAATTACGGTACTCATATCTAGTCATTTGTTAGGAGAGGTAGACCAAATGGCAGATTATGTTGGGATCATATCGGAAGGAAAGCTTATTTTCCAAGATAGAATAGAGAAACTGAGACAGCGAGCACAGGCTAAAATAAGATTTCAAGTAAAGGAAACAGAGGCTGCCTGGAATGTAATGCTTGCCCAGGGGCTTAAGGCAGACCGAGAAGAGGAAACCATTACGGTACAAAATATCGACAAGGAAAAAGTAGCTTCCCTTATTGAGAAGCTAGTGCACCATCAAATTTCCATTTATAGGGTGGAGGAACTTACGCAATCGTTAGAGGAAATATTCCTTCAGGTTGTGAAGGAGGGTCAAGGAAATGTTTCTAAAACTATGGAAGGGTGATCTATTAAAACTAAAGCGAAAATGGATGTTAGGTCTAATCTTATTAGGTCCCTTTGGAGCAGTAGCGCTTCAGGCACTTAACTTTGGCTTAAGGTATGACTATTTAACCAACTTATACAAAGATGATCTCTGGGGAGCACTGCTTATGAATATTCAAGCCTTTGTTCCACCTGTTATCATTCTCGGCATGGCTATTATAACCTCCATGCTTGCAGGTATTGAACACGAAACAAATGCTTGGAAGCAGCTAATTGCCCAGCCCATCCGAAAGCACCAAGTGCTCTGGTCTAAATGGCTGCTTGGGTACAGCCTTTTGCTTATTTCCTGTGTCTTACTCGCTCTATTCAGCGTGTTATTGGGGCTTCTATTATCTTTTGGTACAGACATACCTCTAGATGTCCTCTTTCGTATGAGCTTTTATCCATTTCTAGCTGCTACCCCATTTTTCGTTTTACAGCTTTGGTTAGCGATTGTATTCAAAAATCAAGGAATCGCCTTAACCATTGGAGTTGTCTGTACTGTTTTTATAACATCCGGTTCTATGATGCCACGATGGAACCCATTGTCTTGGCCGAGTTTACAGGCAGATTTTGCAAACCCTATTATTAGTGTAATGCTTGGGATTGGGCTTGCTCTACTCCTCACCATTATCAGTACAATTGATTTTACACGAAGGGATGTGGTGAACTAATGTCTATCCTGAGAGCTGAGCTTTATAAGCTGAAACGAACTAACATCTGGATTGCTTTTTTAGTCAATCCTATCCTAACAGGCTTATTTGCCATTTCCATGAATCCAAGCGAATCCCCTTATCCATGGGCAGAACTGTATCATAGGCAGTTCTTACTGCACGGACAGCTATTTCTTCCATTAATGGCATGTCTAATTACCGCCTACCTTTGTAAATTTGAACACGATCAAAACAATTGGAAGCAATACCTTACGAAGCCCATTCAGAGGTGGCAAGTATATGCAGGTAAATTCACACTATCCGTTCTGTTTGTAGGCATCATGCAACTCCTAATGCTCGCTGTTTATCTCAGTATTGGCTGGATGTTAGGCATAGATGGTTCTCCTCCATCAGAGATGATCGTAAGGGGCATTGTTGGCGGCTGGATTGGAACGTTTCCTTTGATTGCCTTGCAGCTTTGGATGTCATCGATATGGAAGAGCTTCGCAGGTGCTATGAGTATTAGTGTTATGTTTACACTACCTTCCATCCTCATTGCAAACTCTGCTACATATGGACCTTACTATCCGTGGGCACAGCCATTTTTACTCACCATAGCACAGTCTGAACCAGGCAATGTATTCTATGTCTCCCTTGTTCATATGGCTCTTGTTCTTGGTGGCAGCATACTTCTCTTTTTCGGAGTAGGTGTAACCCAATTCAAAAGAAGAGCCTTTTAATCCCTTTCACTAGATGGGCTATCCTCATTCCTCCAGGATTGTGATAGAATGATTATGGTGTACTAGACTACAATTACTGGAGGAAGACAAAATGCTATCTAATGCTCTAAATCGCTTCCGCTTAGCCGGAATGGTAGAAGGCGGCTCCCTATTATTTTTAGTATTAATCGCTATGCCTTTAAAATATTTCGCTGGTTTGCCTGAAGTCGTCACAGTAGTTGGCTCCATCCACGGATTCTTTTTTATTACGTACTGCCTCGTCATTGCTTACACAACCTTTAAAATACGCTGGTCGTTTTCATGGGTATTCCAAGCCTTTATCGTTGCCTTTATACCGTTTGGGAATATATGGCTGGACCAGCGTTTGAAAAAGAATTTTGCCGTCTAAATTTAGACAAGAACAAAAACAGGTGCGTTCAAACTTAACGCACCTGTTTTCTTGACGAAAAAAGGGAGACATGATGTTATACAATACTAACTAATATTTACAAACTAGCTTATTTATCGTTCAATCCTTTCCCATCCATAATGTGCTTCATATATTTCTCAATTCTAGACACTCGAGTTTCAGACCGTTTCGCTTTGGCAAAATAGAGTATATAAGCGCGTTGTCTCCCTGGAGTTAAATCTTCAAAAGCAGCTTTTAATCCTTTAATCTCATTAAATTTAGTTTGCAGTTCGTCAGGTATTTCCTCCTTCTTATCCACATTTACTTCTAATCCTGCTTCCTCAACAGCAGCCGCTTCCTTAATATATTCTTTTAATGTAGATTCTTTTTCGTAAATCTGCTGTACATTAGTAAACCTGATTTGACGACCAGCTTGTACATTTTCTGTTTGCTGAATAAGTAAATTGTCGGTATCTTTTAATAGGACACCTTTAAAAAACAACAAAGCACAATATTCCTTAAATCCATGAATGAGAACAACATTTTTATTATTTAATGTATAGCAAGGGTGTCCCCACTTTAGGTCCTCCACTAACCCACAATCAAGCGCAACCATCCGCAATGTCTCAAATTCTGTCTTCCAGTTTTCCGCTCTACTTACATAATCATCAACCTTTGGGTTCATTTCACGTTTGGACATCCAGAGAAGCTCCTTTATTGAAATTATTCTCATGCTAGCTATTAACATGAACAAACAATCACACATTCTTCCAAGTATTATTTCAAAAGATGCTCATAAAAACAACTTACTTTACCTCTACTTAACACTACCCTTACCAGTTCAGTAGGGGATGCCGCTTTGATGAGGGTAGTCTTTCTGTTAAGAGAAAAATGGTATATATATAAAAAGCACTTCCACCATAAGGAGAAGTACTTTCCAATCAAGGTCTTAACCATGTCACTTTCTTCTATAGTGGAGTTGCGGAAATGATCCAAATCGTTTCATATCTACGAGCTCCATTCTTTGTTCTACATTCATTTCTTGAAATAATGGGATACCGCTTCCGATAATAATCGGTGCTATAGAGATAATAAACTCATCTACTAGTTGGTGCTCCATAAGGGATTTAATGATAGAAGCGCCTCCGACAAGCCAGATATCCTTTCCTTCTTGGGCTTGTACATTTTTCATAAACGAGACAGCATCGCCTTGGATAAACTGAACATCTTCTGTATCCTCTCGTGTTTTACTGGTAAACACGTAGCTTTGTTTCCCTTTGTATGGATTGTCACCCTCATGCTCCATTATCCACTGAAACGTTTTACTTCCCATTACCACTGTATCAATACTGTTGTAAAATGCGTCATACCCCGCGTCCCCTTCTGGGTCTTCCACAAAAAGCCAGTCTAGGGAATGCTCCTTCGTTGCTATATATCCATCTATGCTAGTAGCTATGTACACAATTATTCTTCTCATTCCTTATCATCCTTTGACTTGTATCTAAGAAGTTTCTCCATCTCCTCTACTAATTGTACTATTTCTTGTTGCGTCAAGCGAACGAGAATCTGGTCGTTAATCGTTAATATCTGCTCTTTATCAGATGCACAGGAGCTTAAATAATCATATACAGATTGAAGCTGATTCCTGTTCCACACGGATACCGTATCGACATGCTTTAAACGTTCTATTGTTAACTCCTCTGTCGTTTCATCAAACTCTCCTGACAGTATAGTACTGTTAATATTCACTGTATGGGTCACTCCTACTATAGGTTGTCCTCTACTATATTGAGCCGGGAAAGGGTTATTTAGTCAGGAAATGTTCTATTTAACAGCTTTTATGTAAAATCGGTGTTGGTGTACTGGACAATTTGCCAAGGAATAGCTTTTTTAGTAACTGACTACTTCCCCTTAAAAATAATTGGAGTTGCTACTAAGTATTTTTCAGGTATTATTTCAATTCTCGACTTAGTCTTATCATATCTCGGCATTCAATGCCATTCTCTACAATTTTTTCCTCGTAATGTTTGGGGAAGTAGTCTATATCTACCCCTTTGATTCGGAATCCACACTTTTGATACAGCATAAGTGGTTCAGCACTAGAGTTTCCTGTTCCTACCTCCATTGTGTGATAGCCCTCTTCTCTTGAAATGGAAATGGCATGGGAGACTAGCTTTTTCCCTATACCCTTCCCCCTGTAGAAAGAAGCTACTGCAATATTTACTAATTCTATCGTGTAAGGACGAGTTGGCAGCAATACATATACTCCCACGACATCCTCTCCTTCTTTCGCAACATACCCTACACCTTTCTGTAAATAATGCATAATTGCTTTTTCAGAAGGATCGGCCTCCATAAGTAGCCCTAACGGTATCTGTTCATCCCCCTGTATAGGTTCTATGATCAATATTACTCCCCCTTTTATCCATTCCTGTCCTACGTACTATTCGATACCACCTCGTTGTATCCTTCCTTTAATCTAGCTTTTTCTTTGATAAATAGAAAACAAAGCTGTCCAAATTGTCTGAAACATTATACAATAGTACAGAATCTAATCAGGAGGTTTTATTACATGTTAAAAACAATACTAGGTAAAGCAACTACACTACAGGCAGGAGGAATGGCTATAAACGCATAACGCTTATGCTCACCTCTTGCCTTTATCGGAATAGAAGATAAAGCAGGAGGAATTTCATGAAGAAAAATACGTTAGCCTCCCATAACATACGATTATTGTTTTGGGCAGAAATATGTGGAAGTGTTCGATTCATTCAACCCGTATTAACGTTGTTCTATTTTGCGCGTGGGTTGGAGTCTTCGGATATTTTAATAATAATGACATTTTTTAGCTTAGGCGTTTTAATAGGTGAATTACCAACTGGTGCCTTTGCTGATCGCTTCGGTTCTAAGAGTGCTTTTTTAATTGGTTCTGGTCTAGGTATTGTGAGCCATTCTCTTCTTTTTATTGCCTACGAACCGTGGGTGTTCTTTCTTAGCAGTGGGTTAACTGGTGTTGCTGCTACTTTTTTTAGTGGAGCAGATGAAGCATTAATATACGAATCTCTCAAGCTGTCAAAGGAAGAGGATTCTATGGATCAAGCCATCGGGAATATAGCTTCAGCTTCCTTTTTAGTCACCATCTTCATCGTGATCATTGGTGCTATTCTGGCAAGAGATTTAACAAACCAGCAATTCACAACACTGATTGGGCTCGGCATAGCCTTTCTGTGTATAGAGTTTATCCTGCTATTGTTTATAAAGAACCCACCAAGCCAAGGTACCTATCAAGGGACGCCGATGAAGCAAATTGTTGATGGATGTATTGCGATTAAACAACACCCTGCTGTACTGTGGATGTTCTTAAACATAACCCTTGTATTTATTCCTGCTACAGCCATCTTTGAGAAATTTGATCAAAAGGTGCTCGTCGATGCCGGGCTTCCAGTCTATTGGATTGGCGGTGTGTATGCTTGTGCAAGCATAGCAGGGTTCATTGCATCACGATTCATCGCATCGTTAACAAGGAGAACAAATCGCGTTTTACTTTTACGGGGAACAGGATTTCTCGCAGTCGTTTGTTTGTGTGGTGTTGCGATATGGACTCACACACTTTGGGTCATATTAGTTATGCTCATCCTGCTTAAACTAGTTAGCGCAATTCGTTACCCTGTGTACGCCCAGCTAGCAAATGATATAATCCCGTCTAACGTCCGTGCCACTACGATTTCGTTACTATCCATCGTGGATTCGTGTCTGGATTTGGTTATTTTTACTACTATAAGCGGCATTGCAACTAAGGGAATGACAGCATTATTCTTCTCCTGTGCCTTTATTGCACTCATCGGTGTACTATTACCCGTTAAACCAAAACAGCCAATAGAAGAGATTACTCCGCAGTATCCTGTAACGAAATAATAGAAAAATAGGAATAAGAGGTCCACCTACATAGGTAGACCTCTTTCAAACCGCCAATATTAATAAACATTACGAACGAGTAGGAATCCACCGAAAGAGACTAGATAAACAAACAATAATAGCAAAGCAAGTTTATTGGACACATATGCTTTGTTTTTAAACTCCGCTACACCATACATTACGATATTGACTAAAAATATACATGCAGATAATCCTAATGCTGCCATCGCGACCACCATAAAAAACGCTTCCATTCCAATCCCATCCCCTCTTCTATGCTTACCTATAGAATACAAAACGATAGTAAAAAAATAGAAAAAACGAGGTTATATTTTGTTTAAAAAATACCAGCTTTTTTAAACTCTTAATGGAACTCTAGTGCATCTCCTTCTGGATCACTAGCTTTTTCTCTAAAGGAGGTGTTTGTTAATCGGTTAGTAGGATTAGGATTAACATCCCAATCAGCAGTAGGTCGAAGATTGAGCACATCAACTTCTTTAACTTTGGTATCACTAGACCCATGCTCATCAATGACAGTCAACTTGACTTGGAAAATGCTAGGTTATCCAAAAGAGAAAGAATGAATCTACTTCCATATAACCACTATGTGGCAAAGTTATCCTATACCAATCCTCATCACTCGTTGAAGTAATATCTGCATTACCATGGTTCTCTCAAAAAAGCGTTCTTTAGGAGCAGGTTAAAAGCACCACCAATGGTGTTCTAATAACTACGTCCCAAAGAACGCTTTGTTCTCCAGCAAAGTAACGAGGACTTTAGTAGATTAGAAATATAAGCGATAGACATAGCAACTATAGCACCCGCTTCGTTTTGATTTCGAGAAAGTTGATGCATTTTGTTAACTGAATCTATCATTTCTCGAATTTTGTTTTAGGCTGTCCTTAAAAAGGACCCTAAGATAGAGATTGCTCCAAAAACAGCGAACGTCATTGCATAGCCAATTCCTTCAATCATACTGCCTGCAAGGATAGATCCGATAACTTGGCCTAAGGAAAGCATAATGAAAGGTACACCTATACCTAAAGAAGCATTACTTTCGAATACACGGATTCCCCAGACAATCAGCAAGCCACACATAAACAGATTGGAGGTGCCAAATAACGCAGCTGCTCCTATTACCATAGGTATGCTGTCAGATGCCCAGGCAAGCAGAAACGAAGCTCCTCCCATCATCACAGCAAATAAGGTATAACTGGATTGGAGTCCAATTCGTTCGATAACGGTGCCGCCTAAACCACTGGTTATGCCGAAGAGCCCGATCGTTACCCAGAACAAAGATAATACGAGCGTACTAAATTCACCGCTACTTTCTATGAAACTCCTGGAAAAAGTCCAAAAACATGCACTTGAAATCCCCATTAGAACAGCCCCGGTAATCATAGATTTAGCTCCTTCTAATCCTTTTGCTGATAATATGCCGCGTTGAATTTTTAAGGAATCATCAGGTTTTGGGATAATCCGATAATTCCACCATAAAACGAGTAACGCAATAAGAGCATACAGTACGTAAGTGTATCGCCAATGAAGTGGCAGCAAAATGGCCCCAACTCCTGTCGCGACTATACCTAGACTAGTACCGGAGTTTATCCACGTGTTGGCTTTTCCTTGTAAGGGGGCTTTTATCCAAAAGGCAATAGCCGAACCGTACGGCGGAGACACGAGTCCTGTACTTCCCCCAGCCAAGAGAACTCCTGCCGCGAGCATCCATTCGTTCAAGGAAGCACTAATTATAAGCATTCCGCTAACAGCAAAACCACCTGCTAGCATAATCATAGGCTTAGGCCCTTTATTGGTTGTTATGACGATAGAATATATAATAGTAACACAAAAGGAAAGGTAAAATAGAGAAGAAATGATTCCAGAAACTGTATCAGACATGTGAAACGAGTCGGAAATGTTAGAAAGTAATAATCCAAAACTGTACCTTGCTAATCCATATGTGACAGCAATCATGGTTACGCCAGGAAAGACGAGTCTCGTAAAATTCATAAACGATGATACTCCTTTTTCATGAAAACTAGATAGAACGTTCTTTCTACCTAGTTTAAAATTTTTAAACCACACAAGCTGTATGATTCATACCATGAGCTCTTCTATATGGTGAAAGGATTTACTTATAGAAAAAACGGTATCCGAAAGGATGCCGTTTACATTTGGAAATGGGATTGAAGAGCTTTTGTCATGGTAACTGCATGTTCAGTGGCTTGTGTTGGATCTGTAATCTGGGTCATGGATGTAGCTCCTTCGATAATGAGAAGAAACTCATAAGCAAAATTTTTATAATCTTTGATGTTGTTACGAATAGCAAGTTCCTCGAAATACTGCAGCACTTTTGATTTATGGTTTTTGGCAATATCTGCAATGTTACTGTCTGTATCATGATATACTTCAATGGCACGCAGGAACATACACCCTTGAGGGGATACTTCTTTTAAGAATGCTCCATGTAATTGCGCAATTCGTACGAATGGTTCGTTAGAATAGACCTCGGATACAGAACCAATGTATGCCCAGTACCGCTCTTCCCGGTTTTTAATGGCCTCTTCTACAAGCCTGTTCTTAGAGGAAAAGTGATTATATAACGTCATCGTCGCTACATTTGCTTCATTAATAATTTGTTTTAAGCCTACTCCATGAAATCCATAATCATAGAAAAGTTGTTCGGCAACATTTAATACTTGTTTACGTTTTTCACTCAATGGTTAAGCAAACCTCCTAGATAGAACGTTCATTCTATTTTCAATTTAGCATTTATAAAAAAGGAAGTCAAAGTGAATTTTGGTTAAAAGGAGAGAAGGACTAAAAGAAAAAATTCTTATGTGTTTTTTTCTTTGTAGTTGGATTGGTTATACTGCAAAAAATGGCCATCATAATGATGTTTTCAAAAAATATGTTGGGGATTATTATTACTATTATTGGTCCCGTTAACTGTCTTTTAACCAAAAAAATAATCCACCTTTGAGCTAGAGACTCGCGGTGGATTACTTCTATCCTATGTCGATCCCCCTTGCAGGGAAACGTTCTATTACGGACCCGTGATGTTACCAGCATCTGCGGTCTTTTTTATTATACGTTTCCGATATCTATATTCAAACCTAATTCACTAAATTACAAATGTTTTTGGATAAGGAATCGATGATAGTTGTTTTAATTGGTTCACTATATGCTGGTATAGATTTAGTTTCTCATCTAATTGTTGGGAAAGTTGAAGGACCATAGAGTCTTGGGGATTATCTGGATATAAATGTATTATTTCAATGGAGATGAATCCTTTCAGCCGCAATTTAAATTGGCTATAGAATAGCTATGGTATAAGCCTAAACAATTCGTAAATAACCACTAAACGCTCTAAATGCCAGAATATTAGAAAGTAAAAAATAAGAGGAAGTGTACTTTCCTTACATACCTTACATATTTTATATAGATTGAATAACTATAAGTATAATGCTAATGAAAATTAAAACATAATACGCAAATCTTTGACTTCTTATTAACTTCGAGTTTTCAATTAACTGTTGTAACAACACAACAATAATTAGACTAGATATAATCGATAGTATTAAATCCATCTTTAAATACCTCTCGCCATTTAGATGCTACCTAACAGATAATAGCTTCTTTCATAATGATTTTGCCGATTTACTGCTAATATAAATTGTTACAGCTGCTACGCCTGCAGTACCTGCGGATGACAGTGCCTCTACCACAGACCACCCAAGTAAGTAAGCAATACCAAGTGCCCTTGCTAAGTTGCTGAAGCAGCAGCTAAACTATATGATTTCTCTCTGATTCAACAGATCTTGCTAAAGCACTATAATTAGATACTTTAGAATTCATATATTAGTATTTTGTCCTTGGAGTACCAGAACCCCCATCTAAAAATGCATTTTTTTGGCGTCTTATAAGCTTTTAAATATATACTACTACTTCTCTTTAAGTATAGTAAGTAAGCCATGACTTACCATCGGAAGATGAAATTCCCCCTTTATTAAATACATCAACTTACAATTTCCCCATAAATATATTAATACCTGCTAACAGAATAAAAAATGGTATTATTCCCCTATTAAATACTGCTACAGACTTAAGGCTAATAAGATGGTACATTTAATACAATACAGGAAAGATTATCAATGTTACCAGGCTATCATTGTGAGGAGGTCAGGTTATGAAAAGAATTCTAATAGCTGGAGCCACAGGGTATTTAGGCCGATATTTAGTGAAATCCTTCAAGGAGCAAGGATTTTGGGTACGCGTATTAGTACGCGACAGGGGTACATTAGCACAGAATGGCCCTTTTTTTTCACCAGCAGTATCGTCCATAGTAGATGATATCCACGTGGGAGATGTCACAAAGCCCAATTCATTAACAGGTGCTTGTAATGGAGTAGATTATGTTTGCTCTGCTATAGGGTTAACAAGACAGGCTGGGGAGCAAACTTTCTATGATGTAGATTATGCGGGAAACCTACAGCTTTTACGAGAAGCTGAGCGTCATAATGTAGCAAAGTTTATGTACATTCATGTATGTAAGGGAGAGATTATGAACAACCCTATTGTATTCTATAAACAAGCATTCACCAAACAGCTACACCATTCTACTATCCCAACCCCTATCATAATAAAGCCGACTGGGTACTTTTCCGATATGAGTGACATTTTAAAGATGGCACAATCAGGGAGAGTGTACCTCTTGGGTAGTGGATCGTACAAGCTTAATCCCATTCATGGAGAAGACTTAGCAGACTATTGTGCGGATGCAATGAACGCAAATACTGTATCCGAATTGGAAGTAGGAGGACCGACCGTTTTTATGCATAGAGAGATAGCATCGCTGGCATTTAAAGTGCTGCATAAACAGCCAAAGATAGTGTACATACCACATGTTGTCATAAAGCCTATCTTTCCAGTCCTTAAAGTCATTAACCCTACTTGGTATGCGTTAGCTTCCTTCTTCTATGAAGGGATGGGGATGGATGTAACGGCTCCTCCGTATGGGAAGGAAGAGCTGAAGGATTATTTTCACTCCTTACTAGATATAAACAATTCCTAACCACTATGTATCTATCTTCCCCCCGTTTCGTCTACGCGCATTCTTTACATTATTAGGATGATACGCCCATTCTAGCAGCAGCTTTTCCTGCTGCTGCTTAAGCGATAGTATCGGTTCTGCTTCCATGTGAATATTTTGGAATCGCTCTTTGAACACTTGATGCTCCTTCAACTTATGAAATCCACCTAGTCCAGCGCCATCATTTAAGGCCCATATAACATTCCGTATGTTAGCAAAAAGAATAGCACCTGTACACATCACACAAGGCTCTAGGGAGATATATAGTGTAAGGGACTCTCTGGATTCCTTTGCCTCTAAAATAGAGGAGCCGGCAGCTCGGAGCGCATCGATTTCCGCATGCGCAGTAGCATCCTTTTGTTCAAATACTTTATTACGACCAAGAGAAATTATTTCGTGCTTATTGTTCACAATTACAGCTCCGACAGGGTATGTTCCTTGATATAAAGCCTTCTTTCCTTCTTCTATCGCCAACTGCAAGAAGTAACGGTGCGCTTTTATCTCAACCAACTCCTTCGTTACATCATGGATTTACATCCACCAGCTTAAACCGTTCACAAACTACTAGCATATCTTCCTGATAACGGTATCCTATTGTTTCTAACTCTTCCTTAAAAAACGCTTCATGCACCTTTTTCCAATGTTGATAGGATCTGTCTCCTTCCCCTTCTTCCCATGCAAACTCTTCTGGAACTTCATTCATAGGCGTAATATCCACACTAGTTGTTTGAATGATTGCAACAGGCTCCTCTTTACTATTTAAAATGATATTGTATTGACCTATAGTGGGAAGAGGCTCCTCTTCTACTTCATAGAAGACAAATGCTGAACATGTAGCTGTTTTAAACCCTTTGACAACAAGCTCTGCTAAGTAGTCAGGCTCAGTACCAAATTGCCATGCTGTAACTTCTTCAGGCGCGTCCTTCCTTTGTGTATCCCAAAAATAATGCCAATATTGCTTTGCTTTGTCATTCATTTCATCCACCCCTTTTTTTGTCTTTCCAAGCCACGTTGACAACTAAATCTATTGATTCTGTTAGCGCTCCTGCTTCTTCAAAAGGGTGCAGCGATTCGCGCACCTCTTGTTCGAAATAAGGTGCATCCTCCCCAACATAACGCTTTGCTCCAAAAGAAGTAGAATAAATATAACCGATTAAGGAAGAAATAGACCATTTCCATTCAAAGGACGGGATACGCACCTGCTCCAAATGGAAGGGGGATCGTCTAATAATGTCTTCGTAGGCTTCTTTTGGATGTTCGTAATAAGCTTCTCCTGCTCTTCTTTTTTCTCCGTACCATTTTTGCACAATATAATGGAGGGAATCTCGCCACTCTCTATTGCCTTGTTCAGAACGGTCAGGGTCTATAATACAAATAGCACCACCGTCTGTTAAATAGGGATAAAGAGAGGTGAGCAAGCTGTCTCGATTCAACCAATGAAAGGCCTTGGCGATTATAATGAGATCAAAGGGTAGGGGTTTGATTCAAATAGTCATGTATATCACCATGGACCCACGTGGTATTGGATACTCCCAGCATCTTTTGACACTTTCTAGCCTCCTGAATCATCCCTTTTTCCATATCTACCCCAACTATGTCCTGACACCAATCTGAGAAACGGAGGGTAAATTGTCCTGTTCCACACCCAATGTCAAGCAGCCGCTGGCTACCATCCAACTTCAATGTATCGACCATCCATCTTATAAGCGTGGATGGGTATGTAGGACGAAACTTTGCATAGTAAGGCGCAGTTCCTTTAAAAATATCCAACCCATAAATCAAAACCAAACCACTCCTCTTTTCAAAAAAAGAACGCGCCACCTTCTGGATAAGGAGCGCGTCACTAGGAGGCATTATCCTCGTTCGTTTCTTCCGCATACGTTATATTCTGTGGTCTCTTTCCATATTGAAGCTCTCGAATAGTTAAGCCAAAATCCATTTGAAGGTGCGGGTAATCTTTAAAGGAGCTCCAATCTCCTCCCCACTCAAATCCTAGATCCTTCGCAATAGATACTACTTCCATCCAATCTGCTTCACCGTTGCCATTATCGTCACGCTCTCTATCCCATACCACGTTTCCATTATCTAAACGCAATGCAAAATCTATAGCCATCCCATAATTATGATAGGATTCCCCAGCTTTGGCATTGGTTACAATCTGTCCATCCTTGGAACGTCCTTTTTCGTATAGCTCCTTCTGCTCTTCCTTGGATCGATGGCCATCTGTAATGGCCACGTCTATCCCTTTATCTTCAGCTCTTTTAACGAGCTTATCCATAGCTTCTTCTACCTTTGGATGTAATTCGTCTGGAAGGGGCACATCTTTTTTAACAAGCTGTTGATTTGTAGGAACAGATGACCAGCTAGGCACCAATACCATAACGAACAACACCACGCCTGCTATTAAAAGAAGAAATGCAAAGAAATTGGTTAATATTCTCATAGAATGCGACCCTTTCAATATAATATTCTCTTAATTTTTAGAATATCATATTGAGAGATAGATAGGAATTAATTTGATAACAAGCTTCCATTCGTATGTATCGTGCAAGTCACCAGATCACTAACTATATGTCTTCCACTCTGTCTAATTCCTTCATGAAGCTATATTCCGACATTACGTCTATGCCGTTTCTCCTTAATAGAGTTGTGGTTACACCCTCTCCATTGGTTTTCATATTTGAAAATGCTCCATTATAAATGGTTGAACTGCCGCAAGAAGGGCTGTATTCTTTTAACACAACAGTCGTAACTTGTAGCTGTTTTGCCATCTCCAGCGTTTTGTAGGCTCCTTGTATGTACATATCCGTTACGATTTGTCCTGATTTTTCTTTTACTACAGCTGTGCCATCCAGCACATCACCACCATCTCCACCTACAATTTCTGCAGGCTCCCTGGGTATAGAAAAACCTCCTAGCAATTCTGGACAAACGGGAAGAGCCATATTTTGTTCTATGAGTTGCTTGAGTCTAGGATTCAAGCAATGGGTTTCGTTATATCTAACCTGTTGGCCAGCCAGACATGAGCTAATCAATATCATACGACCCAACCTTCCTATGAAATACATTGTATTTCTCCGTAAGGATTATCACTATTTGCTATCGTGATCCCTCTTTCATACTACCTTTATAATAAGGCTACCTACTTAGATACCCGTTCTTGAACAAATCATACCATTCTGTTAGTTTGTTCCCTTCTAACACCTGCATTGTTTCTAGTATGTCTCTCGAAAATTCCACCGCCCCGCTGCCATTAGCAGTGATAAGCCCTCTATCTGAAACAGATTGCTTCTCTATGTAATTATCCGTACCTCGATAATTAGGTGCTCCCGCTTGTAAATGAGACAAAGAGTTACCTGTATGATGATGGTGATCAAGAAATCCGTACATACCTAAGAAAGTCGTTGCATCACAAATAGCTGCAACAGGTATGCCATTATCAAAGCAATACTCTACAAGCTCTTTTACCTGATGGTTTTTCTCCTCTCTCCATCCAGTCCCACCAGGTAATATAAGCAAAGAACATTCCAATGGAAAGGAAATATCCGCTAAGCTATAATCTGGTACCACCGTTAACCCTCCCATAGACTTCTTAGATTGCTTATTAATCGCTACGGTTTTAACGTAATAGCCTGTTTCTTGCTGATTTAATTCTGCTGTAACATAACTTGCTTCCCAATCAGCAAAACCATCTGTAATAAATAACAATACCTGTTTCATAAACATTCCTCCATCATGTTAATAGTTATATATAATTACTCTAAACTCTAGCTGTAATATCCTCATCGTCTAATTCCAATTATTTCAAAACCGGAAGAATAACTCAATCTTTTCTTTAATCATTCGCTTTCAAAGCTAAGTTACTAGAATTAGGAGAATAAAGGGTCTTTTGGTATAGACCATTGTTGATGTTACATTTATCCATATTTCGCGGAGGGATAGGGGAAGGCCCCCTTAATCATACAAAACTAAAAGGCTCAATACTTTCTATTCCAGAATCCATATTTTTTAACTTCAATTCATTATTTTTCACTTCTTCCTCACCGATGACAATTACATTTGGAATATTTTCTTTATTTGCTTTATCAAGTGCTTTACCTAATTTCTTATTACCTAGTTCTAACTCAATCTTAAAGCCTTGTTTTCTAAAGCTATCTGCCACAAGTAACGATTCCTTAGTTTTTCCTAGTGGAATTATGTAATAATCTATATCCGAGTTCACTTGTATGTTATCAGTTTTACTTAATGCAGCATAAATAACATCTAAACCAAAGGATATACCTGCTGTTGGGAATTCCTCATTTGTTTCCATAAGTCCACCTACTGCATTATTGTACCTACCTCCACTACCAATGCTCGAATTTATTGATTTATCAGCTAAGAAAATCTCATATATTGTACCAGTATAAATCTCCAGGCCTCTTGCTAAGAATGGATTGAATATACACTGAGTTTTAACACCAAGCATATCTAAATAAGATTCAAGATTTCTTAATTCGTTCAACCCTTGATTGACCATCTCACTTCGTTTTGCAATAGATTCAAAATAGCTGAAAGTGGTATTCCTTTCATCAGTCAAAAATGTTCTGATTTGGTCAATGATAGAACTGGATATATTATTTTCTACAAGTTCAGAAATTACTGCATTAACCCCTATTTTTTCTAGCTTGTCTAAAACTAATATTACATTATTAGTGATCTCTTCAGCCAATCCAAATTCCTTTAGCATTCCGACTAGCAGTTTTCTATTATTATACTGAATCATCACATCTACTTTTAGCCTATTAAACGCTTCCAAGGCCATGCTCATTAATTCAGCTTCAGCTACCTCTGATTCTACACCAACTATGTCAACATCACATTGAGTAAATTCGCGGTACCTACCTTCTTTAATTGGTCCATCCCTAAACACTTTCCCTATCTCATATCTCTTGAAGGGCATTCGTAAAGTAGGATTCATCGCCACAACCTTTGCGAAAGGAATGGTGAGGTCATAACGTAATGCTAAATCTCTTTCCCCTCTATCTGATAATGTGTACATTTCTTCTAATATCTCTGAACCTCCGCCATATTTAGAAGCGAGTAGTTCCGTATAATTTAAGATCGGTGTTTCTAATGGTTTACAACCATATTGAATAAACACATCTTCTAATGTCCTTTTAATATTTCTTTTTACTACTTCTTCCCTCCCTATATAATCCTGTGTTCCTTTTACATTTTGATAGTCCATTTTCTTCATGGTTATACCTCCTGTGATTTTGAATATAAAAAAACCGCACTTGATTTAAGTGAAAAACTTAATCAAATGCGGTTCATGATAAATAGTCTTCCTATGTACGATGTTTAAATCGAATAGCAAGACTAGTACATATGATGATGTAGTTGTGAACAGTAAGTAAGTGTATTGACTATCATTTTGTTCACCTCAGATTTCTTGTAATGTATCATACTTTAAATAACTAATTTTTTCAAACATTTCCATAAAATATTTTCAGACATACAGTTTACAGGTGACGTTGTTAAACAATCGCCCCCCTTATCTTAGACGTGCGATATGGCAAGCAGCATTCGTCGCTAGTTTTAAGGATCCCGCCCTATCCCTTTATTATCAAAAGTTACGCGATCGCGGGAAGGCTCACGGTACTGCGGTAGGGGCCGTAGCACGTAAATTGACACACATTATTTTTGCCATTTTAACAGATCAAACGCCCTATGTCCCTCGCCCTTAAACCAATGAAAAATTAACGAATTTTGCCGTTTTAATAATTCACGAGTGAGGTTTATTTGGCATGCCATATTATATTTCGGTGAGTACACAAGAAACATCTATTTAGTTACTTAACATTTTATAGCTAGTCTTCACTTGAAGATTCGAAGTCGAGATATTTTGACCAGATGACTAACTAAACATAGAGTTAATTGAATACAAAAAGATTATAATCTGGAATATTATCTCGTACAAACCCCAATTCATTTCCATCTATATCAAGAATAGTGAACTTTCTACTTCCATATAAATTAGAAAACAATTCCTCTACACTTCGGCTCTGTTCTTTATTTACCCCATAGACTATCTACATTATTTTAAATGATATTCCCCCCTTATATAATTTATAACAAAGCTAATATCCCAATTTCATATATAAACTAAGAAATTGGGATATTGTTCTACTATTCAAGTATTACCTATATGAATTATGTGTTGGATAAAATAAATCCTCTTCTGTATTTCTTACAATTGAAAAGTTTTCAACATTGTAATGTCCATGAAGAGTTTCGTTATGATGATTTATAATTTGTTCGGCACTTAAAACATGGCCTTTTGTTGTTGAATGTCCATCTCCAACTAAGGTGACATCTATTCCATTAATAGTTGCAGTTCGGACTGCACTATCTATGCAATGTTGGGTTGCGCATCCCATTACAACAATATGTTCAATCTCTTGAGATTTTAAGTGACTTAGAAGCCCTGTACCATGGAACGAATTCGTTGCAGTTTTTTCAAAGAAATATGCATTTGTAGGTACATTAATTTTTTCATGAACTTGAAAACCTTTACCAATTCCTTCTGCAACCTCCAAGTCCCTTACAAAGACAATAGGTACATTTGAATTATTTGCTTTTTTAATTACTGCATTGATATTTGTAATAAGTTGTTCCTTTTTGTAAACAGCACTTTCTTTTTGATTCCCTTCAATTAACTCCTGCTGGGCATCAATGATTAACAATATTTGCTTCAAATAATTTTCCCCTCTCAAATTTGGGGAAACGCTTTATTTAATTTGACGTTTTCCCCTTAATGTTTTTAACGCCGGTATATTTTTTCATTTTCATAATACCTACCTCCTACACTAAATTATCCTCTAATTGAGCGTTTAAATTTTCAGACAGTTAAATATTAACATATTATATTTGAAATAACACATCATATCATCATTTAGTTACTTCACTATTGTGCTCTTTTACTTTAATAAGTAATAACTGATCTACTTATTGAAATAAAGCCCCCGTTTCTTGAGATTTTGAATTCAAGATAATCTTGTATATTCAACCTACTACTCAGTTGCGATAGGATATGTAATGCATTTGCGTTTTTAGCCACTCATAATAATTATATCGTCTCATCCAATTTCTGAATTTTTGATTTAGTAATTAAGTGTACATCACCAATAATGTCAATTTTGTCCCCCTTTATACGTACAGCGCAATCTTTGTTCGAGGCATAAATATTTATTTCTTCTGACAAGGGAGACAGTTCTCTTTGAACAAGCTCCATGTTATTTTCTAGATCAAAATGAGATAAGACAGAAAACTCGTCAAGGCCGATTCCTTCGTAAACAGAGCTTACTTCAACTTCATCTCCTAAGTTTTTTGAGCATAACCATTTAGCGGACATATTGATTGCACCAGCACTTGCCCCCATCACAACTGCGCTACTTTTCTTAATCCAATCTGATAATTCATATTCCATCAAAAAACCATTTTGTTTAAGAATATCTCCACCTAGCAAGAAAATAACTGAAGCATTTTGAATTAATCTTTGGGCATCTTCCTTCTGGACGCGATGATTAATTAAATGATATTCATCAAACATAATGCCTGCCTGATCAAGCCATGACCGTTCAGTAGCACCGTCTTCTTCATAAAATAATGGATTGGAGCTAATCATAACAATTGATTTTCTATCAATGATATCCTCCTTTAAAACCTTTCTCAGACTCTCAGGGAAAAAGTTTCTGAACCAACCTAAATAATAATGAATTTTCATAAGTATCCCCCGTAGCAAAATGTAAAGAATATTAATTTTCTTCGTTACTCATGCTGCTTTCTAACACCAACACAATATTGACTCAGTAAGTAATAACAGGGCAATCGTATTCCAAGAAAGCCCCCCTTTTCAGAAAGACTCAGCTTCGAGATAAACCCACAAAACTCCCAATGACCTATCTCTAATTCCCTTTGCTTAGCAACTACTGAGTAACTAAGTGTTTTACAAAGGAGTAATCCCTATAGTAAAACCACAACTAACTCCCCTAACTAAGCTAGCTTAATTTACTTACCTTTAGAAGAGGTATTATTGGTCACTTTATAAGATTTTTTGTTATAAGATTTTTTGCTTTTCTTTCTCTTTTTCTAATGCTCCGAGCTTATACTTATCACTGGTGAACATTCCTACAATTAAAGTAATTAGTCCAGCTAATAGTATAGAGAGTCCAATAACAGCACCAATCGCCCCTGCACCTATTCCACCCCCAAGTCCCCAAAAAGACAATAATAGTACAATAGGTGAAATTAGCACGATGGTCAGTCCAACACTAATTCTGTTTTTTTTATAGTCCGGAATTAAAGCTATAGTGCCAAAGCTGATTACTGCTCCTCCAGCAATTATTATTAGTAAACCAAAAATTAAGTCCACCGGTAATTATCCCTCCCTTTTATATATTGTTCTTCCTCGATAATAAAATCTTCAAATGTTTGTTTACCTCTGTCAAAGTTTAGTGTTGATTTTTTGAAAAACAATCAATTCTTTGGATGCTACTTAATTGGGCTTATTCAACTAAAGCCCCCGTTTCATGAACACTCCAATCCGAGATAATATGGAGTTGTTCTTCAACTAACACACCCAATATTTTAATAATATTTATTTTCTTTTAGTTTAATTTACCGTCTCTTTTTTCTCTTTCCAGTGACTGACAATAAGGCTTGCGGAGAAAATTAACAATACCAACATAACAATTGGTGAGATTAGTGATATGACTCCTGCTTGTTCGCTAATCTCACTAATAAGTTCGAACAAAAAATAGGGCATTAACAGTATGCTTATTGCAAATATAAGAACTTCAACTTTCAACTCACATACCTCCATTTCAAATTTTGACTTTTAATTGTATTCTTGTACGGATATGAAAGTATCAACAATTCTGCTCGCTAGCGAAAAAGATGAGTATTCCTATTAAGCAATTGCCCCCTATACTTGTAGACTCGAATTCAAGATAAATATATAACCTTACCATCCTGGTGTACTAGATATATTTGATGGAGTTGCTTTGATTTACCGCTTAATAAATTTAAGCTTTTTACTGCTTATTGCCGTTGGAGTCCATATGTTATCAACAAAGAGTAAGAATGGATCAACAACTCAGCATTGAAAAAAGAATATCCTTAAAATTGCAATATCTTGTCGGATAATAAACATGAAGTGAATAGTGTAATCAATCTAAATAACTGACATCGGCTTTTATGGTTATTGTTGGAGGTCTTTTTCTAGTATCTTTATCATTGTTTTGGATTGTACCATTCTTTAAAACGCACTGGCGTAATGCAATTAAAAAGGGACACCCATTATTGGACCCCCTTTTTTAATTCGCATAATTTTCAGCTATTTTGTGTAGATCAACCGTACCATATTATCCATATCTTGTAATTAAATGATTTGATAAACTTCTATGAAAATTTCACTAAAAGTAAAATGCAAATTTTTCATATAACAAAACTATCTGAATACAAGTCTTCCTAACCTGTCTGTTATCAAAAAAGCGTTTGCTCTTATTGAAAAATCGCCCCGTTACAGGAAGATTTAATTTCGAGATAATTAAAGCGGTCTTCTACTTAATATCAGGTTAGCCCCCTTTAACAGAAGACAAATTTTCAAGATAATCTCAGGTTAGCAATCCATTCTCCAACCCTGTTTCGAATTGAACCAACAAAGCATTTTAAAGGTAACATAAATTTTCCATTTTTCTTACCTAAAATTAAAGTGCTTCTCATTTTGAGAAGCACTATTTTATATAAAAATAAGAGCTCACATGGTTTTATATTAACGGGGAGGTCAATATTGGAATCAAAGTACTCTTATTTGTAACGCACTTAATCAAGCAGTTTTTAAAGATGGATGTAAATAAATAAAAGAAGCAATAGTAGCAATTACTCCACCTACTAGTAATGTTAAAGTAGTACTGAAATGCTCTGCTATAATCCCTGCAACTAACGCTGATACTGGCATTAGTACCCATGTCATAAAACGACTTGTAGCTTGGACACGCCCCAATAGATAATCTGGGCTAAGATTTTGACGTATAGTTACAATGCAGGGGCTCATAATTGCCGCAGAAACTGTACCTATTGCATTCATTAGTGCCAACCATAGGAAAGAGTTATACATTGCAAAAGCTATTATTGATGCTCCTCCTATAACTCCTGCAGTAAAAAGAATGCTTCTGTAAGAAAAGTGTTTTTTTAACCAACTAGTAGTTAAAGCGCCACCAATAGCCGCAACACCGCCAATCGAAAGGAGATAACCTATTTGCACAGCACCTAAACTTACGGTGGATTTCAAGTGTATTACTAGCATTGTTAAGAAAAGAGTGGTTCCAAAGATTGAAAAGAGCATAGCTAAATTGGTGTATAAAATTGGTTTCACAGTAATAACAAACTTGAACCCTTCCTTAATATCTTTAAATACTTTTGTACTGGTCATTTTATCTTTTTGTTTATTACTATCAATACTAAAACTTAATACAACTACAAAACCTATCAAAAAGGAAAAGCTGTTAATAATTAAACCTATCCCTGGATTAAAAATACTAATTATGATTCCTCCTAACCCAGGTGCAATAAATACTGCCGTTTGAAAAATGCCTGTATTAATTGAATTAACTAACTGTAGATCTTTCTTTTGAACCAGCTTTGGGATTGAAGCAAATTGACAAGTATTATATATCTGGGTTAACAAACCAACGATTAATGCTCCGACATATATTTCCCAAATGGTTAAGTGATTTATTATGTATAAAAAACCTAAGAGACCCACAGTTAGAAATCGCCCCAAATCACACATCAACAGAATTCTTTTCCGATTAAAATTGTCAGCCAATACTCCAGTAAAGGGCTGGATCAGAATAGGTAGTCTCTCGAGAGCTGCTACTATTCCCATACTTAGCGGTGATCCGTTGATTGCCAATACAATCAACGGGAGTGCAATTAAATATATTTGATCGCCGAAAAAGGAAACTAAGTTACCACCAATAAATCTAAATACTTGAAAATTCTTTTTGAACTCAGGAACTTTTTCTTCCGATTCCACTTGTACTGCTGAATAATTGATAAGCTTCTCCCCTTTTTATTCACTATCCAAATACAGACTTAAATCGGTAGGTAAGAAATCTATGGCGCTTTGATTAATGGCATATTGGTTGTTTGAAACCTGAGATATTAATCTTGCTGACTTTAAGATCTTTAAATGATGATGAACGGTTGTTTTGCCTAACTTCAGTTCAGACGTTAACTCTTGCAGAGATAAATGATCCTCTTTTATCATCTTCAGTATTTTTAAACGTGTTTCATCTCCTAATGCTTTATATCTTTGTACCAATTGTTTATTCGGCACAAATTTCTCATTCGAGATACTTTCATTTGCTACCGCATAATAAAATACTTTAACACCATCCAGATCTGCTTCAACGTTCCATGGTCTGTAAAAATAATGTGGTATGAGAATAACCTTATGCACACTTGGTTCGGGAGAATATTTAACACCATCAGTAGCCCATTCAATAAATTCTTCCGGGTCTAATTTGTTGATCTTATTTTCTTTTGAAGCCTTGTCCCTTAAAAGTATTGCGCTTAGTTTATCTTTTTCAGGTTCAATGACTGTTTCAAACCATCCAGCCATAACTTCAATTAAGTGACTTTTTAATTCCTCAGAGGAAACGTCCCTTATATATTTAAGGTAACTTGGAAGAAACGGATGATTTTTTGTTATTTTTTGCAACTCACATAGACTTTTTTCAGAACCCTCCAATAGTTCATTTATCAAATCATGGTACTCCTCACCTAAATAAGGAATTGCAATGGACTTTAGACGTTTTGAGGATAAGCTATTTACATAGTCTATAAAAGAAGTCAGATGTTCAAAGTCTTTTTGGTGAAGAATTTGGAGAAGTGTCTTCCAAGTGTTATGTTTTTTTACATATTCAAGATGCTCCATCATCCTAGGTGATAATGTTTGTTCGATTAATTTTCTATTCTTTTTAGAGATTTCTAACGTATCAATCAAAGATTCATTTGTTATAGCTGCTATACCTAAAGCTGATTCCCACAAAAGAGAACATTTGACCTCAACACTATATTTATCTCTAGAGACCTTGGTACCTGCAGAAAATAGTTCCATATTATCCCTCCTGAATTTATTCTACATAATTAGAACGTATTATTCAATATTTTTTGTATATTAAAAATGCCATTCTTTTTTAAGAATGGCTCTTTCAAATACATAAATTCTTCCAGTTCATTCTACTTTTTTAGAACAAAAAGTCCACCAACTCCCTAAAATATCAACAACAAACTTTAACAGAGCCTTTTAAAAAAACCGCCCAGATACACAATCTGGACGGTTTCTTATCCTCCTACCGTTATACGTTACTCTTTTCTTCTTCCTGTAGCTTTCTCCATAATATCTTACCGCTGCTTGTGGTTGGTAAGGAGTCACGGAATTCGATAAATCGTGGATACTTATAGGCAGCCATGTGTTCTTTTGACCATTCCACAATTTCCTCTTCATTTATTGTTCCTTTTGCATCGTCATTCAGAATTACAAATGCCTTCACTGTTTCCCCTCTTCTAGGATCAGGAACTCCTACAACGCAAGCCTGCTGGATAGCTGGATGATTATAGAGCAAGGATTCAACTTCTGTCGGCCACACTTTATAACCAGAAGCATTAATCATTCGCTTCAGTCTATCGACGATAAAGAAATATCCTTCCTCATCTACGCGTCCCATGTCTCCTGTACGAAAGAAGGTCTTCCCGTCTATTTCCACAAAGGCGTCTTCGTTATCCTCCTGATGATAATAGCCTGTAAACACTTGCGGTCCATGTACAATTATTTCCCCTGTCTCTCCCTGGTTTAGAACCGATTGAGTTGCAGGATCCATTATTCTTGCATCGACATCAAAGGCTGGTATGCCTAGACATTGCAGTTTCGGTCGATCAGGCGGATTAAAGTGTGTATGGGAAATCGTTTCAGACAAACCGTACCCTTCGACAAATTGCAGTCCTGTTTTCTCATATAATTGTTTCCCAACTGCTTCTGGCAATGGTGCTCCACCTCCAGCCAGTACTTGCAGTGAACTAATCCTATAGTTTGATAGATTAGGATTGGATAAGAAATCAATGAGCATGGTGCTGATGGTTACCCAATGAGAGATTTTGTACTGCTCCATTAGCTTTGCGGCAAGCTCTCTATCCCAACGAGTCATCATAATCATGGTACATCCGCCATAAATAGGTGTATGCAGGCTATGGAGCATTCCTGTTACATGAAATAACGGCAGTGTGGTGAGATGAACGGAATCCATTGTGATATTTACCCAATTATAGGCTGACACCGTGTTAGCCTGAACAGTTGCATTGGTATGCATACAGCCTTTAGGTCTCCCAGTGGTGCCTGAAGTGTAAGGCATCACACAAAGATCATCAGGTCCAGCTTCTTGTATCTGTTTTGGTTCAAATCCAGATGCTAAAGCTTCCATCCAGTAGTATGTTTGCTCATTGTCGTACACTTGTCGTGGTGCAGTTACTTCATTTGGTAATGATTCAAATTCACTTGAAGGAACATAGTCACTATATGCACAAACAATTATGTGCTCAAGAGTCGTAGAAGCTACTAATGGCTCCACTCTGTCATACAATTCTTGTCCTACAATAGCAAACTTTATGTTACTATCCTGTATAAAGAAGGATAGCTCCTCGGATGTAAGCATAGGGTTAATAGGAACTACAAATGCATCTGCTCGGTTGATTCCATAAAAGCTAATGACGTATTGCGGGGAATTCTGCATAAAGATTAATACAGGATCTCCTTTTTGGACACCAAGCTTCCCTTGCAGATAGCCTGCAAAAGCATCTGTTTCATCTTTCAGTTGAGCATAGGAAATACCGTTTCCATAATAATTAATGGCAGTATGATCGGCGAAACGAGCTGCAGATACTTCCAAGTTATGATAAAGCGGAGTCTTCGGTACAGTAAGTGACTTTGAGACACGGTTTGGATAGTAATCATAATGTTTGGTTAGCATGCATTCCATCTCCTTTCTTTCCCTCCATATTTACGGAACAAGCACAAGCTTTCCTTTTGTCTTTCTTCCCTGCATCAGTGCATGTACATTAGCCGCTTCTGCTAATGGATACACTCCCCCAATAATTAAACGGAGCTCATCCTTTTGCAGTAATGTTAACAGCTCCTGCAGACTTGATTGAAACAGCTTCGGCTTCTTCATGATTTGAGGTAGGAAAAATCCTACAACGGATAAATTACGGTTCATCAATCCTGATAGGTACATCTGAGCTGGGTTTCCACTTGCTACTCCATATACGACAACTCTTCCGAATGACCTCATGCACTTAACGGTTTCGTGAAAAATATCTCCTCCTGCCATTTCTAATGCCACGTCCACGCCTTTCCCGCCTGTAGCTTCTATGACTTCTTCTCGCCAATTCTCTTTCGTATAATCAATCGCCACATCAGCTCCAAGCTCCTTAACAAGAGCAAGCTTCTCCTCACTGCTTGCTGTGGCAATAATCGTTCCAGCCTTAAAATAGTTAGCCAATTGAATAGCGATTGAGCCAACACCACCTGCTCCCGCGTGAATGAGAATGGACTCCCCTTCTTCCAAGCGTCCCATCGTTTTAATAATGTGATAAGCGGTTAGCCCTTGGAGAGGTAATGCTACTGCTGTCTCAGGTGTAACTCCTTCTGGTATAGGAATAAGCGATTCCGCAGGGGCACTGACGTACTCAGCATACCCGCCCTTTTCGATTAAAGTTACGACGCGATCTCCTTTTTGAACATGGGTTACTCCTTCCCCTGTTTCCTCCACGATGCCGGCAACCTCTGCTCCTGGGATAAACGGTAATGGAGTAGGCACGACATAAGCACCTTCTCTTCTGGCTGTATCTGCATAATTGACTCCAATTGCTTCCACCTTTAGAAGTACTTGCCCCTCTGAAACTGTTGGAGCTGATACATCTGTGACCTCTAACACCTCTGGACTTCCGTATTGCTCAAATTGAACCGCTTTCATTTTACCCCTCCTTATTTTCCTGTGAATTGAGGCTTTCTTTTTTCACTAAATGCTTGTACTCCTTCTTCATGATCTTCTGTTTGAATCATATACGT
Organism: Pontibacillus salicampi; assembly: GCF_042434395.1. Lineage (NCBI taxonomy): Bacteria > Bacillati > Bacillota > Bacilli > Caryophanales > Bacillaceae > Pontibacillus > Pontibacillus salicampi. The sequence continues at coordinate 744,879 of NZ_JBHLTP010000003.1, read as the reverse complement.
TTGAGCGGTTCTTTCCTGCTCTAATATAGATTCTAAGCTAGAGATTTCTGCTTGATGGACTAATTTCTTCATCATACCAATTGCATGGCCTGGTGCCATTGCTAGTTTTTGAACATATTGTCTTCCCATCTCCTCTAATTGCTCTTGAGGGTAAAGCTGATTTACCAGACCTAACTCTTTGGCATAGGAAGCTGATATTGGTTCAGCGTTGAATAAAAGCTCCTTTGTTTTATAGGGACCTAATTTCTTCGTCAGAAAATAAGTACCTCCTCCATCAGATATTAACCCTACTTGAGCGAAGCTTAATACAAACTGACTTTCTGCTGCTGCAATGATTTGATCACACGCTAAAGCAAGATTCCACCCAGCCCCAGCTGCAAAGCCATGAACGATAGCTACAACAGGCTTAGAGCAGCTTCTTATCGTAGTTATTAATTCATTGAGTTTCCCAATATGTTCATACACTTGACTCGTTTGGGCCTGGTTCATCTCTTTGACGTCGCCTCCTGCTGAAAAGGAACGGCCTGCACCTGAAATGGTAATAACCTTAATCACTTCATCGTGCTCTGCTTCAATAATGGCATGCTTCAAGCCATTAATCATGTCCTCACTAAACGCATTTAACCGGTCTGGTCTATTGAGTGTACAAGATAAAATGGACCCTTCTACTTCAATGGATAAGTGTTCATTTCCTGTTAACATAATATTTCCTCCCTAACATACATATTTTTTCTCTCGAATGAACGTATCCGCAATAGACCTTCCAGTAGGTAAACTATCTGCGGATAAATATTCATTTATTCGAGTGGAGATTGTGTGGATAAAATACTTTTGTATGTCCCCTTTTAGTAAGGGCATGGCAAGTTCTTTAGCATTTCGTTCGACTTGCCACAGCTCCTCTCTTATGAAGAACATGGTAAGTTCTTGTTTACAATCGCTCTTTTCCCCTGCCTTCAATGTACGCAGAACAGCTGATTCAACTCCATAAAGGGAGATCGCTAAGTTTGCTAGCCTCATTAACAATTCCTGCTCCTCTTTCATTGCTTCCCCGTATTTCTCATAGGCGGCTCCAGCGCAAACTAAAAATAGGTTACGAATTAGCGTTACTGCGCTCTGCATTTGTTCCGAAATGGATAAATCCTCTAGCGCTGTACTATGTTGTTGTAAATCAACTTGCGCTTTTTCCATTACAGACTTGGCATCAAACTCTCCTTTTGCCGCCTTTTTAAAAAATACTCCAGGTATTAGCAGTCGGTTGATTTCATTTGTCCCCTCAAAGATACGATTGATGCGAGCATCCCGATAAGCCTGCTCTATTGGATATTCCTTTATAAAACCTGCCCCACCTTGCAGCTGTACTCCTTCATCCACCATCTCGTCCAGCGTTTCCGAACCCATTACCTTACATATAGCAGATTCTAGAGAATGCTCGTTCATCGCCTTGGCAATGGTTTGGTATTCGTCTGACTCATATAACCCCTCTAGAGCTCCTTCGACTAGCCCACCTGTTCGATACATAACCGCTTCTGTTGCATATAGACGACTTCCTAATCGCGCAATTTTCTCTTTTGTTGCCGGAAACTCTGCAATAGATTTCCCGAACTGCTTTCGTTCTGTTATTTGCTCTAGCGTTTCCTTCAAAACCGACTTGGCTGCTCCGGTTGTCGCAAAACCAAGGTTATACCGCCCGAGATTTAACACATTCAAGGCAATGAGATGACCCTTTCCTACTTCTCCCAGCAGATTTTCAACAGGGACATGGCAGTCTTCCAATATGACAGAGCAGGTAGAAGACCCTTTAATTCCCATTTTCTGCTCTTCTGGACCAATGGTAAGTCCAGGGAAATTCTTTTCCACAATAAAGGCAGAGAAATGTTTGCCGTCTACTTTGGCATAGACAATAAACGTATGAGCAAAGCTCGCATTCGTAATGTAGATTTTGGTTCCATTTAGAACATAGTGAGTTCCTTCTTCATTTAATACAGCGCTGGTCTTGGCAGATAGTGCGTCTGATCCAGCCTCTGGTTCAGTTAAGCAATAGGCACCAATATACTCACCAGACGCCAATTTGGGCAGGTATCTCTCTTTCTGTTCCTCTGTACCGAAATACGTTATAGGCAGTGTTGCAATACAGGTGTGATTGCTGTGGGCAACTGAATAACCACTTGCCCCTCCAAGGGACCCTCCCACAATTCCTTTACTGACTTTATCAAGACCAAGCCCTCCGAATCGTTCAGGTATGCTATGGGCGAGCAGTCCTAATTCTCCAGCCTTTCTCATTAGCTTAGCTACAAGGGGAAAATCCTGGTTTTCAATCCGCTCCTTTTGAGGAATAACTTCTTTTTCTATAAATTGCAGCGTAGTTTGTTCTATCATGCGCTGCTCATCGGTTCGATCCTCAGGAGTAAAAACGAGCTCTGAAGAGGTGTCTTGTACGAGAAATTGTGCACCTTTACTCCACTTCGCTACTGTACTCATGATTTGTTACCTCCTTAATCGTCCCTCGTGTCTTCTCATAAACAGGTGCAATAGTGTACTTATTTAATGTAGCCACATATTGAATATCCTGCTCTAAACCAAACTCCATCAGCATGTTACCTACTCTCGTTTCCGTCAACAGTCTGTATGGGTTCAGTCGATGAACCCGATATAGGTGCCGCGCGGTTAGGGCTGCATCAGACAGCATTAGCTCCTCTTTCTCTGACAACGCTTCCACCAGAGCACCTGCGCCAAAGAAATCCTCCATACTGAAGGAGCCCCCAGAGCCTGAGCAGATTAATACAATCTCTTCGTTCTGCTCCTTTAAGATAGATTCCGCCACCGCATCAATGTTCAATAAAGAGCACAAGTATAGTGGGGAAGCATTAGCTGCATTTCGAATCGCCACTGTCCCATTAGTAGTCGACAAAATAAGCCGTTTGTTTCGAATATTATTTCTGAGCCACAGTGGATTTGGTGGATGAAACCCTTCAATCGTTATCCCATTGTACTTTCCAGATATGATAGTATCCTCTACAGGGTAAATTCTCGCCTTATCACGCGCTTCTTCCTTGTGCAGTACAGGGATTACTTCCTTTGCACCATTTGCCAAGGCAGAAACAATAGAAGAAGTTGCTAATAATACATCAAAGACCACTGCCACAGATTGCTTTGACCATTTCCCGGCTTTTATATCTTCTTTTTTCATGACTACATGTACTTTACGCACGTTATAAGCCTGCCGTTTCTTCCGCATAATCGAGCAGATGGTTAACAAAATGGTTCATACCGCGAAAACGCTCATCATTTGTTTGACCGTTTTTATAACGATAGTAAATTTGCTGGACGATTCCAGCGAGCTTGAAATAGGCAAAGGTGAGGTAGACATGTATTTGCTCCACGTCCCTTCCGCTCTTCGCAGCGTATCGCTGGAGAAATTCCTCTCTTGAATAGAACCCTGATTCTACCGTCAAAGGTGCCTTACCTAAGCCCGTTTTAATTTCTGATGGGTCAGATGGCTCCATCCAATAACTCATGGCTACTGCTAAATCAGCCATTGGATCTCCAACTGTTGTCATTTCCCAATCAAATAATCCAATCATCTTTCCATAATCGTTCCTATCAAACATTGCGTTATTCAACTTATAATCGTAATGAATAATCGTGCTTTCTGCTTGGGTAGGAATATGCTCTGACAGCCATTGCTGTAAACGTTGACCTGAACGAACATCATCTGTAAGAGCACGATTAAATCGTTTAATCCAACCATGCACCTGCCTTTCCATAAACCCCTCCGGCTTTCCCATTGCTTCAAGCTCAGTCCCCTCATAGGACAATGCATGGAGCTGTACTAACCTATCTACCATCTCCTCAGAAATAGCTTGACCCAGCCTTTGAGTATCCCTCGTTCCCTCCGGCCATTCTGTATCTAATACGACTCCATGCTTGCGCTCCATTAAAAAGAAGGGAGCTCCAAGTATGGAATCCTCTCCTAGTAAAATAGGCTTTGGAGCAGGGTCAAATTTACTGTGAAGCGCTTTCAAAATAGTATATTCTCGTTTCATATCATGAGCCTTTGGTGCAACTGGACCAAGCGGCGGCCTGCGAAGAACCGCTTCCCATTCTCCAGCCTCTAGTTCGTAAGTTAAATTGGAATGACCTGCACCAAATTGCCGAATACGAAGCTGATGATTCCTTAATTCAGGAATTTGGTTAGCTAAATATTCACTCAGCACAGCTTTGTCCAATTCTTCTCCTTTTCTAACAGGTATTGTGTCCTCCATTTTCATTCCTCCCTACGCCATCATCACATACCGTTCCAAATTGCTTCTTACTTCCTCTGACAATGGTTCACTCTTCTGTGTCTCAAAGTTAAACGACACAATCGTAGACTCCGCTCTTGCAATGACATTCCCGGTTTGTTTATCCAAGACTATCTGATCTAATTGAAAGCTAGAGTTACCAATACGACCGATTTGGCTCTCGATGGATAAGGTTTGACGAAAAAAAGCTTGACTAACAAAATCACATTTTGTTGAGGCTAAAACATAGTTCCATTCTTCTCCTAGAATGCGAGCATCATAGAAAAATTGAATACGAGAATCCTCTAAATACACAAAATAATTTTTGTTATTTACATGTCCAAGCATATCTGTCTCACAAAAACGAACAACTATCTCATGCTTATGCATCGTTTTACTTCCCTTCTATTATCGTTTCACTTTACCGGCTTCATCATAGACGTAAAACCCTTTACCTGTTTTCCTGCCAAGCTCCCCTGCTTTCATTTTTTGAACCATTGTTTCAGAAGGTTTATCCTCTGGATTACCCGTTTCAGCAAAGTGCTGCTGCATTACATAATATCCAACATCAATACCGGACAAATCCATTAGCTCAAAAGGCCCAAGAGGATGACTTAGTGCTTTTTTCGTAATCGTATCAATATCTGTATAGTCAGCATAACCGTTCTCATAGAGGTACATTGCCTCTTTTTGTATGGCAAAGAGAATACGATTGGCAATAAAACCAGATATTTCTTTATCAAGCTGAACTGGGGTCCGATGTATTGCTCTGCATAGCTCCATAGCTGTGCGGAGCGTTTCAGAGGATGTATGCTCTCCTTGGACAACCTCCACACAATCCATCACGAGTGGCGGATAAAAAAAGTGCATGTTACATACTCTATCCGATCGGTTTGTTGCATCGGCAATTAAGGAACTAACAATGGTAGAGCTGTTAGTAGCAACAACGGCATGAGGAGGTGCTAAATCATCTATTTGAGCAAATACCTCCCTTTTCACATCTAACTTTTCTACCACTGCTTCAATTACAAAATCAGCTTCGATTGCCGCCTCTTCTAAACTCGGGGTAAAGGAAAGCCTATGAAAGGCAGCCTGTTTTTCCTCCTCGGTTATCTTTCCTTTTTGAACCCATTTGCTCATAATGGACTGAAGCGTTGTGTGTGCTTTATCAAGTGATGCCTCATTAATATCCTGTAAATACGTGTTAAACCCGCCTAAAGCCGCGAGCATGGCAATTTGATGTCCCATACTCCCTGCGCCAACCACCGTTACCTGTTTAATAGATGGATTACTCATCTATTTCTCCTCCTTTCGTTTGTATCCCTTCTATAATCATCCTCATATAAATGTCAGTTAATTGATCTTCTGAAACTTCTCCGTCAGGCTCAAACCAAAAGTAACTCCAATTAGCAACGCCTAAAACGGCAAAGGAAAGCATGTCTGCCCTAAGATCCCTTCTGAATTCTCCCTCGTCGATACCTCTCTGAATAATTCCTTGAATATTTCGTTGAAACTCATGTCTTTTTGGAAGCACCTTGGAAGTATGATGTTCATTCAAATGCTTCATTTCCCGAAAAAACACCTTTGCGCTTTGAACACCGTTTCGGATATTACGAATAACCATCTGAACATTATCGTGCAGTTTTTCTTGATTCGTTTTGCTTTGATTGTCAAGGATCGCTTTCTGCTGCTCTAACAGTCCTTCAATAAAGCGAAGGTGGATGTGCATCAATACATCTTCTTTATTAGTGAAATAATAGTAAAAGGTTCCCTTCGTCACTCCAAGCTCCTTCGTTATATCCTCAATAGAAGTTTCTCGAAAACCATGTGCTCCAAATAGTGCAATGCTTGTATTGATGATTTTTTCTCTCATGTGTACGTTCTCCTTGTTTGTTGGATTGTTATCGTTTAACAGGATGCATGCATGCCGCCGTCGACGACCAGTACATCCCCTGTGACGTAATTTGAAGCATCAGATGCTAGGAATAGAGCTGCCCCCTTTAAATCCTCCTCGCTTCCAAATCGATTAAGCGGGGTACGATCTAGAATATAATCTCCCCCTTGCTCTAACACTACCTTCGACATTTTCGTAGGGAAAAAACCTGGGGCAATAGCATTGACATTAACACCATACGATCCCCACTTTACAGCTAGATCCTTTGTTAAGGTGATGATTGCTCCCTTACTGGCATTGTAGCCAACCGTTTCCATAAACCTGGAATCCGCTCCGCCAAGACCTGCAACAGATGCAATGTTAACGATTTTGCCTGACTTCTGCTCTACCATTTCTCTTCCAACTGCCTGAGACATGAGAAACGTCCCTGTTGCATTTACATTCATCACCTTGTTCCATGCATCCAATGGCATGTCAAGAGTTGGCGCCCCCCATGTAGCACCACTGTTATTGAATAGAATATCAATGGACCCAAATTGTTCCTTAGCTTGTGCTACCACTTCCTCAACTTGAGCCTGATTCGTTACATCGCAGGCCAGTGCTAGGGTTTTATTACCATACTGCTCCGATAGCTGATTCGCCACCTCCTCACATGCTTCTCGTTTTCGAGAGCATAGCACGACATTTGCCCCAGCATCGGATAATGCATCAGCAATCTGGGCGCCAAGACCTCTTCCTCCACCCGTAATAATTGCCGTCTTTCCTGTTAAATCAAACAAGTGCTTAACTCCCACTTGGAATACCTCCTGTCATTTCATGCTTTTGCAGCTCCAACTTAGCAATTTGTCGACGGTGAACTTCATCTGGTCCATCCGCAAGCCGTAATGTTCTGGAATTAGCCCATTGAGCAGCCAGTGTAAAATCATCACTAACACCTGCAGCACCATGAGCCTGAATAGCCCGATCCAGCACCTTCAGAGCAATGTTCGGTGCGACAACCTTTATCATAGCGATTTCTGTTTTGGCCTTTTTGTTGCCGACTGTATCCATCATGTAAGCGGCCTTTAACGTTAATAACCTTGCTTGTTCAATTTCAATTCTAGAGTCAGCAATCCATTCCCTTATAACACCTTGATTCGCAAGCGATTGATGAAATGCTTCTCGCTGTTGTACACGCTTACATAAATCATCAAGCGCTCTCTCTGCCGCACCAATCAGTCTCATACAATGATGGATCCTGCCTGGTCCAAGTCGGCCCTGAGCAATTTCAAACCCCCTGCCCTCCCCAAGAATAATGTTTTCCTCGGGAACTCTTACATTGTTAAAATCTATTTCCGCATGGCCATGAGGAGCATGATCATAACCAAACACTGGTAATAATCTAGTGATAGTAACACCAGGTGTATCGAGCGGAACAAGAATCATCGATTGCTGCTCATAGCGCGGGGCATCAGGGTCGGTTTTCCCCATGAAAATAGCAATCTCACATCTGGGATCTCCTGCACCAGACGACCACCACTTTCGGCCATTTATGACATACTCCTCTCCAACTCGTTCAATTCTTGCTTCTATGTTGGTTGCATCTGAAGAGGCCACGTCCGGTTCCGTCATAGAAAAGCAAGAACGGATTTTTCCATCTAATAGCGGCTTCAGCCATTTCTCCTGCTGTTGTTTACTGCCGTAGCGGTAAAGTACCTCCATATTTCCTGTGTCAGGAGCATTACAATTAAACACCTCTGGACCAAGCATGGAACGCCCCATTTCTTCACATAACGGAGCATACTCAAGGTTTGTCAGCCCAGCCCCATTGGCTGAGTCTGGAAGAAATAAATTCCACAATCCTTTTTCCCGTGCCTTTTGTTTTAAGGTTTCCATAATAGGAGGGACAGAGGAGAACCTCGTATCTTGAGCATTTAATTGTTCTTCAAATACAGCTTCATTGGGATATACATACTCCTCCATGAACCATCTAACCTGATCTCGATATGCCTTAACCCTTTCTGAATAAGAAAAATCCATTAGTGTGCCTCCTTCGAGAAACATACTGACTGGTTAGTATGTTTTGATTTCATTGTACGAATACTTTTCTGAAAATTCAAGCATTATCTCTTTCAAAGCAAATTCAGAACATTTCGGTATTATAGTGTACTTTCATCATATTATGTAAGGAAAGGAGGGATATGTATGGATCGCTTCGAGGTGTTGATGGTAGCTTGCATCCTTGCTGGCTTCGCTTTAATTCGAGTTCCTCTTGAAGGAACCTTCTTGGAGTCTGTGGAGCCTGTTACAACCGTAATCGGCATTGTCGCCATTTTACTATTCTCCTTATTCCTGTTGTATAAAGGTGTCAGAGCTATGTTAGGCAAATAACAGAAATACAAAGACTCAGCTACCAAGCTGAGTTTTTTCTCATATATGCGGTAGGATAATCCATATTATAGAGAGATAATGGAGACTTTGTTTATAAATGGGTGAGAAATACTCATGGAGGTGCATTGATAGATTAGGGGTAGCTGCGTTTTCCTTTGGACGTGGGGGGGTAGGAGAGCTATCGCAAGCAGTTCAGCAACAAAGAGGATAAGTAAACAATCTTTAATACTTTCTCTATCCAAAGACAAATCCCATAAAGAAGAGGGCAGAATCTAAGCTGTGCCTTCTGTCCCTTCCCTCCTGTTATCTCTAGCAGCTCCCTCAATACACTACACGTTTTTACAAATCAGCTTAATAATTATGATTTTGTTTGGCTCACTACTATGGATAATTTATAGCTCACCTGTTTAGATAGATCAACTAAGAAGCTATCCAGTTCCTCGTTAGAGGGAAAACGGCATTCTAGTAAATAGCAGCCTTCCCCGCTTATTTTGAAATTGTTCCTTACATATGGTTTATAAATGTCCAGTACTTGGAAATAATGCTGGTGCTGGAGGCTTTTCGTATAAATATTAATAAAAGCATGAACAGGAAGACCAACCCTTTGCTCATTCACCTTTACAGAGTAACCTTCAATGATACCAGCTTCCTCTAGCTTCAAGACTCGTGTAGAGGCTGCTTGGCCTGTTAGATGAACTTCTTCTCCTAATTGTTTCATGCTAATCCTTCCATTTTCGGATAGAACTTTTATTATTTTTTTATCTGTATCATCTATCAACTTTCCCATTCCTTTCACATTTCAAGTAAAAGTGATGTAACTCTTGATTTTATGTATGTATGCCTTTCGTACGTCTATTTTATACTAGGGAGGAATTAGATTAAAAGGAGGCTGCCTCATATGAATATTCAATTGGTCCGTAACGCAACGCTTCTTATTACCTATGCAAATAAACGCATTCTCGTAGATCCATTTTTCGCTCAAAAGGAAACAATGCCTGCTTTTCCGAATACACCGCATCAGCATCAAGCTAATCCGATTGTTGATTTACCTGTTTCAGTAGAGGCTTTAGTGGACGCAGATGCTGTCCTAGTTACCCATTTACACCCTGATCATTTTGACGAAGCCGCCCATAATGCTCTTCCTAAACAAATTCCAATCTATGCTCAGAACGAGGAGGATGTGATCGCTATTAAGGAGAAGGGGTTTGGGAACGTTTATAGCTTAGAATATATTACTAAAATTAGCGATATTTATGTGTCCATTACAGCTGGACAGCATGGTCATGGAGAGATAACAAAAATGACCGGAACAGTTTCAGGATTTGTGTTTGCACATCCACAGGAGCCCACCTTGTATGTGGCTGGAGATACGGTATGGTGTGAGGATGTAAGCCACAATATTCACACATACCACCCCGATGTTGTAGTAGTGAATGCTGGTGCTGCTCAGTTTTTAGAAGGTGGACCTATAACCATGACGAAAGAAGATGTCGGAGCTGTATATCAAGCTGCACCTAATCGTTCTATTGTCGTGACGCATATGGAGTCATTGAATCACTGTCTTTTATCAAGAGATGAATTAAAGCAATATCTTTCAACACATAATATGGAGGATCGAACCTTCGTCCCAGATGACGGTGATGTGTTGCCCTTTTAAAGCTAGTGCGGAAATCGCTCATTATAGCACCACATCCTTTTATCAATGACCTAACATCTATGTGGGTACTAGAGGGGATGAACTATTCTAAAAGTAATTCCAAATAAAGAATGCCTCCCCTTTTAGGTAAGGGAAGGCATTTTTTTGGCTCTGTCATCGCTTGTCGTTCATTCCTAATATAATATCCTTAAATGTAAGCTTTAAGTTTTGTAAAAATAGCAAGGAAAGTGGAATGGAACTGCGCTTTCCATACCATACCTTCCTCGCAAATTAATAAGCAGATCTTCCCTATCTCGAAATCAACTCTCCCAATTATGATATATAGGCCAACCTAACAGTGTCTATTATTTTATATAAGCTTCTACGTTGCCTGGAAAAATTGGTGGGTTATCTGTAAATGGTGCCATGCAGGAAATGGTCTCTCCGCTTATAGGATGCGGGAACTGGATGTGTCCAGCGTGTAAAGCCTGTCGTGTACCGTTTGGACCTCCATATAGCTTGTCTCCAAGTAGTGGATGACCTAAATAACTCATATGGACTCGTATTTGATGTGTTCTACCAGTCTGGAGCTGAAGCTTTACTAGTGTTGCATTTTTTTTAGCATCGTAATGTATTACTTCATAGCTCGTGGTCGCATGTTGTCCCTTAGGAGATACTCTTCTTCTGGTGGGATGATGACGATCTTTCCCAATCGGCTTGGTGACCTTGCCTGTATGATGCTCAAGCCTTCCCTTCACAAGGGCCATATAGGTACGCTTGATGGCACGGTTCTCCAGTAACCGATCCATTTCTGCTCCTGCTAAAGCATGCTTGGCAAACAGTACAGCGCCTGTGGTATTCTGGTCTAATCGGTGTACATGTCGGACTTTGGCATGTATTCCCGTTTTTTTAAAATAATGGGCAACCTGGTTGGCTAGTGTATCCGTTTGGTCTGCTTCATTCGGATGAACGTTAATACCAGCCGGCTTATTGGCCACAAGCACATGATCATCTTCCCATAATATGTCTGGGCTCTTTTCAGTAGGTATAACTCCTAAATGCTCCTCTTGAAAAAGACGTACCTGAAGCAAGTCACCCGCATGGACACGATTTGTCCACTTTACCTGTTCTCCATTTACCGTTACCCCCTGCTCCATTCTTAGCGCGTGTAACTGTTTTTTAGGGATATGAAGGTGGTGCTTTAATATCTCTTCTAATATAGCCTCCCATTTCTGAGGCACCGTAATTTCTAACCATTGTCCTAGTTTTTTTAATTCCATATAGTCACCTGCTTTTGCTTCTTTATTAGCCTCCCCTCATTAAATCATAGAATAGGTGTAGAAGCGAACCTAGCTCTAGCTCTCTAGCTAGAGCGCCATATTCAAAATAAAATTGAAAAGGGGCATCTCCCTTTATCATCTATTCTCTACTAATATGTAAGTTACCTCTACTGGCCCATGTACTCCGACAATTAGATTCATTTCAATATCTGCACTATTACTTGGACCTGTTATAAAGCTTACACAGGACGCAACACCATGCCCTTCTTGCTCTGCTTCGTGTATATGCTTGGCTGCCTGAGTCATCCTCGGGACAAGGGTGCTTTTAGGGATAATGGCTATGTAGGAGCGAGGCAGTAAGCTAATCGCTCTACCATTACCGCTGTTATTAAACAACGTCACCGTCCCGGATTCTGCTAGCGTTATATCACTAAAGGTAATTCCCACATCTGCACTCTCTGCATAATCGAGATTATATTGACCATCCGCTGAATTCCATATATGACAGGTAATTCCTTTTTTCTGTAAATCCTCATATAAAGAAGAGATTCCAAACGTTTCATTACGGCTATCATCTGAAGCAATAATTCTCTGGCCTTTAAGCTCCTCTATCGTTTCTTGCAGCACTGTATGAAGATTTTCAGCATTAGTACGTTTACAGGTGGTATGAATGGAATGGCACTGTAGCTCAAGTTCATCTGCCAGTTCATCCTGACTATGGTGCTGAAAAACCTGCCATTGTGGCATGAGGCTTGAAGAGGGTCTTTCTACGTTCTTTGTTTTTCGCTCTCTCCCTAAGTGTTGTGCCACATTATTCAGAAACCGCTCTCTATTTTGTATTGTCATGAGGAGCCACCTCCATTTCGCTTTCTTTCCTTAAACCATGTTCGAAATTGTTGTTTACTGGGAGCGGGAAAGTCACGAACATCGGTCCAGCCTTTTAGGGGACCAGGACCATTCGATATGGTTTCATCCACCGTCCATGGCTTTAATGCCATTCTGGCCATTTTAGTACTTAGCTTGTAGGCAGCTGGATGTGAAGCCCATTGAGCAAACCCTTCCATCATGAGCTGCTCTGTTTTTGGTGTCTGTTTTTCTTTTTCTACTATTATTTCTCTATGACGAATTAATTGCTCATGTAATGGTATTTTTACTGGGCATGCCTCTGTACAAGCAGCGCACAAGGAGGATGCATAAGGCAATTCTTTGTGATCCTCATAACCGTCTAACAGCGGTGTCAGTACAGCACCAATAGGACCAGGGTAAACCGAGTTATACGAATGTCCCCCAACATGACGATATACAGGGCAGACATTTATACAAGCTGCACACCTAATACAATGGAGAGCTGATTGAAACTCTGTACCTAGTATTTTAGAGCGTCCATTATCAACGATGACGAGATGATACTCTTCTGGTCCGTCTACTTCATCTTCGAGCTTTGTCCCAGTAATAGCTGTCACATAGCTTGTTAATTTTTGACCAACCGCTGCTCTCGTTAGAAGACTAACCAATACTTCCATGTCCTCCCATGTTGGAGCAATTCGTTCCATTCCCATGACAGAAATTTGTGTTTCAGGTAGCGAGGTAACTAGTCTAGCGTTTCCTTCATTAGTTACAAACGTAATAGCTCCTGATTCTGCAACAGCAAAATTACAACCGGTAATTCCAACGTCTGCAGAGAGGAATTCCTTCCTTAATTGCTCTCGAGCAAAGGTGGCAAGCTCTTCAGGTAGATCTGAGTTTTGGTATCCTTTTTTACTAGCAAATGTCTCTCTAATTTGCTCTTTATTTTTATGGAGTGCTGGAGTTACGATGTGAGAGGGTGGATCCTCATCCATTTGTAGAATCCATTCACCTAAGTCTGTCTCCACTACCTCACTGCCCGCCTCCTCTAAGGCTTCATTCAACCCAATTTCCTCCGTTACCATTGATTTGGACTTTACTACCTTCTTTGCTTCCTTTTTCTTTACAATGTTTTGAATGTATTCGTTTGCTTCTTCTGCTGTCTCTGCAAAAAAAACATGTCCACCCCTTTTAGCAACTTGTTCGCTAAGCTGATGTAAGTAATAATCCAAATTCTCTAACGTGTGGGTTCTGATTTCCTCTCCTTTTGTTCGCCAATCCTCCCAATTTCCAAGTTCCTCAGCCGCATTAAGTCTCCCTGAGCGAAAACGACCTTGAGCTGATGATACAGCTCCTCGCATGAAATCATTTTCTATGCCCTTTTGTATTCTTTCTTTATAGGAAATTTCCCCTAATTTAATTGGCATGTTAATCCTCCTTTCTAGCTGTTCAATACGTGACTAATGTGGAGCGCTTTTACGTTTCGGTTGTCTCGACTAAGTCTCCCTCCGATATTGAGAAGACATCCCATATCCCCACCAATTACGTATTCCGCTTCTGTTTCTACAATATGCTCTGTCTTCTCCTTCACCATTTGCTCTGATATTTCTGGATTTTTCACGGCGAATGTACCTCCAAATCCACAGCAATCTTCACACAATGGCAGCTCTTTAACGGTAATCCCCTCTACATGCTTCAGCAGAGTAAGAGGTGCATCCTTCACTCCAAGGAGGCGACTCATATGACAAGATGTATGGTATGTTACCGTTCCATTAAATGTGGCACCCACGTCTACGCATCTCAATACATCGACAATGAATTGAGTTAATTCATAAGACTTTGCAGCAAGATTGTTTGCTTCCGCTTCCCATACAGGATCATCTTTAAAAACATGTGGATACTCTTGAAGCATTGCCACACAGGAGCCAGACGGACCGACAACATAATCAGAATGCTGAAACGCTTTCATCATTTGCTTCATTGCTTCCTTCGATTTGGTGACATACCCGCTGTTATATGCCGGCTGCCCGCAACATGTTTGTAACTCTGGAAAATCCACCTCACACCCTAACTTCTCTAAAAGCTCTACCGTATCCTTACCAACATCAGACGAAACGATGTCACACAAACACGTAATAAATAAAGACACTTTCATATACAACCTTCTCCCCTCTTCGCCTGCAATAGACAGGTCATCTGATGACTTAGCTGCAATAGGGACCTATCGCGGTCCTTGCTACTCTATATATTTAAATAAGGCTTCTTCCACTTGCGTTAAGTGGAACAGCATTAGTTCCTGTGCCTTGTCCCCATCCTGTTTTTCAATAGCCTGATAAATCAATTTATGTTCTTCTAGCAGCTTAAAGGTCTTCTTTTCTGAATGAAACCAAAGCTTTCGTGCTTCTCTCATAGCTTCCATCATAATTTCCGATACGCTGTTCATTAAATTAATAAGCATATCGTTATGTGTCGCATGCGCTATGGCTAGATGAAAGTCGAGATCCGCTTTTTCCCCAAGCTCCCCATTACCATTCGCCTCCTCCATATCTACTAAAGCTTGGTGCATAGCGCGGAGGTCTCCCTGATTATGTTCTAGCGCTGCGGTATAAACAGCTCCCACCTCTAGTATTTTTCTAACATCCATCAACTCTTTTATATCTTTTCGTTTCATGATGAATGCAATCGAGACTGGGAGAGAGAACTTGGTAGGATCAAATTCTTTTACAAAGGTTCCCTCCCCTTGCCTCATTTCCAAAATACCAGTTGCTCGTAATGCACTTAGTGCTTCTCGAATGGCAGAACGACCGACATTATAATTTTTTGCTAGTTGCTCGACAGAGTCCAGCTTATCACCAGGACGGATATCTCCTTTTTGAATCATTTCTAACAGAGAATCTGCTACTTCTTCATATATTTTTCTTGTACGTATTGGCTTATATTGCACGTTCATTTCCTCCAAATTCCAAACCAGCTTGTATATATTGTAAAACAATTCACTACAATTAGAAAGCTTCAGCCGTTTATAACAGTTGCAGTAATAAAAAGCCTCCGATGCCTGCAACAAGTCCATACAACAAAGCCGGAACAAGCGTTTTTCGAATAATATCTCCTTCTTTGCCCGTCAGTCCTACAACAGCAGAAGCAGCAACCACGTTATGTACACAAATCATATTTCCTGCTGCAGAGCCCATAATCTGAGTAGATAACACTACGTCCGGCATCATACCCGTTTCCTTTGCAATACTATATTGAATGGGCGAAAACGTTAAAGTAGATACTGTGGCACTACCTGTAATAAAAGCTCCTAATTCTCCTAAATAAGGAGATACGAATATCCACATCGAGCCAAAGGTTGCTGCCAATGTCTGAGCTATATATTGAGGCATACTGATCAAATCCTCTGCATTGATTCCAGAGTTCGTAAACACCTGGACCAAAGCTAGTGTGGAGAGTAGTGCCAATGCTGCATTTTTCATAGATCCTAATGATTGCTTTGAGGCACTCCAGAAATGATGTAAGGATTTCCCCTGGATAAACACAGCTAATACAGCAGCTAATACAAGAATACTTCCTGGAGAGTATAGTACTTCCCAGCCAGATGATATAGCCTCATACCCTAAAATATTATTCCAACTTAAATCAATCGTGTTTAACGTGAATTGTTTTATCGGTGGGATAATTCTAGTTATTAATAATAGTACAATAACGATTAAATAGGGAAACCAGGCTCTAACGAGTCCCATTTCAGATTTTTCTGTTTCTTGGCTAAACCCATCACTTAATGCATCCTGCCACACGTTTTTAGGAAGCAACACTCCCTTCCTCGCTGTTAATGTAGCCACAAATAAACCTGTTAATGCCGCGAGAATAGAAACAAATTCATGTCCGAATAGAAACGCATACAACAAGGCTGATAAGGAATAGGTTAAACCTACCAGTAACGTCCAAGGTAACAAGGCTACTGCATCCTTCATTTTTTTCCCTTGTCCGAAAAAGATTGTCAAAATCAGCACAAGAGCAAACGGAACAAATGTTGCCCCTAATAAGTCGATAGCCGCTATTCTAATCCCAATGTCCTGATAGAATGATAGATTTGCACCAGGTATATTACTTAGACCTACCTGTATGGGAGTACCTACAGCTCCATAAGATACTGCTGAGCTATCGGCTATCAAGGCAAGTGTCGCAGCTGCCATCGGAGTAAAGCCAAGAGCCACCATTAATGGTCCCACTACTACTGCTGGCGTTCCAAAGCCTGCTGCCCCTTCAATTAACGATCCGAATAAAAAAGCAACTATTACAACCTGCACTCTCATATCAGATGAAACACTTTGGAACCCCTGATTAATTCGTTTTACTGCCCCTGTATTTCGAAGCGTATCCAATAGCACCATAGCGCCAAACAATATAAATAATATAGTTAACGCTTTATGAGCTCCTTGCAGAACAGACGCCCCTATTACAGGGAGCTCTACACCCCAAATTGTAACCGCTAACAAAACAAGAATTAGTGCACTAAAAAACATACCTTTCTTTGCCGACATCCTCCACAATACAAGAAACACAAATGGTGCAATAATAGCACTTAATGCCGTAAGCAGCAGCATTTCATCTCCTCCTGTCCTTTAATCTAAAACGCTTTCATAATTGGATAAATGCATAACAGGTCATCAGATGACCTGTTATGCATTTTATTGTATACAAAGGAGACACCAATATCAACAATAATTTGAAATTATTGTCTGCTTGTTTCCTTAAGATTTCCATTAGGATCTTTCATATCAAGATGATTTAACATATTAGTGAACAAAATGACTTTTGCAAGCCATTATTAGCCTCCAGGAGCAATCTTTAACCATTCAGCTCACCTACTAACAGCACCCATATTATCTCGAACTCACGTTTTTCACATAAAAATGATATATAGGAAAAACGTCAACACGGATGAACAAAGAAAAATTTTTAAAAACCGTTCATTTGCCAAATACCGCATTGGGTATTAAAATGCATAAGGAGATGTTACCATAATCAAAATCGAAATGAAGGGATATACATGAATCATTGTGATACATCTGCACAAATAGGGATAAAGGAAAATGTCATAACTTTTTCCTTACTACTAATAATTAATGTATTTGTAGGTGCTATGGTCGGATTGGAACGAACGATCCTCCCAATATTAGGAGAAGAAAAGTTTGGCTTGGTATCGACAAGCGCTGCACTTTCCTTTATTGTGAGCTTCGGCTTTTCCAAAGCTATTGTTAATTTCTTTGCAGGAAGTGTGGCGGATCGGTTTGGACGTAAACATGTATTACTGTTCGGTTGGGCAGTCGGACTAGTCGTTCCGGTACTCGTGATGGTGGCGCATGCCTGGTGGGTCATTGCGGTTGCCAATATATTTCTCGGTATCAATCAAGCGTTAACATGGTCGATGACGGTGAATATGAAGGTTGATCTTGCAAAATCATCACAACGGGGATTGGCCGTTGGTTTAAATGAATTTGCCGGTTATGTTGGCGTTGCTCTCCTGGCAGTCATATCAGGTTATGTAGCATCCACTTTTTCGTATGGTCCAGAGCCTTTTTATATAGGAATAGGAATTGTTATTGTTGGTTTCCTATTATCATTATTGGTAAATAACACGGAAGAGCATCTATCGGTGCAAACTAACGAGCATAAACGTAGTTCACAGACCATATCTACTTTGGACGTTTTGAAAAAGACAACCTGGCAGGATAAATCGCTATCCAGCAGCAGCTTTGCCGGATTGACGACCAATTTGAAAGATGGAATGGCCTGGGGATTATTCCCTACCTTTCTTGCATCAGGTGGGTTAACTATTGCTCAGGTGGGGACTGTGGTAGCAGTGTACCCTGCAGCTTGGGGGGTATTCCAACTCTTTACAGGCATATGGAGTGATCGGATTGGAAGAAAGAAGTTAATTGTAGTCGGTATGTTCGTACAGGCTTTTTCCTTATGGTTTATCGTATTCGTACAGGCGTATTGGCTATGGATTATCGGAGCAGCCATGCTAGGTGTTGGTACAGCCATGGTCTATCCTGTTCTTATTGCATCGATTAGTGATGTTGCCCATCCTCAATGGAGAGCCACTTCCTTGGGTGTGTATCGATTTTGGAGAGATAGTGGATATGCATTTGGGGCAATCATAGCAGGAATAGTCGCCGATACCCTCTCGATTCACTGGGCAATTGGTCTTGTCGGTGGACTCTCCCTTTTGGCAGGGGTCCTCTCCTTCGTTAGGATGAAGGAAACGTTGGTTATTAAATAAGTCGATTTCTTCCCCTCCATGTTCATGGAATACTAAGAAGAAGTCTTATCAATAGACTTCTTCTATCAAGTTTAAAGTAATGTACCCACATATACACCAGCTAAAAAAATCGTAATTATGAGGATGAAATGGACGGAAAACCATGCCCATCTCCCATACCAAAAGGCCCTGGTTTGAATAGGCCGACGCTTATCATCTGATACTAACTTCCCTCCGATAAACTCAAATACAAGTAAATACACCCACCAGGTAGCGTAGGAGTCAAATGTATCCCAATAAAAACCGTATTCAATAATAGAGGTGTATTCTTCCATCAGCTTTTCCGCTAATACACCGATATGTACGAATGCCCAGTAGAATGGTATCTTTAAATACCAGTGCCTGGGGCTAAAACGGACTCCCAGTAATACATAATAGGGGAATGCGATTAGGATGGCAGTATAAGGCATATGAATTCCGAAGTGGAAAGGTACAACAGGAAAAGAATAAAAATTCAAAACGACAAATAGGATGCAAATGATATTTCCGACGATACCACTAAGGATAAATAATAGACCGTAGCCTCTCCAGTCTATTTTAAGTATAAATATTGCTCCAACAGAGCTTCCGACGATAACAAGAAGCATAATGAAATACTCGAGTGGATACTCCATAAACATCTCCATTACTACCTACACCCCCATCTAATACCTCACTATGTTTCTTATGTACAAAAAAGGAAAACACGTGATTGATGTTTTCCTAAAGGCTGATTATAAAATGATTAGCAGCAATAATACAATTACTAACATGCTTCTCATAAAATCACCTCATTGATATGCTCACCGAAATGACTCTAATTATGCATGTAAATGAGTGATTCTTTTCTATTTTAGGTAATGGTGAGATATTATGCATTGCTTTCTATTGCATGAAGATATTCTTTATAAGCAGTAATTTTTCTGTCCAGCAACGCGTCGGTCTCTAATAATGTAGTAATTTGATTTTGGATATCTCGCTGATGGGTTTCCAGAAGCTGTAAACGAGCCAATGAGGTGTGTTCTCCTTCTTTCAATAATTGCGTGTACACTTTTATTTGTGCAATAGGCATTTTCGTTTCTCTTAGCTTCATGACAAACTTCAGCCATTTAACATGCTGTTCGTCATACCAACGAATACCATTCTCCTTTCGATGGGCTGTGAGGATGCCTTCTTTTTCATAATAACGCAATGTATGGGGCTTGGTCTGTACTTTAATTGCTAACTCACTTATGGAGTACATACACATTTTCCTCCCTTTCTCTTGACTTAAAGTGAACTTTAACGATTACGATTATACTGTAGTTAAATAAAATAGCAATGGGAGGTACTATCCATGAAGTACACTGTGATCACAGGAGCAAGCTCAGGAATCGGTTATGAAACAGCTTTAGCATTCGCTGCACGAGGGAAAAATGTAATTTTAGTTGCTCGCCGTGAAGAAAAATTACAGCAGCTCAAGGAAGTCATTCAAGAAAGCAATAAGCAACTCGATGTCGTAATTAAAAAAGCCGATTTATCTAAGAAGGAGGAAGTATATAGCCTGTATGAGTCTTTAAAGGAATACACACTAGAGACACTTGTCAATAATGCTGGATTTGGAAATTTTGATTCTGTAGCAGAACAGGACCTAGATAAAATTGGAAATATGCTGCATTTAAATGTGGAAGCTCTTACCGTTCTATCTTCCCTATTTGTCCGCGATTACGAACAAGTTGAAGGAACGCAATTGATTAACATATCCTCTGGTGGTGGTTATACCATTGTAGAAGGAGCTGTAACCTATTGTGCTACCAAGTTCTTCGTAAGTGCATTTACAGAGGGGCTTGCACAGGAATTGGCAGGCAAAGGGGCGAATTTGTCCGCCAAGGTGTTAGCACCTGCTGCAACGGAATCAGAGTTCGCTCAGCATTCTCTAGATGTTGCTGATTTTGACTATGAGACCAATGTACCGCAATATCACACTTCTAAAGAAATGGCTCAATTCTTGTTAGATTTATATGACAGCAATAAAGTAGTCGGTATAGTTGATGGATATACGTATGAATTCTCCTTGCGTGACCCTATTTATCCATACGCTGCACGGCCGACTAACTAAATAATTATTCGTAATATACGAAAGCGCCCTCCATTCAGCATGGAGGGCACCTTTTATAAAAATATTGGTTGTATTCCCTGACTGGTTATGTACAACCTGTTTTCTAATCCTTTTCGACATACTTGATAAGACGGGCTGGATTGCCGCCAACTACCGCATTATCAGGAATACTCTTCGTCACGATGGCTCCTGAAGCAATTACTACATTACTCCCAATGGTTATGCCGGGGTTAATAACAGCTTTCCCGCCTATCCACACATCGTCTCCAATCGTAACAGGTTTACCAAATTCAGCACCATTGCTTCTCTCCACTGGGTTAAGGGGATGGGTGGCAGTATAGATATGTACCCCCGGCCCTAACAGTACGTTATTGCCACATGTGACAGAGCAAACATCTAATATTACACAATCAAAATTAGCAAAAAACCCTTCTCCGACATGAATATTATAGCCATAATCACAGCGAAAGGAGGGCTCTACCCACAGCTTTTCTCCTGATGTACCAAAAAGCTGTTTCAAGAGATGAATCCTTTGTCCCCCTTCTGTCTCCGTTGCATTATTAAACTTCCTTGTTAGCTCTCTTGCCTGTATTCTTTCCATCACTAATATAGGGTCATCAGCACGATAGAGCTCTCCATTAAGCATTTTTTCTTTTTCCGTTTTCACAGGTACCCCCCATTCTTTACCCTTCATCTGAAAATAATTCCTTTAATACACGTTCTCTATTCTGAAGAAAAGTATTTGTAATGGTATAGTGTTCAGTTTCCTCATAATGTACGTTACATATTTCCTCTCCATCAAAGCTCCATATATCAGCGTCAGGATAGCCTAGTAGGATCGGGGAGTGGGTTGCGATAATAAACTGGGCGTTTCCGAATTCCGCTAAATCACGTAGTACTCTGAGGAAGGTAAGCTGCCTCGCTGGCGATAAGGCTGCTTCAGGCTCGTCCAGTAAGTAAATGGCTGGTCCATCTCCCTGAAAACGGTTAAGAAAGAGAGACAAAAAGGATTCACCATGAGATTGGGCGTGCAAAGACTGCCCACCGTAAGCCTCCAGCCCAATTCCTTCTATATAAGAAGCAAATTGATAAAAGGACTCAGCTCGCAGAAAAAATCCACGTGTTACCTTCGGAAGCCAAGACAACCTTATGTAATTGCCTAATGCACTTTCAGAAGCATGAACATCATATGTATTATTTCTCCCCCCACCAGCTGTATGAAAGTCGCATCGATCCGCAATGGCCTCTAATAGAGTAGATTTCCCTGCCCCATTTTCACCTACAAAGAACGTAATTGGTTTTCGAATGGGTAGTGTATCCATTGACCGGATGGCAGGGATGTCAAAGGGGTATTGTTGAAAGGATGTTATATTTTCTCGTTTTAAAGCTATTTGTTTCAGCATGTTTAATCACCTGATTTTATTATAGCAAAATGAAAATCAATAGAGGAGTAGAATGTATTATTCCTTATTCATAGTGCATTTGCGTATTGCTCTACACACTCCCCTTCCTTCCATTTAAAAAGAAGAAAACATATTCCTAATAACCTAAATAGGCTACTACTTTGCTTCCACCTACTAGCCCTAAAACGAAACCAATTTACTATTTTTGGTAATTAGTTCTAATCTCTCAAGGAATTCAAGTAAGAGATAAGGAAGTAGTTCAGAAGCAAATAAGAAGGAGGGTATATATGTTAAAGAACACAATGTTTAGTATAACCGCACTGAGTACTATGGCTTTGCTGTTATGTATCACTCTTGCTTTTCCAGTCTTTGCTAGCCCTGCAATATCTTCAAACGAAAAATCATCTTTTGAAGAATACACTAATTCAGACCTCTACAGTCGTGCCGAACCAATTCAGCAAATAAATCCTTTTCCATTTCAATCGAGAAGAGGTCCTTCAAATCCTAACTATACATTAGACGTCCACTATGATAAGGATCAACATGTGATGAAGGGGAGCATGAAGGTAGAGGTAACAAACAATCTGAGTACTACGCTTGATCATATTTATTTTAATGTATGGCCTAATGCAGAAACATTCCAGGAAAATGGCGGAGGCATTACGGTAGAGAACGTTCAGGTGAACGGCAATGCTTCTGAGTATAGGGTGGAAAAGACGAAATTAGATATCCAACAGGTACAATGGAAGCCTCATGAAAAAAAGACGATAACCATGGAATTTAAAGTACAAATTCCTAAACAAAAGGATCGCTTTGGCTGGTATGGTGATACAGTATCGCTTGGCAATTGGTTCCCAATTTTAGCAGTGTATGATGAAGAAGGGTGGAATTTAGATCCGTATTATCCTTACGGAGAAGCGTTTTATTCCTTGAGTGGTAACTTTGACGTAACTGTCACTACACATTCCTCAGAGGTAATAGCTGCAACAGGCAAGCAAATCGGGGAAAGGAAAGTAGAAGGAGACATGGCTACATATCGATATAAAGCATTTAATGTACGCGATTTCGCTATGGAAATGGATCCTAACTATCATGTTACTACTGCTATAGTAAATAACGTGGACATCAACGTGTACTATACAGATAAACAAGAAAAATATGCAGACGATATGCTTGAATCAGGTGTAGACAGCATTAAGCTATTTAGTGAAAAATTTGGTGCTTATCCATGGCCAGAGCTCGATATTGTAAGCATGGAAGGCTGGTTTGGAGGAATGGAATACCCTCAGCTCGTAATGATGAGCTTAACCGATAATCGCAACACCAATGGTATTATGGGATAATAGGAAACAATGAATACGATGAACCCTGGCTGGATGAATCCTTTGCAAGCTTTGCTGCCGCTCTTTACGACGGGGATCTAGAATCGCTTCATGTGCCTGCTCCTCGTCCAGACTATTATCACCTTTCCAGTCCCGTCTCTACCTTTACTGACCATGCTGACGAGGGTGGAATAAACTACTACTATTACACCATTTACGATTATGGTGCGAGTACCATTAATGACTTGCGGAAGAAACTAGGGGACGAAACATTTTATAAATCTATGCAAATCTATTTTCAATTGAAGAAATTTGATGTAACTACGACGAAGGATTTTATAGACATCATGGAGGTGGTAAGCGGAGAAGACTTGGACGCTTTCTTCCAGCAACATCGAGTATATGAACAAGACCAACAGTAGGAAAAACCACTTCTATCCGTCTCAAACGTATAACAGCATTTATGGGCGAAAAAAATGTTAGCGAATGTCAATTTTTATGTGCACACCATCCATAAAGCTCCTGATCCACGGTAGGAACAGGAGCTTGTTTTAACATTATAGTTCTTTCCCAACAGTCTGCCGGTTCTCTTACAAGAACCGGTTTTCTAATGGTAAGGAGCCAACAGACAAGCCCCTCCTTCCCTTCCAGCTATAGATAGATAGGAGAATTGTTATACATAACATTAAGATAACAGCTCCCATTACAGCTGCTCTAACAGTAACAATTTGAGCCGTTAATCCAATGACGCCTGTTACTATTAACACCATCAAGGCCTCCACCCACCCATACAGGCTAGTCACCCTCCCCATTATCGGGACAGGAATATGAGTTTGATAAAAGGTTTGAAATCCTACATTAGCAAAGGATAAAGAAAAAGATAATACAAAAAATCCTACCGCTGCTCCAGCAAACCCATCTGAAAAAGCATATACGACATAACCCAGTGCTACACACGTCGTTCCACCAATTATTAACGGTACAGCCTTCCACTTCATGGATCCCGCCATATTGACAATGGCTCCGACCACAACTCCAGCTCCGGCTATACTAACTAATATCCCATAGGACGTATTGGATAAGCCAAGCACCTCTTTTGCAAAAGCAGCTTCTAGTGAATCAATAGCGGAAGCCATGATATACATAAAACTAAATAAACTATAGATGACCATTACAAATAAATATTGTTGACTAAACGCTATTACTATTCGTACATCCTCTTTTATGTTGGAAAATGTGTTCGACCCATGGCTGGAAAAGTATTTCACCTTTTTATTCGGTAAAAAATGCAGCAGTAAAGCAGATACGACAAAGGAAACACCGTTCACATAAATTGCAATGGCAGGAGTACTCGTAATAAATAAGAGACCCGCTAGTGCAGGTCCAGTAAGAAAGGCACCTGAATCTACCATACTACGAAGAGAGTTAAAGCGCATACGCTTCTCTTCTGGAAGTAATTGAGTAATATAGGTCCGTGAAGCAGGCTCGAAGATGGAACTTCCCATATTAATAACAAAGACAAAACCATACATCATCCATAATGAAGGAAGGCTTGGAATACACAGGATCAATATCCCTCTCCCAACATCCATAATGATCATAACCGATTTAGTCTGGACCCGATCGATTACACCCCCAGCCCACCAATTAATGCTTATCGTGGCAAGTGGCTTAAGCACATATAACATGGCTACAGCTAACGGAGAGCTGGTCATTTCTAAAACCAATAGATTTATCGCGATTAAGTATATCCAGTCCCCAACGTTGGATATTCCAATACTGCTTAACAACAATGCTGCATACTTTCGTTTATACATCACTCAATCTCCCCTTCTAAACATAAAAAAACCCGCCCCCAAGACGCAATGTCTTGGGGACGAGTCTTCGTGGTGCCACCCCAGTTTAAACAGTTTCACCTGTTTATCTCTTCGTTATTAACAGGAACTACCTGTCACATGATCCCACGAGTGTTCCCATGTGAAGCTCAGAGATTTGGTTCAACAATGGCACGCTACTCCTTCTCAGCTTCTGCGGAGCTCTCTTGGAACGAACCTATTCTTTACTCTTCTCTTCCCAGCCTTTATTATTTCCAATAATTTTACCAGGACTTTACACCTTTGTACACTAGTATTCTACAGTTGGATCATCTAAGACGCTTTTGAAGGAAGTATTGGTCCATTCCTTCAGCTGGGTGGTCTTGCAACACACCAAAAATCTCATAGCCATTCCTCTGGTAAAAATCAGGAGCTTGAAAGCTATATGTATCCAGACAGATTAAGCGGCAATTGTCTTCTTGTGCACGATTCTCCAAAGCATGGAGTAACGCCTTCCCATACCCTTTCTTACGATAGGACTCCTCCACCCATAAAAAATCCAGCTGCATATGATACCAAAAGGAGGTAGCAGTGATACCGCCTACCACTTCCCCATCATCATTTTGCAACAAATAATTGTACTGATTTTTAGATGTCTTCACTTCTTCTGGGATGTTCTTCATGTTATGTTCTATTACTTTGCTTCGTACGAAGTTTTGTTTTTCCTCGGACTGATCAAATATGACCTCCATATGTCTTATCGCTCCTTATTTTATACTATCTTCCCACTCCTGCTTGATGATTGAATAAACATTAGCATCGTGGGATTGGTTGTGCTGGAATAGATAATCTCTTAATTTCCCCTCTTCCTGAAACCCTAGCTTGGTAAGAGCACGGATGGAAGATTGGTTTTGTGGAAATGTAACAGCCCCTATTCGGTGTAAACCAAGCTCATTAAACGAATACTCTACTATACAGCGTATCGCTTCTGTAATGATACCTCTGTTCCAATATTCAGGGTGGAGCTCATACCCTATTTCAGCCCGTTTGTGCCATAGACTCATATTATTCAAGCCTATAGTTCCTATTAAACGATTATTGTTCTTAAAGAGAATACCATAGCGTACTCCCTTGTCGTTTGTAAGAGCTTGTTGAAAGGAATGAATCAAATCATATGCTTGCTCCACATCCTGAATCGGATCCATTCCATAATACTTCATTACTTTCCTATTGGAGAAGATCTCAAAAAGCTCTCCAGCATGGGAATCAGATAGTTCAATATAGAATAGTCTATTAGATTCAAGAGATTGAAATTCCACCCATCATGCCTCCCATCTTATCGTAATAATACCTATTTCTATTTCCTTCCTTGAATCCCTCTCTTGTATTACACAAAAAACAAATTACCAACTAATAATAAAAAGCGAGATTGTTTGCACCTAGTTTAATGATTCAGTACAGCGATTAGGATGAAGATCTATGCTCCAGTCCTTTTATAAAAATATCAATCATCCATTGCTGGGTATCTTGCACTTGTATTGGTATGTTGAATTCATTTCTATGGTTAAGGTCAACGAGTCCGTGTAAGAAACTTCTAAAAGCTCTAACCGTGTGTATTAATGCTTCCTGTTCCAGATGAAATACAGAAAAAGCTCTAGTAGTTAGATTAATCATGGGTTCGCCTGCTAATTGCACTTCCGAATCAGCAGAGTCAGGTGCATGAAGAGTTGCTTCGTACAACCCTCTATGCTGTTCTGCAAACTCAACATAGGCCTTAGCTAAGGCTACAATCATCTCTTTTCCCTCAGACTTCCATTCTATTTTTTGAATAATATAATGATACATTTCTTCCATAGCAGCTATTGCAACCGCCTTTTTTATTGCAATTAAACCAGTAAAATGATTATACAGAGAAGGAGGCTTAATGTTTAATTCTCTTGCTAATGATGCAATGGTTAGAGCATCTATCCCTTCCATTTCTGCCAGCTTTAGAGCTTTATGGACTATAACATCCTGATTCAATCCTGCTCTTGGCGACATTAACCCATCCCTCCTAAAACCGATTTAGCATGGGAAATAGCCCTCACCATCTTATCCTTGGGAGCTTCTAACATTTCACCGTGTCCTACAGCTAAATAGGATGGGTTTAAGTCCAGAAGCTTCTCTGCTGAATAAATAGCACGACGTTTATCCCAGGTTGCTAAGGCTGGAAAAGGAAACGTCCACTTCAAATCACCAGCTACCGCTAATCCACCCTTTGTTTGAAAGGCATCTGCCGCTATGACAACCTTACTTCGGGTATCTAGAAAAGACATCATACCAGGAGTATGTCCCGGTGTATGGATAGCGACTAAGGAACCAACTTGGTCTCCATCCTGTAAAAGGGTATCAGGTGTAGTGGTCACATTTTTAGGTGCTCCTCCCTTTAAAGGATTAGCCCCTTCTCCGTCTTGTAGTGATGTGTCCCCTTGGAGAATGGGCAATTCTCGTTCAGGCAGAAAAATTTCTGCCTTAGGCAGCTCTGCTTTTAAACTATCAAGTGCACCGATATGATCGCTATGGGCATGACTGATAATTATTTTCTCGATTGGTTTTCCTATAACGTCTGCACTCTTTAAAATGTTTGTTTTACAAAACCCCATCCCAGCATCTATTAATGTTAACCCTTTTTCTTCCTCCACCAAATAGCAATTAATTGGAAACCACTTGGGCATAAATGCCAATTGATGTACTTCATGTACTTGAACTGTTTTCATGTTTCTTCTCCTCCTCAAAAAACTAATGGCATTAGTTTTATTATTAACTAATACCATTAGTTTTACAAGTATTAAGTACAGCATAGTGTTCCTTCGCACTTTTTACATCCCTGTAATTAATTCTGATAATTTAGAATTTTAGAAGGAGAGCATTTCATCCTAGAAATATGGGAGCAAATTCGTTATAATTCCAAACTAGTACAGTTCATAAATTTTTCACTGTATAGAAAAAACAAATAATAAAAACAACATAGGAGGAAAAATGTGAATAAGTTTACACCAATGTTTTGGATTGCCTTAACGATTGGAATAGTATTCGTTAGCTGGGGCGCAATTTTCCCAGAACAATTATTAACTACGATGATGTCGATTCGAAATGGTGTACTCGACCAATTCGGTTGGTTTTATCAGCTAGCTGCAACGTTTATGCTAGTCATTTCTATTATTATAGCTTTTAGTAAATTTGGAAAAATAAAACTAGGAAAAGAGAAAGATAAACCAGAATATGGCACCATCACATGGTTTGCTATGTTATTTAGTGCAGGAATGGGGATAGGTCTATTATTCTATGGATTGTCTGAACCCGTTACACACTATGCCAACCCTCCGGTTGGGGAAGCACAAACTATTGATTCTGCCAAACAAGGGTTAAAATACAGCTATCTCCACTGGGGCCTACATGCCTGGGCTATTTATGCTATAGTGGCGTTAGCACTTGCATACTTTAAATTTAAGAAAGACATGCCTGGATTAATGAGTGCTACACTCATTCCTTTATTCGGAGATCGAATGAAAGGAAAAGCGGGTTATGTTGTCGATATTATTGCTGTTTTTGCTACTTTATTTGGAGTAGCCATCTCGCTTGGAGTAGGAGCAAAACAAATTAATGGTGGTCTCAATTATATGTGGGGCATACCTAACAGCTTTCCTGTCCAATTAATCATCATGGGAGTTACTGCTGTCCTATTCATTTATTCTGCAGCAACAGGACTATCGAAAGGTATTAAGTATTTGAGTAACACTAACTTAATTCTTGCCGTATTACTATTTTTCGCTTTCTTAATACTAGGACCCACTCAATTTGTATTAGAAACCTTCTCCACTACTCTTGGTGCTTATGTACAGGATGTAGCACGCATGGGATTACGTTTTGCTCCTTTCACGGAGGAAAATAACCAATGGGTGAAGGATTGGACGATATTCTACTGGGCATGGTGGATTTCCTGGACACCTTTCGTTAGTACATTTATTGCTAGAGTATCCAAAGGAAGAACGGTAAGAGAATTTCTTGTAGCCGTTATTATTGCGCCAACATTAGTTTGTACCTTATGGTTTGGTGTATTTGGAGGCGCAGGCTTGTACTTTGACTTTGTTCAAGGATTGGATGTAGCAGGGCAAAGCCTTGAAACATCTCTATTCTATGTGTTTGACCAACTACCATTAAGTGGCTTGCTTTCTATCATTGCAATCATTTTGATTATGACGTTCTTCGTCACATCAGGAGATTCAGCAACCTTCGTTCTTGGAATGCAGACGTCAAATGGCAGCTTAAATCCTCCATTCTTTGTGAAATTCAGCTGGGGAATTATCCTAACGGCTATTGCAGCTATTCTGTTAGGAGCTGGTGGATTAGATGCCCTCCAAGCAGCGGCCATTATTAGTGGACTCCCCTTGGCAATCATATTACTGCTCATGATAGCCAGTCTATTAAAATCATTTAGAACAGAATTTAAGGAAAGTACAAATACTACGAAAGTAAAACAAAAGAAAGCAGCAGCTCAAAGTACCGAAGCAACTAATCCGGCAAAATAGGTAGTACGGGACGAGATGATGATCATCTCGTCCTTTTTCTTTTTCCTAAAATACTTCTTTTTTACCATTGAATGAGACTTTCTTCCATCAACATTGTTCTCTCACAGTGTCCCATATTACAATGATGTACAGGTTAGATATGCGAAGCAAGAACCTATATATAATAGATCACAGGAGAAGGGGGAAAGGATGTTGCAGCATAAAAATTCTACAGCAAAATGGCTTAGTCGAAGTGGGATTGCATTAATTGTTATTGGAGTACTGTCAAGCATCATCTTATTTGGGGAACACCGCACCATCCCTATGAGTGGGATAGACGCTATATTAGGAACGGTAACCTTAATAGGCTCAGTGGTTGGGGGTGGGCTCTTCTTCGGAATAGCTGAAATAGTAGAGCTGATAAATAAGAACTTACATAGCGTGACTCATTACAGTGATAGTACATCCTTATCTACGGATAGGCAACAAACTGTTGAGTTCAAAAATTCAGTTCCCGCACAAGCGGCAATTGCTATCATGAATGACTGTAAGCAAGAAGGGAAAGCTGTGAAAACTATCGAACGGACTGGAGTAAATCATGTATATGTTGTCACTTCCGAGGAAGAGAAATGGCTCGTTGACCTAAATGGGCCTAAACTGGAACGAAAACCATATTGAAGAGCTTTCGCATTAAGAATTGGTTAAATTAGAGAAAGGGAGTGGCTATCACTCCCTTATCCTCTATCCAAACATTGTTTGCCAACAAGGCACAAATGATACCAGATTATGAGGTAAGAAGAATAAGCGTAACCGCGATCAATACGTAGACAACAGAGGAGCCACCGTTATTTCATCTCCCGAATCCTTCCGTTATATTCGTCTTGAAAGACAGCCATCATCGTAATATTATGCCAGGCACCCTCTCTAAACAAATGTTCTTGTAGCTCTCCTTCCACTTTAAAACCTAGCTTGTTATATAAACGGATAGCCCGCTCGTTGTAGGAAAATACTTTTAAATACACTTTATGTAGATTAATTTCCAGAAAGGCATAATCCAATAACAGACACATGGCTTCTTCTCCATACCCTTGTGACCAATAGTGTTTTTCTCCTATATCAATAATACATTCCGCATTTCGGTTTGGAAAATCAAGGTGAATTAGCGAGGTGATTCCAATCGGATTATTTGTTTGATGGCACTCTATAATAAAGCTCTTTGCACTTGAGTCATTAGCAATATGTCGGATGAAATTCTTCGCCTCGTGTTCACTGTAGGGTTCAAGATGAGGTCTCGTTAGTGTCATTACCTCCAAATCATTAACCCATTTACTATACAGTGCCCCATCCTCCTCTGTTACTTTCCTTAAATAGATTCGTTCGCCCTTAAACATAATTTCCCCCCTTTATTCTCTTATTTCCTATGTTATCAAACTCCATTACATAACAAACCCTTTTATTCTTCTAAACGATAAAAGGGCTCCATTCTCATTATTTCTTTAATAAGAGGTAAATAAAGTAAGGGGCACCTATTAGTGCCGCTACTATACCTGCTGGGATACCGTCTGGTTCTACAACGTTTCGTCCGATAGTATCTGCAACTAAGAGAAGCCAGCCTCCTAATAAGATCGCTATAGGGATATATAATTGATGCCTAGGTCCAATTAGCGCTTTAGCAAGGTGGGGGGCCATTAACCCGATAAATGCAATTCCTCCTGTAACCGATACAGCAGCTGCAGCTAACGCTACTGCTACTAGCAATAGCACCTTCCGTTCTCTTTCTACCTTCATTCCAACACCGATAGAAACCGAATCACTCATATTGAGGATGTTAAGACGATCCGATTTGAATAGAGCAAACGGTATAAGCACAAGTAACCATGGTAGAATGGCTAAGATAAACGGCCAATCAGTTCCCCATATATTACCAGAAAGCCAGTTCTGGATAAAATCTACTTTTTCTCTTTCAGCTGAAGAAATAAGAACTACCATTAATCCCGACAAGGCCATCGAGAATCCAACACCAGTCAATATAAGCCGTATCGGCTGCATACCTTCTTTCTTCCGATAGGAAACAAGATAAATTACAATTGCCGTTAAAAAAGCACCTATAAACGCAACGATGGGAATGAGGTACACAAACGTGCCTACGTCAATTGGGAAATATAAAAAGAAAATGGCAATCGCAGCCCCTGATCCAGAATTAATGCCAATAATTCCAGGATCTGCGAGATCATTCCTCGTTATCCCTTGAAGAATAGCTCCAGAAAGAGCTAAAGCCATTCCTGCTAGTAGTGTTATGATAATCCTTGGCAGTCGAACAGAAAATAGTACAAATTCTTCTTTGAAGGTGCCCTGTTGCAGAAGTACAGGGATAATTCTATCAAATCCTACACTAGAATAGCCTAGACCAAGACTTATTATGACGGTTATTAAGGTGAGGGAAATGAGTAGTCCTACTAAACCTTTTTGTTTGCGGATAATAGTTGGATGTATCATGAGAAGGCCTTCCCTCCCCTGTTCACAATCAATAAGAAGAAGGGCAGTCCAATAATAGAAATAATGGCAGCTATCGGTGTTTCATATGGTGCATTGATGGTTCTAGCCAACGTATCAGCCACCAGCATGAAGCAGGATCCTAATACGGCACACATTGGCAAGACATACCGATAATCCTGACCAACAATTGGCCGGACTATATGCGGAACCATTAGGCCAATGAAGGCCATGTTACCAACTAATGCAACAGACGCTCCAGCTAGTATTATAATAAGAACAAACAGTGTCACTTTTACTCTTGTGACCTTTTGTCCAAGGCCCACAGCTAAATCATCACTAAAGCTCATGATTGTTAATTGACGAGCGAGAAACAGAGCTATCACAATTCCGATGATAATAAACGGTGCAATTACCTGTATTTGCTGCCAGGTGACGCCTAACAGACCGCCCGCTGTCCACATGGATACGTCTTTCGATATGTTAAATTGAAGAGCAACTCCATCCGCCACAGCAAATAATAATGCTGATACCGCCGCACCAGCTAAAACAATACGAAAAGGAGAGAACCCTCCTCTCCTCAAGGATCCAATCCCAAATACTAATCCTGCTCCTACGCCTGCACCAATAAAGCAAGCTATCATCGTTCCAAAATAGCCTACTGCTGGATAAAGCGCTATCGTTAAAGCCAGTACTGCATTCGCTCCTGCCGTCAAACCTAATAATCCTGGATCTGCAAGTGGGTTTCGCGTCATCCCTTGCATAATGGCACCAGATACTGAAAGTCCTGCTCCAACTAAAATGGCCGCAATTTCTCTTGGAAGACGAAGCTCTCTAATAATATTTGTACTTTTATTGGATATATCTGTCGTCAGCGCTTTCCAGACATCACTGACTTCCATGTCAGCTGCCCCGTATAATAAAGCAACAGCTAATGATAAGACTAGCAGTATCGTTGCAGCTGCTAATTTGTATGGAAAGGAAATAGATTGTATAGCTTGCATCAGTATCATCTCAACTTTGCTAGGATTGTGGAGCGATTATAAGCATAGACTGCTAACAGCTTTCGTTAGCAGTCTACACAAAAATAACGCTCCGTCTTATGTTTGCTCTAAAAATGCTTCCTTAAGAGTTTCTAATTGGTAATCAAGTGTATCTGGATCATTGAAATAAAACGTATTGGCATCTACTTCAAAAACTTGACCATTTTGTACTGCAGGGATATTTTGATACGTTTCTGTTTCCTGATACGAATTGTCCGCTTCCTGATTTTCACTGACGATTAAATAATCTCCAGCGTATTCCGGAAGAACCTCAGGGGATATGGCATAATAGCCATCCTCCAGAGCCATCTCTTTTACTTTCTCAGGCATCTTCAGTCCCATTGCCTGATAAATGATTTCTGTACCGCGTCCCCAATTATCGCCAAATACATAAATCTGCTTATCAAATTTTTCTACAACGGAGACTGTTGCATCCTCACCTATTTTCTCTTTAATGTCTTCACCAGCTTGTTCAGCGCGTTGCTTAAAATCTTCTACCCATTTCTTGGCTTCTTCCTCTTTGTTTAGAAGCTTACCGATTTCTATATGTTGCTGAAGATAGTCTTCTTTCCCATATGTAAAGGTTACAGTAGGGGCAATTTCCTTTAATTTCTCAACATTCTTCGTATTCGATAACCCAATAATAAGATCTGGATCTAGTTCAATGATTTTCTCTATGTTATCGGCAGTAACTTCCTCAACGTCACCTAATTCTTCCTCCCAGCGAGGATTATTCTTCGACCATGAGTCTACGCCAACCATATTTACATCCAGCTGAATTAAACTTCCAGCAAATGAAGAGAGTACTACTACTCTTTCTGGATTTGCCGGTACTTCCACTGCTCCATTCTCTGATTCATAGGTAATGGTTTCGGAGGAAGATGAGGTATCCTCTGTTTCATTATCGGCACTAGCTCCTTCTTCAGACTGGTTGCCACATGCGCTAAGCATCAGCACGAATAAGAGTAGGGTCGGGATTAATAGTTTTTTCATAGTTTTCTTCTCCTTTTAATAGATTATATGTGAGGCACATTGGCTTTTGGGTTCTTGGATCACGACCTATGACAGCATCA
Source organism: Pontibacillus salicampi (assembly GCF_042434395.1). Classification (NCBI taxonomy): domain Bacteria; kingdom Bacillati; phylum Bacillota; class Bacilli; order Caryophanales; family Bacillaceae; genus Pontibacillus; species Pontibacillus salicampi. Next base: position 710,473 of record NZ_JBHLTP010000003.1, on the reverse strand, counting down.
ATATTAAAAACAGAACGCAGCACCTGCTTTGTCATAACTTCTTCACTACTGCCCGTTTGGATGATGTCACCATCCTTCATTGCGATAATATTATCAGCAAATCGGGCTGCGTGATTCAAGTCGTGAAGTACCATGACAATCGTTCTTCCCTCTTCTTTGTTTAACTTTTCCAACAATTCGAGTACTTCCAATTGGTGAGCCATATCCAGGTAAGTAGTTGGTTCATCTAAGAAAATCATATCCGTTTCTTGTGCAAGGGACATCGCAATCCATACACGCTGCCGTTGACCACCTGATAACGCATCAACGGACTGATACATAAATTCAGCGGTTCCAGTTACCTCTAATGCCCACTGAATTACTTCTCTATCCTTAGTACTTAACCGGCCAAAGCTCTTCTGATAAGGAAATCTTCCATAGGAAACCAGTTCACCTACCGTTAAGCCAGATGCATTCTCTGGGGTTTGTGGTAAGATGGCCATCTTCTTAGCCAAAGCTTTCGTATCTTCCTTTGAAATACTTTCTCCATCAAGAACAATGGAGCCGGATTGATGCGAAATAATTCTTGTGATAGCTTTTAATAGAGTGGATTTCCCACAACCATTAGCACCAATGATGGTTGTAATTTGCTGATCAGGAATATGTAGCGTCAGATCCTCTACGATAGACTTTTCTCCGTACCCTACCTGTAAATGTTCTGTATATAAACGGACCATATGAAGCCTCCCATTGAAAATAAATCCTCAACGCTGTTGAAAATGATTCTCACTATCGTTACAATGTTACTATACTTTCTCAACATATAACTGTCAACCAAATTTTTTGGGTACATATAGGGATGGAGCGTGATGACAATGCATCAGGAATACTATGATGTTACGATTATTGGTGGAGGTCCAGCGGGTCTTTATTCTGCTTTTTATAGCGGTCTTAGAGAAATGAAAACAAAAATTATAGAATACCAGCCTCAATTAGGAGGAAAGGTGCAAATTTACCCCGAGAAAATGGTCTGGGATGTTGGCGGTCTTCCCCCTACTACTGGGGCGCAATTAATGGATAATCTTGTCCAGCAGGCATTAACGTTCGATCCCACTATTGTACTGAATGAAAAAGTTACCTCCATTACGAGAATGGAGGATGGGAGCTTTCGCATAGATACTGCATCGGGAGAGAAGCATTATTCTAAAACCGTTATTGTTGCTGTTGGCAGCGGTATCTTAAAGCCAATGAAGTTACCGATAGAAGGTGCGGATCGTTATGAGTTGACCAACCTGCATTATACCGTTACCTCTTTACAGCATTTTAAAGATAAGACAGTGGTGATTTCCGGGGGAGGAAATTCCGCAATAGATTGGGCTAATGCTTTAGACTCTATTGCGAAAAAAGTGTATCTCTCTTATCGAAAAGAAGAGCTAAAGGGACATGAGGCGCAAGTTACCCAACTACTCGATGGACCCACTGAATGTTTATTCCATACCTCCATTACTAATTTAATAGCCAACAAGCAGCAGGACATCATTTCTGAAGTTGAGCTCACCAACCACCTTGACAACACAATTAGTCATATAAAGGTAGACGATGTCATTATTAATCATGGGTTTGATCGTGATGCATCCCTTCTTGATAATAGTACAGTTCCTATTACCCTTAAGGATGATTATTTTATCCAAGGAAATGCGTTGAGTGAATCTACTGTAGAAGGTTTATACGGAGCTGGTGATATTTTATATCATGAGGGGAAATTAAATTTAATTGCAGGTGCTTTTCAAGACGCAGCTAATGCAGTAAACAGGGCGAAGCGTTTTATTCAGCCGGACGCTGCTGCTAATGGAATGGTCTCCTCCCACAATGACATGTTCAAGGAGCGGAATAAGCAGCTCATTCAAGAGCTGGTACAATAACCAACCACCAACAGGGGAAGATTTCCTGTTGGTTTTTTATGTGTCCTTAGCTTGTGTATGAACAGATACCTACTACACCTATTTCATATGCTATTTTGATTTGACTCGCTTATATAATAAAGGGACTTAGTACCGGTACCTAGTCCCTTTTATTATTGGAGTCTCAATCTTTATCTAACTGCTTATATTTTATTCGTGAATATATTACAATAATCAAACTAAGAACAAAGATGATAACCACGATCCATGTAGTTACTATTCCCTCAAACAAGAATAAAGAAGCCAAATTTACAGCTAGCAACAGTATAAAAAGCCAATCCAGTTTTGCCAGAAATTTCTTTTGTGAATTATTCATTCGAGTATCCAAGAACATGCACCTGCATTTCTAAACGTTTTGTAAGCAGAAGAACATTTTGTAACAAATGTTCTTGCTCCTCCAGCAGCTTTTAATGCTGACTTCAGCTTAACTATTTTAGCTGGGGTTAAGTTGATAACTGCTGCTGTTCCTAATGCTCCTGCACAAGTCGCTACCTTCCCCCAACTTGCTTGTGCTTGTACAGTGTATGTAATAGATTTAGATTGTTCAGATGGAAGATCTAATCCGGTATATTCCTCAATCCATTTTTTACGTTCTTCCCTACCAGAATAAATAATATTATCTGGCATATTTTCAATTGCACTTAATACGTTCACAGTGTCCTCATCAATTATGGTGTGTCCTTGTACTTGTGCATTTGCTCCTTGCGGAAGTACAAAAGCTATTGCTATGGCAACCATAAGCACAGAACTTAACCATTTTTTCCTCAACTAGCTTCTTCCTTTCCAAAATTGAATTTTTTTACACATATTTGAAGCTATCACTCTATCATTATAGCGTCAATCTGAAATGATAAAATTGGTAGTATAGTTCAGTATAAAAAAGCGTGTAGAGATCTTCACCTTTTATAATGAAAGAATAGTTGCAGCGACATGAAATAAATCTAGTATTTGTGAGGCTCCTTATCAGGAAAGGAAAAGAAGTCGTGTATTTTTCCATTCACAACATCCATTTGCTTAGAAATGGTATTTAGTGAAATATCCCTATTCCTAATTCCTGCAGGAAAATATATACTATAGACAACTAGGGGAGTCCGATGAGTCGGGCTGAGAGAGAGACGCGTGGAAGTTTCTTGACCCTTTGGACCTGATCTGGATCATGCCAGCGTAGGGAAGTTAGTCATAAACAGCATCTTGGAATGCAATATAACTTCTACATACATCTGCCGGGTCCCTATGGAATAGGACCCGGCTTTTTATGTACTTTCAACTCTTTAAGGTTGTTCTGGATCTCGTCCTTCCCATCTATAAGAAGGAGAGATGAAGAATATGGTTAAACAAAGCGTAAATGAAAAGAACATGACGATTATGTCCAGTTTTTCTGGAAGTAAAAAAGTGTATGTACAAGGATCTCAAGCTGATATTCAGGTACCAATGAGAGAAATACAGCTATCCCCTACTACTGGCTCATTTGGGGAAGAGGATAATCCTCCTCTCCGAGTGTATGATAGCAGCGGTCCCTACACAGATGAAGACTTTCGTATAGATATTACAAAGGGTCTGCCTCCGCTTCGAAGCGGTTGGATTGATGAGCGAGGAGATGTAGAACAATATCAAGGAAGAGTTATGCTTCCAGAGGATAATGGGTATAAACACATGGCAGATCCTCGGATAGACCATATGGCATTCCCAAATCAAAACGATAAGCCTAAGAAAGCTAAAGAAGGTCAACGGATTACCCAGCTTTCTTATGCAAAGAGGGGTATAGTTACAAAAGAAATGGAATTTGTAGCAATACGAGAGCAGAGAGATCCTGAATTTGTACGAGAAGAAATTGCAAAAGGACGTGCTATTATTCCTTCTAATATCAATCACCCAGAAATAGAACCTATGATTATCGGCAGGCATTTTCACGTAAAGGTGAATGCTAATATAGGAAATTCTGCGGTTACCTCCTCTATAGAAGAAGAAGTAGAAAAGATGACATGGGCTACCCGATGGGGGGCAGATACCATTATGGATTTATCAACCGGAAAAGATATCCACAAGACAAGAGAATGGATTATACGAAATTCCGCTGTCCCTGTTGGAACCGTCCCTATTTATCAGGCACTGGAGAAGGTGAATGGAGTTGCAGAAGACTTAACATGGGAAATCGTCAGGGACACGTTAATTGAGCAAGCTGAGCAAGGAGTGGATTATTTTACTATACATGCCGGTGTATTACTTTCCTACGTCCCGCTAACTGCCAGCCGCTTAACCGGAATTGTGTCACGAGGTGGTTCTATAATGGCTCAGTGGTGTTTATATCACCATGAGGAGAACTTCTTATACACTCATTTTGACGAAATATGCGATATCATGAAAACCTATGACGTATCCTTCTCACTTGGAGATGGTTTGCGACCTGGCTCCATAGCAGATGCCAACGATGAAGCTCAGTTCAAGGAACTCGAAACCCTTGGAGAATTAACAAAAAAAGCATGGGAGCACGATGTACAAGTAATGGTCGAAGGCCCAGGACATGTTCCTATGCACCTTATTAAAGAGAACATGGACAAACAACTGGAAATATGTGAAGAAGCACCCTTTTATACTCTCGGCCCCTTAACAACAGATATCGCGCCAGGCTATGACCACATCACCTCGGCTATAGGGGCGGCGATGATTGGCTGGTATGGGACCGCTATGCTTTGTTATGTTACTCCCAAAGAACACCTTGGCTTACCAAATAAAGACGATGTCCGTGAAGGAGTGATCACATATAAAATTGCTGCTCATGCTGCTGATTTAGCAAAAGGCCATCCTAGTGCTCAATTAAGAGACAATGCCCTTTCTAAATCTCGCTTCGAATTTCGCTGGAGAGATCAATTTCATTTAGCACTAGACCCAGATAGAGCGTTGGAATACCATGATGAAACATTACCAGCCGAAGGTGCAAAGACAGCTCACTTCTGCTCCATGTGCGGTCCAAAGTTTTGCAGTATGAGAATTTCACAGGATATAAGGAATTACACAAAGGAACAACAGCTTGCTACAGATGAAGCAATATCAAAGGGAATGAAAGAAAAAGCAGCTGAGTTCCAAAGATCTGGCGGTTCTATATACCAGTAATTCTTATTACATGGAAGGAGCACGGAATATGAAAGCACAAGACATAACGGAAGAAATTGCACAGTTGAAAATTCACATAAATGCATTAGAGAAACAACTTCACCAGCTACAAGAAGAATGTGAGCACGAATATATTCCATCTGCTCACCATGAGCAATGTATGAAGTGCCATAAGGTAAATACGTTATATTACTAATTGGATCATTTTTATTATGAACTATACAGGTAAACCACAGAATCACGAGATGCCAATCCTAACAGATTGGCAATTTCCTTGTTGGGGGTGTAAAAGACTGCCATGTTCAACAAAGGAGGGGTTGGAATTGGTGACATCAGAATTGTTCGTTAAGGGTTTATCTGATTAGCATGCTAAAACGCTTGGAATTGGCTTCAAGCGTTTTAGCATTTTATAAACCTTCCTATCTCACCTTGAGCTTAGTAACTATGAATGACATTTCTGCACTTGTACTTAGTCCTCGAAGACTTCATTGAAATGGTTCTTTATTTGATTTTTATATTGCGGTACATCAGTTGATTTGACAACATCATGAACGGAAAATGTCGGAAGGGGGTTCATCCCTACGTACTGATTCATTTTATGAAGATGATAAATAGCTTCATCCAATGAATTCCCTTCATAGAATGCATCATAGTTATTAAATATAGATGCTGGAGCATTCCATGTTAAAGAGAACATGTATTGCTTTTCAGTCAATAGCCCTCCATGACCATATCGTGTTGATCCCGTAAAGAAAATGTTATCCATGAACACTCTATCAATATAACCTTTAAACTTCCCTGGAATGCTAAACCAATAGATAGGTGTCTGCATGATGACTACATCTGCCCACTTCCACTTTTCTAATTCATCATCCACGTTGTACCCCTCATCTACAATCGTTGTGTTGACTTCGTACTTGGAAGATAATACCTTATGCCACTCCTGAAAAAGTGTATGGTTTAACTCTCCTTTGGATTTATTATACGCTTCATGACCATTAATAAGTAAAATATGCTTCATTACTCTTCTCCCCTTTCCTTTATTCGACTCATATTGTATCTTTATCTATCTCATTAATGAAAGCGCTGCAATTATTACTTGTATGTACCTAAGGAACTTCCAAGTACGTATAGGTGGTCTATTGTTTTTACTATAATATGGCAAAATTTAAGGATAATTTTACTGAATGGATGTGAACGTAGTACAAATTAACATCTACATAGACTTTACAAAAAAGGAGATATATCCTAGGGAAAATGAGCTTATTTCCCTACCTATATCGATTTGAGATTCTTATCCACGTTCACGAAGGAGATTCATCTTCCCTCAAAAGTAAATATACAAATATAGAAGGTTTCCTAATTTTGTTTATAACCTGTGTGCATTTAAAAAACTGGCCTCCATGAACAAAAATATTGTTCGTGATGGCCAGCTTTTTATGGTTATTGGTCTGTTTTCGGATGCTTCTACCGTTTCTACCATAGTAAAGGGGAAAAGTGTCCTAATAGCAACCCTTGCAGTTTTGGCATATCGGCATACTTAACTCCTCCTAAAATATTTAACCACCATACAGTGGGGTCCAAAAGTAGACATGCCTTCATCTCTCTCATCATTGCCCTCTCCCACATCCACAATAGTCAACTAAAGGCTGTATGAACCAAAAACATCACGGCATTCATTCAGAACATATGAACAGCACAACTAATTTAAACCCACTTTCTAGTCACAATAACAGCTAGAACTACAGCACTAATTCCTCCTACTAGCTTCCCAACTATCATTGCAAATACAATGTCTTTATTAACTCCAGCAACAAAACCTAAATGGCTTCCTAATACGAAAGCACCGCTGACAGCAAAAGCAACATTAATGACTTTTCCTCTTGGGTTCATATCCTTTAACAGGGATAACATAGGGATGTTATGAGCCAGGGTTGCCATTAAGCCCGCCGTTGAAACCTCATTCATACCTAATGCATATCCTATTTGTTTTAATGGCTGTTTAAGGAGAAAAGAGATAACCGTAACCATCGGAAAGGCACCTGCAAGAAAAACAGCGATCATCGCTACAATTTCAACCCCTTCAACAAGTGGTGTCATATTAGGGATTATTACTATGCCCGTGAAGGTTTCAACACTAATAGCAGTTAAACCTATAATAGCTACTATGTGAATACCTTTCGCAAAGACAGCAAAACCAGCGATCATTTTATCTGTATAGATAAATAAACCGATAGAAATAAATATGGATAAAATGATGGTAGGAATAAGGTTTTGTATGATTATAAGAATATTTAAATCCGCAACTATTCCACCTATTAAACAACCGACAGGGACAGTTATTAATCCTAATAAAATTCCTTTCGCAAAATACGTATGATCTTCCTTGTCAATAATGCTTAATGCCACAGGAATAGTAAATGCTAAGGTCGGTCCCATCATCGTACCTAAAAAAACCCATGCAAATAGTTCAGCATCCTTCCCCTGTGCCATCTCCGTTGCTAACGAGTACCCCCCCATATCCAGTGCTACTAAAGTGTTAGCAAAGGAGGCCGGATCTGCACCAAACACACTATAAACTGGCGCAACAAATGGGGTTAAGATACTTGCTATAACAGGAGCTAATGATATAATCCCAACCATCGCCAATGTTAACGACCCCATTGTCATAAATCCTTCTGTAAACCTCTCGCCAACCCCCAACTTATTTCCTATTAGCTTGTCCATCGCACCTATACACATAAATAAGATGACAATGTAAACTATTATATCGTTTATTCCCATTGCATGATCTCCCCATTTAACAACCCAAATATCATAGAATTATTTTTCATAAAAAGGAGGATGATGACCATTATTCTTTTTTTGGAGTAGAAAGCAGTTATAAATCACCTTAAAAAATTGCTCTATTATCTTTTTCAGATGTTCACTTCCATTATGAATAGAAATATGAGCTTACTGCTAACTAAAATCACCAACCTGCTTCCATGTTAATTTCAAATATACGTATTTAGTGTATTTAAAATTCCTTCTGCATATTTTCCGATAGAGATATTGGTATGTTGACTTTTTGCTTCTTCGGTTGCATTTTCTACTAAGTACCCATGCCCAACAGAGGTAAGCATAGCTATGTCATTCCCACTATCACCAAAGGCAAAGGATCTATCTCTACTAACTCCGTACTTATCAAGCATAAATTCTACTATTTTATCTTTACCTGTACCTAGAGGAATAAAATCTACGTCGTAACTATGTTCAGGATCACCAGCCATAGGATTACACTTGTTGATATTTACTGATACACCCATTTCCATGGCTTTGCTTCTAATTAGGCCCAAATTATTCTTATCAAGAGCAGGATTTTGTTCGTGATAATAGTAATTTTTTTTGAAGGAGGAACCTCCTAAATTGGTCTGTGATTCTAATAATATGCCATGTTGATTATGAAGCGTTTCCAGTATCTCTTCTATTCTGGAGCTTGAAAAATTGGTATTTTCAAGAATATACTTCCATTCATAGTCTACTGTATTAAAGTTGTCTCGTTCAAAGTATGTAATTTCTGTGCCTAAATTGCTTGCAATGAAATTCGGGAGTAATGTCAGACCTCCTTTTTCCATCTTGGAAAAAACAGATTCAAGACTACTTCCTGTAACCCAACCAAACATTAGTTGTTGATGTCTTGCCTTATCAGATAAATATTCCTCCAGCTCTAACATTTTTCCTCTACGTGATGAACTGAATTCGTGCGGAAAATATGTTTCATCGAAATCCATAAATAGAATATTGGAAGGGGTTGTGACCTTATGTACACGCTTAAATTGAGTATGGTTTACTACCTTCATGGCTTAGCACCTCCATATAGGGTTATTACAAATACACAGTAATGTATGAATTCAATAGCAGGTTAATAGAACCTTTACGAGTATGGGAAGTCATGGCAACCATCGAGGAAATTGCGCGCATTAATGAAGTGTCTAACACAACCTTTCAAGTTAAACAATCCTCCATATGTTTCTGACGAACTAAAATACTTTATTCTAAAGCATATAGAGCATTTAGAATATTCCCCTAGCTCTCTAGCAAGAAATCTCCGCAAAAATAAGGAGAGAATCTACATAATTTATGAGAATGATAATTTGTAAGTAATCACTATCCATAGCCTCATCTACATACCATAACAATTCTATACACTTCGTACTATCAGCCTATCTTATGTTTAATTCGTTGACACCAATTATAGCATAATGTACCATTCTAACCACTAAATATTAATTTAGTGGTTATTTTCATGCGAGTAGGGGTGAAGGGGATGAAACTCGCTAATCAATATTAATGTCGATTAGCCTGTAATGTTCAAATGGAAAGAATGTCTCGTCTTCATCACTCAAAAGCGTGCGTAAATAATGATTTAAAAACTTGAAATTTTAACATTTGTTGGAGGTAGAATAATGGAGAATCATAAAACTATCAACGGTGAAGCATTTAAACAGAGACAACAATCCGTCACGTTGGAAGGCGTCGTGGAAGAGCCTGTGAAAATCAACTACACAGACGTAGGCTCAGGAACTCCTATCATGCTATTGCATGGTATCCCGACCTGGTCCTATTTGTATCAGAGCGTCATTCCGGAGTTAGAAGAAGAATACCGGGTCATTGCCCCTGATTTACTTGGCTATGGGTGGTCTGACCAGCGTGATCAGTTTGACCGCTCTCTTCACGTACAGGCAAAAATGATAGTCAAGCTCATGGACGAGCTGGAATTAGAGCAAGTAAATGTGGTTGCTCATGATATTGCGGGAGGAGTTGGATTAATCCTTGCTCATCATGAACCAGAGCGAATCAATAAGCTAGTTCTTTCCAATGCCGTAGCATACGATTCTTGGCCAATTCAAGACATGTTGATGATGGGTCACCCATCTAGAAAGAACGACTCTATTCAGGATATTGAGGACTTCCTCTCTAATGGGTTTAAAGAAATGTTCTTCCAAAAGGAACAGCTGACGGAAACCTTCTTACAGGGCATCATGGCACCTTATTTACATGAACAGGGCAAATTAAGTCTCGTCCGCAATGCTTCAGCCTTAAATACAAACGAAACGACGGCTCTTACGCCTAAGCTTTCCTCCATCCAGCACTCTGTTCTTCTTCTATGGGGAGCTAAAGATACTTGGCAACCAGTAGAGACCGGCGAAAAGCTGGAAAACGATCTACCTAATAGTAAATTAGTAAGAATTAACGCCTCCCACTGGGTACCGCAGGAAGCACCAGAGGAATTCACAGCTGAGATTAAGAAATTCATTGAGAATCCAAATTAAGAATTTAGATGTAGTTACCAAGCAGCGTCCCAGTAGACGCTGCTTGGCTTAATAATGCTCGTTCTAAATCAAAGTATTTCTTGCTTCTTACCGCACACATAATATTTGTGCTTCATTCAGCTATATAACCAGCCTTATCTATTAATATATAATTTTACTAAAAGCCTGTTTAGCGGCCGTTGAATGAATACATAACTAAACTCTTCGCTTTATTTAAGCCCCTCCTTTCATACAATCCTTTATGAAAATCTCCACCCTCCCCCTTGCAATGGTTACCATTCATCGTATAACAAAGCCTCTTAGACACTAAGATTTCCTACACAATATATAAAATGCTGCCACACCTACATAAAGATTGGGTAATTCATTGCAAGTCAACCTTTAGTTGACTAAATTTAGTTGCTTTTTCTTCTTATTTTTGACATCTTTAGAGGGTATCTTGGATTGAAAAAGGAGCTTGTAAATAATGGATAATGTTTTTGTAGGTGAACGCCTAACAAATTTACGAAAACTAAAAGGTCGTTCACAGTCGGATGTCGCTGCACAATTTGGAGTGAGTAAACAGGCTGTATCAAAATGGGAAAAAGGCCTTTCAATGCCTGATGTTTTAATCTTGCCTGATCTTGCTGCTTATTTCAGCGTAGATATAGGGTACTTCTTTGACAAACAGCATGAAGAAACTCCAGGTGTCCCTCTTAACAAGGAACAAGTCGCTATTAAGGTGCGCCATCTTACTAAAACCTTTAAAGGGAGCTCCACTCCAGTATTAAAGGGAATTAACATTGACATTTATGACGGACTATCAACCGCCATTATGGGACCGTCAGGCTGCGGTAAGACCACGCTTGTTAATTGTATTTCTGGATTGGAAAGTATCACAAGCGGTAGTGTAGTTATTTTTGGGGAAGAAATAGCTACTCTAAAGGAGCCAAAATTAACTGAATTCCGAAGAACACATACAAATTATATATTCCAGCAATATAACTTAGTGGATGTCTTAAATGTCATTGACAACATCAAGCTCCCTTATAAAACTTCCGGTCAGAAAATTGATCGTACACGAATGAAAGAGTTAATTCAAAGACTGGGGTTGTCGGGGAAGGAAAAAATGATGCCATCCAAATTATCTGGAGGACAACAGCAGCGGGTTGCCATAGCTCGTGCACTGTTAGGAAAAGGTAAATTAATTCTTGCTGATGAACCTACCGGAGCACTAGATTTAAATACTGGAAACGAAGTCTTGGAACTCCTGCTTGCAGGAAGCCAAGAATTTGGTTCACCAGCTGTAATTATTACTCATGATAGCAAGGTTGCTTCTAAATGTGATATTGTACATTTCTTACTAGATGGTAAAATTGTAAAAACATTAGAGCGTCCTGATGCCTCTGAAGTCTCCAAAGTGATGGTGAGGTTGTCTGAAAATGGGTAAATTACTAGTTGCAGATCTTCGTAAAAATCTTAAATTGTTTTTCGGTACTTTCCTTGCCATTATTGTCACAAGCTGTATTATTAGCGCCTGCCTTAATCTTGTATTCTCATCTGTTGCTGGATTTGATTCTGGTAAAAGATTTAAAGGAATGGACCTTGTAGTCATGGCTGAACAAGACATTACGGTTTCTCATACGGAGGAGGATGGTGATGTTGATAAGGAGATAGAAAAATCTAGTGGAAGAGTTCTACTAAGTGAAGAGCAGATTTCGTTTTTACAAGAAAACTATAACGCAATCCCCGATTATTCCTTCCATGTTGAAGTAGAAAATGCAATGTACACCAAATTGGCAGGACATAATTTCGAATCCATGGAACTAAGTGATTTCGGTTTAGATGGAAACAAACCATCGCATGACCAAATCGTGGTGGATGAGAGGTTTGCCGAAAGAAACAGCCTGCAAATTGGGGATAACCTTACAATTAAAACGAATGAAGAAGTTGAAAGTTTTGAAATTAGTGGCATCGCGACAAGTGATAGTAGAGAATTATATGAGCTTCAGAATTATATCTTTTTTGAAGATGCTATAGCTAAGGAAAATGCCATAGGAAGCTTTAGTGCAGGGATTACCACCTCTTCACCAAAAGATGTGGAACAATCTTTAAAGGAAAACCATTATACAGTATTAAGTGGGGATTATACATCTAAGGCTGAATTGCCTAGCATCGCAAGTAAAAATAATTCCCTGATGGTCATTTTTATCACAATGGGTTCGGTATGTCTTGTTATTAGTATGTTTGTCATTAGTGGAACCGTTCAATTTTCTATTCAGAATCGTTTTCGAACGCTTGCACTTCTACGGGTAATCGGACTAAATAAAAGGCAGATACTAGCGATGCTTGCAGGACAGTCCCTTATTATTGGGCTTGGAGGATCCTTAATAGGTACTCTCCTTGGTATTCCTTTAGCAAAATTCATAATACATGCCTATCAAAGACTGGGAATTGTTAATGAAGATTTTACGGTAATCCATTTCTGGGCTTGGGATGGTGTAGTAATATCAGGCATCATAATGCTTTCCATAATTGTCACCATAATAACAGCCAACAGACCCTTATCTGTCTCCCCTTCTTCAGCAATTAAAGAGGAAGGCGAATTTACAGGAAAAACTTCTGTACTTGGTATATTAACAGGTATTATCTTAATTTTGGGCGGAGTGTCCATACTCAATTTCACACCAATGAGTGGAGGGATAGGAATAGGAATGGCATTCTGCGCATGTTCCTTATTTCTCGCCGGGATTATGAGTTTAACACCGATTTTAATGAAAGGATTTAATTGGATACTTTCATTATTTTTTAGAAACATGGGTAAAAGTTTAGGGCAAGTCGCTCATGCAAATATAAAAGGTAAAGCATCTAAATTCGCTGTGGCCTCTGTCTCTATCTCCATTATGCTGACGATGGGGACCGTTATGATGTTGAATAATATCACATATATGGATGCTGTGACTCAGCAGCAATATGAATTTGCGGACGAGTATCCTTATGTCACCCAAGGAATGGCTCCCTTTGAAGTGAAAGAGAGGACCGATATTCTAGGGCTAACGAGTACGGAAACCCTACTTCATCATAGAAATGACTTATTTGATTTAAATATGCTGCTCACAGTGGGAAAAGTACCCGAACTACAAATAATAGAAGGGACTTCTAACCTTACGGAGGATTCTATACTTCTTTCGAACAAGATCAAAGACGTTCACCCTGGTGATACCATTCCGGTTTTCCTTGAGAATGGCACACAAAAAATACTAACGGTGGAAGGGATTTTTGAATCCGATGGTATCCGGGATGAAAGCTTCAATAGTGTTACTTTATTTAAAACGGTAGAGGAAAGCCTCTATAACCATAATTTAGACTATGTGTATTCTGAGAATCAACTCCCTGGCTCGGAAATAAACAAGTATTCATATTATGCAGATGCCCCTTCCTACGATTTGCAATTAGGTGCTTCCCTCCTGCTCGGAGGAATTGCATTAATTTTATCTATTGTAGCTTTATTTAATACATTTGCTGTTATTATGTCTGTTAGAAAACAGGAGTTTAACGGTCTAAAAGTCATTGGTGCAAAGAGAATACAAATATTTAACATGACATTGATTGAAATTCTTATTGTGACTATTTCAGGGGTACTAATTGGTTTGGTTGTTCTTATAGCTTGTGTGGGGACCTATTCTTATGCCACCACAGGAATCTTCGATTGGATAGTAGATAAAAGACTATTTATAGGAGTACTTTCCCTCTCTTCTATATTAGGACTTTTGGCAGGTATCATTCCATCTTTTATTACTATTGGAAAACTAAAACGCCAATTTCGAACAGAGTAGAGAAATCACTTCCAAGTCTAACCTTTATGAAATCTGGAGGATAAGCTCCACACTATCGGATTAGGATCGACTGAATTACTAATATACAAGATTAAACAAATTAGGGCATTATAAAATCGGTTCCTACCATGATATAGGAACCGATTAATGCTTTACTTTGTTAAGCTAAAGCACTACCTATTATGTGAAGGCTTGAATATTTTCATAACCATGTCTAAAACTCCATAAAAAGACCTAGAATATTTAGAAAACTAAACCAACCAAACGTTCCAACACTAAGAGTTATAACGATCAACGAGAATATTTTAAAAGAATTAACGTGCTTTTGTTTTTCTTTAAAAAAGATATATAAAGAAATAATGAAACTTACTACTAATAATACTCCCAATTCCCCATTATAATTACCTACTCTAATACCTAACCAAGTATCTAGCCCAAACAGAGTGATTGCGATATAAAACAGATTAACAAATAATGCTATTCCTAATAGAAATGTGCTCATTGAGAACCTCCCATCTGTTTATCAAGAGCTATACCCACATCTCATCATAATAGTGGCTATCAGGTCAATTTCATTATAAATGAATCGGGTATAAAACAACTCATTCATTGCAATTATGACTTTAGTGTAGAATTAAGAAATTTAAGAGGCCACCGAATGTAAAGAATATTCAATTTTACTCATTCTTAGTATAATTTATGAAAATTCCCCATTATATTTTAACATTTATTACCATTTGTTGAAAGATATTTTCCGTAAATACCAGAACAGTAACCATACTTTTAATGAAGCGTTATTTCTTCCGACATCATACTATAAATAGTTGTAATAAGTTAGATTTTATTCTCTTTATCTTCGTAAACAGCGCTCGGCGTTGTACTCGTTTGTCCAACATACTTCCCCTTGTAAGGGTTTGTTGATTGGTCCATTTCTGCAATAACTAATTGACAAACTCGCCACCCTTCGAAGAGTTCAATAGGCGCACGGTTTGAATTGAATAACTCTAGAGTGATGCATCCTTCAAAGCCAGGATCAACCCATCCTGCGTTTTGAACAAATAGCCCCATCCTGCCAATTGAGCTTCTGCCCTCCACAAAAGCAGTAAGGTAATTAGGTAGCTTCACCCACTCCTTGGTTGTGGCAAGAATAAATGAGTGTGGAGGTATCACAATGCTCTCATTAGGTCCAATGTATATATCACGATAAGAGGCGCTCTCTTTTACCGAAATTTTAGTGGTACAGAACTCATCCACTGCCATAAAATGGCTTCCCACCGTTAAATCGATAGAAGCAGGTTGAATATGTTCAAATGGTAGTGGATCGATTATTAATTCATTACTGTCTAATTTCTTTTGAATAGTTTGGCTAGATAATATCATCTTGGCACCTTCCTTAATTAAAATCGCTACTGCTTACGAAGCTTATTCTCCTTGCCCTACCCCACTTTTTAGCCGCATTAATGGTTACCGATTTCTTGCTCCTCCAACCACTTGTCGAGTGCTTGCCAAGGCATCAGCGCACAATTATGTCGCGCCCTTAATCGGTGTACTCCTTGAAGGGATGCGGCATCACCTAAGTCAACATCATCTTTTAATTCACCATCTCTAATTAAACGTTCAAAAGCCTCTCTCTTCTCCCTACATTCCTTTACTGTATTAATTTTCAAAAGTTCTGTCATCATAGAGCATGAAGCCATACTAATACTGCATCCTTCACCTTCAAATGATAAGTCCTCTATCCCATTCTCTCCTAACTGTATATATAAGACCATCACGTCTCCACAGGTAGGGTTCTTATAAAGTATAGTGTGGACACCTTTTTGTCCTTCTAGCTTTCCATAGTTTCGTTTGTATTTGGCGTGATCCATCACAATTTGTCGATATAAATCGTCTAACATCGTTAGCCCCCTAATTAGTAATCGTTACGATTTATTTTAAAGAAACGACTTATTATTGTAAACAATCTCGCTTTATTCAACTATATACCTAAGTAAATAACACTTTTATTACATAATACGTAGGCAAGGGAGCATTAATTTGGTATGGATACGTAAAACACTTTCTGTTTCTTTGTTGAAGTAGAATAGACAAAATCCGTGCAATCCATCCATTTGACTTCATCCATCATTGAAGTTAATTGCTGATCTATATCTAACTCAACATCTTTCATAATTTGTAATAGTTCAAAGAGTGTGAGACCAAAATGTTCCGCTGCCAGCTTATGAGGAGCTTCAATCTTTAGATAATCTAGAAACTCCGCCGAAGTGGCAACTTCTTTTTCAACTTCATCTTCCATCCTCATCACATAGGTATAGATTTCTTTCTTTTCCTTTGGTAAAGCACGTACAATCTTATCGGTCAGTTGCCTAATTAAATAATTATTCATAGTTTCACCCCACTTAACATCTAATGGAAAATTATCT
This sequence comes from Pontibacillus salicampi, assembly GCF_042434395.1. Lineage (NCBI taxonomy): Bacteria > Bacillati > Bacillota > Bacilli > Caryophanales > Bacillaceae > Pontibacillus > Pontibacillus salicampi. The sequence continues at coordinate 693,869 of NZ_JBHLTP010000003.1, read as the reverse complement.
TTGAACATATTCCTAATAAATCAAATGAAGAAAACCCCTATCATTAGAGATTTTCTTCTTAATATTTGATATTAAATTAGCTTTAAGAGCGGAATGCTGCAATATCATCCATGTTCCATTCTCACCCAAAGCTAAAAATGAACGCTAGAAAAAACTAGGTAGTGGATCAGAAAAGTCACTCCAATTTCCTTCCATTTCTTCCGCAGTTAACAAGCAACGATCTAACCGTTCTTCCAGTAATGTTCGATCTACTTTAATACCGATAAAAACAATCTCGTTCTGACGATCACCATAGATGGAATCCCATCTAGACGACAAGCTGGAATCATCTTGAAAATGTTGTTCTTGCTCCTGCTCAGGGAGAGTTGCCACCCACTCCCCTGCGCCTTGAATGGACAACGAAGAACCAGCTTGAGATAGCAGCCCAACGTATTCATTTCTACTCGCCAACCAGAAGAATCCTTTGGAGCGAGTAATCTCCTTCGGCCAATTCTCCAAAAAATCCAGAAATCTAGATGGATGAAATGGTCTTTTTCTGCGATAAACAAATGATGTAATACCATACTCTTCATTCTCTGGTATGTGTTCCTCGTTTAATTCTTTAATCCAACCCGCACCTTGACTAGCACTTTCAAAATCAAAAAGATGTGTATTTACTATATGGGAGAGAGGGATGTTCCCGTATTGAGATTCGACAATATTAGCAGTGGGATTGAGTTGGGATAAAATAGCTTTTAACTCTTCTGCTTCTTCTTTAGGGATTAAGTCCGTTTTGTTTACTACAATGACATTCGCAAATTCTACTTGATCGATTAACAAATCTGTTACATCGCGATCATCTTCCTCATCTGCAGCTTGTTTGCGATCTAACAAACTATCGCCTGACTCATAATCGTTCCAGAAACGATTAGCATCTACAACGGTAACCATTGTATCTAGACGACAGTTCTCTCCCAAATCTATTCCTAATGCTTCATCCTTATAGGTGAAGCTTTGTGCAACTGGTATTGGCTCTGAAATCCCGGTAGATTCTATGACAATATAATCGATATCCAATTTAGCAAGCTTATTTACTTCCTCTATTAAATCTTCTCGTAATGTACAGCAAATACAACCGTTTTGCATCTCCACTAAGTTTTCTTCTGTTCTGCTGAACCCACCCTGTTTCACTAAATTTGCGTCTATATTTACTTCACTCATGTCATTGACGATTACTGCAATCTTTTTATCTTCTCTATTGTGCAATATATGATTTAAGAGTGTTGTTTTTCCAGCTCCTAAATAACCACTGAGGACAGTTACTGGTATTTTATTATTCATGTACGTACCTCCAATACAGGGAAAGCCTTACAAATTCGTTCAGCAGCTTTTCTAGCTCCGGCTATATTTCTTGCCACAGGTCCAATCTCTAACTCTGCTAGAGCTCCTGAAACATATAATCCCTTACTCCATTTCAATTGTTGGTCTACGATGGGGAATCCACAGGGAGCACAAGGCAATTCATGCTCCTTAATTAATGTGGACAGCCAACCTTCACCCGGCAAACCAGCTTTTGCACCTGTAGCTAAAAATAGATGATCTGCTATCATTTCACCTGTGTTTTTCATATTTAGAAAGATGTTTCCATTTTGATGATGAGCTGTTTCAACATCATCCGTAATGATATTCAATTTGTTTTTCTGCTCTAAGAGTCTTAATTCTGCGTACATACTTTTCGTTACAGACCCTCTATGTCGAGCATGTTGTATCCATTGCCTTCTTTTTTTATAGGAGGATTCCTTATGATAACTCTCTAGATATTTAGGCCCCAGCCAGCCAGGGTCACTATCAAAGTCCTCGATTCGAAAAGGATGGCGCTTAATCATTGTAACGGGTTCGGTAGCCTTGTGAGCCAGTGTCGCTGCCATATGAGCAGCCGATAACCCGCCCCCAACGACAACAGCAGCATCTGAATCCATGCCAGCGTTTGGTGCGTTTTCATCAAATACATGCGTGACGGATTGTGGTACAGCCTCTCTTACACTCTCAGCCCACGCTGGAATAGAAGGTTGATGATTAACACCAATTGCTATTACTACATTTTCTGCTTCAATCCATTCATTGGATGAAAGCTTCACCTGCCATCTCGCATCATGAAATTGGAGAGCACTCACCCATCCTTGTTTCCAGCAGTTCTGCAGGCTAACGGTTTGAAATAAATCGTAGCAATGATTGTTAAACATGTTCAATTGAGGTCGTTTGTAGTGCCCTCTAAATGCTTGTGAATAATCTTTTTCTTTTGCATATTTCTTCAAGCTGTATGGTTCAGGGGCCAAATGGTGAACAGAAGGAGATCGTAAGTAAGTCATTCCAATTTTTCTAGTTGTAGCAGTCCATTTATGCAATGGATATTCATAAGGGTCAATGACTAATAAATCCTCTTCCTTTATTCTATGGAAGTGGAGCAGCCAGGTCGCAATGGTAGCCCCCTGGACTCCTCCTCCAATAACAATCAATTTGTACAATAGCATTCCTCTTCTCTTAGAGAATCCCTACCAACTGGCTTTTTTCACTCCAGGAATTTGACCTTTATGAGCATAATCTCTGAAAGCTATACGAGACATACCAAATTGTCTCATATATCCTTTAGGCCTTCCTGTGACAGCGCAACGATTATTGGAACGAGTTGGGGATGAATCTCTAGGTAATTTTCTTAATGCTTCATAATCCCCTTTTTCCTTTAATTCCTTCCGCTTCTGAGCATACTTTTCCACCATTTGTTCCCTTTTTTGCTGTTTCACAATTTTAGATTTCTTTGCCATAGTAAAAAACTCCTTTAATAGTAATCGTTACGATTTAATGTTAACAAAAATTCTATACATTTGCTTGAGAAGGAATCTGCCAAACAAATGGATCTGTTTGTTTATTCCAATCCATGCTTAACTCATTAAAATCCATTAAGCATTCATCTAATTCAGAAATAATCATTTCTGGCTTTAAATCAACGCCTATAAATACTAACTGAATTTTTCGATCTCCATATTCAGGGTCCCATTCCTTTAACAAATCCGGATTATTTTCGATAATCGCATTCTGTTTCTCTTCCTGTAAGGAAGCCACCCAATAGGATACCGGTTCAATAGAAACAGAAGGGCCTGATTGAGAGAGCATTAATGCGAGATCGTTTCTAGTAGCACACCAAGCAATTCCTTTTGCTCTTACAATACAAGTAGGCATCTGACGGATCCAATTATAGAAGCGCTCTGAATGAAATGGTGTTCTTCTTTCATATACAAAAGATGATATCCCATATTCTTCTGTTTCTGGAGTATGATTGTGATGCCCATTCATAAACTCTTTAAGCCAACCAGCCGAGTTGCTCGCTTTATCAAAGTCAAACATACGAGTGTCTAATACCTCTTCTGGTTTTACTTTCCCTTGCTCCGTATGGATAAGGGTTGCTTCTGGTTGCAGCGTCTTTAGCACGTTATCTAGTTTTGTAAGTTGTTCCTTATCAACAAGATCACACTTATTGACAACTAATACATTGCAAAACTCGATTTGATCGATTAATAGGTCGGCAATATTTCGTGTGTCCTCATCCCCTACTGCCTCTTTACGATCCAAGAGGGTATCACCTGATTCAAAGTCATGCCAAAATCTATTAGCGTCTACTACTGTAACCATTGTATCTAAATGGCAAAAGCGGGTTAGATCTATCCCTAATTCTTCATCAATATAAGAAAAAGTTTGCGCTACTGGTATGGGTTCACTAATTCCCGTAGACTCAATGACAATGTAATCCACTCCACCAGCCTTAGCAATTTTCTCCACTTCCTTAAGTAAGTCTTCGCGAAGCGTACAACAAATACAACCATTTGACATCTCTACTAAATTCTCTTCTGTTCTTGAAACCTTCCCACCTTTTTCAACTAAATCGGCGTCAATGTTCACTTCACTCATGTCATTCACGATAACAGCAACTTTCCATCCTTTTCTGTTATTCAGAATATGGTTTAGTAAAGTAGTTTTTCCTGAGCCTAGATAGCCGCTTAGTACGGTTACAGGAATTGTCTTTCCCATCATTAACTCCCCCTCTATTTCATTATTTCAACAACTTATTAATAAATAAGTATAAACAGTAACGCGATTACACCTGTACTAACAGTGGAAGTAGCAAATTGTTTACTAAAAACTTTAAGAGAAGTACTCCATCCCATTTCTTTATAGATGGTGAACAAGGTTACCATGCAAGATGATATGGTGGAAGCTAAATAAACTGTTAAGAAAACCTTCCACATAACCATATCACTTAATAGATCTCCGTTACCCTGGTTTAAAATCATCACTCCATCTTTACGTATCATAGAAAACAAAATACCTGGTGCTACATCTGTTGGCAGTGCGAATATGTTTAAAAAAGGGCCAATCATGGAAGCTAGAAAGCTCATGATAGAAAACATCTGTAAGAAGGAAGCTACAAAACAAATCAATAAAAATATCGGCATAGCCTGCAACAGGAATTGCTTCACTACAGACTTAACGCGAAAGTAAAGTCCTCTAAGCGTTATGCTTTGGATATAAGGTAAAGACTGTACCGGTTCAACAGGAACTTGATTTCGATTCCAAATCCTTGTATGAATAGCTCCTACAAGGAAAAGAAGTAATATATAAGGAAAAAACAGCATAGGAGCTCCCACAGAGCTAAAAATAGATAGGGAGGCACCAATCTGATAACTGCAAGCAGAACCAAATGAAATCATAGAAACACAGGCATGCCTAGTGCAACTACTACACCCTCTTGTTTGCATAACAGCCACGACGTTACATCCGAATCCAGTTAATACTGCTATTAAATCCCTTCCATTTAATCCAATTTTCCTTAGCCAAGGATTCAAGGTATGTGTAATATATTCTTGAATCCCTATCTCCTCCGTTATTGCTACACTTAACCCTATGAAAAAAACCACAGGAAAAGCCCACAAAAAGGAATACCACCCTAACGTTAAAAGTCCGTAATCACCTACAAGAATACCTTGAGCAAACTGGGGTAAAAATGTAAGACTTTCTTTTAAAGGTGTAATCAAAAATTGATCTGCTAAAGGCTGCAGCCAATCAGAGAAGATGTAAGCAAGATAGACTGGCCCTGCAAAAATAGTAAGCAGGAAAAGCAATGCCATGCTTGGGCCTAGTATTGGAGTAAGAAAAAGTCTTTGAATAAAAGGAGTTGGTTGTAGTACACTTTCTGGAAGAAACGATACAATACTTTGATTTACCTTCCAGTGTATGGGGTGTTGTAATGCCGTTATTATTTCTTCAGATTCACTATCGGTTATATTTCGACTATTACACCAAATTATTTGAACACCCAATAACTCCTTTATATATTTTTTCTCCTCTGTGCTCGGATTGTATTTATCTTTATGCGTGACGACTATAGTAACCTTCTTACCTCTTAATGAAATCTGTTTCATTAATGTGAGTAATTCTTCTTTTAATGAAGCGGATTTCAGGACTAGTACTATTTGGTCTACTCGCTTTAATTCTTTTAGTGCTAACTGAGTTGTGACATTGTCATCCTCGTATCTTATTCCGGGAGTATCCACCAATTCAGCCTGATCTTGTCCCTTAATGATGCTTTTAATGGGATTGATGGTAGAGCCCTTCACATTGGTCTCTACTCCAGATTGATCTCCTGTTAATTGACGGAATATAGCAGACTTCCCTACCGACTCCACACCAACAAGGGCTATTCTAGAGGGAGGTGAATGGGTGTTGTCAGAAGTTAACATTCGCACCGCTCTCCACAACTCGAGAGATCATCTAAATAAAAATTCTCCTTTTGATACATTTCCAGTATGTCTTTATTTAATTTAAGCTTATCAGCAATTGATTTCGCCACAATTGGAAAACGTTGCCTAAATTTATAAATAAAACAAAATACATGACTATCATGTCGAAGTTCAGGGCCACATAGGTACAATCCATCACTAATTATAGATTCATCTTCCTCATTTACTAAAGGTTTTCCGTGTTCACCATATTGAAATAGATGGGAAATCATCTGTGATCCACCTGTAAATCCGGTAGCTAATATAGGTGGGTTGTCGGAAGTAAGGATAATGCCTAAATCAGTCTCCACCATGTACTGTCCACCCTCTTTACGGACAGACGTTACAGCTTGGTTCTCATGAATAGAAATATTTCCTTTAGGTATAACTTCCTTTATTCGATTAAATGTATATGGAGAAACATCGACACTTGGATCACTACTATCCAATCTCCATGTACTTGTTTTGGCTACTAAATCTGACGCTTTCCCTGATTGGTCCAGGTGATAGACTGCATCTAATCCACTTTCATACCCGCCAATAACGATATGGTGATCACCCTCCAATTCATCCCATGCCTCGACATGACTACTGTGAATGCAGTAATTCGCTCCAGGGAAAGGGGAAAGGTTCGGAAATTGAAACTCACCTGTAGCCCATACAACCAAACGACTTGAGATTTCCCTTTTTGTTGTATGAATGGCATACTTTCCATTATCCTGTTTTTGAACCTCTTCCACTGCTTCATTTGTATGAACAGGTAACTCAAAATGCTTTACTATTAACCCTAAATAGTCTGCAAATTCCTCTCCATTGAGATGTTCCTGATTTAAATTATATCCTGGGGACGTTTTTGGAACGACCGCATTCAAATCTGTCTGCCCAAATCCTTGTGAAGGAAAAGAAGGAGTGATCAGACGCATCTCTTTTGGCCATTTTCGGAAGGAATCCCCTATTTCACCTTTCTCAAGAATACAAAATGTATTGCATCCCATTTGTTTTAAAATCGATCCTACTCCGATTCCAGATGCTCCAGCACCTACAATCACAACATCATAATCCTGTTTCATAATACCTCCAGTGATAATAATAATCATTACGATTTAAAGGTTATTCTAGCCCTCCGCTATACAACTCTCAAACTGCTCTTGTAAAGTGTCTTTATCTAATCCCGTTCCGATGAAAATCAATTCGCTTTTTTTGGTTTCGTCTTTACTCCACTCTCTCCCTCGGTCACTAGCAAGTAACATGTGTACACCTTGAAAGATGAGACGATTGGTTTCACCTTGTATATTCAATATTCCTTTATAGCGATATAAGCTTTCCCCTTTCAACTCTACAAGATAAGAAAACCAAAGATTAACTTTCTTCATATCAAGGGGCTGTTGCCCTTCTAACGCAACTGAAACGACATCATCGTTATGGTGAGGGCGGTGAATTTGCTTCATTAAGTTAGGATCAATGGCTAGCTTTTCTTGTAAATCAAACGCGTACACACCTAAGATTTCGTTTATATTTATACGGCTGTGGTTCGTAAAGATTCTTTTGGCAGTAGGATTAATCGCGTTTATTCTGTTCGTTAGATTATTCAATTCCTGCTCAGAGGATAAATCTGTTTTATTAAATATTAAAACATCCGCAAAAGCTATTTGATATATTGATTCATCCTTTTGATCCAGATGATAGGAAATGTTTTGAACATCAACTATGGTACATACACTATCCACTTCAAAGGCTTCCATCATTTCGGGATACATTAAAAAAGTTTGTACAACAGGAGCAGGGTCTGCTAAGCCGGTAGTTTCTATAACAACCCGGTCAAATTCTATAAGACCTTCCTTTTTTGAAAACAAAAGAGTAGATAGCGTTTTTATTAGATCCCCTCTAACATTGCAACAAATACATCCATTATTGACTTCAATGATCTCTTCTTCTGTTCTCTCAACTAATTGGCCGTCTATCCCTATATCTCCAAATTCGTTAATGATATAAGCTATTTTTTCATTCGTTTGTTTTCCTATCTCGTTGATTAACGTCGTTTTACCTGCTCCAAGAAAACCGGTTACAATCGTAACTGGTACCCTTTTATGTGTAGTCATTTGTCACCTCCAATAACACTTTCTGTAATCTCAAGTTTCACCTATTTACTAAAATCCTGCTAATGTATTTGCTTTATTACTGATGAAGACCAGTTTTTAATTCGTAATCATTACGATTAATAAATTATAGATGAAAATTATTCCTTTGTAAACAGTTATGTTCGCTTCCATTTAGTTTTTAATAAATAGATACTGTAGCAAAGGAAGTAAGACAAGCCTGATAATAATATAATAGTGGCCCCTGAAGGTATATCAAATGAATACGAAATCCAAAGTCCTCCCACCGTAAATACCAAACAAAAAGCTGTTGCTAGCGTAATCATATGCCCTAGCTTTTTTGTGAAAAATTTTGCAGAAGCAGGTGGAGAGGTTACTAGTGCAAAAATTAATAAAAACCCTACGACCTGTATCAATACGACGATTGCTAGGCCTAGAAGGATAAATAATATATATTCCAACCAAGTAGATTTTATCCCCTGAACTTTTGCAAACTCTTCATCTAACAAGAAGATCTTGTAGGCATTATAAAACAATAGGATAGTACCCGTGACCAATAGGGTAATGATAACCATTGCTTTCACTTCTGAACCTGGAACAGTTAAAATGTTCCCAAAAAGATACGTTGTTAGATCAGGTGGGTATCCATCCATAAAAGATATAAATAAAATACCCAATGCCATTCCCATAGACCATAATAGTCCAATCAGCACGTCTGTATTTCCTTTAGAATCCCGATTAATCCTGCCAATTCCTACAGACGAAGTCACAGAAAACAGTAGTGCTCCTAACATAGGAGAGAAGCCTGCCAGATAGGATAACCCGATACCACCAAACGCAGCATGAGCTACTCCACCACTTAACATAATCATTTTCTTCTCCATCACAATCGTGCCAATAAAACCACAGACAATACTAGTTAAAATAGCAGCCACTAGTGCATGTTGAAGATACGCATAGTCTGCAAGTGACGCCCACATCATTCTACCTCCTCATGATTTGTTAACACTCGATGCTTGACCTTATTAGCATGAGAAATAATATCAACGTTTGTCCCATATGTTTCATAAATAACCTCCTCTGGCAACTCAGAGTCTCCATGATAATGTAAACTCTGATTTAAACACGCTACCGATTCAGTATAAGAAGAAACTACTGTTGTATCATGAGAAACTACAATAATCGTCATTTCCTTCTTTAATTCCGTTAATAGATGGTAGATATCTTCACTTGAGGACTTATCTACACTTGCTGTTGGTTCATCTAACATGAGTACATGTGGGTTAGAAACGAGAGCTCGAGCAACGAGAACACGTTGAAACTGCCCTCCTGACAATTCCCCTATTTGCCTATCTGTTAGGTCTTTCAATCCTAATCGATTTATTGTATCCCATGCCGCTTGTTTATCTTTCTTCGTATAGCGATGAAAAGGGCCAATTTTTTTATAAAATCGACCCATGATTACCAAATCGTACACAGTGATAGGAAATCTTTTATCAAGATTAGAAAATTGGGGTACATATCCAAGTCGTGCTTTACGATTTGATTCGCTAGTCTTGTTAATGTCAATTGTTCCACTTGAAGGTGCAATCAACCCTAACATGGCCTTAAGTAATGTGCTTTTTCCCCCACCATTTGGACCAATGATGGTTAAGAACTCTTTCTCGTATATACTAAGATTGACATCGGATAATGCAGTAACATTTCCATAATTCACACTAAGGTTATTTACCTCAATAATCGTTTGCTTCATTAAGATCCCAAGACTTTCTTAAATGTTTCTGCCATATTTTTTAGATTGTTAATATAATCCGGATTTAATGGTGAAATCTCTTTGGTATCCCCATTAATTTCTTCAGCCACGGCTTCTGCTTGTTCAGAGCTAATTTCTTTTTGATAGAAAATCGCTTTAATATTTTTCTCTTTCGCTAAATCAATTATCTCTTCCATTTGTTTAGGAGATGCCTCTTTGCCAGCCTTTTGTAATGAAACCATTTCTAAGTCATAATCCTTCGCAAAATATCCGAAAGCTGGATGATAAACGATGAATGTTCTATCATCTAATTGTGCAAGTGTATCTTCCAATTCCTTATCTACCTGTTCTAATTTGTTGCTATATTCTTTCGCATTTTCTTCATACAATTCTTTGTTACCAGGGTCCGCTTCACCTAGCACTTCCGCAATTTTATCTACCATCACTTGTACACGTTTTGGAGACATCCATACGTGAGGATCCCGTCCCCCAGATGGGAACTGTCTTTCTTCATACTGCTCGGAAGCTGCATCTGCCAGGTTTACCACCTGGATATCATCATTTAAATCCTTTTGTGAAAGAATGTTTGCTTGTTCCGTAGGTACACCAATAGAGAAATAGATGTCAGAATCACTAAATTTATTCATTAAGTTTGGTGTAGGCTCATAATTGGCAGGACTATTTCCTGGAGGAATCATAGTGACGATATCCACGTTGTCACCAGCCACTTTCTCCACAAACGTGGCCTGAGGTACTACGGAAACAGCTACAGTAAGATTTCCATCCTCATTCTTGCTTTTACTATTTTCAGATGTTTCCTTTTCAGAAGCACTTTCCATATTCGATGAGTCCTCAGCGCTATTATCCTCATCTTGCCCACTGCAAGCTGCTAGAACCCCTATCATAATAGATAAGATGAATAACACAAATATCTTTCTAGTCATACAAAATCCCCTTTCTAAACGTCTAACATAAATCGTAACCATTACGAATTATATTGTAAAAAGGAAAGGTGTGTCAACAAAGAACATTATTTCTTTTGCTTGAGTTAAGATTATGTTGATCATTTTCTTGTTTCCATTTTAAACGGATTCTTCATTCGCAACTCAAATAATCATGTAAATTATCGTTGCATCTTATATTAAAGCGAGATAGAATTTAATTCATTAACGATAAATTGTAATGATTACTATTTGAAGCCTAATACACCTTTATGAATATAATGTTATTTCATTTATGGTTCAATGGCGATGTATATTACAAGTAAAAATGATGCGTTCTAGCATATATCATCTATAAAGTGAAATATGCTTCAATTTGTTTACTTATTTCTAATAGATTTTAATTCATAGGAGGTTAACCATGAATACATACTCATTTCCTATAGGAAACTTTAGTGCCCTAGTGATTTCTGATGGCGGTATGCCAGTAACGAAGGAATTTTTCTTTGCTGAAACACCTGACCATCTCGTTCAAGGCTTTCCAGCAAACTTTCAAGCTCCTCTTAATTTTATTCACATAACTACTGATAATAAAAATATTTTGATAGACACAGGGTTTGGCAGCAGGTGTAAGGATGCAGGTCAACTGCTTCATAATTTAGCTAAACATGGAATTAATAAATATGACATAGATGAGGTCATACTAACTCATGGACACTTAGACCATATTGGCGGGGCTGTGATAGAAGGAGAACCTTCTTTTCCCAACGCAACCTATTACCTACGAATAGAAGAATGGGATATGTGGGCAGCAAATAAAGAGTCAGAGGAATATCAAATCCTTTCTAGGTTGGAGAATTCTATCACCTTTATTCACAAGGACGTTGAAATACTCCCTGGAATTAAACTCTTTCTCACTCCAGGACACACGGATGGTCACCTTTCTGTAATGGTACAATCGGAAAGCCAAAGACTTCTAATTGTCTCTGATCTTTTAAATGACCCTTCAACCCTAAATCATCTCTCGTCTCATATCGGGTTGGAAGTCTCACCAGAAAAGGGAAGCCAAACCAGAAAAGCCATCATAGACTTTGCAAAGCAGCAAGGCATTATGCTATTTGTATGTCATTATCCATTCCCAGGACTAGGCTTTATAGAAGATCATAATAATAACCATAAATGGATCCCCTACTTCAAAGAATAAAAGCTATTGTTGTAATAAATATAATGGCGGCAATTCGAAACTATACTGTATATGGCATTTATTCTTTGTAGGTTTTGGCAACATGTTATTAGACAAAGTGTATAAATAAACGCGTTATACAGTGCATTAACGTGTATTATCATTCAATGTTTGGCAATTATCTTGAAACTGAGTCTTTAAGTAAAGGGAAGGATTGTGGAAGACTCCGTTTCTAGACTTTTCGGGGTTCGTTGCTGATTGAAGAGTAAGGGGTGGTTGGGAAGCCACTCGCTTTCTGCGGGGATGACGGCAAGCCTCCTCGAGCTAAAGCTCTGCGGGGTCTCGCCAGCCAATCCATTCCCGCGGGAGTCTCGCAGCTTCCCAACCACCCCTTCGATTATGTGAGAAACGAACCCCTATACCAGGAAGGTGTATCTTCCACCATCACTACCTATAGCAAGAAACGGAGTCCGAGGAGGCTCACCGCGCTCCCGCGGAAAGCGAGCTATTCCTCGCAGCCCCCATCCACTCAACAGAAGTCTCGAAACGGAGTCTTCCACGTACGGGGGCTTTACTTTAACAAACTTCGCGAACAAAAAGACCTTAAATATGCATCATTTTATACATTGATGATAATATTTAAGGTCTTTTTTTATATTCAAAAAATATAATGCCATTTCATACATGGAATAAATGCCAAATACAACTATATTGATTTCAATCAACGTACTACACAAAAAAAGGCTCTCTTAAGATTCGATCTTAAGGAAGCCTTTTTTTGTGTAACGAACATATTGTTTTAAGTTTAATTTCTATAAGAGGAGCACGATTATCAGGTCTGTTTACTTTCTTTTCCATTTTTTTATTTGAAAAAATTTTCCTTTCTAATACATTGCAATACGATGTACCCCGTTATACAATGTACTAAGAAAATAATGGAAAGAGGTGAGTGATATGGATCGGGAAATTATGAAGGGGAGTATAGATATACTTATGCTGAGCTTGGTTGCTAAAAAGGATATGTATGGCTATGAGATGGTGAAGCGACTTAAAGAAGAAAGTGAGAACCTCTATCACATGAGTGAAGGGACATTGTATCCTGCCCTAAAACGGTTAGAGAAGAAAGGTTTGTTAACTTCTTATTGGTCTGAAACACAAGCTGGGCGTAGGAAATATTACAGCATAACGGATGATGGCAAAGTCGTATTACAGCAAAAGCTCAATCATTGGGAAAGTATCAATGGACTCATTTCAAAAATGTCGGAGGATTTATTATGAACAGATTAGAAAAGCACGTTCAAGAAATTTTACTTCATATGCAAACCCCTCCTGAGGATAGTGAAGACATTAAAGAAGAGCTTATGGAACACCTAGAAGCAGCTAAGCGAGATTGGATGGAAGCCGGTTATTCTGAAAAGGAAGCGGAACAAAAAGCTATACATTCCTTTGGAAAGAGTGATCTCATTGGAAATGGTATGCAGGAGGCCTTATACCCTTATCAGCGTGGCTTTCTTTACATGATCGGACTTTCCACCCTTATATATGGGATGTTTTTCTACCTCAGCATGTCTTTTTACCAAGGGCAAGGAGATCTTTTATGGCTCATCATTCAGACGGTATTAGGAGCCGGCGTTACATGGACGGCTATTAATATTTCCTACATGGCAGGGCATTTTTGGTCTTTGAATGTTATCGTTCTCCTTTCCGCTATTTGGAATGGGTTTAATGTATTTGTCGTTGAACAATTAGGAGATATTCAAGCTATATTGTTTTCCATTTACCTTGTTGCGGTCGTTCTAATCAGCTTCATTTTCATTATTAGAAACTCCTATTTTTCGTCTAACCCTTCTCCTTATTCAAAGGAGAAGAGAACCGTACTCAAGATAAGCTATATCATTAATGTATTATTCGGAATTATTCTGTGTGGTGTTGCTCTGTTTTTCTCCTATGGATTAATTATTTTTGCTGGCTACTCCTGGATTCTCGTCTTTCCATTTTCTCTAATCGGGTTATGGCTGCTGTTTTTCAGATTCCAGATGAAGTATATACCACAAAAGCCAGTAAGAGCCATTGCGCTAGGCTTAATTTTTCTCCTGCTTATTACCATAACACCTATAGCAATTGCATCATTATAATATTTGGAAAGGGTGTAGCACTTGTCTTTACGATCGAAAAACCTGCTATTTTTATTCACCATTATCATTGTTACTTCGTTAGTCTATCTCACTGGTACATTGGCAGACGGCCCTCCAAAAGAAAACGGCTATGGGCCGAATCCCTCCTTATCCTCAGATGGAGAGTCCATAGCGTTTACGTACACAAAGGAAGATGAAATGGCTTTATATAAAGCTCCTTCAACTGGAGGTCAGGCTGAGCTTCTCTTTAAAGCTGAGAAAAAAGAATCATTTACGAATCCAGTTTTTTTACCAAATGCATCTACCCTTTTATTTCTTAAGGAATTCCAAACCGAAGATACTCCATACAAGCAACTAATGCAATTTGATATAGACCAGAAACAGGTTGTCCCTCTAATGGAAAAGGATGAATATATTAACGATGTAGTTATCTCGGCGGATGGACAATACATTTTCTACTCGAAAGCCAATACCTATAAAGAAAATAATGAAGGCAAACCTATGCCAGACCAGTTTGATATTTACCGTATGGATTTGGAAACAAAGGACACGAAAAAAATAACAGACAAAAAGGCACTTACCCTGTCAAGTTTATCTTTATCAGAAGACAGAAAGAAGCTCCTGTACAGTACGTATTATAATAGTAAAGATGTTCTGTATCTGATCAATTTACAGACGAATAAAGAGCAGCGTATCACACCAGAGGCTTCTTATGAAACAGCAGCAGCACAAGGACCAATACTAGGGACTCCTACTATTTCACCAAATGGACGTACTATTGTATTTATGGATGTAGCAAACACAAAAGAGAGTGGAACATACGAGTATGAGCTTTTCTCTATGCAGAATAACGGAGACAACGTTCAGCAGATAACTAGATTTCATAGTAATGCTTCTTCTCCTGCCTTCTTTCCAAACGGAGACGAATTACTCATAACCGTAAACGAAAACTTCGCAAAAGGGGATCCAGAATATGAGTATTGGAAAATAAGTAAAGATGGGAAAGAAAGACAGCGTATTATCTTAACTATTCCATAGAAATCCCCCTGGTCCATTTGGGCAGGGGTTCCTTTATGCTGTTGTATGTATGGCCCGTCTTGCATTTTCTTTATTCTGTTTCGTCACATACAATTTATATTCATTTTTGTAATCATCGTAAGCTCCACCAGCTGCCTCAGACATGTTATTAAGCATCGCCACTCTAAATTTTATACCGTGTGCATGTAGTCGGGATGCAATGGTGGCATATTCCTTCTGACTAAATGTCGTATAGATTAACGTCTTTTTTTTAGAAATCAAATAGATGATTGCATTAGCAATAACCCCAATAACAAATTCCTCCTCATCATATATTTAGCAGTCTCACAATCTATTGTATTACGCTTTGTACTCTATTCAGGGAACGGGGTGCACTATGTTATATCCAATGGCTGCTGCCTTCACGTTTTTTGATAATATAAACATCTAAGAAGGGGCGTTTCCTTTGTTATCTTTCTGTGAAGAAATCGCAGATGCTAAAGCAATGACAAATAAACAATTGTTAACTGCCATGACTATACCATTCCATTCTCCATCGAACATGACTACATTACCTAACGTAATCATATGCATACCTGTCAAGATCAATAGTAAGAATTTGGTGACACTCATATGGCAATCCCCCTGTTCTTCAATATTATTAATCGCCTACTCTTTCTATTTTTTCAAGCTCATATTGTGGAGGATCTGATTCTAACGCCCCTCCATTCCCCCACACCTTAACTTTTTCCCCTTTTTTGTAGTTGGAAAGAGAGCTGAAGAATCTACCATCATTTAATGTGTACACTTCCAGCTTATCACGGTACTTTTCCGATAGCTCTTCCCATGTTTTTGTTTTGGCATCTGTTCTGCTTATATTAGAGGCTACTATTATACTGTTTTCATTTACTTGTACGATAAACCCTTCTACTTTTGGTTTATTGGTTGGATCAGAATTACCGCTGCACCCAAACAAAAGCATTACTAATAGCAATGCTATTACATGCTGCTTCACTATTTTCCTCCTCTTTGTATAACGATACTTTATTCTAAAGGCAAGAGTCAATTTCTGTCATCCTTCTCCCCTTTGTACTTCTATTGATATATTGTTTGGAGTACCTGATTAGGAGTAATATTGTTATAGGTAATACATTATTAGATAGAAGGTGATGACATGACTGAGGAAATGAAAGCCATTGGCTTATACCAGCACTTGCCTATTACAAATAACGAAAGTCTTGTAGATGTATCTATTCCTAAACCAAGGGCATCTGGACATGACTTAGTAGTGCAGGTCAAGGCCGTCTCCGTCAATCCTGTTGATACGAAGCTGAGGGCGAACGGAGAAGAAGAAGAGACGCCTAAAATTCTAGGATATGATGCTGCAGGTATTGTGACCGAAGTCGGAGAGAAAGTCACACTATTTCAACCAGGTGACGAAGTATATTACGCTGGTTCTATTGACCGCCCCGGAACGAACAGCGCCTATCACGCAGTTGATGAGCGAATCGTCGGCAAAAAACCGGCCACAATAACCTTTGAAGAAGCTGCTGCTATGCCACTCACAAGCTTAACGGCCTACGAAGGACTATATGATCGTCTTGGTATTTCCAGACAGGAGACGGATAATGAGGGGAAATCGATTTTAATTATTGGAGCTGCAGGTGGTGTTGGATCCATTGCAACACAAATTGCCAGTCGAGCTGGCCTGACAGTAATTGGTACTGCTTCAAGGGAGGAGACCATCACGTGGGCACAAAATCATGGAGCAGAATACATCATTAATCATCATAAAGCTCTTTCTACTCAATTGCATGATCTTGGTTTTCCCTTTGTTGACTATATTTTTTGCTTAAGCTCAACTGCCGATCATTGGGAAGAGATGGTAGCATCCATTAAACCACAAGGTAAAATTGCCAGTATTGTAGAAACGGAGGAACCACTTAATCTCACTGCCCTGCAAAGTAAAAGCGCAACCTTTGTGTGGGAATTTATGTTCACTAGACCACTCTATCAAACAGAGGATATGATAGAACAGCACCATATCTTATCAGAGCTTTGTTCGCTTATCGATAAAGGCTATATTGACACCACCATAAACGAAACCATCGAAGGGCTAACGGCTCACAATCTGCAAGAGGCTCACCGACTTGTGGAAAGTGGTAAAATGATTGGCAAGGTGGTAGTGACCGCTAAAGAATAAATATTTAAAAAACAAAAAGGGAGCCCGCCTTAGGCTCCCTTTATTAAACAACCTTCTCTATCTTGGACCTCAATGTCTTCATTAAGCGGTATTCGTTGGAAAGCTTTTAGAGCCACCCATCTCTTTCAACGGTTTTTATCACCTTCATCACATCTATCTCCAGCCAATGGGGTAACGTACCGAATTGCTTAGAAAGGTGCAATTGGTAAGTCCATATTTTATTAGTCGGCTTCCCTATCAAGACTTGCGTAATTAGATGTGCCTTTCTTGTAAGGGTCTCCTTCCTTCTTGTTTATGGAGCCAATCGCTTTATTCTTTCTTCCTTATAAAAAATCATATATGGAAAATTATTATGGTGATAAGCAAGATCTGCATATAGTTTCACGCTATTGTATTTACATTCCTTCACAAGTACCTCATTTTACAATACATATAGCAGCAATAAAAGAAATGAACAGTTTATATCCGCTCTTTTTTGCCTATAATTTGAAGGAAGAAGACGAAAGGAGCAAATACAATGAGTGATTTTATTATTTCCATGCATATTTTTTACTTCATTATAATGATAACAGGCTCCATATATTTTTATGTATTAAGTCGAAAACCAAAACAGGTACCATTATATGAATATGCCATCGCTATGGTAATTCCAGCTTGGTCCGGTGCAGCATACCTTTCCATCGCCCTCGGACAAGGACTAGTATCAAACCCAGACAAAACCATCTATTTTGCAAGGTATATCGATTGGGTGGTTACGACACCGCTATTACTAGTAGCCCTTGCATTAACAGCCATGCTTCAAGAGAAAAACAAAAATAAAACGTTACTATTTGCCTTAATCATTTCAGACGTGTTTATGATTTTGACAGGATTAATAGCAGACTTCTCAAATGACAGCATTAAATACATTTGGTATATCCTGGGCATGATAGCACTGGTCATCATTTTAGTAATAATTTGGTACCCGTTGAGGAAAATTGCAGACGCAGCTTCCCCAGAACTATCCCGTCATTATAAACGAATAGCTCTTTATCTGTCTTGCTTTTGGATTCTATATCCAACAGCATGGCTAGCCGGCTCATCCGGAATCGATATCACACACCAGTCCATTGAGATAGCTGCATTTATTATTCTTCCTATCTTTTCTAAGATTGGATTTAGTATATTGGATCTTCATGGACTGCGCAACATGCACCTTCCTACTTGAGTAGGAAGGGTTTCTTTCTGTAGGAGCGGTGGGAATTCCGACGTTCTTACCCTTTATTCGTTCCCTTGCTTTAACTCCTCACATAGCAAAGCATTTAAGTAGCATATATCCACGAGTTGCTCCTGGCTTGGTTCTAATTCCTTTAAGCGCTGCGCGGAGTCTCGGCAAATCCAGGCGCAGGCTTCGGCGATGTCAGCCGCTATAGGAGAACCTTGTTCTGTTGTTTCCTTAGCATGACGATAGGCTTCTGTACTTTTCTTTACGAAGCTGATGGTGTTTAATAAAGTGTATGATTCATTCTTCATAAAATTTTGTTCAGACATAGTAACTCCTTCTCCAAATTTTTACATTAAAAAAAGCCAAAAAAGACCTCTTATCGAGAGATCTTTTTTGGCTTATGACTGGCTCTATAGTCCAGGGCATTCCCACCAAAATGAGATGCAATATATTTTTGTCCATTTATGACACGATACGTTGAAAGGAAAAAGGGAATCCTACCACTTTTTCTTTTTTTACTGTAACATAATTTATACAGCTATTCCATCCCGTGTCATAAAAAGGAGAGACTTCTATGGTTGATCGAAAAATTGCTCTTATCACTGGAGCTAGCAGTGGTATGGGGTTAGCAGCTTCCATTGCACTGCTCAGAGCAAAGTATTATGTTGTCATGCTGTGCCGCGATTCCTCTCGTGGAGAAGCAGCCAGGCAGCAGGCTATCAAGGAAAGTGGTCAATCCCAAGCGGAAGTATTGCTTTGTGACCTCGCTTCTCTTGATAGTATTCGTAACAGTGCTTCCCTTTTCAAGGAAAGACATACTCACTTAGATGTTCTAATCAATAATGCTGGTGTTGTAAGTACAAAACGCCATACCACAGTAGATGGGTTCGAACGTATGATTGGTGTAAATCATCTTGGTCATTTCTTGCTTACTAATTTACTCCTCGAAAAACTACAAGCTGCAAAGCAGGGTAGAATTATTACCGTTTCTTCAGGTGCTCATAAGGTTGGTGATATCCATTTTCCTGATCCTCATCTTACCAACCATTTTGGTCTTATTAAGGGCTATGCTCAGTCAAAGCTTGCCAATATATTATTTACCAACACCTTAGCAGTCCTTCTTGCTGATACGAATGTCACAGCAAATTCCCTTCATCCAGGGGCAGTGAGTACAAGTCTTGGGGTAAACCGTACCACTGGATTTGGTAAAGGAATTCATTCCCTGCTGCGCCCCTTTTTCCAATCTCCCGCTAAAGGTGCGGACACTGCTATTTATCTGGCAACTGATCCACACATGTCAGCAATTAGTGGGGCATATTTTTATAAGCGTCAAATCGCTTCTACCTCTAAAAGAGCTCAGGATAGAAACCTTGCTGATTCTCTATGGAAATGGAGCAAGGAAGAGGTTGGTTTGGAGTGATGTTACCCATTACATCTCTCCCCCTCCTCCCCCCGGAACAGAACCTCGTCGTATGGAAGATGCTTCATTCTCACTGTTTTGACGATCCTCTTCTAATTCTTCAGGAGTCCTTCCTTCCCATTTACGGGGAGGATGCTGATTATGCTTCTTATATTGAAGAACCTTAGCCGTAACAATGACCAACATAATACTTCCAAGGCCTATCACTGGCATAACGAGTGACAAGGAATACCTCCTTTTGTGGATACCCTCACTAATGGTGATGTGGCTGTTTCATGCTCATTATAATACTCAACAAGAAAACCACAGCCAGAAATAATATGGGATAATATCCTGGCATCATAAGGATGGAAAGAAACCCCGCTGCATATAAGGCTTCTATCTTCCATAAAGTGTCCCTCTGACAATAATGTAAAACAGCAAAAACAAGGAACAGCAAAGATAAGAAGACAATTAACCAACTCTTTACCTGTACATTCTCTCCTAACCAGAAAAGCGACGGAATTACGAGAATAAAGCTGGCAGTTTTTAATCTTTCTATAGTAATGATAGTTTCCCCTCCCTATTCTTTTATACAAAGTTTACCATATTACCCTTATTAAGGAGGGGGATGAATTAGGATTGGGGTAGGAGTACTATCTTCCCTAGCTTCCCTGCTTCTTTAAAATAGCTTTGTGCCTCTCTTGCTTCCTGTAAAGGAAAAGTTCGATCAATGACAGGCTTTATCTTTCCTGATGATATAGCGGCCAGCATCCGCTTAAATTCGGCTCTTGTACCAAGCACGGAACCATATAACGTAATATGCTTTAAATACAACGTCCGAAAATCAAGCTCTGTTTTTTGTCCACCTGCTGACCCCGACGTACAGAACTTGCCGCCTTTTTTCAATACGTGAAGGGAGGTCGAGAATAATGCGTCTCCAACTACATCTAATACGGAATCAATAGGCCCGCCGTTTGCCTCTATAATTTGGTCTGCCAGATTATCGGACTTATAAGACAATACATGGGTAGCACCAAGCTCTTTCAGCTTATCTTCTAATGCCAAATCTCCTACAATTGCAATAACCTTCGCACCAAATACATTTGCGGCAATTTGTACATTCAGGGAACCAACTCCCCCATTAGCACCAGTCACCATTACAGTCTCAGTCGGCTTTATGTTTAGTTGCTCCACCATATGCCAAGCTGTCATACCACTAACAGAAAACACAGAGCTTTCTACATAATCAGAAAGCGGCATATCATAGCAAAGCTCAGCCGGCCAGACAACATATTCAGCATAGCCACCATCATATTCTGACCCGATAAAGGACATATCATCTGAAATATGCTCCGCTCCTTCTTTTCCGCTTGACGTAAAAGGGAAAAGGACAACATCGGTCCCAACCATTGCTTCATCAACATCCTGACCTACTTGAACTACTTCCCCTGTTATATCCGAGCCTGGAGTTCGAGGGAATTGAACCCCTTCTGGACGCCAGCCTGATTTGGACCCAGTTCCATAAGCTCCCTCTCTCATCCAAATCTCTGTATTATTAATAGCACATGCCTTTACCTTCACCAGTACTTCCTTTTCCTTTGGTTCCGGTATAGCTGCATCAACGACCTCTAGTTTATCTACATCTCCGTATCCTATTACTTGCACAGCTCTCATGTAATATCCACCCTTCTAAAGAAATAAATGTTTTGTTATTCAGTGTCTCCTATTCCAGCACAAATGTGTATGTAATTCGTTTTTTGTTTGGGTGTTAGCTTAGGTTAGACGTATCGAAACTGTAACAGTAATTCCTCGTACTGTAAAACAGGTATAATCTTCCCTGGACTATATTGCTAGTTGTCCGTATTACCCTTTTTTTGTTTTTCCATAAGTCGTCTAACGTTGTCCGTTGGTGTCCAACAGTCGAACTTCCATTTAGGGTTTGTTTCATAACCGAGCCTGGCACAATACCTTTTCACCCTATTATTGTTCTTTATCAGTTCGTAATGAATGCACGTTGCACAACAATGAAAATCCTTCACGGACCTCCCCCTTTATACTTGCCCATTTCTGTCATGAAGAAACCACCTATTCTTGTTTATGCATACTATATTATCAATGAAATAGACAGGAGGCTAATAAGATGTTTTCAACTAATCAGCATAAACCCCTCGTCCCCTTAGGAGAGGAAGAGGGTGCTTTGGAGGAAGGAGCTTTTCTAGATGGCTTTCCTTTCGCAGGATTCCCCTTTGGTGGAGCAGGTGATTTTGCATTCGGTGTTTTTGGGACCTTATTCTATCCAACCACGTTTCTAGCACCAACATTTCCATTCTTCGCTCCCTTTGCCGGTCCCTATCCATATGGATATCCTCCGATTGAATGTGAAATAGAGCAAAAGCCAGGCTTTTATGAAAGGCAATGGCCTTTTTAATCGATAAAGCTGTCGATATACCATCGGCAGCTTTTCTGTATTAGGGCAACAGAAGGAAAACTTAGGAAGGATTGAGCAGTTCCTTAGGCACTCGAAATAAAATATTGGTACACTGAACCATACATAAAATGTAGGGGAATCTCCTCATTCAAACTAATGAAAGAAAGAAGATGAATATATGAGCAAATCATTACAATCCATTCCCTATTCTGTATTAGATTTAGCCCCAATTAGAGAGGATGGTACTCCTCAAGATGCCTTTCATCGTACAGTAGACCTTGCTAAGCACACTGAAAAGCTTGGCTACACACGCTATTGGTTGGCAGAGCATCATAACATGCCTTTCATCGCAAGCTCAGCCACCTCTGTACTAATTGGACATGTTGCATCACATACGTCTACTATAAGAGTGGGTTCTGGAGGCATTATGCTCCCAAACCACGCACCCTTAGTTATAGCAGAGCAATTCGGAACCTTGGAATCCCTTTATCCAGAACGTGTTGATCTTGGACTAGGACGAGCTCCTGGTACAGACCAGCTAACAGCTCACGCACTACGAAGAGGTGTGAAAAGTGGACCTAATGATTTTCCAGATCAATTAGAGGAGTTAAGAAGTTATTTTGATCCAACTCGAGGTAAGGATAACCCGCATGTACGCGCTTATCCTGGGGAAGGTCTCGACATTCCTATCTGGCTGCTCGGCTCCAGTGGATACAGTGCTCAGCTCGCAGGAAAGGAAGGACTTCCTTTTGCTTTTGCTAGTCATTTCTCTCCACGAGACACTGTTCCTGCCCTTGATTTATATCGCAGAGAATTCAAGCCATCTAAACACCTAGATCAGCCCCATGCGATGGTAGGTGTGAATATAATAGCTGCGGATACAGACGAAGAAGCAGAACGCTTGTCTACGACACTTCAGCAGCAATTCCTCAACCTGATTCGACAAAATGAATTCCCACTTCCCCCTCCTGTTGATTCTATGGAGGATATCTGGACAGAACGGGAAAGGCAGGCTCTTCAGCAACAGCTTAGCTCCTCTATTATTGGGAGTAAGGATACTGTTCGCAAGAAGCTTTACGACTTTATTGAAAAAACAGGAGCTGACGAAATTATGGTTATTTCTCAAATTTATGACCATGAAGCACGTCGTAGATCCTATGAGATAGTAGCAGAATTATTTCAAGAACACTCATCATAACCAAAGTAAAAGCTAAGAGCAGCAGTCTCTTAGCTTTTTACGTCTCGTTTAATAGAGCATCTGTATGAGAGGATTTCTTGCTATGTATAGCACTAACCGCTTTGTATAGGAAGTACATAAAGACAAATAATCCGAAACAAAACAATTCGAGATGGATATAGTACCACACGCCATCCCCAAGCATATCTAGAGGAGTGGTGACATCAGGGGTACTGGCGAGGAATAAATAATTCGTCCCAATCTGTCCGTTCAAGAAAAATATAATAGCAGCATACCCATTTAATAGGAAAAACATCTGGCCTAATACCCTTATCGTTATAGGCGTAGTGGTCATCAATAGTAAGAATATCCCAGTCCAAACTAATGCCATGTGGTGAAGAAAAAATTTCATAAAACGGAAATGGGGGAAGGAATAGAATACCTCTGGTGTGATTAAAGTGATGAGAGCCGGAAGGATGGCAGCAAAATAAAGAAACTGAATAAGCTTTCTATTATATGTCACCAAAGCTATCATGGAAAGAATAGAGCCTAATCCACATAAGTGAAGAGGTGCATGATCCTCCATGCTCCAGCTTCCATTAGCTATCCCCCATAAGGTGTGCGTAATTTCTGCCATTAATAATATACTAAAGAGTCCCCATCTTACCAACTGCTGCAGTAGTTGATAGGATAGTAAAATTCTATAGCTAAGAAACAAGCCAACAATACCACTTATGAACAGTAATAACAAAACAATGTGACTGTTAGAGAACGCTTCAAAGCGTTCATCAATGTTCGTGTCAAACCATGCAGGCATTCTTCCCCTCCTTTGTAAAAAAAAGCTGAAGCAATAGCTTCAGCCTTTAAACCAGACAATTACACAACGTTACCAAATAATAATAGCAATGTAACTACAAATAATAGCCCTAGTCCAGGAAACATATTGATAAAATACCTTCGTCTGTTTTGAGCAGTTCGTAATTCCCACAGCCCTCTTGTCACGAAGAAAATACCGATGAAACAGATTAGTATCGTAAGTGGAAAAATGACATAGTTCATGAAGTGCGTCCCCTTTTATAGCGAACTAGTCTTACAACCTAGCTCCTCAATTCATAGGCGCCACCCTCATACACCTTATATACCCCTACTGTCCCGTTTTTCTTTAATAGATTTAGAAGTAAGTTCAATAGTGTAATAGGATCCAGAATCATCTGATTCCAACTGACCACCCATATCATTAAATTGTATATCATCATTATTATGCATGTCTAACTCGTTTTTCAAGGGAGTAATAGCCTCTTCTCCTGAATGTATTTCAACTCCATTGGCATTCCCGTTTTTCTCGTAAGCTGATCTTAAACAAGGAAGGCAGAGCTCTTTTTGTGGTTATATAAGTCATTCTCTATTTTTGACATCACATATTTGTTCTATATGATTTAATTTCCTTACCCTTTCCTGATAAGCGGCTTCAGAAGTTATTTGCGCCAAAAAGTAGAACATTCCGCTTTATCCTGTATGTTAAACGCAATGATGTTCTCTAACAATTCATAATCGATGGCTTCGTTCCATTTAATTCGGAACAACCCCTTTGTAGAACTGTAGCCAGCCTTTGCAATTTCAGCAGCAAAGCGAACCATAGCTGCCTCTTCAGGAGCAAAGCTCATATGATGCTTGGCTTTATCGATGCCAATGATAAATGTACCATGGTCGGTAAACATTGGGGTGTTCCACTTTATGTGCGGTTCTAAATTCGGAAATGTGTTGGATACCCAAGCTAATACCTCCTCTAAACGGTCACGGTGATCTGGGTTATCGATTCCTTCTAGATACTGGACAAATGCTACCATTTCATACCCTCCTTAAATAATGATATATGCTCATGCTAAGTGGTCTACCGTTTACCTACTACTTTAGGAAGGGTGAGGTGCTTCCTGCATTCGGAATTCACCACTGTGGGAAACGATTGCTCTCATACCTGTTAAAATACATACACACTAAGTAAAAACCAAATGATGATAAAGGTTTGGATTAGTAATTTAGCGACTGTTCCTCCTAAAAATCCTACTAACGCTCCTACAGCAGATTTAGCTGATTTTTCGAAGTCCTCATTCTGTACCATTTCCGTTATAAAAACGAGAATAAATGGAACAATTATCACTCCAAACGGAGGTAATATAAATGAGCCTAATATCACACCTATGCCAGCCATTCGTTCCCCCCATTTGGAACCACCGAATCGTTTGACTACTTTACTATTAATAATTATGTCAGAGATAATTAAAATAATGGTCAGCACGATCATTGTTATCCAAAACCATATCGAAAGCTCCTCTGAATTAATAAAGAATTGATATGTTAATAAGCTAACCCACAGGAATAGGGGACTTGGCAGCACAGGATAAACAAGTCCAATATAACTAACCACGAAGCCTGCAATAACGATAATCCAAAGTACTATTTCCATGACAATCTCCTTTGCTAACTAAGTCTACACTAATTCAACCGGCAGCCAGCCTCGTACTCCATTGATTAAATAAATGGAGCTAGACAGCCTTACCTCTTCCTTTGTAATACTTCTTTCTTTAATGGTTCCTTCCTGCAACAAAAATTCGCGGTACGTTCCGGCTAGTAAACCACATTGAACAGGAGGTGTGACCCATTCTCCATCTGATTCAATGACAACATTCCCAATCGTAAATTCCGTAACATATTCATCCTCATTCCAGAGCAACACGGAAAAGACGTCCTCTTTCGCTTCCTCCATATGTTCATCATATATAGCACGATAGGTTGTTTTATGATAGAGGAACGGGTTGGAGCTATCAATGGCACGTTTAGCTAATGAGACCCATAGTGGTTTCCGCATTGGTGTAATCTGGTGTGCTTCGGTAGAAAGTGTACCATCTTTTGCTACAAGTAACCGAACCTTATAGGTATGTATGGGATACGATAGTTGAAGGTTTCTCAAATGCTCTACTACTGTATTTCTATCAAGCTCTATATTAAAATATGCAGCACTCTCCATAACCCTCTTCACATGGAAGGATTGTAATGGGAACTTCCCGTTATCGAGACACATACTTTCTAACAGTTGAAAATCTGGTCTCTTTTCTGTAAGAAGACGTGCCTTTGTTTGAATTTCTTCATACTCTCCTTGTACTGTTGAATCCCATGTAATACCTCCCCCACTGCCATAGGCTGCTATTCCCGCCTTATTGTCGAGTAGTACAGTCCGGATAGGAACGTTAAATATAGCATCTCGTTCTGGTGTAATGTATCCTATTGCTCCACAATACACTTCCCTTGGATGTTGCTCGAGCTGCTTAATATACTCCATTGTCCTTACCTTAGGAGCTCCGGTAATCGATCCGCACGGAAATAAAGCGGCGAACAGATTGTAAAAGGATGTCTCCGCTGAAATGACAGCTTGAATGGTAGAAGTCATCTGATGAACAGTAGGATACTGTTCCAAATCAAATAAAGAAGGAACTTTAACACTACCAGATTCAGCAATATTCCCAAGATCATTTCTAAGTAGATCCACAATCATCAGGTTTTCTGCTCGATCCTTCTCGGAGGCATGTAACTCTTGTCGAAATAGATTATCCTCTTCTACCGTTCTCCCTCGCGGTCTTGTCCCTTTCATTGGCTTAGTGGTAAGGAGAGTATTCTCTTTTTGAAAAAACAGTTCTGGGGAGGCAGAAAGTATAGAATGGTCTCCCAAATTCAAATAGGCACTGTAGGAAGACGCTTGATTTCGTTGTAATTGATTATAAAAAGCAAAATCATCTCCTGCAAAAGATGCCTCTAATCTTGTCGTATAGTTAACCTGGTAAGTGTTCCCCTCTTCAATCGCTGACCTGATTGCTTCTATTCCGCTTTGGTATGTAGAATACTCATCCTTAAATCTCCACTCCGATAGGGTATAGCTGCCGTTACCTTGATCCGTTTTTGCTGGTACTGGTGAGGAGAACAACCCAAACCACACTAACGGAAACTTTGGCGATTCATGAACGGAGAGATAGGAACGAAATGCTGGTGCAGCCTCGTAGGAAATGTATCCTGCGGCATAATAGCCTTTTGCAATCCAAAGCTCCAGTTTGTTAAATATCCCTTTTACTTCCTCATATGTGTAGGCTACGAAAACCTTTTCCGGTTTATAAAATGCTAAAGGAGCTGGTGTAAAGTCAAATTGCATATATACGTTTTGTGTCAAGAATTCGTCCCCTCCTTTTGGCGGTATCGGAAGCTGTTGACATGGTGGTAGAAATAATTCTTTAACATAGAAAAGCCGTCTATAGAGGTTATTGATTCAGGATGGAACTGGACGCCTTCAATAGGTAATGATGTATGCCGAACAGCCATGATAACACCGTCCTCTGTTTCAGCACTCACTTCCAGACAGTCAGGGATAGAATCCCTGTTTGCCATTAATGAGTGATACCTCGTCACAGGAGTTGGTAAAGCAATATCTTTAAACATTGTTTGACCGTCGTGGACAATAGAAAACACCTTACCATGTACTGGGAGAGGACCTTTTTCTATTCTCCCTCCAAAAAAATCCACAATTAATTGGTAACCAAGGCACACACCAAGGATAGGAATATCCAAGTAGCAGGCGGAGAGCACCTCCCTGCTAACCCCAGTATCTTGAGGAGATCCTGGTCCTGGGGAAAGGACGATAGCATCCGGACGGAGAGCTATCACTTCCTCTGTTGTTATTTGATCATTTTTATATACGACAACTTCATCGGCAATTTGATCTATGTATTGAACCAAATTGTACGTGAACGAGTCATAGTTATCAATTATTATTATCATCCTACATACACCACATTTTCTAATTGTAACGGTACCCTTCTTATTATAGCCGCAAATGACGATCTATCCAAAACAGAAATACCCATCACTAATGTCTCATGATAAACTATAGATAAAGAAAGGGGAATGAATATGAAGAGAGTTGATGTTGCCTACACCCTGCTGCTAGATTCATCTAAGGAGAGCATCCTCATGGTTCGTAATAAGAGAGGAAATTCCTTTGACTACTCATTGCCTGGCGGCGCAGTTGAAGAAGGAGAATCTATTCAGGATGGTGCCATTAGAGAAGCTAAAGAAGAAACGGGTCTTCATATTGAAGTACATAATCTTCTTTCTGTCAATGAAGCGTTATTTGAGGAAGAAGGGCATCATTGTCTCTTCTTTACATTTTATGGATCAATTATTAGTGGAGATATTGAGGTTACCCGCCCTCATGAAATCGAAGATGTAGTCTGGATGAGTGTTCAAGAAGCAGATAAAGCGATGCCCTACTTTCCTGGTGGAATAAGTCGGTACATTGGTAATCAATACGCTATCCCGTATGTGTTTGAAGGGAAGAAATAGTACGGATGATATTAGCCTCCCTAACCAATCCTATTCATAAGGAATAGGAGGTGTAATACAATGGGTAGAAAAAATCGTGCTCAAGAAGGCGTTACTAAAGCGGCTAAGACATTTAAGGATGGTGCTGATGCTGTGTTTGATACCGTCCAGGGGGCTGCTGAAGCAACAGAAAGTGCAGCTATGAATGCCGTAGATAAATCAACAGATGCCATTAACAAAGCGTTAGACCGAAGCGATCGCAAGTAATAAAACAGACTGTCTTACTGCTCGTCAAGTAAGACAGTCTGTTTTATTCTATGTTTCCTCACCTTCCAAACACATCCAACAATCCATGCTACCTTATCATTTGTTATGATAGATGAAAGGAACAATCGTCCCACTATTACCAAAGGAGCATTATCTATGTTCTACCTCTTAAGTATCATCTTTTTATTTTGGCTCTTTGCTTTTATAGATAGTGTCATTGGGCTTCGACGAATAAATCGAGTAGAGGATATTTCTTCTTCCCCTATCTCTGATATGGTGTCAGTCATTGTAGCAGCTAAGGATGAAGAAGCATCCATTGAAAGAACTATTCAGTCACTCCTAGCACAAACTTACCCCAACATGGAAATTATTTTAGTGAATGACCGCTCTGAAGATAAAACGGGAGACAAGATGAATAACTACGAGCAATTGCCATTTGTACGCGTCCTGCACATCTCTTCTTTACCAAAAGGGTGGGTTGGGAAAAATCATGCTCTTTATTACGGATATAAAGCAGCACGAGGTCGATACCTCCTATTCACAGATGCAGATGTTTGGCACAATCCCCGTACAATAGAGGTTGCACTCTCGTACCTGGGACAGGAAAGGGCAGATCACCTTACCCTCTCCCCTACTCTTACCGCATCCTCCTATTGGCTACGCTCTTTTATTGCCTATTTTCTCTTTGGGTTTGGATTTTTTAAACGACCTTGGTCTGCCAATGACGATGGAAGCAATAAGGGCGGAATGGGCATAGGTGCATTTCAATTACTAACAAAGGATACATATGAACGAATTGGAACACATCAAGCCTTTGCCAGCAGACCTGATGATGACTTGTATTTAGGTCAATTAGTAAAATCATTTGGTTTTAAACAGAGACTGGCAACTGCCAAAAGCCTTCTCACCGTAGAATGGTATCCTTCATTATCAGAAGCAATCAAAGGATTAGAGAAAAATACGTTTGCCGGCTTGTCCTATTCATGGATGTTGGGATTTATTGCTATTGTAGGAACTTTACTATCACAAGTTCTCCCCTTTGTTACGGTCTGGAGCACTTCTGGCAGAACCCAGCTCATAAGCCTTGGCATAATTGTCCTTCTCTACACGATGTATGTCATATCCACTAGAAAGCTGACCTCCTTTTCTCTAATGGTTATTCCTGTCTTTCCTTTAACAGCATTGCTTTTTGTGTACACCATTACAAAGGCCTTATGGAAAACATATAAACACAAAGGGATTACGTGGCGGGGTACCTTTTACTCGCTAGAAGAATTGCGAAAACATAATAAAAGATAAATTGTTTTACTATTGGAAAATGCAAGCAAAAGGGGTGAGCTGTTATCTGGTTTGTGAGAAAATGTGTGATGGTATCATGTGATGAACTTTAGGAGGTAAGAAAATGGATGCAGCATTATTTTCCCCGATATCATTTGGCAATGTAACTCTAAAAAATAGAGTAGTTATGTCCCCTATGTGTATGTATTCGTCTGTAACAGAGGATGGCAAGGTATCTCCTTTCCACTTTGCTCATTATGAAAGCAGAGCTGCAGGTCAAGCTGGACTAGTAATGATCGAAGCAACTTCTGTCTTACCAGAAGGAAGGATTTCTCCACGAGACTTAGGCATCTGGAGTGATGAACATATCAAAGGATTGCAACAGGTGAATGAAGGAATACACCGCCATGGAGCAAAATCCAGCATACAATTGGCGCATTCTGGAAGGAAAGGTATATTAGAGGAAGACATTTTTTCTCCGAGCGCACTACCATTTAAAGAAGATAGGAAAACACCAATAGAAATGTCACAAGAGGATATCAAGCGAACGATTACTGCCTTTCAGGAAGCCGCACAACGCGCGAAAGATGCTCATTTTGATATTATAGAATTGCACGGTGCTCACGGGTATTTAATCAACCAGTTCCTTTCGCCACTCACTAATAAAAGAACCGATCAGTACGGTGGAACTAGAGAAAATCGCTTCCTATTTTTAAGAGAAATAATAAAGGCAGTTCAAACAGTGTGGAATGGTCCTACCTTTGTAAGAATCTCAGCAAATGAATATCATGAAGACGGGAATACCTTTGACGATTTCGTCTATTTTGCTTCTGAAATGAAGAAGCTTGGCATTGACCTTATCGACTGCAGTTCAGGTGGTGTTGTTCCAGCACGACCTCCTGTATTCCCGGGGTATCAACTACGATACGCTGAGGGCATCAAACATAAAGCCCACATTGCAACAGGTGCTGTAGGGATGATAACGTCTGGTTTACAGGCTGAGGAAATTCTCCAAAACAACCGAGCAGACCTCATTTTTGTTGCCAGAGCCATGTTACGAAATCCATACTGGGCTAAAGCAGCGGCTGACGATTTAAGAGTAGAAATTCCTTCCCCTGTTCCATACGAGCGTGGCTGGAAATGATGCATATAAATTTAAAAAACTAGCAAGCGAATATACTGGCGTCCACACTAGCTAGTAGAAAGCCTTATGTCTTTTCCATGACCATCTTAATAGAAACGGAATGTGCCACCGAATATTTTTTCAAACACTGAATAGAGTTCTTTTCCTTTTCAGCATGGAACAACAAAATCCCCAGCCGAGGCCGGGGATTTTGTTTTATTGGTGAAGAACCAGTCTCAGTGAATGATCACCGACGGTAAACTCTTTCATTTCGTCTTTCTCACCGATTGAAAGCTCCTTAACCAGAACATTCTCTCGGATTAGCTGTTCATTTAGCTTGATGGCTTTCTGCACTTCTTCATCACCGGCAAGGGTAATATCAATTCGTAAATCAATTGGCAGATCCTCATGCTTCCGCTCATCCTGAATGACACGGATAACTTCACGAGCCAGCCCTTCTAGGCGGAGTTCATCTGTAATGGTTGTATCAAGTACAACATGGAAATCCTGGTTCGCTCCCATCGAGAGCCCTGCATCCGCAACACGCTCAATGTTTAATAGATCCATTGGTACTTCTACCTCACCATCAGCTGTAGGAACGACCGCTTTTTCCTGTTGGACTACAGCTGCAGCCCCTTCTTCGGACAGCTGTTCTAGATATCCTTTCACAACGCCAACGTTCTTACCAAGTACTGGACCGGCGGCACGGAAGTTCAGCTTCACTTCATAACGGACAAGATCCTCAGAAGACTGTTTCACAATCACTTCTTTAACGTTAATCTCATCACGGATGATGCTGCTGTACTCCTCGAGTGCTTTTCCTCTTTCCGGGTTAACTGGAATTACGACAAGCTCAGAAAGTGGCTGCTTTGTTTTGATTGCTTCTGTATTCCGTACTCCTCGGGCCAGTTCTACGACCTGCAGAACGGTGTCCATATCCTTCTCCAGCTGCTTGTTCACTACTGCATCGTCTAATTTAGGGAAATGTGCCAAATGAACACTCTCACCTGTCAAATTGTGATGAATATCTTCAGCCACGAACGGTGTGAATGGTGCCATCAGCTTGCTCAGCTGTGTCAGCACTTCATGAAGTGTATGATAAGCAGCTTTTTTAGACTCGCTCATGCCTTCTTCCCAGAAGCGGTCACGGGAGCGACGGATATACCAGTTACTCACTTCATCAATATATTTCTCCAGAGCCTTTGCTCCTTTTGTGAAATCGTACTCCTCAAGAGCTTCCTCTACGATAGCTGTCACACTGTTCAAGCGAGAAAGGACCCAGCGATCAAGAAGTGTCTTTTCTCCAGTTTCATCCTTCTTAAACGTGTAGCCGTCAATGTTTGCATACAACGTATAGAAGCCATGCGTGTTCACTAGAGTATCGATTACCTTGGACTTGGCCTCGATAACGACACGCTCAGAAAAGCGTTTGTTATTCCAAGGTGCACTGTCAGCAAGCAGCGCCCAGCGGAACGGATCAGCACCAAACTTATTTACGATGTCTGTTGGATTTAGTGCATTTCCTTTACTCTTCGACATCTTACGGCCTTCCTCATCAAGAATATGGCCGGTGGAAAGCACACGCTTGTAAGGTGCTTTTCCAGTAAAAAGGGTAGAAACAGCAAGCAGGCTGTAGAACCAGCCACGCGTCTGGTCAATTCCCTCACAGATGACATCCGCCGGAAACTGTTTTTCAAACTGCTCCTGATTCTCAAATGGGTAGTGCTGCTGAGCAAACGGCATCGATCCGGAATCAAACCAAACGTCAATAACCTCCGGAACCCTGTCCATCGTTCCCCCACACTTCTCGCAGGTAAGCTGAACACGGTCGACATAAGGCTTATGCAGCTCTACATCTCCAATATCTCCTTTCGCTTTTTCCTGAAGATCCGCTTTACTGTCGGGGGCATATTGATAATCACAGGAATTACACATCCAGATAGGAAGCGGAGTTCCCCAAAAACGGTTACGACCGATATTCCAATCGACCATATTCTCAAGAAAATTACCAAAGCGTCCGTCTCTAATATGGTCAGGGTGCCAATCGACCTGTTGGTTGTTGGCAAGGAATTGGTCTTTCAGCTCGGTAGTTTTTATGAACCAGCTTTCAATAGCGTAATATAGTAATGGAGAATCACAGCGCCAGCAATGCGGATAGCTGTGTTCGTACTTTTCTTTATGGAAAAGAAGTCCCTCATTAGCCAAATATTTTACGATATCGACATCACAATCTTTCACAAAACGGCCTTCAAATGGAGGAATATCTGCAGTGTAGCGTCCCTGTCCGTCTACTACGTTAAAGAAGGAAAGGTTATGTTCTTTCACCAGATTATAGTCATCTTCACCGTAGGCAGGAGCGATGTGTACGACACCTGTACCACTTTCAGCATTAACGAAATCAGCTTCTACGACAAAATGGCCACGCTCAGGCTTCACGAATGGGAATGGAGCTTCATAGGCAACTCCACTAAACTCGCTTCCTTTGTGCTTGGAAAGAACAGTGTAGCCCTCTCCAAGGTTCTTTTCCGCAAGTGCCTCAGCAACGATGTAAACTTCACCATCTTTTTCCGCTTTAATGTAATCCAGGTCGGCATGGACTGCCAGTGTAACATTTGCTGGCAACGTCCAAGGCGTCGTCGTCCAGCCAAGGAAGAACTCATTCTCCGTATCTTTGACTTTAAACTTCGCTGTAGCAGATAGGTCTTTCACATCCTCATAGCCTTGGGCCACTTCGTGTGAGCTCAATGTCGTCTGACAGCTTGGACAGTAAGGAGTTACCCTATGGCCCTTAGACAACAGATTACGCTTGTGAAGATCACTTAGGATGTACCAGACACTCTCAATGTACCGGTCTTGAAGAGTGACATACGGATCATCCATATCTAGCCAATAGCCGATAGATTCCGTAAATTCACGCCACTCCTTTTCATAGTTAAAGACACTTTCCTTACATTTCTCAATGAATTTTTCTACGCCATACTCTTCTATCTGCTGTTTCCCGGAAATGCCAAGCTGCTTTTCAACCTCCAATTCAACTGGGAGACCATGGGTGTCCCAGCCTCCTTTACGCAAAACCTGGTACCCCTGCATCGTTTTGTAGCGACCGACAAAGTCCTTAATCACTCGGCCAAGTACGTGACCGGCGTGGGGAAGCCCGTTCGCTGTTGGAGGTCCTTCATAAAAAACAAATGTTTCTGCACCTTCGCGCTCATTCATAGAGCGTCGGAAGACATCCTCTTGTTTCCAGTAGCTCTTCACACGATTCTCACGCTCCAGAGCCGCTTCCTTCGTATTAACACTGCGCATTTCTTCCACCTCTTACCCTCTTATTTTTGTATAAAAAATCCCTTAGGATTTGGTATAGATTTCCTGAAAAGACAAAAAATCCGCCCCTGTTGTAACAGGGACGGATGTTCATTCCGCGGTACCACCCATATTCCGTGTACATAAACTCACACGGCACTCGGTAAAAACGGATAACGGCCGCCAGCCGGTTCCACCTACTCTCAAGTATTTCAGCAGAACTTCTCAGGGATGATCTTCAACTGATTCCGCCATCGCTTCCCACCAGCCAGCGACTCTCTATAGGTCATGATATCAGCCTACTCTTCCCGTTAATGAAACTATACGTATTTTTTATAATCGTACAATGGAACGTCATGGATGTCAAAAGTTTCTTCAATCCCATTCTTGCCCAATTTGATACAGCATATCCGTTGTAATGCTAGAGCAAAACCATAATTTCTACACATTTATAACTTTTTTTGAAATACATAGCTCTTTTTCTTCATATCTACCTTATGTTCATAAAAATGATGTGCTTGCTCCCGCTGCAGTCCTGAGGATAAAATGACTTTTTCATACCCCTGCCCTCTTGCCCACTGCTCTATGTAGTTTAACACATACGCTCCGTATCCTTTTGATCGTGCTGTGGATGAAGTAACAAGATCATGTACCCAAACGTAATTCCCCCATGCAAAGCTCCTATCTGTAACAAAACCAGCCAACGCCTGCATTTCCCCATTGTCTACACAAGCCACCAGACTGTATCCGTTTTGGGCCATATGTTCAAGATCTGCAATGTAATCCTTTTCTGTTAGATGTGTCCTGAGTTCCTTCATAATCGGAAACGATTCTCTCCATTGCTGCTTAGTTGTCAGGTTTATTATTTCCACACCTCATCAATCCCCTTCTTTCATTAATCTCTGACCATGCTTGTTGGTTATTTTCAATATAGAGCCCTCGTATGTGGAGAACTTTAAATGGAGATAACTTTATGTAAGATGGGCATTTATCGGAAGAAAGGAATGGCCTATAAAACGGATAGGACCCATCCCTGAAAATTATCGCGAATCTGAGTCTACCACTATCTCCCCATTTTGATGAACATGGTACCTTCCTTTCGGGTTTGTACTAAGACGCTGTATGCATTGAATTTGCTATCCGCAGTAATTGTTCCATGTTTGAGCTTGTAGAGTTAGTCGGCATATAGCTCATTAACTTAATAATGTAGGTGCTTTTTTCCTGATGATCAGTCCAGGTTAATTGGTCCCCAAACTGTCTAGTAGAGTATTTTGCTCTGGTACCATTAGAAAGCTCCACTTGCTTGCCTTCTCTCTGTCTATAGGTAGCGACATCATCTAATTTCATAATATGTACATTTTGATCCCCATTTGAGTACACCAATTCAATCATCGTTTCTTCCTGACTTGTTGTGGTCAAAGCATCTACCTCTTTGACCTCGAACGGAATGTAATCCGGTAAGAGCAGCCTGTCTAACTGTTCAGGCGACACATCATCAAGCTCCTTTGTGATAGACGGGTATTTCTGTTTCAGTTCAGAAAGGCCATGTACAGGAGAAGATTTTGCGGAACAAGCTGACATAAGGGAAATACACATCATAATAGTAACAAACCGATAATTCAATGAGATCTCATCCTTTATCCAACTTTTTATCTTTCCATTTACAGACGTATTGTATTATGTATTCGTTTCAAGAAAATAACATTTTCAGGAAAGAAGTTTTCTTATTCCTTGCAATTTACCTATTTTCATCATATAATTCGTTTAAAAATTTAAACCAATAGGAGCTAGCATATATGAGCGAACTTATTGAAGAGTTGTTCCGTGCCAATACATTAACCTTTCATGCGTTAGGTGATACCGCTCGACAAGATATAATCTTGCTGTTAGATAAACATGATCGACTTAACGTTACAGAAATTACCGAGCACTCTCCTCTGTCTAGACCAGCTATCTCTCATCATTTAAAAATATTGCGAGATGCAGGAATTGTCGGCATTCATAAAGAAGGCACAAAACGTTATTACTATTTAACCATTGAAGATAGTGTTCAATTATTAAAGGAACTCGTTTTAGAAGTTGAAAAACATTGTTAATGATTTAGGAGGACCATAATTTGGATATCACTTTTTTAGGAACTGGTGCAGGTGTACCCTCTAAAAAGCGCAATGTCTCCTCTCTTGCATTACAAATGCTGCAAGAAAGAGGAAGCACCTGGCTCTTTGATTGCGGGGAAGCAACCCAGCACCAAATACTTCATACAAATATCCGGCCAAGAAAGGTAGAAAAAATCTTCATTACGCATTTACATGGGGATCATATTTTCGGATTGCCTGGCTTTATAAGCAGTCGTTCCTTTCAAGGAGGCGATAGCCCGTTAACCATTTATGGACCAAAGGGCATTCAAGCATTTCTGGAGACCGCACTAGCTGTAAGCGGTACTCATTTAGCCTACCAGGTGGAAGTAATGGAAGTAGAAGAAGGACTTCTCTATGAGGATGACCATTGTACGGTACACTGTCACAAATTGGATCATGGTATCACAAGCTACGGCTATGCTATTCAAGAACACGATAAACCTGGGGAATTACTAGTTGATAAGCTTAAAGAAGAAGGCATCGAGCCTGGTCCTATATATCAGCAAATAAAGGAAAACCCGGTAGTAGAATATAATGGAAAAAAATTATACCGGGAGCAATTTATTGGTGAGAATAAAGCTGGTCGGAAAATATGCATCCTTGGTGATACACGATCTCAGGAAAGTACCAAAGATTTTATCCAGGATGCTGACCTGCTGGTTCATGAAGCCACGTTTGCCAAAGGCGAAACAGAATTAGCCTATAGCTATTATCATTCTACAACAGAACAGGCTGCCCTTCTTGCTAAAAAGGCCAATGTAGGAATGCTAATTTTGACTCATATATCTTCTAGATATCAGGATGATGATATAGATGCTTTATTACAAGAAGCGCAATCAGTCTTCCCTAATACGAAAATAGCCAACGATTTATCTACGTTCCAAATAACGAATATGAGGTGATGTTAAGGTGAATATACCTAGTCTGATAGAACAACAACGTGCCTATTTCAACACAAAAGAGACAAGACCAATCTCCTTTCGTATAGCACAGTTAAAAAAGCTGAAAGAAAAAATAGAGAAGCACGAAGACGAAATCCTTACTGCATTACAGTCTGACCTTCATAAATCAGAGTTTGAATCCTATACAACGGAGATTGCTTTTTTGTATGCCGAAATTAGTATGATGGTTAAGGAACTAGAGGGGTGGATGAAGCCTGAGAAGGTTAAGACACCAGTTTCTCACATAGGCTCTAAAAGCTATATTTATAAAGAGCCTTACGGGGTTTCCCTAGTTATCGCACCATGGAATTACCCTTTTCAACTAGCTCTTGCTCCAGTACTTGGTGCTATTGCTGCTGGCAACACGGTTATATTAAAGCCATCAGAGCTCACGCCACACGTTTCCTCCCTATTGCGTGAAATTATCAATGAAACATTTGAGCAATCGTATTTCACAGTAGTGGAAGGCGCTGTTGAGGTCAGTCAAGAGCTATTAGAGCAAAAATTTGACATTATCTTCTTCACGGGAAGCGTTCCAGTCGGAAAAATCGTCATGGAGAAAGCTGCTAAACAATTAACACCTGTTGTTTTAGAGTTAGGTGGTAAAAGTCCAGTCATAGTGGATGAAACAGCAAAATTGGATCTTGCTGCGAAACGAATAGCCTGGGGAAAGTTTATTAATGCTGGGCAAACGTGCATCGCACCTGATTACTTATATGTCCATCGTGATGTAAAGCCGGAGCTGTTAAGTAAATTAAAGGATGCTATTCAAGAACTGTATGGATCGAAAGCATTGGACAATGAAGAGTACACCCACATTGTAAATCAGAAGCACTTTGATCGATTATTCCCCTACCTAGAGAATGGGGAGTTACTATATGGCGGCTCTACGAATCGCGACCAGCTAGTTATGGAACCAACTATATTAGATCACATTACGTGGGATGATCCAGTCATGCAGGAGGAGATATTTGGTCCTATCCTTCCAGTATTGACATTTGACAGTCTAGACGAGGTAGTGGAAAAGGTTAGAAGTAAAGAGAAGCCTCTAGCGTTGTACTATTTCACAGAAGATGAACAAAGAGAAAATACTATTTTAGAGCAAATTCCTTTTGGCGGTGGATGTGTAAACGATACAATTCTTCACGTTGCCAATCCTCATTTACCTTTTGGTGGAGTTGGGCCGAGTGGCACTGGGAGCTATCACGGGAAAGCGAGCTTCGATGCGTTTTCCCACCGTAAAAGTATCGTTCACCAAACAACAAAATTTGATTTTTCCTTCCGGTACCCCGGCTCTAAATTTGGGTTATCCATTATTAAGCGACTATTAAAATAAGCTATGATGTATTTATAGAAGAGAGAGGACGATATGTAGTGACGACAATATGTCTGGTTCGACATGGTGAAACAGATTGGAACCGCGCTAAACGTTTGCAAGGTCAAGAGGATATACCGTTAAATGAACTAGGGCGACGCCAGGCGAAGGAATGCGGAGCCTTTCTCAAAAACGACCAATGGGACGCGATTGTTGCCAGCCCCCTTTCACGTGCGAAGGAAACGGCATATATCATTGAGCACTATTTACCAGAGGATAAAGAGATTGTAATGATGGAGCATTTCAAGGAGCGAGCTTTCGGCAAAGGCTCCGGTTTAACACACGAAGAAATTAATGCTCAATTTCCAGACCGCAATTATCCAGGAATGGAAAGCTTTGAAGATTTTCAACATCGAATATTTGAAGGTCTTCATTCGATCCAGCATCACTTTCCAAGCAAGAAGGTACTACTTGTCGCCCACGGCGCTGTCATTAATTGTATTTTATCTGTCTTAACAGATGGGGAAATAGGAACAGGGAAAACAAAGCTAATTAATGCGTGTATTTCTAATATTGAACGGCTTCAGGATAATTGGGAATTAAAAAGCTATAATGAGACAACCCACCTTACAGATTACGCTTCCCACTAGCTGTGTTCTTCACTCCAGAGAGACTATATCTCTGGAGTTTTTCATTTAATAGCTTAGTTACCAAAAATGTCAGATGAAGATTGATTCACGATAATACATTCCACACCTTTCGCCTGTTTTATTTAACATAACGTTCCTGTATATGTTTATTTTTTACCAATACTAGGGAATCACGTTTAGGTAGTGTTCAACAATATTAACTACAGGTGAGTATAAAGGTGGGAACAGCATGAATTATAATCTTAGTAAAGGTTGGATTTTTTTCTTTGGTGCGCTGGGAGGATTATTGTACGGGTATGATACCGGTGTCATCTCAGGAGCTCTTCTATTTATTTCAAACGACATTCCTTTATCCAACTTTTTAGAGGGAGTCGTAGTAAGCTCCTTGCTTGTTGGTGCCATTGTCGGTGCAGGAATGAGTGGATATGTATCTGATCGGTTTGGACGAAGACGAGTTGTCTTTGTTATTGCTCTTATTTACTTAATCGGATCACTGATTTTAGCATTTGCCCCTAATGCAGCAATATTAATAACTGGGAGGATAATATTAGGGCTTGCTGTTGGTGGTTCTACAGCAATTGTTCCTGTTTATTTATCAGAGATGGCTCCGACTAATTCAAGAGGTGCTCTTGCCTCGTTGAATCAATTAATGATCACGATTGGTATCGTTCTAGCATATCTTGTCAATTATGCCTTCAGTCCAATCGAGGGATGGCGTTGGATGGTTGGACTCGCAGCCGTACCTGCCATCGTTCTAATGATAGGTGTTCTTTTTATGCCTGAAAGTCCAAGATGGCTGCTGAAGCATAATCGTGAAAACGAAGCACGTAAGATTATGGCTCTTACAAGAAAGCAAGAGGAAATAGAGGACGAAATAGAACAAATGAATAAAATGGAGAACGAGCAGGAAAGCACATGGGAAGTTCTCAAATCAAAATGGGTTCGTCCTATGCTAA
Source organism: Pontibacillus salicampi (assembly GCF_042434395.1). Lineage (NCBI taxonomy): Bacteria > Bacillati > Bacillota > Bacilli > Caryophanales > Bacillaceae > Pontibacillus > Pontibacillus salicampi. Next base: position 653,185 of record NZ_JBHLTP010000003.1, on the reverse strand, counting down.
TAGTAGGCAGTGGCATTGCAATATTCCAGCAGCTCATTGGAATTAACGCGGTTATTTACTATGCCCCAACTATATTTACTAAGGCTGGATTGGGAGATTCAGCTTCTATCTTAGGCACTGTTGGTATCGGTACCTTAAATGTGCTAATGACGCTTGTTGCTATTGCCACGATAGATAAGCTGGGCAGGAAGAAGCTTCTGTTAATCGGAAATGCTGGTATGGTAACTAGCTTAGCTGTATTGGCCACTATACTGTTTACAGCTCAACTAACCACAACAATCGCCTGGTTGACCGTCGTCTTTCTCGGTATCTTCATTATCTTTTTCTCAGCTACATGGGGACCAGTTGTATGGGTTATGCTTCCTGAACTCTTCCCGCTTAAAGCAAGAGGAGCTGCTACAGGATTTACGACACTATTATTATCATTAGCCAACCTAATTGTATCGTTAACCTTCCCTATCCTGCTAGGAGCAATTGGAACGGCTTGGGTATTCGTTATTTTTGCAATCATCGGTGTAATAGCATTCCTATTTGTCCTTCGCTTCGTACCTGAAACGAAGGGTCGGAGTTTGGAAGACATTGAACGAGATTTAAGAGGTGGTGCAACCACTGCCTAATAGCTATCATAAAAGCGCGCTTCTAAGACGATGCGCGCTTTTTCATTTGGTTCTCTTATTAACCGATGTTAGTTGATTGACATGATGCAAGGAAATAGTCGAAGCCTAGAATAAAGATATATTGGAGTAAAGCTTGAACTAACATGTATTTGGCAGTTATTCCATGTATGAAATGGCATTATATTTTTTGAATATAAAAAGACCTTAATTATTATCATCAATGTATAAAATGATGCATATTTAAGGTCTTTTTGTTCGCGAAGTTTGTTAAAGTAAAGCCCCCCCCCGTTTGTGGAAGACTCCGTTTCGAGACTTCTGTTGAGTGGATGGGGGCTGCGAGGAATAGCTCGCTTTCCGCGGGAGCGCGGTGAGCCTCCTCGGACTCCGTCCTGTGGGGTCTCACCCTGCACTTTTTCCCGCAGGAGTCTCGCCATTCCCCTCCGCCCCTCGGCCTAATAAATATCTCGAAATCACTTTCAGAATTAGGTGCATTTTATACGTATAGGAACTGTAACACAAAGCTTCCATTGTATGGATAGAGCTCATAACCGCTTGTAATAGAGCTCTTTCTTGCTATAGGTAGTGATGGTGGAAGATACAGCTTCCTGGTATAGGGGTTCGTTTCTCACATAATCGAAGGGGTGGTTGGGAAGCTGCGAGACTCCCGTGGGATTGGCTGGCGAGACCCTGCAGGCAGAGCTTTAGCTCGAGGAGGCTTGCCGTCATCCCCGCAGGAAAGCGAGTGGCTTCCCAACCACCCCTTACTCTCCAAACAGCAACGAACCCCGAAAAGTCTCGAAACGGAGTCTTCCAGAAATCTGCCCTTTACTTAAAGACTCAGTTTCAAGATAATTGCCAACATTGAATGATAATACACGTTAATGCACTGTATAACGCGTTTATTTATACACCTTGTCTAATAAACATGTTGCCAAAACCTACAAAGAATAAATGCCATATACACTAACACACTTGATTACGTGTTAAAGTTTAAAAAAGAAAGTCGAAAATTTGATAGAATTGATATAATGCAGCTAAGAAAAGTGCCCCCACGCCTGCGACTAACAGGTATCGAACTTTGTATAACCACTCGTATTTATATTCCTTTGGATCGCCCCACTTTTGATAATCCTTTTTTACATTGAATAAAATGATCATTACAAGTGGACAAACGATAAATACAACAAGCCCGAGAAAGAAAATTTGATTGTATGTTTCCATGGATGAATCAGACAAGATTGTTTTTAATACTTCACCTAAAGCAACAAATAGCCAAACTAGTGGTAATGCAATAGAGTTGAATAGTGAAGTGATACTCTGTTTCCTCTTACAATCTTTTATGATTAAATATGGAATGAAAAACATTAACCCAATCGCAGATAAAGCGTAAAAATATGTAACACCATGCATTGAACCCCTCCTTTTACTACCTATACGTAGTAACGGCTTTCTAAGTTCCACGATGGAGTTTTGAATCCGTTCCTTCTATATAAAATAATCCCCTTAATACAAATTGGTTGATTCCATATAATCCTCCTTATCTTGTAGACTTTGTTTTCAAGATAATAGTAAGTTTCCTTAAGAAGTAAAGATTCCTACGCTTCATTCTCAAGGACCGAACGGATACTTTTCTATGTCACTATATGACTCAGCCATGGAATTCGGCTTACACCATTGATGATTAAATTCTGGATGTTCAGGGAATGAAAGAGATAGATTATGTGTTGGAAGGAGGCAGTATGCTTTGGAACATGTACGCCATCAACAGGCAGATGCAGCACATCATAATAAAGAGGAATATGTAGATATTAAAATTGGTAACCATGATTTATTTTTTAAAAAGACATATGAAATACTCTACACGCTTAATGATGTCCTGATTGGAATTTGGTTTCTTGTAGGAAGTATATGCTTTTACTTTACTGAACCAATAAAAACATGGGGAGTAAGTCTATTTGTCCTAGGTAGTGTGCAATTACTTATTCGTCCTACTATTCGTCTTATCCACCGCACTCACTTAAAAAGATTATACAAGCAAGAATACGAGTATAAAAAAACGAGAGAGCTGCATACATACAAGTAAGTAGCAACTCTCTCCATATTCATCTAATCCTTCTGCCCAACCTCATTAGCGAAAATCGCCGGCTCTGTTTCTTGAGGAGTCATTAATACAGGCCACCAAAACGGAGCATCCATCCAACCTTTCTCTTTTTCCCCTTTTTGCTTTAACAGTATTAAAGCAGGTACCGTGATCGCTTTTTCTCTTGCTATATGGGCTTCTCCGCCTCCGGTTCCTGGTGTATCAGGCGCACTAATAAACCGTCCATTTTGATCATACCTGGAAATTGTGCGATTACGCCTAACAATAATCCATACGTAACCAGAAGATGCTGGGTCACTAGATTGATAGGACAAATACTTCATCGCAGCAATCATTGCATCAGCATTCCACGTATATCCTTCCTCCATATAGATGGTGTCCGCTATCCTCTTTATTATTGCCACTGCCTTTTCAACAGGAAGTAGTACAGGAGTCTTTTCAGATATTCCCTCCACTATTGAATCAATAGCTTTTATATGCTTTTGAATATACGTTTTATAACCGGTTTGAAATCCAACTGGCAGCATTCGCTTGGAAGGCTTTAGGGTTGTTGTCTTCGAGAGTAGTAACTTGTTGGGGGAGCATGGGATAATGCGATCTTGAGCATCCTTTTGAATAAATACGATGCCACCTTTGTGGCCTCCAGATTCAAACGCACTCCGAAGTGCACTATCCATCTCGTTTATTTGTTTCATTGTTTCATAAATCGCAGGTGTCGTGTAAAAACGAGTAATGGCGAGATCCCCTCTGTCCCTGTATCCGTACATTCTGGAATGCTGTAAGACTGTATCCTGCTGAAACGTTTTAGGGTTTCTACCATAATAAAAACCAACTAAATTCTGCACAGTTATTCCTCTGTCTAGTATTTGCCCTCCGATAAAAATAGTCATAGGGGTTCGCAACCTAAGTTCTCCCTGCTCATTTAATAATTGTTCCACCTGTTTTTCGGAATTCACAGTAGTTACTAGTAAATATTCTGCCGATAAGGCTCTCAGGACATCCACATGGACCTGTTGAAAAGAAGGAATATCATCACGAGCAAACGTCTTCTCCAATGAACAGCATATAGAATGGTAGGTTTCCTCGAGTATGGGTGTAATCAGGTCCGGTTCGTATTGAGCTGCATACTGAAGGGATGATACCATGCTTTCTACAACATATCGCTGCCACTCATGGGTAGCTTTGTTGATCTGCGTATGCATGATAAAGGAATACTTCTTTTCTATTTCCCCTTGCCTTCTTTGCTGCCTTCTTCTGATGCTAGTTCCGACAATAAATTGTACAATTGCCCTCCTAAGACTCTGTACTTTATGACTGGTCAGGGCATGTTCCACCTTGAAGCGTCGCCTGTCCTCTTTCTTTAAAATTACTAATTCATCAGAGAGTATAGGTTCATATACATAAGAAGCTAAAGAATATTCCTCATCGCTCTCCTTAAAATAAAAGTCTCCACCGACATATTGGTCAGGTATGGGAACGAGCGATGTAAAGGCGGGTCGTATGGGTTGAAAACGCTTATGTTCATGTACCTGGAGATTCTCCGGTTGAAGATATAGCGAATAAGGGGTTGCTGTAACCTGTAAAAGGCTCGTATCCATCAAACAGTTTCGAATGTTATCCAATTGTCCTGCTATGGTTCGTATTTCAGTTGTTTCCCTGTTCGTCTTTTCGAATCCTATGCTGGCGTAATCCGCTTCATCATCTATAATAAGCGTCTTCCTTTTCCCTAGTGCTGGATATTCCTCAAACAGTGTCTCATACAGTCTTTCGAGATTTTGCTTTTGCTTTTTCACAACAAAGATTAGTTTCTGATTAAGCTCATAGGCAACAAGAAAATCTGGCAAATGCATAATATCATAAACCTGAAGCTCATCTTGCTCCTGAAATGTATAGAATTCTTTCTTTAATCGTTGATACGTTTGATGAGCTAGTGCTTTTGTACCTTTTGTCAGTATAATTGCTATGTCATACCCATTATCAAATGCTAAGCTCATGACTCCGATAAATGCTCTCGTTTTTCCACTTTGAATATTTCCGAGCAGCATCCCAGGTCGTGCTAAGGTTGTATTTTGCTCCAGCAAATGTACAACGGTTTGTTTCATTGCATTCTTCAACTCAAGGTCATAGTCGTTTTGCTTTGCTAAAGTTGTATAAAAATGTCCTCTTTTTTCAATTATCATTGTCATCATTCACCTGAATCCTATCTTTTTCGAAACGAATACTATTGTACTACGCATCAGAAAAAAGTCCAATAGAAGCACTAGATCGTATGACAAGGTCAAGTGGTTGATATTTCTGTATAGCTTCCTTATGTGGAAGACTTGAAGTCGAGATAATGTTGATCCGTTGCTGAAAGGCGAGTTGAGTGATCGGAATTAGCTCCACATTCCCGCGGCCCCATCCGACGTGGGGTTGTAGGAAAGCGGAGTGATTCCAGCCCAATCAACTGTTCTTTCTATACTCCTTCCAAACCATCTCGAATCCAAGTCTTCCACTGTCTCCCCATTATATTGATTAACCTAACATCAACAATGATTATCGCTTTCGTTTACTTTTATAAGCCACATGCACTAATTATAATGAGGAGCATTTCGGTTCTCCCTAATATACATAACCCTAACAGTTAAAATAGAATCCGACTGCATGTTACAATGAAAATAACTCTAATAAAGGAGGTTTTTACCAATGGATCAATTACTATTTATTCAAACTGGAATGGGTGTTGACGTGCATGGACAAAATGTGACAAAAGCATCTGAACGCGCTATTAAAGACGCCATTCATACAAACTCTATGCCAGGAGTACGGTATAGCTTACCGGAGGAAAATCTGGATAACATGAAAGTTCACGTGAAGCTCGCAGTGCCAGCGGATAAAGAGTCAGTAGACCTGGAGGCAATTAAACAACAAATTCCATATGGGACCGTCCAAGTTGAAGTAATGGATGGCGGGATGTTGACGACGAGCGGTATTGAACTTCCTGAAAAAGAAGACAAAAATGACTTAATGTACATGGTTAATGCTTCAGTAGAAGTAGGATATTAATACGAGAGCCCTCTCTATTTATTAGTGAGGGCTCTTTTGTGTAGGTTTATAACTTGCTTTACATACTAAAGAATGACGGTCCTTCATGTGAGACTATCTATGCAATTTCATCAATTATCTATCAAGAGCGTACTATGTTTGCAGCAATGAAACAGCAAATAATAGCATAGATTTCGGAATATTATTCCATTAAATTCCATATAAAGCGATTTCAAGCAGCGATATACCCAAAAGTACGAAAAGAATAAATTTTTGTAATATTCTTACGGAGACGATACACTGAGCATGCATTTCATATTAGAGAGGAGAATTTGATGAAGATGATGAAGAAACGCATAGTCTACTTGGTCATACCCATTTTATTACTTGCCGGTATGACAATGGGAACAGCGAACGAAGTGCAGGCCGAGGATACACCGTATTATGGTAAAGTGTATAGTCAGCCAGATCAAGTACTTAATCTATATCCTGCTCCAGAGAGAGATTTAACTACTCCTGCTTTTATGAAGGACAACAAAGCATTTACTACCCAAGAGGAAATGCTGCAGTTCATTCATAAGCTTGAAAAAGAGAGCGATAACATAACGATTAAAAACATAGGCACTTCTATCGAAGATCGTTCTATACCAGCCATGTTCTTCGCAGAGGATGGTAAATACGATAAGCATAAGCCTACGGTTTGGCTGCAAGGACAAATCCATGGAAATGAACCTGCTGCCGGAGAAGGGGTCCTTGCAACTATGCAAAGTTTGGCTGGGTCTTTCGGGGATAACGTTCTTTCCAAGATTAACGTTATCGTAGTTCCTCGAGTTAATCCTGATGGCTCTTATGCGTTCGATCGACACGCTGCGAATGGATTAGATGCTAATCGGGATCACATAAAATTTGATTTACCAGAGGTCAAGGCGATTCACCAGCTTCATAACCAATACCGTCCTGAAGTTACTATTGATGCACATGAATACAGTGTAGGTAACGAATTATTCAGTGACTTAGGAGAAGAAGGGTACTTAAAGTATCATGACATAACCATATTATCTGGTAAGAACTTAAACATCCCCCAAGAGATTCGGGATGTCTCAAACGATTTATTTATTGATAACGCACAAGAGCAATTGAAGGAGAAAGGCTATTCCAGCCGAAACTATTATGTAACTGGAAGAGATGATGAAGATGTTGTCATTAAGGAAGGTGGAACAGACCCTAGAATAGGACGAAACGCATTTGGCCTTACTCCATCTATTTCCTTTCTTGTAGAATCAAGAGGAATTGGAATAGGAAGAGAAAATTTTGCACGCAGGGTAGCTTCTCAACAGGAAACACATGAAAGCATCATTGAAACTACTGCTCAGAATGCTAAGGAAATTAAAAAGCTAGTTTGGAATGCAAGGAAAGACATTGTGAAGAAAGGGTTCCTTGCTCGCGATAACGACGAAATTATTGTAGAGGATAAGCGTGCAGAGCAAGACAATGAGACGTTAGAAGTCGTTGATATTGCTAAAGGGGATACAAAGGACATCCCTGTACAATACTTCAGTTCTTCTGATGCCATCCCAACATTGACAAGGGAAAGACCTCAAGCTTATTTTATTGACAAGAGTGAAAAAGAAGTAATTGAAAAACTGAAGCTCAGCGGTGTACATGCATTTCAGCTTCCTTTTGACGTTAATCTAAATGTGGAAGCGTACAAGGTTACTTCTAAAGAAGATGGAGGCTTTTACGAAGGGTATAACAGAACCAACGTCCAAACAGACCTTTCTAATAAGAGGAAAAAAATTGAAAAAGGTACGTATGTTGTGCCAACCGCACAAGTCTCAGCAAACCTGGCAGCTATTGCATTAGAACCGGAATCTGATGACAGTTATGTTACCTTCAATATAATCTCCTCTGCAGAAGGAGAAACATTACCAATATACCGTTATCACCGTGACCAAGCATTCCAGCGCTACGGCAAAAATAAGCTTCATCAGCAACAACAGGACGCAGGCAGTGAGAAGTTCAACAGCTGGCTACAAGAAAAAAGTAAAAAATAATTGGAAAAGCCCCGCTCCAGCTGGAGTTGGGGCTTTTTACAAAGCATATCAGCTAGCAATTGGAGGGAATTATGATTCTAACTCTATATACTCTCTTTGCAGCTTCCAGCCCTCATCCTCTCTCCCCCATATAAACATACAGTGAGCACTAAAAGGCTCCCCTTTGATAACATTTGTTTCTCTTCCGACTACGATGGCTTCTTGCCCACCCTTCCTTTCCACTATGGATAATGGGTGAAAGCTTTTCTCTGCATCATTCATTTGTTTCAATACAAGATGTAAGTCATAGTCATAGTAATACGGGTCGGGCTCTCTTACCTCAGAATAAGCCCAATACCCAACAAAACTTCGAGACATATACTGCCTGATGAACTCTCCATCCTTAGTCTGTAGAGCTTGATTCCAAGCATTAAAATAATCATTTAATGTTGTCTGAATGTCCTTCATTATTTCCACTCCCTTTCCTACTAACTAAGCGATTCTCCATGAGCAACGTGCCAGTGTAAATGTTTGGAGTCTTGATGTTGACCAAGATTGGTCAGAACTCGGAAAGCTCCATACTCTTCCTGTACAGTTTGAGCCACTTTCTTCACCATGTTCACCAGTTCCAATACCAAGTCCTCCTCTGCTTCTTCGACTGCTACCAGCGAGGAGATCTACTTCTTTGGTATTGCAACAATATGGACTGGATCATACGGCTTCGTATGATAATAAGATAGACATCTTTCCGTCTCCATGACTTTCAAACGGCCTATTAGGAAGATTATACAAACATCTTCAAATCCCTTCCTGATTGTACAATTTTGTCATGGGGAGTTAGTAAAGAGGGTCGGCTAAAACTGCTTCATGACATTGAACTACCCCACACCATGTAGTAGGAAACCGGGTGGTTCTTATCTCTCATTTACGTATGGACCTTCTTCAACCACATTATTTCAAACCTAAGTCTTCGATTTAGATAAGTTTAGATCCTTAAAAGAAATGAAATTAGCTGAGCGCAGTGGCTCAGCTATTAAAAGGCTACTTCTTATCCCGTATCATTTGATTAATACTGGAGATGAAGTTATCTAACTCCATTTTATTTAGGTCATCCTCCCCATATTTTCTTACGGAAACAGTCGCCTGCTGCTGTTCTTCATCACCGACTACTACAATATATGGGGTTTTCTTTACTTGGGCTTCTCTTATTCTATATCCTAATTTCTCTTGTCGATCATCCACTTCAACTCGCACACCGTCTCTCTTTAGCTGCTGTAATATGTGCTCGGCATATGCATGATGAGAGGAAGACACTGGTAGGACTTTTATCTGTACAGGAGCTAACCAAACAGGAAATGCTCCGCCAAAATGTTCAATAAGAATGCCTAAGAAACGGTCAATCGAGCCAAACACAGCTCGATGGATTACGACAGGTCTTTTTTTGCAATTGTGTTGATCTACAAATTGCAAATCAAATTTCTCCGGCATTTGAAAGTCTAGTTGGACTGTTGCACATTGATGACTTCGATTTAGTGCATCATTAATATGAATATCAATTTTTGGTCCATAAAAGGCACCATCGCCTTTATTAACAGAGTAATTGTAATGAAGAGAGTGAAGCACATTACGAAGAGCGCCTTCTGCCTTTTCCCACAAAGCGTCGTCGCCCATTGAATCCTCTGGTCTAGTGGATAGCTCGATACGATAGGAAAATCCGAAAGTTTGGTACACATTGTCAATTAATTGGAGAGCATGTTTCACCTCAGCTTCTATCTGATCTTCCCTTACGAAAATATGAGCATCATCCTGACAAAACGTGCGCACTCTTAGCATACCATTGAGAGAGCCGCTAAATTCGTGACGATGTACCTGACCAAATTCAGCCATTCTAATTGGCAGATCTCGATAGGATCGTAATTGATGCTTATAAATAAGCATATGTCCTGGGCAGTTCATCGGCTTCAGAGCAAACCTCTGTTCATCCACGTCAGAGAAATACATATTATCCTTGTAATGATCCCAATGGCCTGATTGCTCCCATAAACGTTGATTCATCATAATAGGTGTCCTTACCTCACTATAATCGTATGCCTGTTGCAAACCTCTTAAGAACACTTCCAGTTCATTACGAATAATCTGGCCATTGGCTAAAAAGAAAGGCATTCCTGGCGCCTCTTCAGAGAACATGAATAACTCCAAATCTTTTCCCAATGTACGATGATTTCTTCTTTCTGCGTCTTCCAGAAATGCTTGATATTGTTTTACATCATCTTTTGAAGCAAATGCCACTCCATAGATACGTTGCAGCATCCTGTTACGATTATCGCCCTTCCAATAAGCTCCCGCCACATTCCGCAAGGAGAATGCCTTTGCATATTTTGTGGACGGCAGATGAGGACCCTTGCATAAATCAATAAATTCTCCTTGTCGATAAATCGTTACTTGATCCTCTACCGGTATATCTTTAAGCAATTCAAGCTTAAGAGGATCTTCCTTAAAAATTTGCTCCGCTTCCACTCTACTTACTTCCTCCCGCTCAATAGGGAGGTTCTCTGATACAATGTTATTCATTTCCTTTTCAATGAGCGATAAATCTTCCTCCCCAATACTCACCGACAAATCCATATCATAATAAAAGCCATGCTCCACAACAGGTCCAACTCCTAGGTGAACACGGCTGTTATGATAAATTCTTTTCACAGCTTGCGCTAATATATGTGCCATTGAATGCCGTAATACTTCTAGTCCCACATCGGACTGTAAATCACATAATTCAATGGAGGCGTCGTGCAGAATAGGCCTTTGATAATCAAATAGCTCCCCATTTACCCTCCCAGTCACAGATTTTTTACGTAAACTGGAACTAATCGAACCAGCTATTTGCTCAAGGGATACGCCTAATGGATATGATTTCTTCTCCCCATTCGGAAATGTAATTTGTATGTGTTTATTCTCCATTCCAATTCCTCCTGTACGAATATAAATATAAAAAAACACGCATCATCCCTGCAATAAGGGACGAGCGTGTTCATTACCCGTGGTTCCACCCAACTTCCCATCACATTTCTACATGACGGCTCATGGTAGCTATAACGCAGCAAACGGTATTGGATACTTGTTGTTCCCCAATACGGCTCCAAGGTGGTAAGTTTATTTGTGCCACTGGGAAGCTCTCACCTAACCTTCCCTCTCTGTACTTGCTCCATAATAAACCCATGTCCTTTTCTTCACCTATATACATGACATAAAAAAGCACTCATCCCTCCAAAAGGGACGAGTGCTTATACCCGTGGTTCCACCCAAGTTCCCATCTATACTTATCGCATAAATGGCTTGATTGCTGTATCGTAGCAGCTACGGTTCTGGCTACTATCGTTTCACCAGAACGGCTTAAAGGTGGTGAATAGCAGGTTTTTGCTAGGGAGTTTTCAGCAGTGCTCCCTTCTCTGAAAGCTAATTCCTACATCCGTGTCCTCATCAACGCAAGTCGTATGATTTTCATTTACTATATAGTATTCCAATTATTTAGTCAATGTTCTTTGGCAAATTTTTCTTATTTATCCATCCAATGATTGCGGCTAAGCCTAGTATGGAACCTGCTGCCATAAAGGCTATTGGAGCACCTTTCCACTCTGTCATTGCTCCAAACAACAGAGAGGACACACCAAACGATAACGATAAGAGAGCTCCTTGGGCACCGTACAAGATTGGTAGGTCCTCAGTGGACGACCTCTTTTGCAGAATGGAGTCGATAGTTATAGATTTTATCTGTCCTAATATGCCAACCAGAATAGAAAGGAATAGCGCTATCCATGGCACATAATTTAACCCAAACCATACTGTTACAGCACAAACTCCTATAGAAGAAAGAAGGAACAGCGTTCTAGTATGATGCTCTACAAAACGAAAGAGCTTAGAGCAGCCTATCCCGCCAATTAATAACCCTATAAAGAAGGTGGTATTAATATACCCCCACCATGCCTCTGATACTTGAAGAACTTCTGCTACAAATACATAAAGGATAGCTGCTATCCAAACAACGCTTGCCATTACTTCCAATAGTAAGAGTATATGAATCGTTCTGTACAAAGGGCTAAACCATATCAGCTTCCACCCTTTTGTAAGCTGGCTAATAAATGCTTTTGTATTTTTTTGATTGGACGTATTATGAACAGGATCCTGTAACAATGCCATCATGATAGAAGACAGAATAAATAGTACACATGTAATCCAAAGGATAGATGGACCATTAAACAAGGCAACCAATAGCCCGCCAACAGCCCATCCTCCTAATTGAATAGTTTCCGTTACGACCGATAAGAAGCTATTGGCTCTTACTATCTCATCATACTCCACCAGCCTCGGTACCATCGCTGTCATTGCCGGACTGGCAAACCCATCTAGAAATGCAATAAACACTATACAAGCAAATACAAAAACGACTGACACGTTAGTCCCGATATAAATTGAACAGAGCATAACCAACAAAATGGTTTTCAGTATTTGAGAACAGGCCAGAACACGCTTCAATGAAAATGCCGAAAACAATATTGGAGAAGCAATTCCGCCAGCAAAGCGACCAAACGTATTTAAAAAAGGCAAAACAGCGACGTAAAACGCAGACCCAGATTCCATATACAGAATGGCTACTAAACCAACTATATAAAATACATCTCCCAGATTCGCAAACGACTGCCCCATCCACAAAAACCGGAATGATACTTTTTGCTTCATTTCCTCTACCCCTTTATCAAAAAAATGTTGCTGTAATAAAGGGGATTCCTACATTGGACAATTCCTCCTAACTTCGTATACACCTATATAATCAATTCCATTTTCCTTAATTTTCGAGACGAAATAGATATTTTCACAAGTGGCGTTTCACTAGGGATAGAGAAAATCACTGTATTTACTTTGCGGTCGCTATGAATCAATCATGTAGTAAAATATTACCTTATTATGTAATGTATGTGAATAATTTTCTATCATTTTACTTTTCTTGTTGCATACCTTCTGTTATTGAAGTAAACTATTTATAACATAATGTAAAAAATAGTTTACCACACATTACTTGGAAGGGAGGATATACCTCGTGGGTTTAAAAGCGTCGGGAGATTTGCAAAACAGGCTCAGCGTATTAAGAGCCGAGCAAAAGTGGTCACAGAAACAAGTGGCAGAAATGCTCGGTGTCAGCAGACAAACGATCATTTCGTTGGAGAATAATAAATATAACCCATCCTTAAAGCTAGCTTTTGAAATCGCCGTTCTCTTTGATAAAGATATTACAGAGGTTTTTCAATATAAATTGAAGGAGGAATAAATATGTTTACTATCTTGTATATCCTACTCGTTCCATTATTTATTGTGTATCTCATTGTTTCCTTGAAATTTCAGTTCGGTGAGGAAGGGAAGGATGAACGTGGCATGCAGATTTTAAATCGATCGTACATGTACTCTTCACCTATTTTTCCGATTGGATGGCTGCTTGTAGAAGTCGTTCATTCTTACCTACATCCCTTAACGATTGAAGAATATCGAGATGTTTTCTTCTTTATTATATTATTAACGTTTATCATCCAAGGGTTAGTTATCTCCATATATAAGAAACGGATATAAAGTAATCGTCACAATTATAAGATAATTGCATTATCGTGCAGGACCTGTCAGACTGTTACTAGAAATAAAGGACTGACAAAGAAGGTGAGATAATGATAGAGGTACGAGCGTCTTCCATTACAGATGACTCATTGAATAAGGGTGTATTTGCGAAGCAGGATATTGAGAAGGGGCAATTAATACACGAAGCTCCAGTAATTCCATATCCAAATGAGGATCATGTGCATATTGAACAAACTCATCTGGCTGATTATGTATTTGAATATGGCCAGCATCATACTGCGTTTTTACTAGGATATGGCATGATGTTCAATCACTCCTATCAACCCAATGCCGAATATGAAATCAACTTCGAAAATAATTCATTTGATTTTTACGCATATACAGATATTCAAGCAGGGGAAGAAATATTAATCAACTACAATGGCGATGTGGATATAGAAGATCCACTATGGTTTCATACCGAATCATCTGATTCTAACGAATAACAGCAAGGTTGCCTGGGCCAATACAGGCAACCTTGCTTCTTTATTTCATCTGTTATTCTGTCATGTTTCTTTGCACATACATGGCTAACATCAGATACCCCGCTACTAAAAGTGGCATTAATACACCAATCATTCCTTGTAGCTCCTCTTCCTTAACCTTTATTACAAGAATGATACATATTGAACCGAAGCTACCATTGTAGTAATCAATCAGTCTTCCTAATTTTACGCTTGCCCCTCACCTGATGCTTATTAAACCCACTACATAGCCACGTTTGCTTTTCACCCAATCAAATAGCCCGTTAGTATTAATAGGAGGCCAATACTGAAAAAGTGCGTTTCCTCTCCCATATGAACATTCCCGATTTCTATTCCTAAACTGCCTTTCCATTCCTTACGAGTGAATCACATGTTAGTTTCACAATAGGAAAACAAAACAGTGCTCTTTAAAGGAGCACTGCAANTCATGTATGCGGGCTGGCAAATACCACTCGCTTTCCGCGGACGAACGCCCGAGCCTCCTCGTGAAACCCACACTCGGGGGTCTCGGATCGCCCGTTTTTCCGCAGGAGTCTCCTGGTATTTGCCAGCCCTTCACCGAAAAAGACTCCCCTTCACCTAACACACCCTTGATAGGTGAAGGGCAATTTTCTTCATGTTCTGACAGGCAGCTGTCAGTAACGCCTGTGTCGCGCACATTTTCTTTTCCGCGCAGGCGACAATAACGGAGGAGATGGTCTTCAATCGTGACCATTTCGATTTCATTTTGACGCTCTTTTTTGGATTGAACATTGAATCACCTTTCGTTAGAGAATATATAACTATTATAATAAATTGACGCGGTGAATAATGAAAGTAAAAAGAAAAAATAAGGCTGTCGAGACTTTCTCGACAGCCTGAAGTGCTCTTTAAAGGAGCACTGTTTGTTCTTCTTCCATTCGATTTGTTATTTTACTGGTATCCAAATCTCTGAATGATACGATGGACTATGAATATCCCCATCTGAGTACACTTCTAGGTCTGGTGTTCCTGCATGCTGATAGCCGCTTGATGGAAACCATTCTGAGTATATTTTACCCCAAGCTTGTTGTATTGCTTGCGGCATTGACCCTTTCACCTCGAACACAGCCCATTTTGATGCTGGAATAGTAAGCTTTTCCATCCCTTCAGGTACTTTCCCCTCGTAATCCGTACCAATCCAATATTGCATGAAAGACGGTTTTTCCGGATGTAAATCCACACAAACTCCAACAATTCCTTGGATATTACCATTGTTCATTTGAGCCAACGCATCATCTGTACCATCCTTATTCACCTTGTCCCATAGCTTCGGAATTTCCACCTCGTTCTGTCCATCATGACAGGATACTTCATGCTTCATACCCACTACTTGAAATGCCGACTTGTCTACGATTTCATACTGCATTGGATCGTCTCCCTTCAAATTGACCTGAATACTCAGGCGGTTATAGGATGTAATCTTTCCCTTATACGTACGGGCCTCCCTAGGAGATATACCATGCTGTTTACGAAACGCCTTGGAGAAAGATTCGGGGGTTTCGTAGCCATATTGCAGGGCAATGTCGATAATTTTCCTATCTGTTTTAGCAAGATCATATGCGGCCAATGTCAGTCTCCTTTTACGAATGTATTCCTTGACAGACATATCAGTCAAGGCTTGAAACACTCGCTGGAAATGAAACGGAGACATCATAGCTGCTTCAGCTATCCCTTCTATCGTTACCTGCTCCTCTAGATGATCCTCCATATAATCCAGCGCTACTTGTAAGGACTCTACCCATTTCATATAGCTCCCCTCCCATGTCTTTATACTAACAGCGTGTAGCAAGCCATTCCTGTCATTTCGTGCTTGATGTGGATAGTTCCTTTGTTAAATGAATCTATCTGACAATGTAATACTGCATTGGTTTTTAACCATATATAGTATCTTTATAAAGAAAGGGTATTGTTTACCATTCAGCGAATGTACCGTCTTTATGACGCCAGATAGGATTTTTCCATTGATGCCCCTCTTCTGCAGCTTTCTTCACACGTTCTTCATTTATGTCAACGCCAAGACCAGCGCCGGTAGGGAACGTAACAGCACCATTTTCGTATTCAAATATCGTCGGGTCTACGAGGTAATCGAGTAAGTCGCTTCCTTTGTTGTAGTGAATGCCTAGACTTTGTTCTTGGATAATACAGTTTGGAGTACACGCGTCAAGCTGCAGGGAAGCTGCTAGATTTATTGGTCCAAGCGGTGCATGTGGAGCCACAGCAATGTCATATGCCTCCGCCATAACAGCAATTTTCTTTGCCTCAAGAATTCCACCGGTGTGGGATAAATCGGGCTGGATAATATCCACCACGCCGTCCATTAGCATCTGCTTGAACCCCCATCGGGTGTAATTGCGTTCTCCGGTGGCAATGGGAGTTGTTGTATATCTAGCAATTTCTTTAAAAGCTTCCAGGTTCTCTGTAAGGACGGGCTCTTCTATAAACATAGGGCGGTATGGCTCTAATTCCTTGACAAGAATCTTTGCCATACCCTTATGAACCCTTCCATGAAAATCGATTCCTATTCCAAAGTCATCCCCAACTGCTTCCCTGATGGCGGCAACTCTCTGTACTGCTTCATCCACTTTTCGGTAGCTGTCGATATAATTCATTTCTTCTGTACCATTCATTTTGATAGCTGTAAATCCAGCATTTGCTTTCTCCTTAGCAGCTGCACCAACATCCTGTGGTCGATCTCCTCCAATCCAAGAATATACTTGAATATTATCTCGTACAGCACCACCGAGCATTTCATAGACTGGCATATTATAAAATTTACCCTTTATGTCCCAAAGTGCTTGCTCGATTCCTGAAATAGCACTCATCAGAATGGGGCCGCCTCGATAAAAACCTCCACGATACAGCACTTGAAAATGATCTTCAATATTTCTTGGGTCCTTCCCTATTAAGTAATCCATTAGCTCTTGTACACAAGCAGCTACCGTATGAGCGCGCCCTTCGACAACGGGTTCTCCCCAGCCTGAGACTCCTTCATCCGTTTCGATTTTTAAGAACAGCCAACGTGGCGGTACTTGATAGAGTTTAAAATTAGTAATTTTCATTTTTTACACATCCTTTATTGCTTGTACAAATGTTTTAGCTCGTTCGGTTATGTTCCACAATGTTGCCTCGTTCATTTCTTCCTTCGTATTGACAAGTGCATTCCCAAGGCCTGCAGCTACCGCCCCTTTTTCAAAATACTCTCGAATGTTCGTCAGGTCGACACCACCCGTCGGCATTAGCGGGATTTGTGGTAAAGGACCGTGAATATCCTTCATATAACCTGGCCCCATAGAACCTGCAGGGAAAATTTTTATAAGATCAGCACCATACTTATAGGCTGATACTATCTCAGTAGGTGTTAACGCTCCCGGGATACTAACGACTCCGTTGCGTTTAGTCATCTCAATCGTCTCTTGATCTACCGTTGGAGAAAAAATAAACTGCGCCCCAGCCGTAATAGCAGATTTAGCTGTCTCCGCATCCAAAACAGTCCCTGCCCCAACAATCATCTCATCACCGTGTTCCTGCTTGAGCTGCTGAATTAATTCATTCACTTGTGGTGTATCCGCTGTTACTTCCAGAATATGAACACCACCTTTATAGAGAGCTCTTGCGATGGATAGCACCTCTTCTCCTTGTGCCCCTCGAATAACAGCAACTAGCTTATGCTTCTTCATCTTCTGTAAAGTTTCACTCATTTCTATAAACCTCCTTATCTATCCACGTCATCCTTGTCCCTTTGATTCATGAAATCTCGTAATCTGCCTTTGTCTGGAAGACCTTCCACATCGCCCTCTACCAACGTAGCCATCGCACCAACACCATTACCTCTTCTGGCACAAGCCTTCCAGTCCAATCCATCAATCATCCCCGAGATGCACCCAGCTGCAAATCCATCTCCAGCACCAACAGGATCCAGTACATTGTTAACAGGAAACCCTTCTACGAACCCTTTCGATTGCTCTGAATATACATAAGCCCCTTCCTTGCCAAGCTTCATTACAACATGACTTGCACCCTCTTCATAGAAAGCGCTAGCCAACTTCTCAGGGGAAGATTCACCAAAAATGAACTGAGCCTCCTCCCATCCCGGTAAAACTACATCAGCCTTACTAGCTAAGGAACGAAGCACCTTTCTCGCATGACTATCCTCCCACAGCTTCCGACGAAGATTCGGGTCAAATACTATTGTTACTCTATTCCTTCTAGCCATCTCCATCGCCTCTAAAACGGTTTCATAACATCCCTCACTAAGCGCAGGGGTAATGCCCGTAACGTGCAAGTACGCTGCTTGTGATATGTATGCTTCCTTCAAATCAGCTGGGGTCATTAGGCTGGCTGCTGAGTGTTTTCGATAATAGGTTACTCGTAATTCATCTGGTGTAATCTTCTCCTTAAAATATAGACCTGTCGAAGCTGAATCATCAAAATGAACCTGGCTAACATCTACCCCCTCTCCACGTATGAAGGAATGAATTCTCGTTCCAAATTCATCTTCTCCTAACCTGCTAATCCATCCAGCCTGGTGCCCAAGCCGTGCTAGACCAATTGCGACATTCGATTCTGCACCGGCTACTTTTGATGAATAATCACCGGCATATCGCATGAGACCAGACGTTTTCGGAGTAAACAACACCATAGATTCTCCTATTGTAATGACATCCATTATTTTGTTAACCTCCTTTTGTGAAACCCGCTCTTTCCGAAATTTGCAATGCAGTCTTAGTCAATTCCTCCACTATTTCAGCTTGTCGAGAATATACACGATTTTTCGGCCCTGATACACTTATTGCTGCAACCATTTCTCCTGATGCATTAAAAACTGGAGAGGCAAGACAATATAGACCACTCTCATTCTCTTCATCGTCTACGGCATAGCCTTGCTGCCTAAAAAGGGAGAGCTGATTATTTAATGAAAGGCGACTAGTAATTGTTTTTTCGGTAACGGCATGCATGTCCACATTAGCGAGAATACGATCCTTCATGGACTCTGGTAAAAACGCTAAAAATGCTTTGCCAAGACCCGTACAATAAATCGGCTTTCGCATTCCAATTTGAGCACTTGTAAGCACAGATCGGGGATTATCCACCTTAGCCACATAAACAAGCTCCTGTTCAATGAGCACTGCCATAAACACCGTTTCCTCTACTTTCTCCATCAGTCGACGGAGATATGGCTGAGCTTCACTATTGATATCAAGTGTTTCTATTGCTTTAGTACCTATTTGAATAAGCTTAGGACCTAGCTTGTAGCTTCTTCGCTCTGTCACAATTAGAAAACCCTTCGATTCCATTGTATTTAGAAGATGAAAAGTACTGCTTTGAGGCAACGACAAGGAATCGGCAATTTCCTTTAACGTCATTCCTTCCCGTACATCCTTCAATAAATCCAATATGTCTATAACCCGTTCAGCAGATTTAACTGTCAATTTTTCACCCCTCTTAAATTCACATATGTGAATGCGCTTTCTATATATGAATTAATTGTAATGATAGCACACAAAAACGCTTACATAAATAGCGAATGAAGACATTATTTTTTGTAAAGCACCATAATCTGGTACGAAACGCATGAAGCTGTTAATGAGAAAATTATCTATTAGTAAAGATGTATCTTTAGTGAAACTTGTGTGATGACCATTTACCTGCTTTGTTCCTGTATGAATCAGTTCGAGGTTTAAATATTTTTATTTTATGGAAAAGACCTATAGCTTTGTTAAAAGAAATGGTTAATGGTAAAAGGGAAGCCTTGAATTGAAGAGTGGAGACATGTAAAAGGGAAGGAGATGGAATTGGAATAACTCCGCTTTACTACTATATCTTCCTCAAGTACGTGCTGCACCTATCTCGAAGCCAAGTCTTCCAGCTTACGTCGCTGTTTCAATAGAAATTCACCAAACAGGGGCAACATCTTACACATGAAATTAGGAGGCAAACATTGAAATATGCTGGAATAGGATATGTTATGATAGCTGCTATCCTCTGGGGTGTAACCGGGGGGATTGCGGATATTTTGATGAATAAAGGCTGGAATCCTATCGTCATTTCCTTTTATCGAGGAACAGTCGGGTTTATTTGTACCTTCTCTTGGTTTCTATTTCACGCAAGGCAAAATTGGCCAAGCTCTCGCTATACCTATCTATGGTCAATTCTGGCAGGTGTAGGCGTGGCTGGAAACTTCACGTTTTATTTCCTTAGTATAGAAGCATCAAGTGTTGCGGTAGCTGCGACATTAATGTACACCGCTCCAGTGTTTGTTCTGCTGGCTTCTTTTCTTCTTCGATTGGAAGACTCAACATGGTTTAAGTGGACATGTATCACAGTTGTACTTATAGGTATTTCCTTGCTTACTAACATATATAACAGTTCATCCACTGTAACTATTACTGGTGCATTACTTGGGCTTGGTGCAGGTATTTCCTACGCTTTGTTTATTTTTGGTTTTAAAAATGCTTCGGCGTACAGTAAACCTCAAACGACCCTAACTATTGCTTTATTTACATTTTGTTTAATACTGTTCCCCTTCCTTAATCGCCAAGAGGCTGCTTCTGTACTCACCTCCAGTGATGTCGGTTGGTTTATCCTGTTAGGGTTCATCGGAGCTGGTTTCTCTTTTGTGCTTTATATTTATGGCGTGAAACGCACCAGACCCACTACTGCTTCCATGATTGCGATGGTAGAGCCCGTTACTGCTTCTTTGTTTAGCGTTGTTATTCTTCAAGATAGCTTAACGTTCGTCCAACTGCTCGGTATGGTGCTTATACTGTGCACTATCACCCTATTAAGTACTAAACAGTCTTCTTGAACCACTAACCGCAGGTAATAATAACGTTAATAACAACATTACATTCGAGTATTTCATATAATTACCTCCATCCACTACCAGCTTAGAGATTGCAGTTCCTTTTGAAAAGGGAGGCACTATAGAAAAGTTCATGAAAAAGAGGAATGCGATAAAAGCATTCCTCTTCAGGCTATCGAAAAAGTATGGAGGGCGGTTCTGTTACAAATACTGTGATTAAACGGAAAATAGACCCCTGTGAGATCTCACAGTTGTCCATGCATCCCAGAGGAGTCTGCCCATTTCCACCCCACGGTGCGATAAGTAGTGGGAACAGACCCTAACGACAATAAAAATTCCCCTGATTCCATGCAAAAATAGACCGCTTTCTTTCCTCATGACAGCAGAAGAGGTTCAGACTCATCATTCGAAAGTTGTTGGCGAAACGGCGAGACTCCTATGGACAGGAGTACAGATGAGACCCCACAGCGACCGAAGGGAGTGAGGAGGCTCAGCGGACGCCCATGGAAAGCGAGTCGTTTCGCCAACACCGCCTCAATACACATGAAGAACCGACGGTACTTTCTCGACACTCTGAAGAGGAATGCGATAAAAGCATTCCTCTTTTTACTTCCTGCATATTATAATAATCCAATAGCTGCCAGCATAATCACAAACGCTACAGAGATAATGGGGATAAGAACAGCTACGACAAAGATATCCTTGTAGCTATCCTTGTGTGTCATGCCTGTAATGGCAAATAAAGTGAGTACCGCTCCGTTATGAGGAAGCGCGTCCAGGCCGCCGGAAGAAAGCGAAGCAATACGGTGAAATGCTTCTGGGCTCACTCCCGTGTTCTGGGCAATCTCATAATATTTAGAGCCAAGTGCTTCTAGAGCAATTCCCATACCGCCTGAAGCAGATCCTGTAGCACCAGCTAGTATGTTGACAGAAATAGCTTCTGAGATAAGTGGATGTCCTTTCACACCCATTAACAGCTCTGTCAAACGCTCAAAGCCTGGTACAGCTCTTACAACAGTACCAAAACCAACAGCTGCACTCGTATTAATAATGGCAATAACAGAACCATTTGCTCCTCCATTAATTGCTTTAATAAATCGTTTAAACTTCCCAATATTTAAAATCATAATTAACACGATTCCGCAAATTAGAGCAGCAACTACATCAAATTTAAAGCCATTCAAAGTAATAAGTACAGTTAATAAAGGCAAGAAGGACAGCGTCCAATGAGGCACTTTATCATCTGCTTTGGTATTCTTGTCATCTTCTGGCTCAGTATAAACCTCACCATTTTGTATCAATTTCCTCTCTTGCCTGCGTAAATATACATAACCACCAACCGCCATGATGATTGCTGCAATACTTCCCATTACAGGAGCAGCCATCGCTGTAGTGTTAAAATAATCCCTTGGGATAAGATTTTGAATTTGGGGTGATCCTGGTATAGCAGTCATAGTAAAAGTGAAAGCTCCTAAAGCAACAGTAGCAGGAATAAGCTTTCTACTAATATTAGCTTCTCTAAATAAAGAAATGGCTAACGGATAGACTGCAAACACAACAACAAATAAGCTGACACCGCCATAAGTTAGGACTGCTGATGATGTCAGGACTCCTAATATCGCTCTCTGTCTTCCTATAACCTTCGTCATCGCAACGGCCACAGAGCGTGCCATTCCTGTGTCCTCCATTAATTTCCCAAAAACAGCCCCCAGCATGAAGACGGGGAACCAAGATTTAGCGAAGGACACAAATCCGCCCATATACGTATCTTTATAGGCTTCTAATAAATCAAGTCCCCCTGTTAGAGCAACCACTCCAGCTGCTATCGGTGCGACCCAGATAATCGACCAGCCTAAGTATGCGAGCACCATTAGAACAATTAGTCCGAGTAATATCCCCCACATATGGTTTATACCTCCAATTATCTATTTGTTTTAGTTTTGTGCTTCTACTACCATCGCAATTCCTTGGCCACCGCCAATACATAGGGAGGCAATGCCGTATCTCTCCCCTCTTCGCTTTAATTCCTTGACGAGCGTGTACAGCACTCTTGTTCCACTTGCACCGACAGGATGTCCAAGAGCTACAGCTCCACCATTCACATTAACCTTCTCCCTGTCTAAGCCAAGCTCTTTTTCCACTGACAAATATTGAGCAGCAAATGCTTCGTTCACCTCTATTAAACTAATATCATCTAATGATAGGTTCGCTTTCGATAAAGCTCCCTTTATCGCAGGTACAGGTCCAATGCCCATAATCGATGGATCAACACCGGCCACGTGCCAAGATACGATTCTTGCTAAAGGTGTTATGTCATTAGAGGAGAGGTATGCTTCTCCTCCTAGAACAACTGCACCCGCTCCATCATTAATTCCGCTAGCATTTCCACCAGTCACGGAGCCTTCTTTCCTAAAAGCAGGCTTCAGGTTTGCTAGTTTTTCAACCGTGGTGTCTGCTCTAACATGTTCATCCATGTCCACCATCTTAGCCTGTTTCTTAGATGGTATTTCTACTGGAACAATTTCCTCTTTGAAAATACCGTTTTCCATTGCTGCTGCCGCTCGTTGATGGCTTCTTACCGCATATTCATCCTGAGCTTCCCGAGAAATATCATATTTTTCCGCCAGGTTCTCTCCGGTAATACCCATGCCAGCCCCTATGTATTCATCTGTTAAGGTAGCCCAGAGCATATCCTCCACCGGTGGAGTACCTAGCTTCGTCCCAAATCTGGTGCCTCTTAACACGTGCGGTGCCAAGCTCATACTATCCACACCGCCCGCAAGCGCTGTACGCCCTTCCCCTAACATTATCGACTGAGCTGCTGATACAACTGACTGCAATCCAGAACCACATAGCCGGTTCACCGCCAGAGCAGGACTTTGGATTGGAATTCCAGCTTCCAATGCAATATGTCTCGCTAAATAAGGAGCATTGGAGGAAGAGTGAATAACATTTCCCATAATAGAAAAATCGATATCCTCTGCTGCCATACCGCTTCGCTTTATTGCTTCTTTACTTGCTGTTGCTCCAAGCGTAGTTGGTCCAACATCCTTCAACGCTCCACCAAAACTACCAAATGGAGTTCGAGCACCTTCTACGATGTACACCTGTTCCATCGTAATCATCCTCTCTATATTATTGAGCTGTATAACCGCCATCCAATACAGCAGCTTGCCCTGTTATCCCTTTAGCTTCATCACTTGC
Source organism: Pontibacillus salicampi (assembly GCF_042434395.1). Lineage (NCBI taxonomy): Bacteria > Bacillati > Bacillota > Bacilli > Caryophanales > Bacillaceae > Pontibacillus > Pontibacillus salicampi. The sequence goes on along the minus strand of NZ_JBHLTP010000003.1, from coordinate 629,240 downwards.
TAGAAAAGCGGTATAATCAGCTATTTCTTTCACATCGAGTAATCTTTTCTGAGGAACTAACGGATAAATCACCTCTTCTAACACTGATTCCAGAGAAACATTACGGTTACTCGCTAGATCCTCCAATTGACCTCTTACTAGTGGGGTGTCCACATAACCAGGACACAGAGCATTTACTGTAATGCCATGTTCCGCTCCTTCTAGTGCAGCAACTTTGGTTAGACCAATAACACCATGTTTGGCACTATTGTATGCTGCTTTCCCGCTAAAACCGATAAGGCCATTAATGGAAGCCATATTTATAATACGCCCGTACCCTTGCTGCTTCATTATTGGAAATGCATGTTTCATCGCAACAAAAGGTGCGGTCAGCATGACACTCAACATGAACTCAAATTTCTCTGTTGGAAACTCTTCTATAGCAGACACATGCTGTAATCCAGCATTATTAATCAGCACATCCATGCGCCCATAGTAGCTAATCGTTTGTTGGATAGCCTTTTCGAGCTCCGCTTCCTTCGTAACATCACACGCTACAGCTATACACTCATATCCGCCCTGCTGTAACCCTTGCACCGCATCATTCAACTTCTTTTCGTTTATATCACTAAAGACTACCCTGGCTCCACGTTTAGCAAAATCCTCCCCTATCTCATATCCGATACCACTAGCTGAACCAGTTAGGAACACTACTTTGTTCTTCATTAATACACGACTCCTTTTTATAGAGAAAGCTCCTCCAATTCTGGACTCACAATAATCTCCGCTTCCGTTGAAGCAATAATTTCATCCACTGTCCATCCTTCAACTACCTCTACTAGCACTAACCCCTTTTCGGTTACATCCAATACAGCTCTATCCGTAATAATTCTGTTAACAACACCTTTACCTGTTAAAGGTAAACGGCACTCTTTTAAAATTTTTGGCTCTCCATGTTTATTGACATGATCCATTATAATGACAATTTTGCGAGCACCATGAACAATGTCCATAGCACCTCCCATACCTTTAATCATCTTACCGGGAATCATCCAGTTTGCTAGGTCACCTGCCGCTGAAACCTCCATACCGCCCAATATAGCGAGATCTAAATGGGCTCCTCTGATCATTCCAAACGATTCCGCACTATCACAATAGGAGGCGCCTGTAGATGCTGTTACCGTTTCTTTCCCTGCATTGATTAAATCCGGATCCACCTCATCTTCATAGGGGGAACGTCCTATACCGATTAGTCCATTCTCTGATTGAAGAACAACCTGCTTGTGTGGTTGGATATAATTGGCTACCATAGTCGGCATACCAATACCCAAATTAACATAGTAACCGCTTTCAATTTCTCGTTCGGCTCTTCTCGCAATAAGTTCTCTCACTGCTGCTTTCTCTAGTTTGACTGCCATAATTAACACTCCTTTTTACGCTTTTTCTGCTACTGTTAGCCGTTCAATTCGTTTCTCCTGCTTTCCTTCTATCAAGCCTTGCACATAAATACCTGGTGTATGAATATGTTCAGCATCCAATTGACCTGGTTCCACTAGCTCTTCTACCTCCGCTATGGTCACTTCACCTGCAGCCGCCATCATCGGATTGAAGTTCCTTGCCGTTTTGTTATACATTAAATTACCGTAATGGTCACCCTTTGCTGCCCGAACGAGACTAACGTCTGCTGTTAGAGCCTTTTGCAATAAATATTCTTTCCCATCAAATAGTCGTACTTCGCCACCTTCAGCTATCGGTGTTCCTACTCCTGCTGGTGTATAAAAAGCCGGTATGCCTGCTCCACCAGCTCTAATCCGCTCTGCAAGCGTCCCTTGTGGAACCAGCTCTACCTCTAATTCACCTTCAATTACCTGCCGTTCGAATTCCTTGTTTTCACCAACATAGGAACCTATCATCTTATCAATTTGCTTATTATGGAGCAGTAATCCCAATCCCCAATCATCTACACCGCAATTATTGGAGATAACCGTTAAATGCTTGGCATTAGATTCCACCAATGCTAATATCAAATTTTCAGGAATTCCTACTAGACCGAATCCACCAACCATAATTGTGGAATGATCCTCTATGTTCGCTACAGCTTCTTCAAATGATGTATATAGTGTTTTCATCTACAATCACTCCTTTCAGCTCACAAATATGCAAAAATTGTGCCAAAATTGAAAACGCCTTCATTGTGGTGCACCTCTTACTTCCACATCACTCTTTGTTCCAATTTTCCAGAAAAACATTACCTGCCACACACCAAAAACCAACAGTACTAATAAAAAAAGCCATTCCGAAAACACGGAACGACTTTCTGAATATATGGAATTTTATAAGTGGTACTTTTTCGCTTTTTCATAAAGGCTAGACTTGCCAATTCCCAATAATCGGGAAGCCTCCTTCTTATCCCCCTTGGCACGCTGCAAAGCATCTTTGATAGCCGTCCTTTCCGCCTCTTCCAGCTGAGCTTTCAAATCTACCTGTTTCAACGTATTTTCCCTTTTTTTCCAAACGGAGGATGGGATGTCTTCTAGTTGTATCCATTCATTATTCGTTAAATGTACAGCTGATTCAACTGCATTTTCAAGCTCTCTTACGTTTCCAGGCCAGCCGTACAAGGTGAACGCCTGCAATACATCTTCTTCAAATCCTGCCACCCTTTTTCCGATACGTTCAGATACCTTTTGCAGAAAAGTATGAGCTAACAGTGGAATGTCACTAGAACGTTCCCGAAGCGGCGGCACATAACATTCCATTACATTAATACGATAGTATAAATCCTCACGAAATTGTTGACTATCAATCAATGCCTCCAATGGCTGGTGAGTTGAAGCAATTACTCTTACATCTACCTTTTGAGGGTGGACCGCTCCAACAGCCTCCACCTCTCCTTCTTGCAGGACTCGTAATATTTTCACTTGTGCGCTTAACGGCATATCACCAATTTCATCTAAAAATATGGTGCCTTTGTCTGCAAGCTGAAATTTACCTGCTTTGCCACCTTTCTTCGCTCCTGTGAATGCTCCATCCTGATAGCCAAATAATTCTGATTCTAATAAATGCTCTGGTATCGCTGCACAATTTACTTTTACAAACGGCTGATTACTTCGTTCACTAAGATGATGAACACTATGGGCAAACAACTCCTTACCTGTCCCGCTTTCTCCTCTTAACAGCACAGACACATCACTTGGAGCTATTTTCTTAATCTTATCTTTTAACTTAGTCAGCTGGGAGGATTGGCTAATAATATGATGGAGAGAGTAGCTTGGACCCTGATTATTATGCTGAAATCGATACGCTTTCAGCTCAAGCAATAACTCCCTGATATGACTATTCATTTTAAGCCATTCTTCTGTATCACGGAATAATACCATACCGAAAGCACCGATTACGACCCCATCTGCAACGAGCGGAATCCGGTTAGCAATCATGTAATTACCTCTTATGTATTGCAAATCCGCCATTTCCTCTTCTCCGCTTTCCACCACTAGATGCATTCTCGTATTTTCAATTACTTTTGTTACATGGGTACCTATCGCCTCGTGCTTATTAATTTTTAGAAAGCGGCAGTAACTGTCGTTAATATAGGAAATAACACCCTTCTCATCCACTACAACAATGCAAAAGCTTCCACTTTCAAAAAAGGTTTGAAACAATTCATTTTCATAATGATCGATGGTTAACTCCACGGAACATCCCCTCCAATCCTGATAACGATTTCAATTCTTTATTGAAGTCTAACACGAATACAAGAACCGGTATAGACTACTCTAAACTACTATTTGAGACCAACGTCATAATCAGTCTGTAAATTTCTGTTACGGTCTAATGACAAAACAGCATCTCTGTGGTTCGGCGAATTTTGGCTGTGCTATAATGGGAGCGAAATGGATAAGAAAGGGATGGATACAATGTTTAAAAAAGTAGCTTCTGACGCACTAGGACTAAGTGATGTTGGTAAGGTAGTTAAACGAGAAGATTTCGACAAAGTTGATGCAGACGATTATGTTATGCATGAGGATGGAGAAACGATTTACTTCTTAATCATGTCTCAATCAGACGAATACTGCTTCACAAACAAAGCGTTAATCCACCTAGACGGCACAAGCGCTACAAGTAAAAAGCGTACCCTTCACCGTTATGATTATTATAGTCATTCGATTAGAAATGTTGCACTAGAAACAGCCGGCACAGTAGATCTGGACGTAGAAATTAAATTCACCATGGGTAATCAGCACTTTTCTATCGATGTTCATAAGAAAAACCTTGAAGAATTAAAGGATTTGTATAAAACCATGCTGAAAATTCAAGAAATCCACGACACCAATGAAGCATATATGGACTTCACCAAGCAGAGCTTGGACTACGCATCTAATGCCCTCAATCAAAACCATGCTCATGGCACTGAAATGAAACTATCGGATGAATTTAAGCAAATTAACCAGCACGCCTTTAACTGGCTAGCTGAAAGCAGGGAGAAATACACACAAAAGGACTTCGGATCTGTTTTTGAACGTTACATCCAAAATTAATAACCAAAAACAGCAATCGTAGTATTTATAAAGAGGGTGCCCCCTTCATGAAGGGGGGGCACCCTCTTATCTATCCATGTATTGAGTAGTAAGTCGTATTACCTACCTATCTACCAGGCGACAATTTGAATTGCCGTCTTTTTTCCATTCTTATCAGCTACCCCAACTCAGGCACTGATCCCCCCTCTGTTAACTCCACTAATACAGAGTCATATAAACGGGAAGGGCATATGGGGTGGACATAGCTCTCATACCCCCCATCATTACCTACCCCAAAGCTCACGTAGAAGAGTACACTCTTTTCTAATGAGTAAATCCAAACCATAGTAATTTTTTATCATCTTTTTCTGAAGCATCTATTTATATATACCTAGAATATGCCGACAATAAATACAGAGCTTATTCATTCGTGTTATTTTCGTAGAAATAAAGATTTCATCACTTAAATGTACACCCATTTACCTCAGCTATCATCCCACTTTTCGCATGCAACCCTACTACTATATAATAGAAATATTTTACCTGCTTTAGACGGAAACAACCTAATGTAAAAGAGTAGTTCAAAACCAAATAAAGGAGACACATAAGTTGTTAAGACATAACATTCTTGTTTTCATTTGTTTATTATTCCTTTCGATTAGTAACAGTGGCACTGTGTTTGGAGAGACTGAAGAAAAAACAAAGCAAGAGGTGATTTGCAGAGAGACATGTCACACCTTTTTATATACTAATTATAATAACTCCACCTTAGTGGATGGAAAGATCCAAAGCGATTTCCTACCATTTACAACACAACTTGCTGAGTCCATAGGGGGAGAAATATATAATCACTATAAAATGAATCAGGAGAATAGTAGTGTTAGCAAGGAAGGCCTATCTATTAAGGAAGCTATGGTTCCTCCTGAAACTATACTATCTATAAAAGGGAAGAGCGGGACAAAGCCTTTAACCTATATTACAGGCGGGAACAGTAAATTAAGAGAGTTAGTAAAAAAGCATTTAATGATACATGGTTTCCAGGTTAGAGAAGAGCTTGGTCTGCAACAGCAGAATGCAGATGAAGTATCCATTACACTTACAGAAGCACAAGGTCAGGCTTTCTTTAAGGAAAAAGTGAATGCTAATTCTTTTTCCTCATTATCTACAACAGCTAAAACCAAGACCTATTCTACATATTCTAAAGCAGTACAGGATGCCTTACACGAGTATCACGCTCAAAAAAATGTGTGGATTTGGAATAGCAGAGAAGTAACTGAAAATACAAGACAAACTATGGAGAAGCTTAGTATGCAGCAGGTTAACAACGTCTACTTACACTTTAATCCTGGAATAAGTAACAATCATTATGCAAGGTTTATCCAGGCAGCAAATACCGAAGGCATACATGTACATGCATTAATGGGAGACCCGCTCTGGGGATTAAAAACATATAGTGATGATGCTATAGCAAGAGTAAAGAAAGTACTTGCATATAATGATAGCGTAGCAAAGAATGCCGCCTTCATTGGCGTTCATTTTGATGTAGAACCTTATGTATTGCCTAATTGGGATGAGGATCGTCAGGATGTATTAAAGCAATGGTCCTATTCGGCGAGCAAGTACATTAATTTTGCAAAAGAGAACGGACTAATAGTTGGGAGTGCTTTACCCTTTTGGACCGATCAAGAAGCTGTTACAGATTACTATAATCATTTCTATGAGGAAATGATAGATAAACAGGACTATGTGACGTTAATGGCTTATCGAAACAGCGCATTGGGACCTAACAGTATAATCCCCTTAACTAGGAGTGAAATAGAATACGCAAATTCCCCTAAAATAGAAGTGGGACTAGAGCTAATGCCAAATGACCTTGATTATGTAAGCTTTCATAATCGCTCTACTCTTCAGCTAGAAAAAGAAATGGCAATTGTAAGAAGCTATTATGCCTCCAGTGATTTAAAAGGATTTAAAGGCATTACATTACATGATTACGATGCGTGGGAGAAAAAGCCATCCATCCCAATGAATCAAGATACAACTGCTCCGAAGCTACAGAAAGTAGAAATTAACAAAAAGAAAGTAAAGCCAGGTGAAGATGTAACCATTTCCATTCATTCACATGATGGAGAATCAGGGGTGGATTATGTCCAACTGACCATCGAGAATTCTATGAGTGATCGTAGCATAGTGAAGAAAGTAACCGACAATAAAGGAAAGTTCAATGCTCACATTACAATTAATGACAACACTGCAGCTGGCACTTGGACGTTAAGCGCAATAAAGCTTGTAGACCATGCAGGAAATATAAATGCGGCAGGCTATGACCAAGAAAATATGATTGACTATGAGGTTACAAATGGAACTTCCTTCAGCAGAATCGCTGGAGGCAATCGTTACGAAACCTCCCAAGCATTCACTCATAAAATCCCAGATCATACGTTAGATTCAATCATTCTCACTGACGGGAATAACTACCCTGATGCCTTAGCTGGCGGCGTATTAAATAACACGCTGAACGGGGTAATTATGTTAATAAACGATAAGCAAGCTATCATTCATTCTCAATTGAAGGAAGCACAAAGGCTTCTTAAACCCTCAGGAGAAATAAAGGTATTAGGAGGAGAAGGTGCGGTATCAGATAATATCTACAAACAATTCCAATCGTTACATTACCCTATCAATCGTATCGCTGGAAAAAACCGCGTCCAAACAGCAATTAATATTGCAGAGACGGTTACCACCAAACCAAACGGTATATTTTTAGTGGATGGGAATGATTTCGCCGATGCGCTAAGTATCGTACCTTATGCAACAAAGGTGCAAAAACCAATCCTGTTAAACACATCAAGCAAGGCATTAAGCCCTGAATTACAAACATATATAACGAATAATCCATCCATATCCTCCATTACAATAATTGGTGGACCTAATGCCGTCCCTTCTAATGCTGAGTCACAGCTTCACAGCCTTGGAATAGAAAACGTAGAACGAATTTCCGGCAGTAACCGAGCGTTGACCGCATTAGAGATTGCTAAATCGTACTACCCTCAAGCAACTAGTGCAGGGATAGCAAATGGGACGCGCTTTCCAGATGCCTTATCAGGAAGCAGATATGCATATGAAAACAATATGCCCCTTCTGCTAACCAAACAGGCTCATGTGCAACAGGAGGTGCTTGAGTATATCGAGCAAATACATTCCATTACTCTTTATGGAGGAGAAGGCGTTCTTGATCCCTCTTTACAAACCATATTATAACCATAATTGAATACTAGGAAGGAGAGGTTTCATAAGAACACCTCTCCTTTTTTCCTAACAACCTAAATGAATACATACGACTAAGCATGTAAATGAACCCCAGAGCATGCAATATCAATTTTATTACCGGCCCTTCCTGATTTGCACCTCACAACAAATAAAAGGCTATCCGCAATGAAGTGAGTATCTTTATCGTGAAAACAAGCCGGAGGGCTTCTTTTACCTCGACCATCGTACCACGGATTTGAAACATAATATCATTACAGATGTTCATGTCACTCCGGGAAATGTGCACGATTCGAAGCCCTACCTTCAACGGTTGGATCGACAGGTGAAACGATTTGGGTTTGAGGTAGAGGCAGTTGGTTTAGATGCGGGTTATCTGACGAACCCGATCTGTCATGGCTTGATCAAAGAAAGAGATATATTCGCTGTCATTGCTCACAGGAGGTATTAATCGAAGAAAGGCCATCTTCCAAAATGGAAGTATCAATATGATGAGGAAATGGATTATTATGTCTGTCCTCAAGGAGAAGTGCTCAGTTACAGCACGACCGACCGTGACGGGTATCGACACTATAAATCAAACCCAGAAAAATGTAAGGATTGCCCTTTACTCGTGCAGTGCACCCAGAATCAAAAACACCAAAAAACCGTTACACGTCATGTGTGGGAAGGAGCCAAAGAGCAGGTTCGGTTGAACCGTCTATCTAATGAAGGTAAGTGGATATATCGAATGAGAAAAGAGAAAGTGGAGCGTAGCTTCGCAGATTCAAAAGAACTGCATGGGCTGCGTTATTGTCGCCTGCCCGGAAAAGAAAATGTGCGCGAACAGGCGTTACGGACAGCTGCCTGTCAGAACATGAAAAAGATTGCCCTTCACCTATCAAGGGTGTGTTAGGTGAAGGAGAGTCTTTTTCGGTGAAGGGCTGGCAAATACCAGGAGACTCCTGCGGAAAAACGGGCGATCCGAGACCCCCGAGTGTGGGTTTCAAACGAGGAGGCTCGGGCGTTCGTCCGCGGAAAGCGAGTGGTATTTGCCAGCCCGCATACATGAAAAAAGCTTGTAGGAAACAAGGGGGTTTCTCTACAAGCTGAGGCTATCCGCAATGGGATAGCCTTTCTCTTAGACATCTTTTTTGGAAATATACCAATCGATATATTCAATACCCTCTTCTTGTGCACGCTTTGCCGCTGCTTCTTGTGTTTTCGGAGGAGCTACCACTGCTTTGTCTCCTTCCGTCCAGTTAGCTGGAGTAGAAACGCTGTGCTTATCTGTTGTTTGCAACGCTTTAACTAGTCGAAGAATTTCCTGCATATTTCTTCCTGTTGTTAATGGGTAATAGATGATAGAACGAATTTTTTGTTTGTCGTCAATAACAAATACGGCACGACTCGTTTCCACCTGACTTTCTCCAGGCATTATCATTCCGTATTTCATGGCTACTTGCTTATCTAAATCTGCAATTACTGGAAATTCAATTGTAGTATTAAAGTTCTCTTCAATGCTTCGAATCCAAGCAATGTGGGAGTTTACACTATCTACGCTTAGTCCAAGCAGTTCTGTATTGAGTTCTTTAAGCTCTGGATAGATTTCTTGGAAACCAACAAATTCTGTCGTACATACTGGTGTAAAGTCTGATGGATGGGAAAACAAGACTACCCATTTACCTTTATAATCCTCAAGACTAATATTTCCCTGACTTGTCGCAGCAGTAAACTGTGGTGCTTGATCATTGATGCGCGGCATTACTGTTTGGTTTTGTTGTGTTTCAGTTGATTCCATTGTTCTACCTCCTCTTAAGTTTCGAGACTCTATAGATACATTTTCCACTTACACTTTCCATTAATCATAATAATCTAAATAAATTGCTTATTCAAACAATTGGTTCAGCTGATTGGAAAAAATTTTTAGTAATTGGATGCTTTTGTATCATCTTACTAAATTGCGGGGAATCTAAATCTATACATTATTATTTTCAAAGGAGCTGATAGGTGTTGGATTCAATACACGCAAGCTGCTTTTCTGAACATGAACCATTGCATTCAGTCGTTCTTTGCCCTCCTTCCGATCTAGATGTGACGGACATGAAGATTGCTACTCAAGTACAGTGGAATGGTCCAGTTGATCAATCCAAGGCAAGAGAGTGTCATGAGAATTTAGTAGGAGCTCTTCAACAAGAAGGCGTTCGAACCATCATGTACGATGAATTTCTGTCAGACAAAGACCTGCATCTAAGTAAGCAGTTGATTAACCGTGTCTTTGTTAGAGATTTAGCATGTGTGTTTGGGGAGTCTGTTTTGCCAGGAGAAGCTGGGACCTCGATGAGAAAGCCTGAATATGTTCAATTTCATTTATTATTGTCTCATTGGCTACCAGATGCTTTTCAGATAAATGAAAATAATGATATTAAAGCCTTAGAATTTGGTGATCTTCTTATTCTGAATAAAGATGCTATTTTTATCAACGTAGGGATGAGAACAAGTATCTCGAGTCTGGAGAGGGTAAAAGAAGCCATATTCCAGGCCGGGTTTTCCGAAATTGGAATTATTGACCTGCCACGAAGCGCTAGCACTCTCCATTTAGATATGAATTGCAACGTTGCAGGCTCTGATGTTGTGGTTGCGAAGCAATTCTTAAAATACTTTCCAGTTCAAGTCATAACAGAAAGCTCCTCAAGCTTTAGTATGGTGGATGCATTTCTATTTCGACATGGATTTGATATACACTGGCTACAGTCTTATAAAACCATTCCAGATATTAACTTCCTCAACGTAAACCCTGAAACGCTTCTTGTGAGCAAGCAATGCAATAAGAATAGTTTGAAGGAGCATCCTTCTTTGCAAAAGAAGAACATTATTTCGATAGACGTAACTGAGCTCGAAAAAGGAGGAGGCGGTATTCGTTGTATGACTCTTCCATTACATCGTGGTTAAACATGTCTCACTCCCCTGATGAGAGAACTATACGCTGTCAATAAGACTTTTGCTGCTCCTAAATATTAACAGGGCTGATAAGCTATTCAAAAACCTGTTTTTTTTCTGTTTGTAAACGGTTGAGTGCAGATTAGACATTAACGTTCAATAAAAATAACTTTCTACATGCTGAAGCTCTTCTTCACACGAGAAGAGCTTTGGTGTAGTACAAGCTTCTACTGTTACATAGAATAAAAACATATATGTATTAGGAGGTGTGCTTTATTCGTGAATAGTTTTGTCAGCTACATACTGTTAGGATTATCATTGTCAGCTCCGATTGGTCCTATTAATGCAGCGCAGCTCGACAAAGGAATCAAATTTGGCTTCTTGAGTGCCTGGCTCGTTGGGATCGGTGCTATGGCTGCAGATATGTTATTCATGCTCTTTATCTATTTTGGAATTGCCCAGTTTGTTTCTATACCTATCGTCAAAGCGTTCTTATGGTTATTTGGTACATTTGTACTTATTTATACTGGGATAGAAAGCATCGTGCATGCTAAGCAATCCGTCATGGAGAATACTAGGGCGAAACAATCAGGCAAACGCTCCTTCCTTACAGGTTTTTTTATGGCTTTATCCAATCCACTTAACATCTTATTTTGGCTAGGTATATACGGGTCCATTCTGGCTAACACGATGGAAACGAATGATGGCATCACGTTGCTGGTATATAGTTCAGGAATCTTCATCGGTATTCTAGCGTGGGATGCGACTATGGCCTTTGTAGCTAGCACCTTCAGAAAGGTAGGGAATCACAACCTCCTTACTTTTATATCCATTGCAGCCGGGATAGTATTAGTTGGGTTCGGCTTATATTTCGGCTATCAGGCTGTAAAAATGCTCTTTTTCTAATAAGGACAGTCACCTAATTTTCTCCTCTGCTTATGTTAACCATGTGAGGAGGATTATAAATGACACACCTTTTATCTAAGAGCATGATCGAAGAAAACCCGTCCCAGTTTACACCTTGGCAGCACGAAGCATTTACTGCATTTAAGAACATGATCGCCGATAAGGACAATACGTATCCATGCGTTCCTGGGCGTCAGGGTTTCCTTATGGATCATTTACGCTATGGATTTATTGGAGATCCGAGAGAAGAGGCCTCCTATAAATCATGTGCTGCACTACTTAAGGAATATACAGAATGCTCACGTGACACTGGAAAATATGCCTCTATCGCCTTCTTGTTCGAAACCCCTGTTGATATGATAGAGGGTTATGATGTGGAGCAATATGAGCGTCTATTCTGGAATGTGTTGAACGGCATAAGTCGCTACGATGAAAAAGAATGGCCTGAGGATATACCAAAAGATCCCCACGACCACCAGTGGGAATTTTGTTTTCATGGTGAGCCTTATTTCGCATTTTGTGCCACCCCCGCCCATACGATTAGAAAAAGTCGGCACTTTACTCATTTTCTCATCGCTTTTCAGCCAAGATGGGTGTTTGAGGAAATAAATGATTCCACACCCTTTGGACGAAAAATGAAAAAAGCTATACGAGAACGATTATTCCAATACGATGGTATGCCTGGCCACCCTTCTTTGAAATGGTATGGACAGGAAGATAATTATGAGTGGAAGCAATATTTTTTACGAGATGATGATTCAGCTCTCTCCAAATGTCCATATACACGTTTCAAAAACTTATTGAGTCGCAAATAACCATAAAAACGGCCGACCATCATCAATGGATGGTCGGCCTTCAGCTGATTTACCGTTTATCATGAAACTTACTTATATCTAATGGGATGGTCGCATTATTACTATAATATATGGAAAGTAATTCTAGGTCACTTAGTTTATCATTATCTTCTGCATAGTGATCTTTAAAACGAATATGTTCTTCATATTCCTGCTTTTCTTTTTCAAAACGCGAATTCATTTTCATCCACTTTTCAGCCATATTCGCCCCTCCTTTCTTTCTAGCTTCCTAGACATTAGTTTATTCTATTTGTAAAAAATATACCCGCCTCACTAAGTGGAAAATCTTCCATAATTAAAACGAAAAAAATTTTAACAACATAATATTATATAAAGTGTAACCTCTTTGTGATTTCCGGCTTGTTAGAGACTTAAGTTGTTGGTAATTATTATGGAAAAGATAAAAAAAGAGAGTTTCTACCTTGTTATAGCTAAAGGGTAAGATAGGAGATACAAAAGTGGAATAACTTTTTTAGAGAAAACCCTTTACAGTTCATAGAACTATATGTATAATTATATATTTGTAAGCAACTTATTGAGTAAATAAATGCTTAAACAAGCATATTCCCATTACATTTACGGTAAAATCACATGGCAAACTGTGAAAGCTTCAGCATGCACCTTAATTATGCTGGCGCGACCTAGGAGTCGCAAGGACGGAAGAGAGGTAGGGCTTTCGTTATTTAAGGTTTTTACAATAAGCAGTGATCACTACCGCGGCAACTTATAAAAGATTTGAAGTAAAATAAATGAGAATGCAAAAAAGAGGGTGGTGCGTATCCGGTATTCGCATCACCCTTGTCCAATACATAGAGTATTATCTACCCCCCTACTACTCTCCGGTCACTATCCTCTCTACAAATGTATCCACGTTAGCAATATTTGTTATATTCCTATTACATTCATAGCTATCCATACAGATGTAATTGCCTACTGCTTTATAGTAAGCACCGCTGCTATTTTCTGTTTGGGCCGTCACTAATCCAACCTTCGTAAATTGATTACATAATGCACATACATTCTTTTGTTGGATAGAAGTAATATGAGCTTCAATCGCTCTTATTCTTCCTTTAAAAGGATATATGATATATTTCTTCTGGAGCTGATGATCATTCCATCCTAAATAAGAAATGGCTTTAAAATTAATGTAGGATAAGGCGGGGACATCCATTTTCTTGTTCGGAAACAAATTCTTCACTTCTACTTCCGTCATATATGGAAACATAACTCTATAGGGAAGCAGCGATTCTAGATACCCATAGAATTCATGCTCTTGATGAAGATCACTAAAGGAGGTAACTAAACGCTTCTGTTCTTCTGTCAATGAAGTGAAGATGGATGTAATTTTACGCTCTGCCTCATAACGGATAGCGCTCAAAATTTCCTTATCATGAACGCTTTTCACAGAGTATTGTAATATATAAATTTGTTGCTGAATGTAGTTAAAATGATGATTATGAATAAATGGTTCCAAGCACTCACTCTCCCTTGTTCATACTGACCGAAATACCTCGTTAATACACCTTATTTCTAAACGGTGTATCATATTATAACATGCACAAGGTAAACTGTATGGTCAAGGAAGGAGACTATACTTGTGATTGGCTTGTATCATGCACACCTAAATAGGATACAAAATATTTACGACAGATATCCTGAATGAGCTGCACTTCTTGATAGGTTTTACACTGAATGACAAAGAGCATTCTAATATTGATCTCTTTCTTCCTTTTTTCCATTTTGTTTTTCTCTTTCCTTCTGTCTATTATGTAGCCTATTACCCCACCTAGAATCAAGCCGAGCAAACCAATGAACACTGGTCCAATATAGAGAACAGAGCCGTATATGACACCAAGTAACATACCTATCGTTGCAAGAGCAGCAGTAGTATCAGAGAAGCTCATACCATCAGAATAATTTATGCTGTCAAGTAATACCCTGCCCCGCTCTTCGTTGTTCATTTCTACAAATACGATTCTGTCTTCTGGAAATTTATGCTCCACTATTTCTCCAATTGCCATCTCTACATATTCATTACTTTCAAAAGCAGCAAATACGTGCATAAGAACACCTCTTTTTACAAATAACACCAATAACTAGTTTATCTAAATTATGGGGAAACTAGTCATTCGAGGTGAAAAAATGGTAAAAAATATCCAGAAGGTGCAATTCTTTAAGCCAAGAAGACCAAAAATCAAAGTAGGAGCATTTGATGTTAATTATATTAAAAAGCGCAGACCGATTATTGTGGCATGGTGGTCTGCAGCGTTACCTGGTATGGGGCATATCCATCTTGGACATTACCTAAAAGGGTTATTACTAGTGAGTGGAGAGATTGTATTGAACACTCTTTCCCACTTAAATACGGCTATATTTTTTTCCATGACAGGACAATTTCAAGCAGTTCATGAGGTTGTTAACTATAACTGGCTCATCTTATATTCCTCATTCTTTGTATTTGCTATATGGGATTCATACCGTATTTGCATCGATACGAACAAGTCTTCTCTCATCGAAGAGAAGCAATCGATAAAAGAAACGGCTTTTGGGGCAATCGATACGTGGGGCATGAATACCCTGAATATAAGAAATCCTAGAATGGCTTTTGTTTGGAATGGAATTTTTCCAGGATTATATCATCTTTGTAACAATAAAATCATTAGCGGTATTACGTTACTCGGATGGATGATAACCATTAGCTACTTTACTAAATTACCACTAGTAGTCCTATTAACGATGACTGGGCAATTTACCGAAATACAGCCTCTTATTAACCCACAATGGCTGCTTTTCTTTCCATCTATTTATCTTTTCACGCTATA
Organism: Pontibacillus salicampi; assembly: GCF_042434395.1. Classification (NCBI taxonomy): domain Bacteria; kingdom Bacillati; phylum Bacillota; class Bacilli; order Caryophanales; family Bacillaceae; genus Pontibacillus; species Pontibacillus salicampi. The sequence continues at coordinate 613,976 of NZ_JBHLTP010000003.1, read as the reverse complement.
CGATGGATATAGTCATGCTGTGTTTTATAATCGTCTCTTTGAAGAGGAACAGGCTTATCATTTCCATGAGAAATTTGGAGATAATAGGCTGCAGATGGAAAGGTAAATTCCCAGTTTATTATGTCATGGCATTGTTCAAGTAATTTGACGCAAACATTCGCCTTTCTTGAACAGAGCCTAGATAAAAAACGCCTTGCAGTCTGTAATTATGCGGAAACGTGCTCTTGCTGCTCAGCTTCTGTCTCCATTTTCTCACCAAAAATAGCATCAACTAGTACAGAGATAGCCCCGTCTCCTGTGACGTTAGTTGCTGTACCAAAGCTATCCTGAGCCAGGTAAAGAGCGATCATTAGCGTTGTCATTGTTTCGCTGAAGCCTAATATAGACTGTAACAAACCGAGAGCAGCTATAACAGCTCCGCCAGGGACACCTGGGGCGGCTATCATGGTAAGGCCAAGTGCAAGAATAAATTGAATAATCGTTGTTGGTTCCATTGCCATGCCATTGACGAACATAACAGCCATCGCACAACTGACTATTGTTATCGTGCTCCCAGACAGATGAATATTCGCACATAGAGGAACAACAAATTCAGCTACTTTATCCCGGACCTTATTTTTCTTTGTCTGGTCCAAGGTCACCGGAATAGTAGAAGTAGATGACTGAGTACCAAGAGCTGTAAAGTAAGCTGGCACCATCGTCTTCAACAAGCTAATAACATTCCGCTTTGATGCAAAAGCAGCAGCACTATATTGAAGGGTGAGCATCACTAGGTGCAATACAATAATAAGGGCAAATACTTTAATGAATGTTGCCATAATGGTAGCTACTTGACCACCATATGTCATATTGGCAAAAACACCAAAGATATGAACGGGTAATAAAGGGATGATAACGTATTGAATGACCTTCTCAATAATTGCTCTGAAATCCTCAAGGCCCCGTTGAAGCGTATCACCTTGCACAGCTGCAAGACCTAGTCCCAGAATAAAGGATAAAATAAGTGCCGTCATCACTCCCATAACAGGAGGCATATCTACTTGAAATAAAGGACTTTGTAAAAATTCTTCCGGATTTTCGAAGTTTCCATTCATACTGCCGCCTTCCAGTATTTTAGGAAACAAGTAATTGCCAGTAGCAAATGCCAATAAACCAGCAAATACAGATGAAGCATAGGCTAACGTGGTCGTTAACCCTACTAGCTTACCAGCTCCCTTACCTAACTCGCCAATTCCAGGTGCTATGAAGGCAATAATAATTAGCGGAACAATAAACGATAAGAAATTCCCTAACATTCCACTAAATGTGGCAAAAAGTTGTATCCACCACTGAGGGAGTAGTAAACCTGCTACAATTCCTAGTATGATGGCGATTATGAGCCTTGGTAGTAAACCTATTTTCATGTTTGTCCTCCTCACGTGTACGAACGTTTTTCTAATGTGGAACTAAGTATATCCCTTCCGCATTCGTTTGTTAAGTGCTTTTCTTAAATTCATAATATTCAAATTTATTATCCGGGATTCCTTTAAGCCTTTGACTGCTTGTTGGCGATAATGAAGTATCGTGCCCCTTTTGTGAAAGAATGGAAGTGGCGATGGGAGGAAGGTATGCTCTAATAAACGCTCTCTTTCCTGCAGCCCAACAAGGTAGTGCGCTCATAAATATTGATATTCGCCCATAAATTTCGAAATTCGCTCATATTTTTTGATATCCGCCCATATATTTTAAAATTCGCCCATATATTTTGATATCCGCCCATAAATGTTCAAATGGATCAACTTAGCATCGGCTAATCCACAAAAAAAGAGAACCACCGTGTTGGTGGCTCTCCTCTAGTGCTTTATCCTATTTATTCTCTTGAGCTTTTTAATGATGTATCACGCTCGTGTCGTTCTAATGCCAATTCGATTAATCTGTCAATTAGGTTAGGATACGATATACCGCTTGCTTCCCATAGCTTTGGATACATACTAATCTTAGTAAAGCCAGGAAGTGTGTTAATTTCATTCACAATGATTTCGCCATTATCTTTAAGGAAAACATCCACTCGGGACAAGCCTTCACATTCCAGTACTTGAAATGATTCGATTGCCGTCTGGCGAATTCGTGCTTCGGTGTCTTGATCTAGAGACGCAGGAATTTCTAATCTTGCGCCGCTTTCATCGATATATTTCGTTTCATATGAATAGAAGTCTCCTTGCGGGAGAATTTCCCCAGGTACCGAAGCTTCTGGTTCTGCATTTCCTAGTACAGAGCATTCTATCTCTCGCCCTTCTATTCCTTCTTCGATAATCACCTTTGTATCATACAGAAATGCTTCATCCATAGCTGTTTGAAACTCTTCTTCATTTCTAACTTTACTGACACCGACAGAAGATCCCTGGTTAGCTGGTTTTACGAAGAATGGCAGGCCGAGATCCTGCTCTACTTCAGCATATGAAATGTGTTCTTTTTGATGCTTTTTATACGTATGCCATTTCGCTACTCCAATACCAGCATCACGGAGAAGACGTTTCGTCAAGTCTTTATCCATACAAACGGCAGAACCAAGCACATTTGTGCCCACGTAAGGTATGTTAGCAATCCGCAGCATTCCTTGAATGCTACCATCTTCGCCAAGTGTGCCGTGCAGAATTGGAAAGACTACATCCAACTGATCTAAACTAGCTTTGGTACTCATGTTTAGTACTTGGTTTTGGGACTGACCTGGAACAATAGCTACGCCTTCATTGGTTTTATTCAATGAAATAAGCTTTGGATCCTCTGCATGTAATAAGTATTGAGATTCATCGTTAATGTGCCACGAGCCATCTTTGTCAATTCCTATTAGGGTAACTTCATACTTATCTTTATCAATAGCTTCTACAATATTTTTGGCTGATTGAAGTGAAACCTCATGCTCTGATGATTTACCCCCAAAAATAATACCTACTTTTTTCTTTATTGTCATAGCTTTCACCCTTTTTTAAAAAAATCTCTTATCCATTAATTAATGAACGATTGCTCCCTTTTATGTTACAGGAAATAATGTTTCATGTGGAAGTTTTTTTAATTTGACCATATGTATGCAAGAGCCCACCTATTGTAATTAGAGGGGCTAGCCATTTATTATACTTGTTTTTCATAAAACCAACAATAAAAAACAAGTTACGTATCGATGAGATCGTGCTTAAACGCATAAATAACCGCTTGCGTTCTGTCCTGTACTTGCAGCTTTCCAAGTATGTTACTAACGTGCACTTTAACTGTTTTCATAGCGATATATAATTCGTCTGCTATTTCTTGGTTTGTCTTCCCCTCTGACATCAATAAAAGAATTTCCTTCTCCCGCTCCGTAAGCTGCTCATGAAGCTCTTCAATTGGTTTTTGACGCATTTTATTCATAATTTTCCCTGTCACTTCGGGCTCTAAAATGGATTGACCAGCAAAGGTTGCGCGAATGGCTTCTGCAATTTCATTTGCTTTAGATGTTTTCAGCATATAGCTGGTAGCACCTGCTTCTAAAGCAGGATAAACCTTTTCATCATCCAGAAAGCTCGTTACAATGATAATTTTCGCTTCTGGCCATTGCTTTATAATTTGCTTTGTCGCCTCAATACCATCCATGTCTTTCATGACAAGATCCATTAAAATGATGTCGGGACGGTGCTCCAATGCTTTTTGCACAGCATCTCCCCCATCATCCGCTTCTGCAACCACATCAATATCTAATTGAGAGGACAAATAAGCTGTCACTCCAATCCTAACCATTTCATGATCATCTGCAAAGAGAACGTTAATCATCATCCATCTCCTCCCTATTTACATATGGGACCTTTACTTCTAACCGTGTTCCTTGATTAGGGACGCTTATTACCTTCAATGTGCCACCAATCTCCATAGAACGCTCTTGCATATTCTGCATGCCATAGGAGCTTGTTTTCTGCTCTTCCACATGAAAACCAACTCCATCATCCGTAATTCGTAAAATGACAAACTGATCCCGCTGAATTAGCATCGTGTGTAAGGAAGTTGCTTTGGCGTGCCGTAGTGTATTGGAGACCGCTTCTTGCAAAATTCGGAATAATTGATCCTCTATTCCCTTATCTAATGTGATTGCTTCTATTTTCCAATCAATGGTCATAGGCACCTTATGGGTCAATTCCTGTAATAATTCCTCCATCCCCTCCTGGAGAGATTTTCCTTTTAATGCAACAGGACGCAGATGAAGTAAAAGGGCTCTCATCTCTAACTGTGATTGCTGTATCATATCCTCTACCATAGCCATTTGCTTTTTTAATGTTACGTCCTTAGGAGGATTTGCATCATTAATAGCAGACATCATCATAGAGGCTGCAAATAATTGCTGACTAACTGAATCATGCAGCTCTCTTGCCAGCCGATTGCGTTCCTGAGCTACGACCTCTTGTAGACTTTGCTCCCGTTCATTGGCACGTTCGGTAGCTAGTCGCTGTGCAGCCTCGGCTTGCTTTTTCCATTTTGATTCCACTTTTTGCAGCTGTCGTTCCATTTCTATAAATTCTGGTACCGTCTCCTCAGCGGACACATTTAATGGGTGACCATTCAGTAAATCATCCAAATGGTTTGAAATGGAATGCAGTCTCCTTTTCCAATACCATCCGTAAGAGAACCCACCCACTAAGCCGCATCCTATAACAAAGGAGGTGATAAATATCAAGAAAGGTATATCAAAAGCCTCTGTGGTCCACAAGGCAGCAATGCTCTCGATTGGGAATACAGAGAAACTAATACCTAGTACTACACCACTGATAAGAATGGAAAATACCACGCCCGTTATCATCTGCCGAATCACATAATTCATATGCGCTTCACCTCTATATCACCTGACAATAATGAAGTCATGATTTTAACTCGTGGCTTCGTCGTGTAATAGTCGGCGGTATGGTAGGAAAGCTGTTGGTTCATTATGTTCATATGATACTGACCGAGAATATTAGCCCTGCCAAACAAAGAACTATGATGAATACTTATCTCTATTTCATACGGCACATATATTTCTATATTTCCGATAAAATGGCGTATTGCAATAAATGAATCCTCTGGCAATACCGTGTTGCTTAAATCTAGAACACGGTCTCCGACTCCCCCATGAATAGTAATATCATGCCATTCATATCCTATCTCACTAGTAATGTGATCGCCTAATAGCTTTTGTGGAATTAACGGTTCTGTCTGAAACAAAGCTTCCGCTTCAGAATGCGCCTCCTCAAAGGAAACATCCCACTTGACAGGACCTTGTTTAGATTTGTAATGATGCTGCAGGAACAAAGCAAAGCCTACGATAATTAAAAATCGTACAGCAATCATATTCATTACCGTAATAGCCAGCATGATTATTCCGATCCAAAACAGTACCTTGCCGTATGTTTTGTAATAATACCTTCTACCAATGTAGGCAAGTATGGAAGCGAACAATAAAGAAAAAATTAACTCACCATTAAAAAAGGCTATTTCTATCCCAAGAAGGGCCACCCCTATGATAATAATCCAATTTATCGTATTGGTAGATATTTTTGAAAACATATGGGTGTCTCCTTTCCATCTATAATCTAAGCTGTCCATATAGAAAAGACGCAGAATACTGCGCCTTTCCATTACTACTGTTTTAGAATATCACATTTCTAGGATGGAGCTGTAACGTTTTCCCGATTTTCCATCTCTTTTTCCAATTGTGCAATTTTACTATCAAAGGTATTCTTGTAGTACGAGCTATTTACTTTATACTCCATGTTTTGAATATAATTTTCTAATTCTCCAAAACGAGAATAGGGCTGGTCCACCGATTCACTCATAACGGTGTTCATACGATAATGAGCACTTGCAATATTTTCTCTTCCCATTAATTCCATCCGTTTTAATTTCATATCCTTCAATCGATGCTTCATATCTTCATATTTCTGTTCCAGAACCGCTAGTTGCTGCTCCGCCTCATTACGTGAAGCTTCCATTCGTTCAGCTCTTGCTGTATATTCCTCGAATTCGCGTTTAGCAAACTCCAACAGCTGCGCTTCTCCTGCCTTGTTGGCAACCTCTAATTGAGATTTTCGTTTTTCAGCCATATCCCTTGCCTGTAAGTATTCCTTGGAAAACTCCTCTTTTAATCGATATTGTCTTTCCACTAACTTCCTGACCTTCTCTGTTTCCTGCTCGCTTTGTCGTAAGTAATGGTTTAATGAAGCGACTGGATTCTTTTGTTCTTTCTCATCCATCATTTCATGTAAATCTGCTGAGATGGAATCCATCATTCTTGTAAATATGTTAGCCATTGTAATCTCTCCTTTATTATTTGTGTAAATCAGCCCATTGCTTCTCAAAATTCACAAAAGGGTCGCTCGTTTTATCATCTGCTGCCTTGTCCTGCTTCTTCCAGCTCTTATACAATTCGTACAGCCCATACGCAGCAGCAATTCCGATTACGGCATATAGGTTAGAAATCGCTATACTAAGGACCAGCAATCCTGCTACGATCCACATTATTTTTTGGGAGGAGGAATCTGATTTGCGATACTGTTTAAGGACCACATACAGTAACCAAACACTAACTCCAAGCATTATCATTGGGCCAAGATTGGTAAGGACCAGCGTGATAGCAACCAATGCTCCAAGCAAATATAGAAAACCTTTCATGTCGTTCGCCTCCTTTCCTTTATCCTACCTCTATCTTACAGTCACTCGAGTTTTGGCATAATGTACCTAAGCTATATTTCTCTATAAGCCTTGAGGCTTAGTACAACATAGGAGTAGTTCATAATTGGTATCCAAAGCATTAATTCTTCATGGATGTTTATACTAACTTGTAAATGAAACTTGAAGGAGGAAGAGCATTGCTGACTTCCAATCAATTAGAGAAGCTCCAACAAATACTTCATAAACAACAGGAATCATTAGTGGCACACTTACAACAAAATGACCACTTTGACTTAGAATCTGAAGCATTTCAGGAAACAGTTGGAGAATTATCTAACTACGATAATCATCCTGGAGATTCTGCAACTGACCTATACGAAAGAGAAAAGGATATTGCTTTAAATGAGCATGCAGAACAGGAATTAAAGGATGTAGTGAAAGCTTTGTACAGAATGAGTTCCGGGGATTATGGAACATGCGAGGAATGTGGGAAGGAAATAGCTTACGAAAGGTTAGAGGCACTTCCTACTACCAAATACTGCAAAGAGCATAGCCGTGATAAGCTGGAGCATGAACAGCGACCTGTAGAAGAGGATATATTACAACCAGGCATGCGACAACGAACAGATGAACAGGCTGATACTACCTTTTACGATGCAGAGGATTCCTGGCAAGGTGTGGCACGCTATGGTACCTCTGATACTCCTTCAGATTTTGCAGGGGAGGATATACAAAACTACAGTGATACGTATATCCATTCAGAAGAGAACATCAGCTATGTGGAGAACTACGAGAACTTCTCGGGAGTAGATTTATACGGGAATGAAGTGAAGGTATTCCCAAATAAACAGCATGATGAATATGAAGAACAGCTAGATGAGGAAGGAATGATGTCTATTTTAGGAGACGTTCCCTATTCGGAGGCAGACAGTTATATTGAGGAAGAATAAAAGGCGGTACCTCTCCAAATCAAAAAAAAGCATTTCATGAAAGGGGCATGAAATGCTTGCTACTTATTCTTTGTGCTTGTTTCTCTCATCTTCCAAATGAGGCTGGCTGTTGTCGGTAATATCAACAGCTGCGGTATTATTGTTCATGTAATAATTGGATAGAAGCTCTCCCTCCCCATCTCCACCATCATGGGGGGACTCACTATTAAACGCTTTACTAATTCTGGTGTTTGCGTTAAAAGCCTCTGCTAATTCATTATGGAATTCTCTTTTTATGGTGTATTTACCCATTAGGATATCCTCCTTTTATTAAGTTGTGGATATACAGTTATAATTCCCGAAATAACGCTAATCCAATCATGGAGAATAAGGAAATCAGCCTGGCACAAACTAAGAGTAAAGCAGCGCTTGACATATACAATAAGGAGTTATGAAGAATAATGGAATTTCAGTTATATGGTAGAGATGGTGCCTTTCCCTGCGAAGTGACAATTGACGATGACAACGGGAGATATATGATTCGTAAAGAGGATACTAGCGGAGAAGTATTTAACTCCACTGCAGAAATGTACCTGTGGATGCGACAGCATTGGAAGGCCGAAGATTTTCATGAACCAGAATTATATATGCTAATGATGCAAGAAGTTCAAAAACTAACCAAAAGGAATGAGTAATCGTGACCAAACGTAAAATCATGAAGGATGCAGCAGAAACCAATAACATGACACCAACAGAGAGCATGAAAAGCATTGAGTACACAGACGAAACAATGAGCAGAGAGAAAAGCCTTCGTGCAGCAAATCGAAACTCCAAAAAAGGATATCAGGGCGGAGAGGATGGGCGTCCTTAACTGCTACATGAAGGGTTACTTGTAAAAGAGTAACCCTTTTATTTATTTCAACCATACAATGAGCCATTCCTACTCCCTGCATTCCTTTATGGTGGTAACTACCAAAAGTAATTTTGTTGACAGTAAACCGACCGGTATGGTTATATAAATTATACTGGTCGGTTTACTTCAGGAGGTAGATTATGCTCACAAATCAACAAATCAATATACTAGCTGCGGTTGGATTCGTCATCATGTGGAGCTCTGGGTTTATTGGTGCCCGTTTAGGCACCGCTGAAGCAGGTTCTCTTACTGTATTAATGTGGAGATTTATTGTTGCAGCTGCCATATTAAGTGTCTGGTGGCTTTGGAAGCAACGCAAAAGAATGTCCATCACCATTGTTTTATGGCAATCCTTTATAGGTCTTCTTGCACAGGGGGGATATTTATTAGGTGTGTTTTTATCTGTAGAAAATGGTGTCTCTGCTGGCACATCTAATTTGATTACTACCCTTCAGCCTATTGTTGTCGCAGCCCTTGCGGGACCTGTACTGAAGCAGAACACCACTATAAAAGAATGGATAGGGTTACTCATAGGAATATTAGGTGTGCTGCTTGTCGTTTATGATGATTTAGGAACATCCGCTCACGTTCCCATTTGGGCTTATGCATTATCTGTTATGGCAATGGTTAGTTTAGTAACTTCTACATTACTAGAGAAGAAATTCGATTTTTCTGCCCCCCTTTCGGATGCATTACCGATTCAAACCATTATTAGTGCTTTGCTCTTTACTGTCATTGCGCTGGTCTCTAACCAGGCAGCCCCACCCGTATCGTACGATTTTTGGGTTGCTGTGCTGTGGGTGGCAGTATTATCTTCCATAGGAGGGTATGGCTTTTATTGGCTGAACCTTACTCTCGGTAGTGTTACGAGAGTGAGCAGCCTTCTATATCTAACACCTCCCGTCACCATGATCTGGGCTTTTCTTATGTTCGGCGAAACAATTGGTTTCTTCACTATAATGGGAATGCTATTATGTTTTATAGGAGTATGGATCATCAGTCAGAAAGAAATGAGACAATGGAAGGCGAAACGTTGTATAGAAATGTAAGAAATCTTACAAAAACAAAGGGTGAAACATAATGAGGGAAGCAACGTACATGACCCCTGCTGCACGAAAAATTTTAGATACAGCTTCTCACTTATTTTATTGGAAAGGCATCCACGCTATTGGTGTAGAGACCATTGCCAAAGAAGCTGGGGTCACTAAAAAGACATTATATGATCGGTTTGGTTCAAAAGATCAGTTGATTGTAGCATACCTTCATAATCGCGATGCATTATGGAAGGATCATATAAATCAGTATGTAAATAACGTCTCAGATAAAGACCCTTTATCCAAAATCCTGAGCATTTATGATGCGCTGGAAAGCTGGTTACAGAAACAGGATCAAAGAGGATGCGCCTTTGTTAATGCATTAGCCGAATTAGCGGAGCCTACACATCCTGGAAGAAACGTCATTATGGAAGAGAAACAATGGCTTAAACAGCTTTTTGCCACCTACCTTGTTGAGCTTGGTGTTCCTAATACTGACGATATAAGTGAACAGCTACTAGTATTGCATGAAGGCTTAACGGTAACTAATTCCATGAAGCTTTCCCCTAATGGATTTACTTCTGTTAAGCAAACAGCAAAATTGCTCATTGGCGTTAAATAGGGTTAAATGGAATTATAACTACTGTCCTGTTACATAGTAACGGGACAATAGTAAAACATAAGCTGAGTAACAATTGCGAACAAAGGAGCACGAATCGTATGGAATTTCAAGTGAATTGGACAGGAAACATGGCATTTCAAGGAGAAGCTCCATCAGGACACTCGTTAAAAATGGACGCCGGTGCAGATAGTGGAGGAGTGAATGAAGGGGCACGACCAACAGAATATCTGTTAAATGCAGTGGCAGGATGTACAGGTATCGATATCATCTCCATTTTGAAAAAGATGCGGTTAGAGCCTACCTCCTTCCATATGGATATTAAAGGAGACCGCGCTGAAGAGCATCCACGTAAATTTACAGACATCCACATCCATTATGCTCTTGAGGGAGAATTGCCCGAGGATAAGGTAATACGAGCTATCGAATTATCGAAGGACAAGTACTGTTCTGTTTCTCACTCCATAAGTGCCAAGCTTACCGTAAGCTATTCCATCAATGGAGAAGCAGGGAAGAAATTGCTATAACTAACAGTACACCATACCCCTAAGTCAGGTACTCAGGGGTATTTTTATTTTTTCGAAGTAAAACAGCCTTAACAGGTAATATTAAAAGAAAAAAATACGGTTACTAGTATAAAGACAATTACTAGTAAAGTGGAGCTTATCAAGGATTCTTTGGTGGTAACTCCTGCTTTATGCTCTAAAAATCCTATTAAGTTGCTAACAAATAGTATTCCAAATAAAATAAGCCATTGTCCTACGGAATCTTCAAAAACAACAAAATATCTCATCATACCTAATCCTAGAAATAACAGCCCAATGTGACCAATGATCATAAAAAAATACTTCTTTAAGTTCCGACTTTTCATATATTACTCTCCCACCACAAATAGACGAATTGACCTGTTCCTTTGCAATGATTTGTATAAATGCCTACTAATGAAAAAATGAAAATGAAGTGATACACTAAGCTTAGACGTCAGAAGGAAGAGCTTAAGGATGTGAAGTGGGACAATACCTAACAGAAAGGGGTGGCCGACTATACGAACCTATGTTGTATCCCTCCTATTACCGGCATTCAGGAGAAGACATGGATAAAAAGTTCATGAATGTTCTTGGATTAATAGGAGTAGCCGCATGGATTTTATACTTTATTTGGAAATCAGGTTCCTACACCAATAAGGAGCTAACAGAAGCATACATAACACTCGCCTCCATGACTCCTCTTTACTTTATTCTAACCAATCTCTATTCTCGCTTTGACAAACTAGTCCTATGGAGCCTGTTATGCTTAGGTATTCTTTCATCAGGAATTGCTGTCTATTTTCATGTCCACTCCTAAGAAAACAGGTGTGTGCTTTAATCATACCACCTGCTCGGTAAACAAATAATAAATGTTACCATTCTATTTCTAGTAAACCCACATGGTTGATTTTTTCTTTATTTTGGAGGGGTTCTAGTTCATCTGTTGAACAAAGAATCCCTCCCCCCTTCTGACAGGTGTGAATTCATCGTATCTTCCGACTTAGTTAGTGTTCATTATTCCAAATTTCCAGCAACAACTCCATCTATCTTTGAAATGAATAGGTTTTATGAAAAAAAAGGGCCTTGTCTATGGAGATGTGTTATATACTTGTTCACTTATATGTATAAAATCTTGCACATCCTGAATACATCGTTGCATTCCATTCTCCCAGAAGCTTTCTTGTGTTATGTCCGCACCTAAATGCTTCATAGCCAACTCTTCTACAGACATCCGACCAGAATCTTCGAGTAAAGCGACATATTTCGACTCAAACTCTTCTCCTTCCTGCTCTCCTTCAGCATAAATCCCCATTGCAAATAAATATCCAAATGTATAAGGGAAATTATAGAAGGGTGCCTCCGTTTTAAAGTAATGAGGTATAGTAGCCCATGCATAAGGAGAGAGATGGTCTATGGAACCGAGATAGCCTTTATTGAAAGACTCCTCCATAATTGTGTTCAAGCGACGGGTTGGAATGTATCCTTGTTTTCTTTCTTCATATAGTTTCGACTCAAATAAATACCTAGAGTGGATTTCCATAAAATTCATGACGCTTCGCTTTAGCTTCTCTTCTAATAAGAAGAGCTGCTGTTCTTTGGAAGCTGCCTCCTGATAGGCGGCACGCAGCATTATCATCTCTGTATAGGTAGAAGCTGTCTCTGCTAGAGTCATAGGATAATCTCTTAATACGGGTGATACGTTGTTAAGGGCCTCATTGTGAAACGCATGACCTAACTCATGGGCAAGCACTAGCACATCTGTCATTTGTCCACCATATGTCATACAAACTCTCGATTGTCCTGATAATGGAAAGGCTGCACAAAAAGCATACGCCGATTTGTTAGGACGGTCTTCTGCCTCCACCCAATGTTGCTGGAACGCTTTTTTAGCGAAGTTAGACATTTTTGTTCCATACCTCTCTAGGTTATACAAAACAAAATCCACACCTTGATCATAATCATAGGAGGCTACTTCCTTATTAATGGGGGCCCAAAAGTCATACGCCTTCATAGTTTGATTGCCAAATAATTTAGCTCTATGAGATAAGTAATCTATAAAGGGTTGTTTGTTGCGCTCAATGACGTCCCACATCACCTGAAGCGTTTCCTTCTTTATACGGTTATTGGTAAGAGCTTCGTCGAACGGCGTGTCTATCGCTCTTAATTCACACAAGCGGGTCCTAACTCCAGCAATTCGGTTTAGAATGGAGGAAAAGATATTAGATTTATCTTCGAATGCATGATGTAATTGTTGAAAAGAATGTACCCGAACATCCTTCATCATGTGGGAGCGTAAATTTCTAGTTTGGGCAATGGTTAGCTTTCTGTTCTCTTTGCCTATCACCATGTAAATAGTCATATCGTTTACTGTTTGATGATATAGGTCTTCCCAGCAGTAGTACCCATCCTCTAATAGAAATTCTACTCTTTCGCCCAATGCTCTACCGGCCTTATCTCGCCATTCTTCTAAAATAAATTGGTAATGTGGTAACTGGTCCAGGATACGTTTCCAGACCGGTTCCTCTAATTTGAATAGAAGCTTGTACAATCTGTCCGCTTGTGATTGAAAATCTAAGCGAAGGCTAGAAACAGCTTCCTTCCATTGTGGTGTTTCCTCTTCTTGTGTGTTTTCTGCTCGTTTACAGGTTAAGAGAGAACTAATCTCTGCTAGACTATCTTTTATTTCTTCTAAGGTGTGAATAGTGTGTTCCAAGGTATTTACCTCAGGAGTTGCTGTAATTTCTAATTGTTCCACCAGCTTCTTTAATTCTTCCATTTGCTCGCCAATTACCTGAATGGGAATAGGAAGCTCAGACAAATCCGAACCTATATTCCATTTGCTATATATTTTCCACGTTTTTGAATATTTATGTTCACTCATATCTATTCCTCCCGTTCGAGTTTATTTATTTTACTCAGAGTAACAGAACACAAGTGCTCTCACCAGAACCATTTGCATTACTAGTGTATTTAGAACGATCGGGTTACAAAAAAATGCTTAGCCAGCGTGTTGGCTAAGCGGAACTTATATATGTATAAGTGTGGAACTCAAATTGCATACTTAGTGTTTATAAGGAGGCACATGATCCATGCGTGACTGTTTCTTGGACATAATTAACTCCCCCTTAGAGTTAACTGCTGCGTAGAAAATAGATGATATGCTATGTTCCCCGACTGTATTAAGCTTGTCAATCAGCCACGTCTCTGTTTTATTTACTTCCTGCAGTAAATCATATTGTATCTTCCCATCGAGAATAACCGGAATTTCGTAATTATCACCAGATGTATAAATGGACATATCCTCCCGAATGACACTTTCTTTAGCAGGATATAATTTCACACTAAGCCTTCCATTCGCCTCTATAATGGCAAGTTCCACATCCTTTGTATGAAATACGTCCTTCTCTCTCAGCATTTGTAGAATATTATCAATCGAGTACTGGATACGCTGCATATTCTCCATAAGGAAGGTTCCCTTATACATTACTACTGTAGGCTCGAAAGTAAGTAACTTCCCAACCTTTTGATGTTTCAATTTCAACCTTATAATAAGCTTCTGTAATATCGCTATCGCAATCATTGCAACTATGGTGTGAATATGATCTATACTCGGGTCTGCTATATCGGCACCAACTACAGCTCCCAAAACAAGCACTACAAGAAAATCAAATACCGGAAGTTCTCCTATAGAGCGTTTACCCATATATAGACCTATTACAAGCATAAAAGGAAGAATCGTTACAATACGCAGGATAACCTTTATACTATCCATCATAATATCCACGTAAATGCACCTCTTGTATGTGTATAGTGTTATACCTATCATTGCCAAAGATGATGACATTCCATACTTCTCTTTTATTCCTTGGTGATTAGATAAAATACACCATAATGGCTGTGTGCTCTCTTGAATCAAGTAGATATAGTGATTAAGAAGCCTTTTCCTTTCTATTCTCCTAAGAAGGAGATAAATGACATCCCTTGTCGTCAGCAATCCTTCTAATGTAGCATTCCTATTCACTTTTGGAGGACCAGTGAATTTATTTCGTATTTAATCCAAAAATCTTTTCCGAACCGAAGGAGATGGTAGTGTACATTCGGATTTCTTCCCAAACCATTTATATCGGTTCCTTGCTAGCAAGTCATACATTTTATTCCGAATAAAAGGAGGCACTGCTATTAATATATATAAAAGCTTCCATAAGCCTGACATTTCTTTCAAAATCCTTAAACTAGCAGTAGATTTAGTATAAACGTGATTCTTTTCCAATAAGATAATGCTGTCTGTTTGTTTATCCACCTCGTACTCATCTACTAAACGTTGCCCTTCCTCTCCTTGCAGTGAAGCAAAGTAGAATTGTTCCTTTTTATCTCGCTTTATAATAAATTGAACAGCTCCATCACAGAAATTGCACACTCCATCGAATAGAATAATTTTTTGTTTCACTTCATTTCCCCTCCCTAGCGCTATTTCCTATATTGTACCAAACAGACTTACTTTGTGAAACAATGAACATAATTACAGTTTTAAATTTTCGAATAAGTCAATTAATTGTGTTGACGAAATACTGACCTATCGTTTATACTTTTGAGTAGTAAATGACTAAATGCTAACTGACAATTTAATCTCTTATCAAGAGCGGCAGAGGGACTAGGCCCTGTGAAGCCCGGCAACCTTTCAACATCGTTTGAAAAGGTGCTACATCCTACAGGTCATGCGGATCTGGAAGATAAGAGGAGGACGGTACATATAAACCCTCTTCTTATGAAGAGGGTTTTTTCTATTATCCCCTCTTTTCCCTTACCTGTCAGGCAATTTCCCTAGACATCATCTAATCAAGGAGGAATTGTACCATGACACTACCATTTCATACGTATCGTTTAGAAACACTTAGCCTACATGGAGGCCAAACCCCTGATAAAGAAGCAGGTGCAAGAGCTGTACCTATTTATCAAACTACATCATACGTATTTAACGACACAGACCATGCCCAAAATTTATTTGCACTTAGTGAACCTGGTAATATTTATACAAGAATTAATAACCCTACTGTAGACGCATTCGAGCAGCGAATCGCACTATTAGAAGATGGGATAGCTGCGGTAGCTACTTCTTCCGGAATGGCTGCTATTACATTATCCATACTAAATCTTGCTCAGGCGGGAGACGAAATCGTCGCCTCCACCAACTTATACGGTGGAACCTATAATCTATTTGCTGTCACATTACCAAAATACGGCATTCATGTAACATTTGTAGATGGTACTGACCCTGAGAAATTTAACGAAGCCATTACGTCTAAAACCAAAGCTGTGTTTGCTGAGGTCATTGGGAACCCGAGCTTAGATGTCCTAGATCTTGAAGCAATAGCAGATGTTGCTCATGCTCATCACATACCACTGATTGTGGATAGCACCTTTGCTACCCCTCACATTTGTAAGCCCATCAGCTGGGGAGCTGATATTGTTGTTCACTCTGCAACGAAATGGCTCGGAGGACACGGTAATTCTATTGGTGGAGTTGTTGTGGATAGTGGCCGATTCAATTGGAATCAAGATAAATTCCCAGGGTTTACCGAACCTGATGAGAGTTATCATGGTCTTCGTTATGGAATCGATGCCGGACCAGCAGCATTCGCTATTAAGTTAAGGGTTCAGCTGCTACGTGATATTGGAGCGTGCTTAAGTCCAACCAATGCCTTTTATTTACTGCAAGGGCTCGAAACATTACCGCTTCGAGTGGAACGACATGTACAAAACGCGGAGCAAATTGCTACTTATCTCGAAAATCATCCAGGTGTGGAATGGGTATCCTACCCTGGATTAAGCAATCATCCCTCTTACGAATTAGCTAGCAAATATTTGCATAATGGGTTTGGTTCAATGATTGTATTCGGTATTAAAGGTGGCCGGAATGAAGGTAGAGAGGTTATAGATAATATCAAACTGTGGTCTCATGTGGCTAACGTAGGCGATGCCAAATCTCTTATCATTCACCCAGCAACTACTACCCATCAGCAATTGAATGAGGAAGATTTAAAGAAATCAGGAGTAACAGAGGATTTAATCCGTTTATCCGTTGGACTAGAAGCTGTAGAAGATTTGATTGCAGATTTAGAGCATGCGATATATCAGGCGACAGGATTCCAATATAGCAGTGCAGCACAACCAGCAGCTGTAGAAACCATCCTCACTTCTTCTCTTTATCGAGATGAAAATGAGGCTAGACCAAAAGTAATTACTGTATATGGAGCCGATCGTACAAGTAAACCTGAAGAATTTTCCAAATTAGAAAGACTAGGGTTTCAGTTGCTGTTTGACAGCGAGGCACAGGTAGAGCATACCGATATTGTGTATGCTTTGAGCAGCACGGGAGTTGAAAAAGCCATCTCACAATTCCCAAGTGCTACCGTTTTTATCACACAGCATATTATAGATGAGGATATAAAGGATAAGTTAGACCATTACTCCATTTCCTACTTAGAAACGGACAGTGTCTATCGTCTTGCACAGTCCATTCGAACTACGAACAATAACCGTGAAACGACTAAAGTATAACTGATGCACAAAGAGAGCGCCGTTAAACGGATGGCTCTCTTTGTCACCTTAGATGATACGGAAGAAAGGAAGATGTAGATGACGATTAAGGTCGCAATACTAGGATTTGGAACAGTTGGAGAGGGTGTATGGGAAACACTTCATACCCACCATGAATATATACAAAAGAAATTAAGTACGCCAATTGAAATTACGAGCATTCTTGTCAAGGACTCTAATAAGAAACGAAACCTCCCCGATTCTGTACAAGTGACAACAGACATTGAAGAAGTCTTTCAACAGCCTGTAGACGTTGTCCTGGAAGCCATTGTTGGAAAACAGCCTGCCTATCAGTATGTAACACGAGCTATTGAGCACGGAGCACACGTGATAACGGCAAACAAGGAGATGTTTGCCCATTACGGTCCACACCTCCTTGAACTGGCTAAAGAGCATAATGTATGGATTGGGTACGAAGCAACAACAGCTGGTGGCACCCCGGTTATTCGAACCATTGATCAGATGCTGCAAGTAAATCAAATAAAGAGTATCCAAGGTATCGTAAACGGAACATCCAACTATATTCTGACACAGATGACCAAGCACCAAAATTCTTTTGAAGATGCTCTCCTGGCAGCCCAGCAAAAAGGCTACGCAGAAGCTGACCCAAGCAATGACGTCGATGGCTATGATGCATTCTATAAAGCTATGATTCTAAGTCAGCTTGCCTATCAGGATCAACCAAACTGGGATGAAGTTTATTTGGAAGGAATACGTACTATTTCCAGTCAAGATATTGATAAGGCGACTATACAAGGGCAAAAGTGGAAGCACGTGGCTACCATTGAATTACGCCACGGAGCACCAAGAGCATCCATCCAGCCCATGCAGCTAAATGAGGACCATCCCCTCTACAACATAGATGGGGTAGAAAACGCGCTCTCTATCCAGACTGACCTGCTTGGCTCCATAACATTATCAGGACCAGGTGCAGGAAAACTCCCAACGGCGAGTGCCATGATCGAAGATTTACTATACGTTTTCCAAAAAGAGCGTCAGCAGGAAGCTCAAT
Organism: Pontibacillus salicampi; assembly: GCF_042434395.1. Classification (NCBI taxonomy): domain Bacteria; kingdom Bacillati; phylum Bacillota; class Bacilli; order Caryophanales; family Bacillaceae; genus Pontibacillus; species Pontibacillus salicampi. Next base: position 595,697 of record NZ_JBHLTP010000003.1, on the reverse strand, counting down.
ATGTGTAGAAGAAGCTATTTCATATGTTTCAAACATATAAAACAAAGCCTCATAAACGGCTGTCATTGCCGTAATGAGGCTTTGTTTTTGCTTTGAAGAGCGAATAATATACTTATGAAGCACTCGCGTTAACCCGAACCAGCTTAATTTGATCACTGAACTGAAACAAATTAGAGCTCGGATTGTTTGATCCTCTTCATATGTAATAATGTAATAATATGGATAGTTCTGTTAAACTAATAGTCAATATTCCGAAAAACAAAGATATAGTATCCCCTATTAGTAAAAACCATAAAACAACTATTAGCAGTAAGCTTCTCATCCACTGCTTTTGCAACAGCTTCATCTCTATACCTCTATTTTTTATATGTTACTATCGTTTTAGGGTTGTTATAATTAGAATAATATGTAAATAATATTAGCTGGGGGTAGATTATGGAATTAAGCATTTGGTTAGCATTCGGAGCAGGTATTTTATCCTTTGTTTCCCCTTGCGTTCTCCCCTTGTATCCGTCTTTTATCTCTTATATTTCGGGAGTGTCAGTAGGACAGCTCTCTGACAGAGCATCTTTGCCGCGCAAAGCACAGAGATCTATTACTATCCATACCATTTTATTCGTAGTAGGACTTTCTGTCATTTTCTTCGCGTTAGGCTCAGCAGTTACATTTATTGGTGAACTATTTTCTGGATATCAAGAGACTATTAGAATGCTAGGGGCTATCATAATCGTAATAATGGGTCTATTTCTAATCGGAGTTTTCCAACCCACATTCTTAATGAAGGAAAAGCGTGTACATTACAAAAGTCAATCACTCGGTTATGTGGGATCCTTCTTTGTTGGGATGGCATTTGCAGCTGGATGGACTCCTTGCATTGGACCGATCATGACATCTGTTTTAACATTGTCCGCGACCAACCCTAGTCAGGGTCTGCTTTATACATCCTTTTATAGCCTTGGGTTTGCAATACCATTTTTAGTGATGTCCTTTTTCTTAAGTAAGACCAAGCTGTTAGTAAAGTACTCTAAAAACATAATGAAAGGTAGTGGAGCTATAATGATTGTGCTAGGATTATTGCTGTATTTCGATCAAATGTCCTCTCTAACATTATGGTTGAGTAACTTGTTTGGTGGATTTAGAGGCTTTTAATGGAAGCCTTTAACCAAAATATCACCTGTCCACTCACCTATACTACAGTAACCTTGTTTGAAATGCACCTCACAAACTGTTGAGAAACTAAATGTGTCGCTTCCCTTGTGGCTTGGATGCGACACATTTTCCTAAAAAAGCCAAGTAGTTAATAATTAAGCCAAGGCAGCAATGGCTCCTGTAACGAACAATGTTATGATTACGCTTCTAAGTTTACTTTTTTTCCACATAATTACTCCACTAATGACTCCAGCCACTGCGAACAAAATAATCCCTACATACTTCAGGGTGTTTATAGAAACAAGATTTCCTATAGAAGATAGAAAGGCTCCAATCACAAGAAGATTGATTGTTTCACGCTCCCTGGCTTATGGATATTCTCCGTCATACTTTTTTATAGGTGTGGAAAATAACTAACACACCCTTACATTACTTCACATTCTGTATAATGCATATTCTATTATTTCCATATTCGTTTAAACGTTACCTGATTACTATTGTTTATTAGGACAAACACGTCCGGATTACTAAGATCGTTCCAATCATTAAAGCCAAAATCCTTATTATAATACATTAAAAGTAAGGACATTAAGTTTCCATGAGTAACAATAACTGTATTGTTATGGTTTCTACTAAATACTTCTTCTACAACCTCGACAATTCGTTTCATAGCTTCTTGACTTGATTCTCCGCCTTCATACTTCCATTCTATATCATTAAATGTTCTTTTAAGTTTTTCAAACCAATCAGGAAGGTTTTTAGTGCTGAGAATACGTTCCGTTAGATTTCTATTAATTTCAACGTCTATATTCATTCTCTTAGCAAGGGGGGAGATAGAGTCCATTGCTCGCTTATATGGACTGGAAATAATACGATCGATACTACTATTGCAGAAAAAATCTGATAATTCGTCCGCCTGTTCAATTCCTCTATCTGTAAGTTGGGATTCAGGCGACTGTCCTTCTGCTTCGCAATGCCTGATTAAATAAATTTTCTTCAACATCAACCACTCCAATATTTTAATAACGATTTTTCGGCTAATAAATTGAAAGCAACGCTTCGACATGCTTAATGCTTGCTTTTGAGTAATCTTGGACAATGAAAAATGACTAATACTATAGCAGAAATCCTTCCTGTTTTCGTTTTTAACGTAAATCTCCTCTCTAATTTGATATATTTAACAATTATTTCGGTCTAATAGTTCCCTTTCATAAATCGTGTAATACAAATTTATTTACGGTGAACTAACCCACCATTAACAATATCCTAATTTTTACATATTATTAAATAGAAAGAAAGAGATACCGCATATGCGATATCTCTTTCCTATTCTTTATCTGTTTGCCTTAGGCCCATGCAGCATTCTATTTGCCTTATGGGTGCCATGCCGAGCTTTTAAATCAAGGCGTTCCAATTCTCTTTTTAATTTCTTATAACTTTTTAATCGAGTTATTTCTAGTTGTCCCTCTTGGATAGCTTGTTTCACAGCACAGCCTGGTTCTTGATTATGCTGACAATCCCTGAATTTACACGCTAGACTCAAGGCTCCTATATCAGAAAAGGCTGCGTCGACATTCTTCTCATCCCCCCATAGCTGTACCTCTCTCATTCCTGGAGTATCTATTACATAAGCTCCACCAGGCAAGGAAAATAGCTCTCTATGGGTGGTGGTATGGCGGCCTCTATCGTCTTCTTCGCGGACTGCTTGTGTTACTTGTTTTTCTTCCATAAGTAGTTGGTTAATCAATGTGGATTTCCCTACGCCAGAGGATCCGATAAGGGAAACCGTTTCACCTGGTATTAATTCCTTTTCCAAAAGCTCGATTCCTTCTCCAGTCAATCCATCGATATCATACACCGGCACACCAGGAGCTACACTACTGGCTTCAAGAATTTTGTCTGTTAACGCGTCACATAAATCCCTTTTAGTACAAACGATTACGGGTCGTGCCCCACTTTCATACACCTGATAAACATACCGCTCCAAACGTCTACTGTTAAACTCATTAGTTAATGCCGTTACGATAAACACTACATCAACATTGGCTGCTATTATTTGTTCTTCTTTAGCAGTGCCCGCCTTTTTACGGGATAATTCTGTCTTCCGCTGCAATACTCGCTGGATAAGTGCTGTTTCTTTATTTGATGCCTCAAACACAACCCAGTCTCCAATGGCAGGGAGCACACTGCTTGCATGCAGATTATAATACAGCTTTCCTGATAATCTTCCTTTATAAGTAGAGCTTTCTGACACAATGGTGTACAGAGTATGATTGAGGCTAGTAATGCGGCCTAACCGCTCTCCACATGTTATTTGGCTTTTAAAAAATTCCATTCCGGTCATTTTATTCCTCCAGTTAGTTGGAGGACGCTATCGGGTTGATGTGTCCTCCATATGATTATGAAATGCGAAAAAGATGGTGTGGATACATTTAATTTGTGCCATAACACATCAACTCCTAACGGTATAATTAATAGTAGTATATCAAATAATGCTTGGAAGCGTTAACTTTTTTAGCATAGTAGTTCGGTTGAGCATCTTATCACAAGATTGAAGGAATGTTGTTATGTAGTCATACACACTTCATTATGAAATAGAGGAATACTATAATTAACGTAAAAAAAAGCACATTCAATATAGAACGTGCTTTTCGTATAACTATCTTGGAATGATACTCTTGTATTTATGCGCTGCTTGGATTCACGACAATTAAACTCTTAATTAAAAACCTCCTGGGATACCTCCCTTATAATGGTTGTGACCTCTATGCAATCCTCTAAAGTGAATGTTAAAGGTATGCGAATATCACATAGATAGTCCAGGATAACATTAGTAGAATTTAAGGAATCTTGTGCATGTATATAATGCCAGCTCTCGTATCTGCTAGTAAATCCTTTAGGCTCCAAGTTTCCAAACCATTTAATCTTAATCCCTCTAGCGTCACAGGTACGAATGAACCGTTTTACAGCCTCTACGTTTGTACTTTTAATGGTGAATTGGAAGGAGGAGCCCACATACTCTTCTTTATCTCTTCTATTAGGCACCCTTATATTCTCATCTTTTCTTAGTTCTTGCTCTATTATCCTATATCGCTCATTCCACCTTTGACACCTTTCTTCTAAGACTGGTAACTGAGCACGAATTAAAGCCGCTACAAGATTTGACATTCGCAAACTAAAATTGGGTATGTTCTTTTTGTATTTTTCAAATACTTCCATATCCGGCTTCCTTAGATGCGATTCATAAAGCATATAGGAACCAGAGTACAAGATTGCCTTTGCTGCTACGTCTTCATTATTTGTAATGAACAGGCCTCCTTCTCCAGAATTTATATGCTTATAGGTTTGAGTTGAAAAACAACCAACTTGTCCAAAGGTACCTGTAAACTTTCCATTCCAGCGGGCTCCCATTGTATGAGCGCAATCTTCTATTAAAGTAATATTTAATCTAGTACATATGTCTACCACTTGATCCATATCCACTATGTGCCCTCTCATATGAGATAACAAAAAATATTTGGCTCCGGATTCTCTCGCTTTAAATTCTAAATCCTCAAGATCTGTGACATAATCCTCATTTATTTCCACAAATATTGGCTTTGCTCCTGCATTTTCTATTGCACCTGGTACAGGGGCTAATGTAAAAGCATTGCATAATATCAATTCCCCTTGCTTTATTCCGAAGCTTTGTAGTGCTACATATAAGGCGCTGCCACAGGAAGCCATCCCTACACAGTACCTAGCTCCAGTATATTCGGAAAAATCTTTCTCTAAAAGACTAACTTCAGATGCTTCTCCTTCTAAAGTATTGTATCGATGTAAACGACCGCTATCTAATAGTTCTAATACCCTCTCTACCCCGTTTTGAGGAATACTTTCCTGCAGCGTAAACTCTTTTGAAAATTGGGTACCTGTTTCGCTTTGATATGTCACAAATAGTACCTCCCGTCAAAATAAAATGCTTCCTTCTATAAAGAAAACTTCTTCTCTCTTAATTCAGCCGTAACAGCGTGAGCAACCATCCCTTCGTATCTGCATTGCCTCGATAATATAGGAGCAATACGTTTACTAGCTTCTTTAGTACACTTTTGGTATGTTACTGTTTTAAGGAATTTCCCTACCCATAAGCCACCGGTGTAACGGGCTGCTTTTCCAGTAGGCAGAATGTGATTCGTTCCAATTCCTTTGTCTCCATAGGTAACAGTTGTTTCTTCCCCTAGGAACAATGAGCCATAATTTTTCAAATTATTCAGATAATAATTACTATACTCAGCCTGTACCTGCACGTGTTCAATGGCATAGTCATTAGCCACTTGTACGGCTTCCTCTCTTGTGTCTACTAGGATAATTTCTCCATTTTCCTCCCAAGATGCTTCTGCAACCTTAGCAGTATCTAATGTAGGAAGCTGCTCTCTAATTTCATGTTGGACCTTCGATGCTAATTCATTTGATGTTGTTATCAATATGGAAACAGCTTGATAATCATGCTCACATTGACCTAGAATATCTGCTGCAATTAGAACGGGATCAGCATCAGCCTCTGCAATGATTAGATTCTCACTAGGTCCCGCAATTTGGTCAATACCCACTTCACCAAATACCTGGCGTTTAGATTCGGCTACAAAGGCATTCCCCGGACCTGCTATAAAGTCGACAGGCTTTATACCTTCTATTCCATAGGCCATCGTACCAATTGCTTGGATACCTCCAAGTGAATATATCTCATCTACTCCTGCTAAATGCAGAGCATAAAGAACACCTGGGTGAATTCCTTCTCCATTTCTAGATGGAGAGCATGCAATCACACGCTCCACTCCAGCAACCTTTGGAGGGATGGTACTCATTTGAACAGAAGACACAATTGGAAAACGCCCTCCTGGAATATAAGCTCCTACATTCTCAATAGGTATCAATTTTTGTCCCAAATACACTCCTGGTTGAATTTCTCTTTCAAATTCAGATAGGCTGTTCAGCTGAGCATTAGCAAACATTCTTACTTGTTCCTGGCAATATTTCGTATCTTGCTTAAATGTTTCAGGTACTTTGTTTATTGATTCATAGATTTCTTCGTTAGAAACTTTGAAGGAATCTGGATTCCATCCATCGAATTTTTCTGATAATCTCCTAACTGCTGCTTCCCCGTCATCTTTAATATTGGTTAATTCTTTCATTACAATATCTCTTACATTCCCACCTTTTTGTTCTGATTGAATATTTTTTTCCTTAAGATATGTCACCACTTGTTTCATCTCCCATCCTAATTAGGTTAAATACATTCTTTTTTAATGTGCTATCAGTTACTTTGTGCCTGTTTTCCTGATAGAGTCTGTTTTTCGCTCATCCTGGAGCACTTCTTTGCCGAGAATATAATAATCCAGCTCCTTCTTAGGAATGTTTCTATATCTTCTACCGTTAAATAGATAAAACAAAACACCAAGAAATATCCATGCAAACAGTGCAATTAAGGAAGGTAAAGCAAGAAAAGCTGGAGATCCAGGTATAAATAATAACCCTAAAAAGATTAAACTAATAGTTGCTCCAGTTAAAGAAAACAGCTTTCGAATAGGGTTGTCGCTCCAATTGAAAAATGTATATGCCGAGGCACAAGTATAAACATATGCAATTGCTACTCCAGTAGCAGTCATGTCCACAATCCATAATAATGCCTGCCTGCCAAACCATGGGGAAATGAAACAAAGGATTGCTGCAGTGATTACCCCTATATATGGCGTATTAAATTTAGGGTGTAGCTTGGTGAAGGCGGCAGGTAAAATCTTCGCCCTTCCCATTGCCAACAGCATTCGACTGGACGAAACCATAAAGCCATTGATCCCCGTAAATATCCCCATACAAAGAGCTATTGTCAGGATTACAAGACCGAAGCCTCCAAACAGGTTGGAAACAACATCCCCAGTTCCCCATACCGGCCTCTCACTAACTAGCTGCTGCCAAGGAGCACCCATAGCAGTCGCATAGACCATAACTGCATAAACAATTCCACCGCTAGCCAGACCGAAAATCATCAACTTGAACGCCATCTTTGAAGAAAAATTAAATTCCTCGGATGCCTGAGCAATGTTATTGAAACCGGAATACAGAAATGGTGCTGTTGCAATAATAACTAGAATGGAAGACCATCCACCTATGTCACTATTAAATGCTGGTTGAAGATTAGAAAACGAGGTATCCGAATGTAATGTCATAGCTATTCCAATAAATAGCGCACCTAAAAAAAGAGCCAAGCTGAAAATAAACTGCATTCTACCTGTAATCGTAATACCTTTTATATTCACAAAGCTAAACACAATCAACGATATGCCTGCTAATATTATTTGACTAATATAAATGTCCCAATTGGCCACCGTGTACAAATAACCGATTTCAACCAAATTAGGATACAAGAATTTAAACAGGACAATTATTGCAGACGCATTTAATGCTACAGAGGTAATATAGGACAGCGTAACAAACCAACCACAAATATAAGCATTTATCCGCCCTAATCCCAAGTACGTAAACACAAACTCCCCACCAGAGACAGGAAATTTATCAACCAGGAAACCATAGCTAACTGCAATAACCATAATTAAGAGAGCACCTATTAATACACCTAATATTACCCCTATTGGCCCAGCCTCTCTTATCCAGTCAGTCGGTAAGACAAAGGCTCCCCAGCCTATGGCAGATCCAAATGCAATCGCTACTACCCAGTGTGGCTTTAGTGTCTTCGATAATACATTCCTATTATCCACTTCCCTTACACTTCCTCTCTGAGTCTTCGTTTGAAATACACTCTTTTCCTTTTGTATTGAAGCCCGAGCGGATTTAAGTAGAATGATATACGCATACCTCATCAGAAGTGCTAGATAGGCAGCCGAGTCCTGATGAGGTATGAAGAGGTATGTTTCAATAAATTGGTTTTGATAAGTTTGGCTTCAAAGCTTCACTCTTTGTGTTGTAAACAAATCACTTAACATAGTCTTTTACAATTCTATCCTTAGGCTGTAATATCGGTGCATCTACTTCTACAGTATTTGGGTACTTAATCCCTGCTCCGGTATTTAATACAACCACGCGTTCATCCTGTTTTATCCATTTGCTTTCCCTTAGCTTACGAGCCGCAACAAATGCTGCTGCCCCTTCAGGACACACGAAAGTTCCTTCTTTCGTTGAAATAGTACGTAACTCATCTAGTAACATTTCGTCACTGACAGAAATAGCGCACCCATCTGTTTGTCGTATAGCGTCTAAAATCAGAAAATCTCCTATAGCCTTGGAAACGTTAATGCCAAATGCAATTGTAGAGGCATCCTGCCAAGGCTCAGCGTTCGTTTTCCCTTCTTGCCACGCCTTTACAATTGGGGCACATCCATCAGACTGTACTGCAACAAGCCGGGGCATTTTCTCTCCATTAATCCATCCTAGCTCTTTTAACTCTTGCAGTGCTTTGAATATACCAATTAATCCAACTCCCCCGCCCGTTGGATACAGAATGACATCAGGCAGCTCCCAGCCAAATTGCTCTGCAATTTCTAATCCCATCGTCTTTTTACCTTCAATCCGATAAGGCTCTTTTAATGTAGATGCATCAAATAAATCATAGTCTTTAACTGCCTGTGCTACAATCTTACCTGCATCTCCAATTAAACCATCAACAAGATATAAATTGGCACCAGCTGCTACACACTCTTTTCTTGTAATTTCAGGGGCATCTGTTGGCATAACAATCGTTGACTTAATTCTTGCTCTAGCACTATATAACGACCATGCCGCTCCAGCATTTCCGTTAGTAGGCATAGCCAGTTCTTCTACACCTACTTCTTTCGCTTTAGAAACACCAACTGCTGCACCGCGAGATTTAAAAGAGCCTGTCGGGATTAACCCTTCATCCTTCATGTAAAGATTTGGTATATCCATATCTTCACCTAAGCTAGACATTAGTACCATAGGAGTCATACCCTCTCCCATAGAAACTACATTCTCTATACTTTGGACAGGCAGCATTTCATGGTAACGCCATAAATTAGGTTCTCTTTCCCTTAGTAACTCTGGATAAAATACTTTCTTCATCTCTTCCATGTTATATGAGACTAACAATGGGGATCCACAGCTACATAATTGATTCTTCTCCACTACGTTATAAGTATTGTTACACTTAGGACAATATAAATGAGAGACATAACTATATGTCATGACACAACCCTCCAGTTATTAGAATATTAGTGCTGTTATTGCATACTAACCTTCTAGCTACCTTATAGCGATAGATTCTATTTCTATTAACGCATCTTTTGGAAGCTGTTTTACACCAACCATGGCACGTGCTGGTTTAGAGCTTCCGAAAAAATGATTGTACACCTCGTTCACAACCTCTACCTCAGTAAATGAGGTTACATAAATCGTATTTTTCACCACATCTGAGAGAGATAAATCTGATGCATGTAAAATAGATTGTATATTCTCTAACACTTGCTCTGTCTGGTTTTTAATACCTATTTCCAGCTTCATTGTGTTTGGATTAAGGGGCAGTTGACCTGATATAAACACATGTCCTGCTTTTTCTACCGCTTGTGAATAGGGGCCAATTGCTTCAGGAGCTAAATTCGTTTCAATTGTTTTCATCCTATCCTCTCCTTAATGTGCATTAAAATTTTCTTCTGTTCTTATTTGCTGAAGGTAATTATAAATTGTGTATTTCGATACACCGAGTACCTTTGCTAAGTACTCTGTAGAACCTTTTATTAAAAAAGTTCCTTTCTTCTCCAAAATACGTATAACTTCAATTTTTTCTTCTTTATTCAGCATAGCTGGCGTCTTATTTAACTCTTGTAGTGCATGTTCAATCATATCCTCCACTACATCATGGACCGTAGTATAGAAGCTCTCTTTCTCCACCCTTTGATCATTGAATGTAATAAAATCCTGAATTTCACCTCCCAATTGAATAAGCAAACTTACATCTATATTTACACATAAAGCACCAATAACTTCATTTTCATCATCGTACAAAAATACAGTGGAAGATTTCATAACATGGCCTTTATGAGAAACTGTTTTATAATTAGCAAAATCATCAACATTCGATTCTGCATTCTTTAACTGTTCTAACACTAAACTAGTAATTGGAGAACCAATCTCTCTATCTGTAATAGATCCAGCTAAATGAATAAGAGACTGATCCAAATTACGAAAATCATGGACCGCCACTTCGCACCGAGATCCCATCATTTCGACAAGAATATCGGCGGTCCGTATGGCTTGATCGAAAACCAACTTATTTTTTTCAATCATCATAAAACTCCTAAAGTTTATTTTGCTTACTATTCTTTATTTTCTGAATATTATAGTATCAGTACATGGAATTTTTTGCAACAATTTTGGAAGATTTACAAATTTTTTTTAATAAAAAAATAGCCCCCTATTATTTAGAGAGTTATCCCAAGGAAATACTATTATTTTCCTTCCAAATGCTCAAATGTATATACCTTCTCTTTTTCGATGAAAAGTAAATCACCGAACTAATATAGATAAATAAATAGATTTGCTGGAATAAAGTATTCATAAATTGATCATTATACTCTATAATATAGTAATGATTACGATTTGCGGGGGTGGGTTATCTTGAATAAATATGTACTGCAACCTCTTGTTTATATGATAACTATTATTATATTATTCCTATTTATCATTGTTTTTTTTATAGGAGATTTTATACCTATTGAAAAGATGATTCGTATTCCTACTACTATATTAGATGTAAACACTATTTTTCTAAGTATATTCTTGGAAGCCATCCCATTTGTACTTTTAGGTGTGTTTATTTCTGCGCTGATTCAGGTCTTTATTAAAGAAGAGCACTTGAATCGTTTTGTCCCCTCCAACCCAATACTAGCTATAGTCCCCGCTGTTGTGATAGGGACTATCTTCCCTGTTTGTGAATGTGCTATTGTCCCTATCGTCAGAAGACTTGTAAAAAAAGGAATGCCGCTTCATGTTGGTTTTGTCATATTAGTGTCTGCACCAATTTTAAACCCTATTGTGTATTTATCTACTTATTATGCTTTTCAAAGCACACCGTTTATCGCTCACTCCAGGATGGTTTTAGCTCTTATTTCTGCCATTGCCATTGGCCTGTTAGTGTATTTCTTCTTGGGTAAAAGCAATCAAATGAAAGAGGAGGAGCGACATTTAACTCTAGACCATCATCACCACCAGCAAAGAAGTAAATGGAAGGAAACACTATACCATGCAAGTGATGAATTTTTTGATGTTGGAAAGTTTTTGTTACTTGGAGCTTTCGTAGCCAGTTTGGTACAAGTATTTCTAGACCGTTCTTTATTAGTAGAGGTCGGAAGCGGGACAATTTCTGGGCCAATGGCTATGATGGGGCTTGCTTACATACTATCTCTTTGTTCAGAGGCAGATGCATTTGTAGCTTCCTCCTTTAAAACCATTGCCTCGCCTGCTGCTCTAATAGGTTTTCTCGTGTATGGACCTATGATTGATTTAAAGAATACGATTCTATTGTTCGCTTATTTTAAAAAGAGGTTCATCCTGGCATTTATTCTTATTGTTACCGTTGTAGTATTTTGGATTACTCTACTATATGATTATTGGTACTTATAGGAGGTACTTATGAAGGCTAATCTACACATTTTTATTCGAAACGTCATTCTAACTGGCTTCTCTCTTCTCCTTTTTAAGCTAGTTGTGTCTGGGCAGATATTAAATTTCGTTTCCCCTAAGATGCTACCCTATTTTTATTTTGCGCTAGTTTCGCTCATTGTCTTGTGTTATGTACAGTTTTCTAGGGGAACGGAAGAAGATCAGGATATACACTGTGATTGTAATCATGAACATTCCTATTCCAAATCTTATATTAAATCTCTTTTGTTATATAGTGTTTTTGTCCTTCCAGTCCTAACAGGATTTCTATTTGCTGACCACACATTAGGAAGTTCCATTGCAGCTAAGAAAAGCGTTGCTTTTTCTAGTCAATCAAATGAAACTAATAATGCCATGAACGTGGACAAAGAAAAGGGTATCACAGAAGAAAATGCATCCCCTGAAGCTGCTAGTGGTATTATTACACCTAAAGAGATGTACCCTAAACGCTTCAAAGAAATGAAGGAGTCCCAAACCATCAACCTTACCGACGAAAATTACATTAGTTCTATTTACATCTTGGGAGATAACCCCTCTCTATTTCTAGATAAGCAAATTTCCATGATAGGATTTGTTTACCGTGACACCGTTTTAGATGAAGAAAGGCTTTTGATTGGCAGGTTTGGAGTTTCTTGCTGTGTAGCGGATGCTGGAATAAATGGACTTATGGTGGAAGGTCAAAATATCCATCAGTTTGAGACAGATACGTGGGTGAAACTCTCTGGCGTTCTAACAGAGACCCAATTCAAAGAGTGGACGTTACCCCTTGTGTCTATTACCTCCGTGGAACGTATTGAACAACCTGAACAAGCTTATGTTTATGATAGAATTGATTATGAGAATCTGCAATATTAACAAATAGCTTCTTGTGACGGAGCAAGCTTAAAACGCTCCAGACTTCGAAAAAAATCACAACCTTTCCCCTAAGGCCCTAGCTGATTTATTTTCAATCTATCTTACAGCTCATTACTCATATACTCTCTAATAGAATTATTAGTCAACGTCCCTAAGAATGGGGTAGGCAAAATATAATACAGCAACACTTATTATTAATGGCAAAGAACTCCATGCCATAATTACCTCGATACCCATCCCAATCCCCAATAGAATCGAGGTCGCTGCATAAGAAAACGGAATTAACCCTAAAGATCCCGTACGAATCAAGCTCATAACCCGACCTACTTTTTCATAACTGGAGTACGATTGAACCAACGATATCAATGGGACATTCACACCAGGATTGAGCATACCTATGAAAATAATAATACAAACAGCCGCCATGATAGATGGTGCTTGGCTAAACAAAAGCATTCCTATTCCTTGTAGCGCTATTAAGTATAGTGCATATGCCCCTCTCTTCCGTTGAGGGTTCATCACTCCAATGAGTACAGACCCAAGAACCATTCCTAACGTTAAACCACCTTGTACAAAACTAAACCCTACCGAGCTACCATGAAGTACTCCCTCTACAAATATTGGCAGTCCCATAAGTAGTGGGCCTGATATAAAGAAATTTACAACCACGGTCATCATAAACAACGACCGCAATAAAGGAGACGTCCACGTGTAGGTAAACCCCTCCATTAATTGACGTTTAAAGGGTTGATTTTCATCTTTCTGCTGCTCCTCTTTCTTCCATTTTATAAAGAAAACACTTATCCCTGAAAGACATAAGCAACTTCCAATAAGAAGGAGCACAATGTTGTAACTGAAGTAGGTAATCATTACTCCAGCAAGTAAAGGACCTGTGAATAAAGAAATTTGAATTGCACCTTGAAGCAGGGAATTTGCTCTTGTAAGGTGGTCTTCTCTTACTATTTTGGGAATAAGCGCATCTCTAGAAGGCTCAAACATACCTCCAGCAATTCCAAAAAAGGCTGCGTTTATAGCAAGAACCCAAATAGGAACATCTATAAACAAAAGAAAAAATGCTGCAAGGGCAAACATCAAAATCGCTAACGATAAATCAGATAAAGCCATTATTTTCGTTGGACTGCCTTTGTCAGCAGCTACTCCCCCAATAATCATAGAAACCATCCTCATGATCGTCAAAGAAACCAATATTATCCCAAGAGATGCTTCCATACTAAGTGTTTCTACTACATACCAGGATTGAATGAACATAAACATTGATAAACTGAGGCTTGAAACAACCGTTGTAAACCATAGTAATACAAACGACTTTGATTTCGATAAAGAAAAAGGAGCTTCCAATTCCAGTCTATTCACATTGCTTTCCAAATTTAACCCTCCTATTAATTTTTCTTACACGGTAAATATAATTTTACCGTTAGAATAAAAAAAGAGAACGAAATTAACTGTCTCTTTTTTCCGGTTCGTAGCTGCCTTCCTCCACTTGCAAGCCTAATATATGGAAGTAATATAGCTTAGCTTCTGGAGAAGGGTCTGGTCTTTGTATCTCTGCAAGCTCCTCCATTAATTTTGAAAATTTATTCTGCCAAGCTAGGAAATCTTCCTCTTTAGCATGAATCTCATAGGCACTTGATCGATATTTCCATGCAGCAGGATCCTTAGAGCCAGATTCGTCCTGAAGGGACTCTTCAGGGGCAGCGAGTATTCTTCTTTTGGATTGTTCCAACATACTTACCATCATCTGTCTTACCGTTTCTGTCATATCAGAATATGGAATTAAAGATTGGTCAGGTACAAAGCCTCGAGCCATCGCCTGGTAGAACTTTTGCACAATCCCATTCTTTTCCTCTTTATGAACAATCTCAATCAGATCGTTCTTCTCTAATTCCTTTAGATGATAGTGAATACGAGCTCTTGAGAGATTAAAAACTTCTGATAGTTGCTGACCTGTCTTTGGTTTTTCCATTAGCCTTAAGAGTAAATCCGCACGGAATGGGTCCGCTAGCGCTTTTAACTGTTCATGAGTAGTTAATAACTTAATATCCTTCATTAGGATGGTTCACTCCATTTACTCGGTAAAATTAATTTAACAATAGTATGTAGTAAGTTATGAATATTGTCAATGGAATGATATTCGTTTCATATAATTGTTACTGAATGGTTTTTATCTTTACAGTATGTGTGAATAAAAAGATAATAATAATTCTACTAAGGACGGGGAGAGATTATGAGCGTACTAGTGCTTGGAGCAAGTGGTAAGACAAGTAATGAAAAGACAAATGAATACCCGGGTACTGATTAGAAAGAGTGTGCCCTCCTGTCTGGGTCACCATAATACGTTTAAAGGCATATATGGAAAACCGCATTTGTTAGTATATGAGGCAGTAAAAAGACAGTAAAAAGAGTGTATGAGACTATACTAAAAATGGACTGTCATGGTATTAAGCTAATCCTGATGAGTACAACTGGATATACGAACCTTTTAATGCAAGAAGGAAATTCTTTTTGGGTAAAATTAGTTTTTCATTTAAACAATTAGTTCAGCTGTTCTTCATAGAGTTTATTATCCATGCTGTCATAAATATATAATGTTGCACTTATGGCTTCATTATCTTCTACCTGGTCACCATAATAAAAAATAGATGATCTCGGGGTTGATGTACATTCTATGGAAGAAGCAAAAGTGAGACCATCATCCAATACTATATCGATTAGTCCGCCCTTCTCCAATAATTCCTCATCGTTAATCACAGCATAAATATATGGGGGCGCAATATCAAATTCTACCTTACTATTGTTGTCTTCCAAAGAATGTGTATTACTAGTCAAATCCCCATCTTCATTTTCATGCACTTCATAGAAACCATTCTCATACAGTACAGCTGCACGGTTTAACTCTTCGTTATATCTTTGAGAAGGCTCTAGTATTGCTAATGGCTTAACGTTATTTTCATCTATATATGTTTGCATGTGTGCGTAAGCAGATGTTGTGGATTGCTTGTCATCATTAGTAGAAGAAGGGGAACATCCAACTAAGCACATCACCAAACCTATACTAAATATGTTTCTCATAAACCCACCTTCCGTCAAAAAAACTTTTAAAGGGAGCACTTTAAACAATTTACAAATTGAATACATTGTTAGCTATGCACAACTACCAAGCATTATGGTGATGATACATAAACATATATTATCAACTGCAATTCCATGTTCCAAATACTTGATACTTCTCTTCAACCGACTGCATATCCAAGTTCACTATAAATAGTGTTGTTTTTATTTAGTATAACTTACATAAGTCCTGCTAATTAAATCATGAAGTGCCCTTTTGTCTTCTCGAATATTTATCATAAATATGCTAACGATAGTAGATATGCCTAGAGATGCATACACTAGTAGGAATTTACCAACCACTTCTCTCATTATCATATTTTTATAGGTTAAAGCTTCTCCGTCGATTTGCTTCAC
The DNA here is from genome assembly GCF_042434395.1 of Pontibacillus salicampi. Taxonomy (NCBI): domain Bacteria; kingdom Bacillati; phylum Bacillota; class Bacilli; order Caryophanales; family Bacillaceae; genus Pontibacillus; species Pontibacillus salicampi. Next base: position 579,542 of record NZ_JBHLTP010000003.1, on the reverse strand, counting down.
TTTAATGCCCAACAATCGCTTACCTAATATATATCCTCTCCATACCAAGGGAAGAATGGTTAAATATAACGTATAGCTAATCTGCCAAATAAAGCTTTGCGCCCATTGATATGCATATTCTCCCTTTATCATAAAAATGACAATGCTAATCAGTGTACTAAGTATTATAAAGTCCAACAAATCAGCTAATAACCTGACTTGGAAACCCGCTGGTCGACTATTCAACTATACCTCTCCCTTTTTCTAATACCCATTCTTCGTTACATCAAGACATCTTTCTCGTTCATAATGAACTGCTGTCTATCGATTCTACTCGCTCATCCCATAATTAAGAATAAGTAATTTAGAAATGCGTACCACCCCAGAGATCCGATACTAATAAAAAATACAAATACAGATAACAGGGAAAGAGAGCGCTTATGGGTACCTTTATTTATTATAAGGTAGCCTGAAAATATCACACTTAAGATGAGGAACACTCCTAGGCCGACATTCCACATATTGGATATTTTTACACCAAAACCAACAAGCGTATTAGCGATATAAAATACATTAACCAGAGTTGCAAAGATTAATAAAAACGCCTTCATGTTAAACGCCTCTTTTCCAAATATTTGTTATATAATATGGTAATTATTTCAGAACTTCCCCCATTTATCAACATGTAAAAAATCAGAAGAAGAATAGTGGATAATGGATACAACTCCCTTGATGTTTCCCTTTGCAATTTTTGCAATAAGCAAAAAAAGCGATCCTTCTCATGGAAGAATCGCTTTTTTAAAAAACAATCTCTTGTTTCCTGCTTATTTTAATAATCGGTGCTCAAACGGAAAATCAGAAAAGTTCTCTACGCCGTTCTCTGTAACAAGTAATTGTTCCTCCAGCTTAACGCCTTCTTTGCCCCCTGGCGATCCGATATAGCTTTCTACGGATAGCACCATATTAGGCTGGATAACTCCGTCGTACCCTTTTTCTTCAAAATCTTGTGGGTACACAATATAAGGATATTCCCCACTCAACCCAGTTCCATGAGCAACAGTAAAATAACGGTTCGGGAAGAACTCATCAGGGATTCTCCAGCTTTTTTCTGCATATTCTCTAAAGGTCATTCCTGGCTTCAGCAGGTCAATATTGTATTGAATTTGTTCATATGCTGTTTGATAGAGGCGCTTTTGTTCCTCTGTTGGCTCACCATCTCCGCATAAGAATGTTCGGCTAATGTCTGTGAAGTATCCAAACGGACCGTTCATATCTGTATCAAATGCAACTAACTCTCCGTCATTGATCACTTTATCACTGCATTCCTGGAACCAGGGATTGGTACGGTGACCCGAGTTTAATAGTCTTGTTTCTACATAGTCTCCACCCTGTGAGATATTAACGTTGTGCAGATGTGCCCAAAGTTCATTTTCAGTAATCCCAGGTTCTAGTGCTTGCTGCATACGGATCATGCCTTCTTCAGCAGTCTTAACGGAAATCTTCTGAGCTTGAATTTCTTGATCATTCTTAATGCTTCGAGCATGTTCAATTGGTTCTTGACCATCTACTACGTCTATACCCAGGTTGGCAAGCTCAATTGCACCAACGGAAGGAACATAGTCAATTGCAAGCTTGTTGTTGCCTCCTGCATGAGTATGGAATAAATCAGCAATTTCCTTCGCCCACTCTTTAGCATTATCATACAGGTTCTCACCAGAGGCAACATACGATAGCGTTGTTGCTGGTCGTACTTCATCGATGGTTTCAATTCCATCAGACAGGTGTTCGCAGTTCGGAAAATCAAATAAAGTTACAGGACCTTCTGTTGGAATGAAGGCATAGCGGGCTGGATTTCGCAGCATAAATACTTGCATGTTACGGCTTCCAGTCGCGTAGCGTAAATTGACAGGGTCAAAAATTACGATACCTCCGTACCCTAGTCGCTTTAATTGCTCCCGTACTCTTCCAAGTCGGTACTGCCTCATTTTCACCAGGTCAATTTGTGTCTTTTCATGACGAATACTCGTTAATTTATTCATGTGAGATTCCTCCGATACTATCATGGCTTGTATTTCTCTTCTGAGTACATATTATAATAAGAAATAACTTATTGCAATACGTAGGTTAACTTTGATCAATTTCGATGCTATATTTAAATGAATAGGTTGTATATTTCGTTTTGCTGTACTCGATAGGATTGGAATCTATACCAAGTGTGGTCCGTTCAATATTTATTAGCGCTTCTCCTGTCGCTACCCCTAATAAATCCGCCTCGTACTGCGTTGCATTACTTGCAGATACATGCTCCTTAATATTGGTATGATAGATGCTATGCTTACCCAATGATGAAAAGATATCAAATTCCGTGTCTGCAATATCTTTGACTACATCACCAATACGTGTTGGAACATACAATTGCTGATAGGCAATAGGCCTACCGTCCGCAATTCGGAGTCGCTCTGCAAAAAACACATCTTCCTCCCCTGATAAATTGAGTTGAAATTTCGCATGATAATGACTTTGACTATTGCCCATTCTTAAGACAGATACAGCCATGTTCTCGCCAATTTCATGATGGATAATACCAGGGTTCCCAAAGTGCTCTTCTGGAATTTCTTTCACTTTTGTTGGGGCACCACGACTTGTTTCGAGAATACCGGTTTGAACAAGCTCTCGGATGGATTGCCTTATTGTAGTACGACTAACATTGTATTGTTCGATGAGTTGACTTTCTGACGGGATCGTATCGCCAGGCTTCCAGACTCCTTCCTTAATATTATTTACTAACTTATTTTTGATTTGGAGATAAAGTGGTAATTTTTTCTGTTGATCGTTCATATCTACAATCCCTTCTATATACATGCTTTATACCTATTTTATAGAAGTACACTAGTCGTTACTAGCTGTTACAATAATCATCAGCTAATCTTATCTTCCTGTTCTTCCTCTAAAGAGGATTGATCTTTTTGGGATAAGTCATGACTGGCGGCTTTGAGAAAAGACATAGCAAGCATTGGCATAATGATCAGAAGTGGAATCCCTCCTACAATACTTGCTGTTTGCAAGGTAGAAAGTCCGCCAAGATACATTAACACGATAGGTAGAATAGACAATGCAAACGCCCAGAATAAACGATTCCATCGCATTGGGTCACCTTTGACCTCTTTCTGGACGACAGAAGCAATAATGTAAGAGCCGGAATCAAATGTTGTTGCTGTAAAGATAACAGCTAATACAATAAAGACCGTTACAATAAACTTGCCAAGTGGTAACATATTGAGAACTCCCATTACTGCTGCTGGTGGCCCAAGGGTTTGAACAGCATTTACAACATCATAAGCACCTGTCATTTCCAGATATATCGCATAGTTGCCTAAAATACCAAAGAATAGTACACTACCTAACGTTCCATAAACTAACGTACCAAGTACTAATTGTCGTATGGTGCGCCCCCGAGAGATACGTGCTACGAATAATCCTACAAATGGGGCAAATACAAGCCACCATGCCCAGAAAAAAACGGTCCATGTTTCTGGGAAACCTGAACGGGAGAAATTACCTAAATTATTGAACGGTTCTGTCCAGGAAGCCATCCTTAAGAAATTAGATCCCATAATTCCTAATGCATTGAAGGTAGTCTCTGCAATGAATAACGTTGGACCTACTAAGAGAACAAATCCTAGTAAGAAAAAGGAAAGCCATAGATTCATATCACTAAGTAGGCGAATACCTCGCTTCAAACCAAAATATGCGCTTAAGGCAAATATGCACGTACATACTATTAATATAAATGCTTTCATAGCTTTTGTTTCTTCTAGTCCAGTCAGGTCATGTAGGCCTGCTGAAATTAAAGGCATTGTTAGACCTAATGTTGTACCCGCTCCTCCTAAAAGACCAAACAAAAATAGGATGTCAATTACATTCCCAAGAATACCATCGACTTTATTGCCTAATAGAGGACGACACGCTTCACTTATTTTTAAGGTAGGTTTCTTACGTACATAAAAAAAGTAAGCCATTGAAACGGCAGGTAATGTGAAGATTCCCCACGGTACTAACCCCCAATGGAAAATCCCGTACGCAGATGCCCAGCTTAATGCTTTATTGGATTCCGGTTCTATTCCCATCGGTGGTGCAGTGTAATAATATACCCACTCAATGGCAGACCAGTACAAAATACTTGCACCAATTCCCGCAGTAAATAACATGGCTGCCCAGGATAAAGTAGAGAATTCAAGGTTTTCCTTTTCGCCTAGTTTAATACTTCCAAATCTACTGAAAGCAAGGTATAGTAAAAAACCAAATATCCCAAGTCCAAAAGAAAGGTACACGAAACTCAAGTTTTTTGTCATCATGTCCTTTAACATTAGTACTACTTCTTTGCCGCCTGTTGGGAAAAGTATGAGGGGCAATGTTACGAAGGTTAATAAAGCTAATGCACCTATGAAAGTAGTCCAATTAATTAGTGATCTGTTCAAGATATCGCTCCTTTATGTAATTATTTCATATTATAATATGTTTTATACTTATTACTATAACAAAAGTATAACCGGTGTATTAACTTATTGTGAAACAGTAAATTTACGAAAAATAAAGGATGAGCGATAATCATAACCATACATATTACCAATATTAGCATTTTACTTCAAAATACTCTGAATAACTTTAATATACGTTTTATACAGACTAAACAGAATAATAGTATTAATACACGTTATCCTTGTGTACGTTCTCCCAGCTACACTAACCTCCTAAAGTAGAGACGCATAGTTGTTTTCTAAACTGTATCGAATACCCTTATGCCCCTTCCTATAACTAGAACCAATATATTAATCATACAAACCCTGCTGCTTTAGGATTTGTCCCTTTTAAGTTCGATTTATATAGTTATGTGATGTACAACAAGCTAATTATCGAAATAGCTGGCAAATACCATATACTAATTCAAACAAAATAAGAGCGATCTCGCTGTTTGAGATTCGCCCCATTCTGGAATAAAGTTGAATATATCTAATTCTTTAAGTTAACTAAACAAAATATTTCCTAATAGACCAAAAAGGATCATTAATACAATGCCTCCATATAGAACATATCCTATTAATCTTATGGGAAGGGGAAGTTTACCCTTGCTTGGCTGAGGATACCCCTCTATCTTCTGCTGGTGGTCTACAACATCATTAAATGGCTTATCATCATCTTTAGACACGGTATCACCACCTCTATATATAATCATTATTCACTTAAAGTAATTAAAAGCGCTGGGAGTAGGATATTTGTAAAAGTTGATTGACGATGTTCTTCTTTCCATTTATGATTCTGCCATTTTGGACATACAAAAGTTCACCGACTATGCTGCCGCAGCTGTTTAACCATCGTTCTTTACTTGTAAAAATGATTGCGGGCCTCCATGACAAAAGAAAACAGAGGACACTTTATACCCCTGTTTTCCTTTTATAACCATTAAGCATTACTATTGTTATAGTTATTCATCACTTTTGGAACATAAGCCATTGTTTCTTCAAACGGTGGGATTCCCCCAAACTTCTCTACATTGCCAGGACCTGCATTATATGCTGCAAGAGCAAGCTCCGTATCTCCATTATATTTATCCAGCATTTGACGCAGGTACCTTGCTCCCCCATTAATATTTTGCTGTGGGTCCATAATATCTACAACGCCTAGCCCTCTTGCAGTGGCAGGCATTAGCTGCATCAAGCCGCTTGCCCCCGCCTTACTGACGGCATTGGGATTATAATTCGATTCTTGTTTAATGACGGCGTGTAAAAGATTGGGATCAACATTATGCTCCCTCGCCGCCGTGTTTATGTATGACTGTATAGATTCAGAGCCAGTGTTATTGGGTGAGCTCATAGACAAATAAGATGCAGTTGGCATAGAAGGCAACGCAGGAGCTGCTCCAGTAGGAATTTGGGTCGTTGGTAATGGAGATTTTGACATTTCACTTGTAAGCATTTGGGAAAACAAAGAAGATACACCCATATCAGAAGAAGGGCTGTTAGTTCCTATGTTTCGTATAGCTTGAAGCTGTGCAAATTGCTGCCACAACTGAATATTAATATTCACGTAACCATCCCCTAAAGAAATCATTTACTACTTATTATAAAGGAAAAACCAGTTAAAAGGGAGATTCCTACAAAAATTAAGGAGATTTTACATTTTTTATATATTATAGATAGGATGAGATTGCTCCAAGACCTATCCACCCTAAGCCTTTCAGTGATGGGTCCTATCCGTTTTTCAGGGAAAGGTATGGCCTGGAAAACGCTCGCTTTCCTGCTGATGAATGGCCAAGCCTCCTCGAAAAATGATGGAGTAAACTCCACCATTTTCCTGTGGGGTCTTGGCTCATCCATTTTTCAGCGGGAGTCTCCCATTTTCCAGGCCATACCTTTGCCGTAATAGGCGAACGGAACCGTCGTTTTTGCAGTCAACTTATTGTATAAGAGGAATATTATCGTATTTATAAAAAAGCTATGTTAAAGGTTATTGTTGATAAATGAGATAAAAAAAGGGGAACCCCGCCAACAGCGTGGATTCCCTTAGTTACTCAACAATCGCTCCCTTTTCTGGAATAACCCGTAGCTGGTTCATTGGAGTTGGTTTATTTAAAGACATTTATCATACTTTCATTTTGCTATCACATCTTGATAAAACTTTAATTTCGAAGGATGAACAGTGTAGAGCAATAGTACAACTGATACAATAAGCATGATTGAAGCTCCGGAAACAACAACAAATCTTATAGATATCAGGTCAGAGACAATACCAAAAATGGCAGTGAATACGATAATAAGTAAGGCTTCGACCAAACTATAAGCACTTCCTATCCTTCCCATAACATCCACAGGTATATTTGTTTGATAAAAGGTATAAAAACCTGTATTAGCAAAGGCAGTAGCAAATGACAGTCCGAAACAACCTACAGAGGCTATTAAAAATGTATTAGATGATGTAAAGACCATATATCCTATTGCAGTTATCATTGAACCCATACCAATTAGCCAAGAGGTAGGGATTTTTTCAACAGTGATTGTGTTTACTAAAGAGCCTACTAATACCCCCGCACCAGCAATACTAACTAACATACCATATTCTCCTTCAGATAAAGAAAGGATCTGAGTGGCAAATGCAGCTTCTAATGAATCCGTAGCTGTCATCATAACGAGCATGGCACTAAATAGAAAATAAATCATCATAATATAAGAATACTTACGGCTAAAACTAATAACAATCTTCCAATCCTCTTTCAATAATTCAACAGATAACTTCCCTCCTGATGCTCTAGCAAGTTGTGTAGACGATTCAACATTAGGCATTCCTATTGTAATAGATGCCGATAAAAATAAGGCAATTGCATTAATATAAATAGTCATATTAGGTGTCCCAATCATAAACATCATTCCTGCTATAGCTGGCCCCGTCAAAAAAGCTCCCGAATCAAGCAAACTACGTAAAGAATTAAATCGTTTTCTTTGTTCTTCTGGTATTAGTTTCGTGATATAAGTCATAGATGTTGGGTGATACATAGAGCTAGCCATCGTGATAATAAAGGTCATACAATAAATATAAGCTAAAGAAGAAAACAAAGGTAATAATGCAATAAGCACTGTTTGAATGAAATTAAGTGCTATCATGAGATATTTCTTGTTCATACGATCTATCAGACTTCCTGACCAAACATTCGTAAACACTGTTGATAGAGCCCTTATAATATACAATCCAGAAACAGCAAGAGCTGATGCTGTTAGGTTGAGAACAATAAGGTTTAAAGCTATAAAATAAACCCAACTACCTACGCTTGAAATACCGATACTCAATAATAAGATGGATGGAAACCGCCATTTTTCTAATAATGTTTTAAAACGCAATTAGATTCCTCCTAAATACTTAACGTTTTGAACAAAATAAAAAATCTCACCCCCAAGACATTTTGTCTTGAGGACGAGATTAGAAATACATCGCGGTGCCACCCCAGTTTATTAATATGTCACCATATTAATCTTATTAGGTACGACAAATAAAATTTGTTTATACCCTATCTCTATAACGGGAGATCCCGTCACACTATCCCTTATAAAAGTTCCAGTGTGAAGCTCTGAGGCTTGCTTCAGTAAATAAATCCTTACTCCTTTTCACCAATCAAGCGGAGCTCTCTGGAAAAGATTACTTTTACCTACTCTTCTCTTCATCGCATTTTAATATTTATATATTATCTAATATTCAATAAATTTTGTAAATAGTTAATTTACAAATACAATGTGGTCAAATTCAGAACAACATATTCACTTCAGATATGCTCCCCATTGCTTGTAAAACTGGAAGGATTACTGTTATCTACATGTATTTCGGAGTATAGCCTTTACATAGAAACTCCGTTCATATTTTGAACGGAGTTTCCTTTCTGCTAATCTTGCTGCTTCTTCAATGCTTCTTGTAAGGAGACCTGTTTGAGCTTTCTTCTAGAGAATGCTAAAGAAACGTAATAAGTGAGCATGATAATGGCAAATCCCACCACAACCATATACCAGCTCAATTGCACCGGAAAGGAAAATCCAGTTTGCTCTACTAATGAAGCCATCATTTGATCAATACTTACAATTCCAATAGGTACAGAAACAATATAGGCTAATACCACTATCGGTGTGTACACATTGACGATTAGCTTGGATATCTCTTTATCCATATATCCCATTACCTTGAATAAAGAAATGGAAGGGGAATTTTCCTCAACTATTAAATTAGTAATCAATGTGAGAACGACAACACCAATGAAGAAGGCAAATACAGAAATACCTAAAATAGCATATCTTGTTAAACTAGATGTACTTTCAAAGCTCTCAATTATATCTTGTTTATTCTCAATAAAGAGTACATCTTGTTCATCAGATGGGTCTTTATTAGTCCATTTAGCAGTATAGGCTTCTTCGGGATAACCAAAGAAACTATTTACCTGTTCCTTCTGATAGTATATGGAATTTCCAATATATAGCTTAGCTATACTGACTATTTCTTTCTCAAGCTTTTGATTGTTTACGCTATTTTCGACTGTAATGGTATCTCCCGCTTCTACATTTAAAATGGTAGCTAACGGCTGACTAATTACGAAGCCTTCTTTTGTAACCATATTTACGGTTTCATCTGCTTCATTTGTCAGTTGAATTAAATTCGTTTCAGGCTCCATTCCATATAGTGTAATACTTGAATCAACATCCTCTTCTTGATCCCCTATTTTGGTTACAGACACCTCATTTGTCGTAAAAGGGCTTGCTGCTTCTTCGGTATTACTTTCTTGCAACGTGGTGTAATGGACAGCATAATCATATGTTAATATTTGTTTATACGTAGAATCGACTAAGTCACTCATAGCTGTAGAAGTAACGAAACCAAACATAAGCAGGATAGTAGAAAACATTACCCCAATCCATATATATACGGCTCTAGTTTTACTTCTAATCATCAAGCGCAGCCTAAACCTAGTTAAGAAGGACCCTTTTTGGAAAATAGGTAGTTTTTCTAGCATAGACTTTTTACCGGTAGACATATCCTTTGGGCTTAAGAGCGTCAAAGGTGATTGTTTCAGCGGCTTCCTGATTACAAAATACGTAATGGCAAGCAGTAATATATTTGGAATAATAAAACCTATAATGAGCACCGTTATATCCCAATCGAAAAATGAGAGACTCGGTAGGTTGTAATAAGTAGTATATAAATTTGTTAGTGGGATGGAAAAGGCTGCCCCTGCGATGATACCAACGATGGTGCCTACTAGTCCGATGACGACAGGAAAGGTCATATATAATTTTAGCAGCTCCTGACGACGATATCCTAGAGCCATTAATGTTCCAAGCTCTTTTCGTTGCATTTCCATTCTACGCTTAAGGATCATTACAGCCATCATAATCGATAAGGCTAAAATGAATAATGGTAAGGTTGTCGTTACTGCTTTCGAGCCCTCTATTTCGGATTCAACGAATTCAATTCGAGGATTGTCATCTGCCTCCAGCCATTTTAGGAGGGTATGGGTACTCGTCAAATTGTCCTTGAACTCTTCGATTTCTTCCTTACTTGCTTTATCTGCAGAAATCTGTGTAATGACATTGCTTCCTAGATTATTAATCGTCTCCTCTGAACCTATGGCAATACCAAACAACTTCGGGTCATTAATGAGGTCACTTTCTCTTTCCAAAATATAAATGTAATCTGGAAGGTACATGAAGCCTGTCACCGTTACTTCTTGTTTTCCAAGAGAGATAGTATCTCCTACTTCTACATCATGTGTATTTGCGAATACTGGAGAAACAGCTATCTCCTTTTCCTTTTTCGGCATTTCTCCTTTAGAAATATATGGCTTGTTTACATGATTACTCACTTCCAGTAACCGAAGTGTTGTATCGTTCGCAAAGTCCAAATCAGTATACATTCTTTTTTCAAGTGTTACATCAAATTCTTCCTCCCATGTAGAGAGCTGACTCCCCTCTACTTGCTCAGAAACAATGAAATGAAAGTCTTCTTGATTATAGGCTTCTTTAAACTCTTCATTTCTGGTTTCCATTGTCGTAATTGCCATGGATAACGCTACATATAACAATATAGAAATGGCTAATAGGACAATTACCCCCATATATTGAAGCTTCTTTTCCTTCATTTGACGGATAACACTCTTCCGTAACATCATACCCAGCTCACCTTCTCCGGAGCGAGAGGTTGTTCATTAAAGTAATTATCCATAATTTCACCGCTTTTCATACGTATTACCGTATGTGCCATTTCTCCGATGCCATTGTTGTGAGTAATAATACAAACCGTTGTACCGTATGTTTCATTAACATATTTTAATAGGGTTAAAATTTTCTTCCCTGTCTCTTCATCTAAAGCACCAGTTGGTTCATCACATAATAAATAAGCTGGATTCTTCACCAGGGCTCTAGCAATGGCCACCCGCTGCTGTTCCCCTCCACTCAACTGAAAAGGGAATTTATCTTTCTTATCCCACATCCCCACTTTTTCAAGAATATCCTTTTGGTCGAGTGGATTTTTACTCAGCTGACTTCCTACTTCTACGTTCTCTGACACCGTTAAGGTAGGAATGAGATTATACTGCTGAAATATGAATCCTAGCGCATGGCGCCTATACTCAGTTACTTGCTTATCTTTCATTTCATCTAACATATAATCACCTACAGAAATGGTGCCACTATCATGACGATCAATTCCACCAATTACATTTAGCAACGTAGATTTCCCGGAACCAGAAGGTCCTAAAATGGCTACTATTTTATTATCAGGAATGTGTAAAGAAGCATTTCGCAACGCATGAACCTCGACTTCACCGCTTTTGTACACTTTGTTTACATTTGTTAACTCGATCCCCATACGCTCATCTCCAATAAGATTTTTTGAAATATTATAGTTTCATCATTTCAATTCTATATGTAAATCGTACAGCAAATTCCATTCGATTACAATCCTTTTGAAATATATATTTTAATTTATTTCAAATTATTCATATGAGTGCCTGGTGGGGAATCGGAATACAAAAAAACCATCCTAATATGCGCTTATTAGATGGCTCCTTGTTCTGGAATATGTAACTTTGTACTTACATTACGTTTTATGAATAACTAGATGCATTACCTTGTTTCTTTCAGACAAACATAAACACCACCACACCAAGAGATAAGCATACCCTATTAAAAGCAATATAAGTCTATACAGCCATGCTCTGGAATTACTAGAACATAGTATGGATGTTTTTTTAACTCGGTATTCGTAAGCCGACCACTCCTTTGATCACCCGGGGAGAGACTCTATGTAAATGGACACTCCACCTTTTCACTATTACACATTTTGATCAAAACACTTATCCGAATGAGTCGTAACGACAGATACATGTTACGGTGCAACTCTTCTTCACTTAAACTATTTCTTTTTATAGTCATCCAGAAAGTCCTTTTGATAGCTCGTCGTAACGTTATTCTGATTAGTTTCTTTTACCTGCTTGAAGGGGTTCGCTCCATATTTCTCAGTAAGTTCATCAATAGCTGAATATAATGGCTCTTTCTTTACCTCGTCCTCATACGTAAACAGATTTAATTGCATGCCTGCTTGTTGTTTTTCTATAAAGCTTTGTGCAGTGACTCCTAGTAAACGGATAGGCTCCTGATTCCAATTTTCATCCCATAGCTTTACTGCATAGTGATAAATTTCGTCTACTTTTTCAACAAATTCTGGCAGCTGCTTACTGCGAGTAATCGTCCGTCGATCTGCGTATCTAATCATAACTTGAATGTTTTTCGATATGACTTGCTTTCGATCCATTCGATCCGCTACTTTTTGGGAGAGATTCCTTAGCATACTGGTTATTTCTGTTTCATCCGTAGTGTCCTGAGGCAATGTTGCTGAATTACCTATACTTTTAAATTCTGATACTGCATCTGGATCAACAGCACGATTATCCTGTCCATTGGCACGGTTTTGCAAACGCTCACCATTTATACCAAGAAGACCTTTTAACTGCATAACGTCACCGGTTGCTAAATCTCCTATCGTTTTTATGTTAATGGCTCGTAATTTCTCGGCAGTTTTTGCTCCAACTCCATACATTTCTTCAATATCCAATGGCCATAGCTTAAGGGATATATCCCGTTTGCGAAGAACGGTAATTCCCATTGGCTTCTTCATATCGGAAGCCATCTTGGCCAAAAATTTATTCGGAGCGATACCGATACTGCAAGGTAATTGCAAGCGCTCAAAAATGGTATTCTGAATTTGTTGAGCAATGTCAAGCGGCGTACCAAGCTGACTGCATTCAGTAATATCCATGTATCCTTCATCAATAGAAACTGGCTGTACATAAGGAGTAATGTCAGCTAAGATTTGAAAAATCTCTCGTGATGCTTCCCGGTACCGCTCGAAATTGGGACGCATCACAAGAAGCTCTGGACAAAGCTTCTTGGCTTCCCATAAAGGCATGGTTGTTTTTACACCTTTAGCCCTAGCTTCATAGCTGCTGGTGACCACAATTCCTTTCCTTTCTTCCGGATTTCCGGCAATAGCTAAGGGCTTTCCTTTTAGCTCAGGATTTCTTGCTATTTCGACAGAGGCATAAAAACTGTTCATATCCACATGAAAAATAACTCGCCCTTTTTTAGGATACCAAGTTGACATAACCCCCCCTCCTTTCACGAACATAGGTTCTAATATTATTGTACCATACTCCCAGTCGTAATAACGACATACGTACTTTCTCTTGAGCATTGTGATTGCTACAGAGGAAAGATACGTGGTATATTTCTCACGTACCTACCAGTTGGTATGTAATCAAAGGAGGTTAATGGAATGTCTGAAAATAAGCTAATTATTTATTCTGATTTTATATGCCCATTTTGCTACATTGGCAAAGTGAATGCAGAGCGTTTACAGGAGCAGAATCCTGGAATGGAAATTGAATGGAGAGAATTTGAACTCCACCCAGAGGGTCAGCCTGATCCAAACAATGCCTATATGAAACAAGCATATGAAAATGTAAAAATGCTTGCAGAAAAATACGACATTGATATGAAGCCGGAAGTATTAACAGATGTAACCAGCGAATCTCGTAAGGCACTATTAGGATTTGAATATGCAGATGAGCAAGGGAAAGGCTCTGATTATCGCGAGGAAGTATTTAAAGCGTACTGGCTGGAAGCACGAGATATTAATGATGAGGAAGTACTACAAGATATTGCTCGCACGGTAGGGTTGGATACAAATGAGTTTAGTCAAGCTCTGCGTAACGATAAATACTTTAATAAACTGAAATCTTCCATCCGAGATGCTCATCAGTCTGGTATTACAGGCGTACCCACTTATGTATATGGTGACTACAAAACAGTAGGCGCTCAACCTGTTGAGCAATTGCAGCGTATGGTGGATGCACAAAAAGAAAAAGATGCGATAGAAAATCCAGAAACGGGGATGTCTTGCGGTCCTGATGGCTGCTAACGCATGCCATTAAAAAAATCCTTCCAAATGTAGTATGTTGAAACAACATAAGCTAATTGGAAGGATTTTCTTCCCCTTCATACATGCAAACGGCCACCCCATTCTGCTCTGCTTCTATTTGTTTTTCTTGTATATTTCTATTTACGGCTCTACGATAAAGCATATCAAATTTTGTTTTGGCCAATCTGCGTTTGGCAATGGCTTCATGTGGATTGTCTAATATCTCTAGCAATTGCTCTAATTGCCATCTCTCTTTTGACGTTAAACGTACCTTCATACATGACCTCTTCCCTTTACTTATACTTTTTCTCTTGTGGCAGCCACCTCATTTGACGCATCTTCTTTTATGTCAGAAGTAATATATTCCTCTGTGTCTGCCAATTTAGCTTTATATTCTTTTCCTACACCATCCAGTGAGTCCTTTTGGAACTTTTGAATATAAGATAATCCCGCGAAACCTGCTAGTAATGCAGTGACAACAACCGAAAGCTGGTTGTGTGTTCCTGACATTGTAATGGTACTTTGGGCAATCACACCTGCCCCAACTCCAATAATCAAATCTCCTAACACACCTAACTCAAATAAGATAGGGTCTGTATCTTTATTGTCACCAAAACGAACTCCTACTAGAAACAATATAAAATATACGAACGCCTTCAATGTTGTAAGCACAAACATGACACTTCTTACGATGGTTGAGTAAGATTTCCGTTTAAGCTTCTTAAAATCTTTAAATTTATAGTCTAAGCTAACAATCGGCAATAAAATACAGGAGTTTCGTTTGTAATGCCCTATCAACGCCCCCACTAAACTAACCAGAATCGCCACTTTGTATGCTTCCCACAGCTCCATCAGTGATTTTACCTCTTCCATATCATCACCCTTCTCCTAGTATTAACTATAGGATACCTTATTTGTAAGAATTTTCAATATTTTTAGATTAATTTGAACCAATAGTATTAGCTTTTTTAGATTCCATCTAGGGACAAGGAAACTGACACGAACGTATGTTGGGACTTTTTACCGTGATGGACAAGGCTAAGGATACTGTTATAAGAAATCTCCACAAAGCCCTCCTGGTATTTGCCAGCCCTTCACCGAAAAAGACTCTCCTTCACCTAACACACCCTTGATAGGTGAAGGGCAGTCTTCTTCATGTTCTGACAGGCAGCTGTCAATAACGCCTGTTCGCGCACATTTTCTTTTCCGCGCAGGCGACAATAACGCAGCCCATGCAGTTCTTTTTACAAGAGGATCAAGTGAGGGACGACCATTGTCTTCGGAATAGTAAGATCGCACTTTTTCTGGAATGAAGGAGAAGTCTATGTACCGATCGATTTTACGGAGGAGATGGTCTTCAGGAACAAGCTCTTCAATCGTGACCATTTCGATTTCATTTTGACGCTCTTTTTTGGATTGAAACATCGAATCACCTTTCGTTAGAGAATATATAACTATTATAACAAATTAACGCGGTGAATAATGAAAGTAAAAAGAAGTAAATAAGGCTGTCGAGACTTTCTCGACAGCCTGACAAGCCGCAACTTAGTTACGGTGTGTGTTTTCTCTATTAATTTCCCATTCAAATTTTATAGATGGATTGTTATGTTACTCTGCTGCTGCTTCTTCCACAATGGATGTTACCAGCTCTGCTGTTTTAACTAATTCATCAATGGGCATCCGTTCATTTGTTGTATGAATCTCTTCATAGCCTACAGATAGATTCACTGTTGGGATGTTGTGACCAGCAAAAATGTTGGCATCACTTCCTCCGCCACTTTGTAGCAGCTCACTAGTACGGCCAATCTTCTTGGCTGCTCTTCTAGCTACCTCTACCACTTGCTCCCCTTCTGTATGTTTGAAGCCTGGATACATAACATCCACTTCTACCTCTACGCTTCCGCCCATTTCTTCTGCTGTTTCATGCAATGCTTTTTTCATCTTCTCCACTTGCTCTTCCATTTTTTCAGGAATAAGAGAACGAGCTTCAGCTAGAATTTCTACATGGTCGCACACTATGTTCGTTTTTTGTCCGCCTTCAAAGCGACCTATATTCGCTGTAGTTTCCTCATCGATTCGTCCTAACGGCATTTTGGAGACCGCTTTCGCAGCCATTGTAATAGCGGAGACGCCCTTTTCGGGTGCTACGCCAGCATGAGCAGTTTTCCCTTTTACAATTACATTCAACTTTGCCTGTGTCGGCGCAGCTACTACGATATTACCAACTTGACCATCACTGTCTAATGCATAGCCGTATTTCGCTTTAAGAAAGTCTGGATTCAATGCTTTGGCTCCGCGCAATCCAGATTCCTCTCCAACCGTAATAATAAATTGGATATCTCCGTGCTCGATATGATTTTCCTGAAGAGTCCGAATCGCTTCTAGCATTGCAGCGAGACCCGCTTTGTCATCTGCACCAAGAATAGTTGTACCATCAGTTACGATATAGCCATCTTTTTCGGATGGCTTAACGCTGTTTCCGGGAACAACTGTATCCATATGGGATGTAAAGTAAATAGTATCGATTTCCTCTTTGTGACCTTTAAGGGTACAAATTAGGTTTCCAGCTCCATGGCCTGTTTCTTCGGTCGTATCATCTTCTGTAACATCCAAACCAAGAGCTTCAAATTTCTCTTTTAATACTTTTGCTATGTTGGCTTCTTCGCCTGTTTCTGAGTCAATTTGAACAAGCTCTAGAAATTCCTCTAATAATCTTTCTCTATTTACGCTTGGCATATAGTTCTCCTCCTTTTACTATGTAACCATTATGACGCCTTCTTCAGTATGTGTATCTTCCTTCATTTGTAC
Organism: Pontibacillus salicampi; assembly: GCF_042434395.1. Taxonomy (NCBI): domain Bacteria; kingdom Bacillati; phylum Bacillota; class Bacilli; order Caryophanales; family Bacillaceae; genus Pontibacillus; species Pontibacillus salicampi. Next base: position 562,751 of record NZ_JBHLTP010000003.1, on the reverse strand, counting down.
TTGCGAATAAACATAAAAAAAGAGATGGCTATAATAGTACGTTAGCGAATGCCATCTCTTGTGTCAAATGAATACCCTTGTGCCCCAAATGTCATTAGAGCGGTATATTCCCATGCTTTCTACCTTCTTGCCTATCCTGCTGTACAAGGAACGTATCAAGGGCTTGGAGAAGGTGAATCCTAGTTTCTCTAGGGTCAATGATGTCATCAACCAATCCAAGGGCAGCAGCTCTATATGGATTAGCAAAATGCTCTCGATATTCCGCTATTTTCTGAGATCGGACTAAATCTTTATTTCCGCTTCTTTCTATCTCTTTCCCAAACAATACATTGACAGCCCCTTCTGGTCCCATTACGCCGATCTCCGTGTTGGGCCAGGCAAAAACCATATCAGCACCGAGAGCTTTACTATTCAGGGCCACGTAAGCCCCTCCATATGCTTTACGAAGAATAACCGTGAATTTAGGAACAGTGGATTCTGCAAAAGCATATATTATTTTCGCACCGTGTCGAATAATGCCTCTATGCTCCTGCTGCACACCGGGGAAGAACCCAGTCACATCCTCTAACGTAATAATAGGAATATGAAAGCAATCACAATATCGAATAAACCTAGCAGCCTTATCGGAAGCATCCATATCTAATCCCCCGGCCATCCATTTTGGCTGGTTACACACAAGTCCTACAGGGATCCCGTTCATCCTCCCAAAGCCTACAACGATATTCTTCGCAAACTGTTTATGAATTTCCATAAAGGAATCCTCATCTACCAATTGGTGAATAATAGTACGAACATCATAGGGACGAGTGGAGTCAAAAGGGATCATGTCACTTAATTCGGAACGATACTCTTCCTCCCACTCCCAGCAAGAATTTGTAATGCTGGAATCTGGTAAAAACGATAATACCAAACGGACATAATCCAGTGCTTCCTCTTCTGTTCCAGCCTTTACATGGGCATTACCGCTCTTACCGCTATGGATGTCAGCTCCCCCTAATCCTTCTAATGAAATTTGTTCTCCTGTCACCATTTCAATAACCTTTGGTCCGGTAATAAACATTTGGGATGTCTTATCAACCATAATAACGAAATCCGTTATGGCTGGAGAATAAACTGCTCCCCCTGCACATGGACCCATAATAACGGATATTTGCGGAATAGCTCCTGAGTAACGAACATTTCGATAAAAAATTTCCCCATATCCGTGAAGAGCAGCAACCCCTTCTTGAATTCTAGCTCCTCCTGAATCATTCAGTCCGATGATGGGTGCATTGTGCTTGTAGGCCATATCCATAATAGAGGTAATCTTTTTGGCATGAACTTCCCCTAATGCTCCTCCATATACAGTGAAGTCCTGGGCATACACATAAACACGTTTCCCGTCAATAGAACCGTAGCCAGTAACGACCCCCTCCCCTTTGGAACATGGATTGTCATTCTTTTCCATAAATGCGTATAACTCTACAAAGGAACCGGCATCTAACAAATACTCTAACCGCTCCCTAGCTGATTTCTTCCCCTTTTGATGTTGTTTATCGAGCTTATCTTGACCGCCACCAAGCTCAATCTCCTTTCGCTTATCATATAGTTCATATAGCTTATCATACATATTCATTACCGATCCGCTCCTCTTGGCTGACATAGCTCTACCAACACGTTGTGGGCGGCTTTAGGGTGGATAAAGGCAATATCCATACCGAGAGCCCCCTCTTTTATTTGCTCTCCTATAACAGGGACACCGTGTAACGCATAATGGGTAATTCTTTCTTGCAAATTCATTACTTCAAAAGCAATGTGGTGAATGCCTTCCCCTTTTTTGTTGATAAAATGGGCAATGGAGCATTCGTCATCAGCTGGTTCTAGTAATTCCAAATACGAATCCCCAATAGGAATAAAGGCAACGTGTACTCTTTCTGAAGTAATTTCTTCTCTCCTTTCTACCTGAAGTCCCAACACTTGTTCATAAAATGGCATAACCGTATTTATCTGCTTCACTGCAATTGCAATATGGGCAATACGGGAAGGTGGCTGGAGAGCTCTCATAAGGTTCCCCCTTCTGTCCTTTATACCAATCTATTCAAACCTACAGGTACCTTATTAATGAAAGTAAAAAAGTTTAACTATACTAAGAAAAGGGTATCTTGTCCTTTTTGCTGAATCAGGTTAAAATAGGCATAGTACTTCTGATGAAGGAGGATATCTACGTGGCATCTGCAACTGCAAAGAAAAAAAACCAACAGCAAGAAGTTTCTCGTAAGCCTTCTAAACGTGAGAAACGCCAAAAATTTGTTATCTTTTTAATGATTATTTCGATGCTGTTATCATCATTACTAGCTGGCGCATCTATGTTTCTATAGGAAAGCTGGACATTGAGGACCTCCTCAATGTCCTTTTTAATGAATTCAATCCATCTTTGGTCCCACACTCTACTTACAAATTGTTAGAAATATGTTAATATTTGTACAAATACTACATATATAGGGAGATACGAGACGGCATGAAAAACCGAAGATACTACATAGGGGCAGCATTGATATTTTTAGGTATCATTATTTATATGACGCTTGATTCCCCCGCTACTGTTGGAACGGTCGATAACCAACAAGTAAAGCAGGTAAATAGTATAGAAGGTGTACAAGCGTTTTATGAGAAGCATATTCCCGGCTTAAAACGTGCGAGGAATCAGGACTTTACACAATCTATTCAAGAGGAAGTCGATTTAGGAGGTTTTCAGCAGCAATTAACCTTTGATGAAGTATGGTATAACGAGGATTTAATATTTATTTTTTACCACAGAGATGTAGAATCTATTGGAAAAGGAAGCGATGAGAGTCATTTGGAGCAACGCAGGGAGCAGGATATCCCCCACATCCAAAATTTCCAGCTAACAGACTTTCAAAGCAAGGACTATTACGATACGAGGCACTTCCTCGGATTTATTCCACCAGGCAGTGGTGTTCAGTATGACGATCAATTTTATTCTGTGATGGTGCTCTCCAGTTTTCGAGACATTGGCAAGAGGGAAAAAGTCACGAAAATAGACGATATTATGAAGGGAGAAATTACGGTAAATGTAGAAGGGGAAAACAAAACCTTCGACGTATCTATCCCAATTGAATTCAATCAAGCATTACAAGCAGTAGAGCCCAATGAGATTGGAACGACCCTTTCCAGTAAAGACGTGTCCATCAGATTGGAGGAAATTCAGTTAGGGATTAGTAAAACAGTACTCCATCTCAGCGTGCAATCGCCAAGAGGGCATCTACCTAAATTGTTGGAGCTTTCCCTTGGCAAACAGGAACAGTACATGCTCTATTTAGAACCTAAAGATAGTCACCCTAAGGATAATAGCTATGACCGGAATACATGGCAAGCCTTTCAAGTTGTGGCGCCTCCTCTTCCTTCTGTACCCGATCATTTAAACATCCATATTCAATCTGTTCATTTAATTGGCAATGAACAAGCGACATTTACTTACGATGAGGACGAATGGACAGAAGAGGAAAGGAAGGGAAAACAATTATTTACAACCAATCATGGCACTGGGGTGGTAAAAGATTATCAATCATCACAAGATGGGACATCCATCTCCATAAAATACAGCCATAAGTCGGATACACCTCTTCCTTACACAACATTAAGCGAAGCCAGCCTACCAATCTTTGATATTTCTACCCATGATAATGATTTCACTCTAACAGCTGAATCAGCTGACAAGGATCAATTAGAATTGTCTGATGTTCAAAGCGGCATGCACCATCCAGATCATCAGGAGAATCCTTTTCACGGTATAAACCTCGTTTGGGATAGAGACCTTTCTAAGGAGGCTCAGCCTATTACTGTTAGAATGAAGAACTTACCATACAAGCTTATGTTAAAAGAGAAGGTGACCGTGCCAATCCAATAACGCACATACTAGAAGCCTGAGAAAATCTCAGGCTTCTTTATTTATATGGTAACGAGTCTTGTATCATAAGCAAAGCTAAGCTCTATCCCTTTCTCCTTTAGCTGCTCCTCAATTACGACTAAATCGTCATAGGACAGCTTGTCCTCTTCTTCAATATGGGTGAGTATGGTTTGTTTGGCTTGAAGGTTTCGAACTATTTCAAGGGTTTGTTCAAATGTACATTCCTCCTGTAATACAGGATGGTGATCAGGAATCATTCTTTCGCCGGTAGAAAGATGGATAGGATCAAGGCCCTTCGGTAAAACAGCTACATCAAGAGCTGGTAACCATGCTGGCGGCTCCCACCCGTTTAATTCATCCATGGCAATCAGCACATTTTTTCCTTGTGATTGGAATAGGAAAGCATAGACATAATCTTCAGCTAACCGGAAAGGTGTTATGGCAACGTCGTTTATCGTAACAGTATCCCCATCCTTTATTTCATGAGTAGAAATAAAATGCTGTTCCTTGAAAAAGGACAAATGATCAAAGGTACCCAGTCTTTCTTGAAAATCACACCATACCTGTTCTGGTATGAACACATCGAGGGTATTAGGCTGAGGTGGATACCTTTTCCAATCAGCAGATATAGATTCCAATACACGCCTTCCCATAACATGGTCTGGATGCCAATGCGAGAAAAGAACGCCATCTATTGAGGTAATGGTGGAACGGTTGATCTCTGTATAAATATCCTCTGAAGTATCGATTAATACATTCGGACCATGAACATACACACTTGGCCCTCCCCGGCTATATGGGACTCCTTTCTCCCTCGCCTCTTTGCAAATGTGACAAAAGCATAAAGGCCTTGGAGTCGGTATAGCCCCTCCTGTGCCTAGAAACTCTATTTTCATGCTACTCCCTCCTTCTATTGTTCTAACCATATCCTACCTTCGAATTCTTGAGAAGGGGGTCGCTTAATAAAATGATTCCATTTCTCAAATTAAAAATGGGGTGGATTGGACATAGTAAGGTGGACAATAAAAAAGATGGAGGGTAACTATGCTTAGTATTATTATTGGTCTAGTACTCTTGATGCTATTAGCATATCTCGGTTGGTCCATAATATGGATTGCCCCGCTCGTATCAGGAGTTGTAGCCCTATTAAGCGGTATGAATATTTTAGAATCCTATACTGGAACGTATATGGAGGGATTCGTTGGTTTCGCAAAGGATTACTTTCCAATATTCTTGTTTGGTGCGATATTCGGAAAATTAATGGAAGATACTGGGGCAGCACAGGCTGTTGCCTATAAAATTTCCAACCTTATTGGAGAAAAACGCGCTATCTTAGGAATGCTATTATCCGCTGCCATTCTGACATATGGAGGGGTTAGCCTCTTTGTCGTAGTTTTTGCTGTATACCCAATCGCCGTAGCCATGTTCCGTAAAGCGAATGTATCCAGAAAGCTAATTCCTTCCACATTTGTGTTAGGGGCATTCACCTTTACAATGACAGCCATACCTGGAACACCTCAGATACAAAATATTATCCCTATTAACACGTTTGAAACAAGTACAATGGCTGCCCCGATACTTGGTATTGTTGCCGGTCTAATTATGGCAGTTGGTGGTTATTTCTATCTTAAGTTCAGGGAAGGCCAGTTTACGAATAAAGAGGATACCTTCACAGAGCCTGAAGGGGATAACAAAGTGAAGGAGATTAATGAGGACGAGCTGCCAAACTGGATTCTATCCTCTATCCCGCTCCTCGCTGTCGTTATCACATTAAATGCATTTGAAGATATGAGTATTCTCATTGCACTAGGAATCGGCATTATTCTTGTTATGATTTTTAACTGGAGTAAGTACAAAAATTTCATTGGAGCTATTAATAACGGAGCTTCTGGATCTGTTATGGCGACGATCAATACAAGCGCCGCTGTAGGATTTGGTTCCCTCGTAACCGCTTCACCCGGATTTGAGACTGTTAAAGAATTAATATTTGATATACCACTCAGCCCCTATTTTTCAGAAGCATTCGCTGTTCAGCTCCTTGCTATGATTACAGGCTCTGCTTCAGGTGGGATGGGGATAGCACTAGAAGCATTAGGAGAGCAATACTATAACATAGCCCAGGAACAAAATCTCAGTCTAGAAGCATTTCACCGAATCACATCTGTAGCGTCCGGAGCTTCTATCCTCCCTCATAACGGAGCATTGTTAACATTATTTACAGTTACAGGGTTAACCCACAAAGACTCTTATAAGGATATATTTATCGTAGGACTTATCATTCCAATGGTCGCAACGATTGCCATCATTTTGTTAGCAATGATGGGAGTTAACTAAACTAATCCATAAAAAAACACATGCTCTGTAACGGCAGCATGTGTTTCTTTCTTTACTGAACTGTATAACCGCCATCAATGACAGCAGCTTGCCCAGTAATACTCTTCGCCTTATCACTAACGAGGAAAATGGAATAATCAGCTATTTCCTGTACTTGTAGAAGTCTCTTTTGGGGAACTAGCGGATAAATGACTTCCTCGAGAGCTTTTTCTTTTTTTATGTTTCTTGTGTTAGCTAAATCCTCCAGCTGATTTTGGACTAGTGGTGTATCTACATATCCTGGACAGATGGCGTTTACCGTAATACCATGGTCCGCTCCTTCTAAGGCTGTCACTTTAGTTAGACCAATTACACCATGCTTTGCGCTATTATAGCCAGCCTTCCCTGCAAATCCAATTAATCCATTGATGGAAGCCATGTTAAGTATCCGGCCATATCCTTGTTCCTTCATAATCGGAAAGGCATGCTTAATCCCAAAGAATGGGCCTTTAAGCATAATATCCAGGATTAGCTCGAATTTCTCTGATGGAAATTCCTCTACTGGAGCCACGTGCTGAATTCCAGCATTGTTCACAAGTATATCAATCCGCCCAAATTTTTCTACTGTTTGATGCACTGCATTCTTAACATCCTCTTCCTTTGCTACGTTTGCCACAACCCCTTCTACAGTAAAGCCTTGTGCATTGAGTTCCTTTACCGATTCTTGAAGAGTATCTTCATTAATGTCATTAAGCATGACTTTAGCTCCAGCCTTTGCAAACTCCGTGGCAATTTCCAATCCAATCCCTTGACCTGAGCCTGTTATAAGTGCAGCTTTTCCTTCTAGCATGTAATATCCTCCTTCGTATTACTAGTTCGCTTTTACTTTGCCCAATTTTTAAAGATACAGTAATACAAAATAAAATTAGTAAGTGCTGAGGTTTTGCAGATTGAGCAGATATATTGTTTCCATAGAATCGGAAAGATATATTTACACATGTACGGAACCTAATGACGAAAGGAAGAATTCAATATGGATATGCAATTACAAAACAAACTAGTACTCGTTACGGGGTCAACACAAGGAATCGGAAAAGAAACCGCCCGCCAATATGCAAAAGAGGGTGCACAAGTTATTGTGAACGGCCGTACACAGTCTAAATTAGACAACATCGTTAAAGAGCTGTCAGCAGATGGAGAGGTTCACGGCATAGCAGCTGATGTGTCCACTGAAGAAGGAGCAAACAAGCTGATTGAAGCTGTGGAGGCTCTAGGCGATCTTGATATATTAGTGAACAACACAAGTATTTTTGAAGTGAAGCAAGTTGAAGAAGTAACAGACGAAGAGTGGATGAACTATTTCAATACGAATATCCTTAGCGTTGTTCGTCTGGCACGTCATTTCCTTCCAAACATGCTGGAGCGTAATACAGGCCGTATTATAAATATTTCAAGTGAAGCAGCTGTCAAACCATTGGCAGAGATGATTCCTTATTCCACTACGAAGGGTGCTGTCAATTCACTTACAAGAGGACTTGCAGAACGGACAAAAGGCACCAATGTTACAGTTAATTCCGTTTTACCCGGTCCAACGTGGACAGAAGGTGTTGCTGGGTTCATGGAAGGTGCTGCAGAAGATGCAGGGGAGGATTTAGAATCCTTCACAGAGAACTACTTCAAGAATAACGAACCAACATCACTTATTCAGCGATTTGGTACTGTTCATGAAGTGGCTAGCACCGTCATATTCCTATCATCTCCTCATGCATCTGGAATTAATGGCAACACACAACGAGTAGAAGGCGGAATTATCCGCTCTGTATAAAAGGAAAGGGATCATCTGATGAAAGATGATCCCACCTTTATTTACCAATTCCACAGCTCTACTTCACCAACTGCAATGCTATGTATCCATTCTTCCTCTGTTAAAGAGAGCAGCTCCTTCGTGGGACCTGTTACCACCATACCATAGATACGCACACCGTTTTCTTTTACGTATGCAATGTCTTCCTCCAGCTTATCCTCCTTGAGCCAAACATTCACATCACGAGCAAGAGAAAAATGGCTATTCATTAATTCGAGCATCTTTATAAATTGCTCATTTCTCATCTCAGCATCTTCACTGCCACCCATCGAGTAGGATCTCTCGTTTGTACTCTCAAAATCCTTCCAGGGTTCGTCATAATCGTGAAATTCCATGACACCTCCATAATACGGAAAGCCTAGTGGATCCCCTGGTCCATTTTCCGGGTTATGTACATCAACACCGGTATCGACCGCAAACCACACCGGGTCAGCATTATTCATTTTTTCCATTTTATCCATTATTTCTTTTGTGCTGAAATATGTATCAAAAGAAACATACACTTCTGACACTGTCCCCTCGGGCAGATTAGTCAATCTATCTACTCCATCCTTTTGCTCATATATGGATTTATGTTCAGGATAGACAAAAAAAGGTTCGTCCTGGAGATTGTCTGGTGTTTCGACTGTTGCATTGCCCAATAGAAAACTGGCGGATACATTGCCAAAGTCTTTAGATTCATGACCCACCCTTTTTGTTAGCTCCCCTTCAATTTCTAAACGCGTATATCCAGAATTACCGTGGGTAGAACGCAGCTCCATATTTGGCATCGTCGTGGAAACTGTCGCTTTGATGGTATCTATGTACTGCTGTTGCTTGCTTGGGCTGCCTGAAAGATAAAATAGAGCATTTCCAAACCAAAGCACCAGCATTAATAGAATAAGAAGAGATAGAGCAGTCCAGGCATTTTGAAACCTTGCTTTCCAAATTCCGCGCTTTACCCACTTTTTAGATGTGGATGAGTCCCTTTCCTCTTCCATTTCAGCTTGAAAATATTCTTGATAGGACTCTAATTTATCTAAATCTGCTTCTATTTCTCTTTCTTCTTCCTCACTCAATTCACCTTTTTGATAGGCATCAAGTTTCTTTTTAAACGGATTTCTCACTATAATCCTCCTCCATAGTTCTTAATGCTTTTCTTGCTCTAAATAGCAAAATGCGAAGGTGATTGGTATTTACTCCCATGATTCGTGATGCTTCTTTATGGGTAAAGTCGTAATAGCCGATAAGCCAAATTGCTTGTTTCTGAAGCTCTGGGAGCTTATGAATAGCTGCCTTGGTTTGTTCAAGCCGTTCTTGTACTAACAGCTGTTCATCCAATTCCCCCTTTGAGCACTGAAGGTCAAAATAGGCACCTTCTTTTGGTGTCACTCTTTTTTCTTTACGTTTATAATCAATTAACACGCGATGAGCGACTGTGAAAAGCCAAGGCTTCACTTTATCCCCCTGTAATTCCTCTATATGTAAATATGCACGATAGAATGTTTCCTGCATCATATCCTCCGTCACCACTTTGCTACGAGAAAGGAAGAACAAATAATTATAGACGTCAGCTGCATATTGTTCATAAATGGTTTCTAGTGAATGGCTAATAAATTGTTCCCCCCTTCTACCTTAAACACGTAAACAAAGATAATTTGTTACAGATAATATGAAAAAAAATATAAATTACCCGATTACTGCTAATTTAAACCTGTTTTTTTACAAAACAATTAAATTTCTATTACACCTCTCGAAAAATTCCCGCAAACGTTCTTAACAATTTTATAATGACAAGTGGAATAACAAAACGATTTAATTAGACAAAAAATGACACCAACTTATTTATTCCTGATTAGACTAATATAAGATCAAGGAGTTTTAACGTGAAAAAAATCATTTTCCTAACTCTAATATTACTTTGTTTTACAACGACAAGTATATTAGCAGATGCAAGCATTTCTCCTGCGGACGCTCCAGAGGTAAAAAGTGAGACTGCTGTATTAATGGATGCTGATTCCGGTCAAATTATATATGGAAAGAACGAAGAAAAAACCATGTATCCTGCCAGCTTGACCAAAATTGCCACAGCGATTTATGCTATTGAAAACAGTAATCTAGATGAAACGGTCACCGTAAGTGAGAAAGCCCGAAAGACTGATGGGACACGAGTTTATTTAGAGCCTGGAGAGGAAGTACCCTTACAAAAGCTATTACAAGGATTACTAGTAAATTCAGGCAATGATGCCGGAGTAGCTATTGCCGAACACATGGAAGGCTCTGTTTCGGCTTTTGCTGACTCTTTGAATGCATTTTTGGAGGAAGAGATCGGAGTAGTAAACACCCATTTCGAAAATCCCCACGGTCTTTATCATGAGGATCACGTAACTACAGCCAAGGACTTAGCAGCCATTACCCAATATGCGATGCAAAACGAACACTTTAGGAACATTGTTGGTACCAAAAAGCTTAATTGGAAAGGCGAATCGTGGGAAACCACTATCTTCAGCCATCACAGACTTATGCGGGAGGACCCGTATGACGGTGTCACCGGCGGGAAAACAGGCTATGTTGACGAATCTGGATTCACCCTTGAAACAACAGCAGAACGGGACCACATTCGTCTAATCGTTATCACTATGAAAAGCGATTCCCAAAACACAGCATATGAAGATACAAAGCAATTATTAGACTACGGCTTCAAAAACTTTGAATCCGCCAGCATGGCAAAAGGGAAGACGTACGAGGACGAAGGAAAAACCTACACGCTGAAACAACCATTCTATTACACAAAGCAAAAAAAACAAACCACATCCAATTATATAAAAAACGATACCTTATATTTGATCGACCAACAAGGAAACGACGTAGCTTCCCTAATACTTGAACCAACCAATCAGGAAAAGAGCATGCCAAGCAAATCAATAAAAACCAACACGCACCCACTCACTTGGCAAAACATTATATTCGGCAAAATGATGCACTCTCCCTTCTCCATTAGCCATATCGTGCATTAAAAAGAGGACTGTCTAGAGGACAGCCCTCTTTTTGTATTGTGAAGATAAACTATAAAATGCAAAGGATTTTGCCGTGCTAAGGACTTTTCCGCCACGATTCAGCAGTCCCCCACCTTGCCCTTTTTGTAATGCAGTTCTTTTCTATTTCTCCATTTCAAAAGTTGTCGCGCCTATCCCCATATTCGTATGAATAGTAATAATGGTGTCCGCTGTAGTGTATGCTTTGTTTACATAGATGCCGTCTCCCTTGGAGATGAAGTCCTTAAAGCTTGTTTCTCCTAAGCCCATTTCTGCTTCAATGATGACGCCAGTTTCATTTGGAACAATAATGGTGGTGTCGCCTACTCCAGCATCTAGGTTAACAGCAAAGCTTTGCTTCCAGTCCCCACTCATATCTACCGTTAACTCTCCTACTCCACTTTCTATGTTTACCTTTTCTAGATGCATGCCTGCTAGGTTCAGAACCGAGGAGCTTGCTCCGGCATGAACTGTAAGATCAATAGGCACTTTATTTGTCAGCTGAATATCCCATTCATTATCCATTTCGCTGATGTCTACTTTCTTCTTCTGATTTAGAGTGATGATTCCCGTTTCACCGCTTCTTGTGTATGTTATTTCCGGTTTGAGTCGCTTTGGTTTGTAACGTATGTCTCCTGTCAGCCATTCAGAAGAACCTCCTTCAAGCTGTAATTCTCCTGCACCAAGTGTTAATGCTACATCAAGCTCTTCTGCATCATCTTTTTCCACTTGCACTGTTTCATTAAATACCTCACTCCCTTGTATAGCACTTATTTCACACCCTGCTAATACAAGGAATGCACCTGCTAGGATGGTCAACAGCATATGCTTCATATTGGTTCGCCCCTTTTTGATTTCATGCTTTTATCCTACCATGATATGGGAAAAGTCAGAACTGTCTGTGGCATTAATTGCTACTACGTCTAGAGACTTAGTACACAAAAAAACGCAGGAGCTTATGCTCGTGCGTTATTTGATAGCGCCATATTCTTTTGCTAATTGAGGAAATGTTTTCTTCGAGGAGACGACTGCTATTTTCGTCCCTACCGGTATCCGATCAAATAAATATTCCACATCCTTATTGTGCATACGAATACAGCCATTGGAGATGTACTTTCCTATCGAAGCAGGATTATTTGTACCATGTACTCCATATATTCGGCCATCTGTATCTTTAGCATCAAAGCCAATCCATCTGGAACCAAGCGGATTCTTCGGATCTCCACCTGGAATATCTAATTTACGGTAATATGGGTCTTTGGCTTTTACCGTAATAGTGTGAAGCCCCTCTGGTGTGAGATCATTCGTTTTTCCTGTTGCAACGGGATAGACGTTTTGAACAGCACCATCGTCCACATATGCTAATTGATTTGTTTGCTTGTTCACCATTAAGAAGGGATAGCCTGGTGTTGGATTCTCTCCGATAGGCCAAATAGGGGACGCTAACAATAGAAAAAGGAGCAAGCTTTTCATGCACACACCTCCATCATGTTTTGTAGGTATGCTTAGCTTGCCCCAAGGCGGACATTTATACGTCACTTTTCTTGAATAATCGTTTAATAATCAAGTACTGCTCGATTTCATTTAGTAAGGTGTACAGGCTTGCTCTTGCTTCGAACTCTTCTCTTGATTGAGGCAGCTCTGTCTTTTCAAACTCTGCACGCATATCTTTAATTTGCTGTAAAAACAAGACGGCTGTATTACCTGGGTGAACATTTTCAGATAACTCATCAAAGAATTCAGCAATGACCTGTGCTTCTTCCGTTGTTTGATGAATACGGCTTATTAACGGGAGCATTCGTTCTAATAATTCAAATTGCTTCTTCCTCATTTGAAAATAATGATAATATTCATGATGCCCTTTTGTCATCCTATTTTCCACATCCTGATAGGCTAACGCTTTGGCTTCATCGAGAAGGTCAGCAGTTGCTGTTAATTCCTGTCCTGACCATTGTTGATCTCCTGTTCGTAAGAAGCTGGCAATCTCTCTTAATATAGTCCGGAAATTGCCTTCAATTTTATGCTGCTTTTCTTTTAATTTTCCTTCTAGACTAGGCATATAGAGGTTAAGTAATAAAGCAACCCCTATCCCCACGACAATAAGTAAAAACTCGTTCAAAATAGTGGACCAATTAATGTTATTCGATCCGTATAAATGAAGGATAATAACAGAGCTCGTCACGATTCCTTGCGTAATATTTAACCGCACTGTTGCAGGAATAAATAATAATAACATGAGACCAATTGCAATGGGATTATATCCAGCTGTTTCAAAAACAACAAATGAAAACACCATCGCTAGCATGCATGCTGCAAACCTTGATGTTGCACTCTCCATAGACCGTTTCCTCGTATTTTGAATACAAAGAATCGTAAGTATCCCAGCTGATGCAAAGTTTGTGAGGGAGAGCAGTTGAGCAATCCAGATGGCAACTGGTGTCCCAATTGCTGTCTTAAGTGTTCGATATCCGATTTTCACGTTTCAATCTCCTTCTAGAATTCGTACTTACCCTAGCTAGAACGAGGAAAAAGATGGCCTTATGACCATCTTTTCCTCCACTTTCCTATTATACTTCCTGACAATGTTGATCGAAAATAGCTTGGAGCTTGTTCACTACTTGAATGGGGTCAAATCCTTCGATATCATGACGTTCTACCATCGTTACAATCTTCCCATCCTTCAAGAATGCAAAGGATGGTGAGGAAGGTGGAAATCCTTCGAAATATTGGCGAGCGCGCTCTGTCGCTTCCCGGTCCTGCCCAGCGAAAACCGTCACCAAATGATCAGGGCGTTTATCATAATGTATAGCATGTGCTGCAGCCGGACGCGCTACGCCGCCTGCACAACCACAAACAGAGTTAACCATTACTAATGTCGTACCTGGACGATTCATTACCTCATCCACTTCTTCTGGAGTACTGAGCTGTTCATAACCAGCTTGTTCAATCTCCGTACGAGCTTGCGTTACGACATCATTCATAAAAATATTAAAATCCATGTATGCATAGCTCCTTTATATAGAGTTCCTTACTATGGTCATCTTATCAATATTTGGTAAGGGTTTCAACGGATTCCTATTGGAAGAATAGGAGTTTCACTACTAGTATCATACTTCAAGTGCAGCTGAATTTCTAGCAGAAGATAACACTCTTCTTGCTAATATTTACGGATTGGTGTAAACCTTTCTTTACTTATAGACTTCACATGCACTGTATCGGATTGTTTACCGCCTTTCTTCTTTTTGCTGCTAACTCCTTTCAACCCTATATTTCGTTGTATCTCTTCCTGTATAGATCCGAACACTCCGTGAATGGAAAAAAGGAATAACAATAGTAATACAAGAGCAGGGAGTACCATCAGATATTTCCCTGTCATGATTGCTTCACGCTGCAATGAAATTAATCCCGCCCATTCAAACGTAATCGGTATATTCGGATTGTTCGCTTGAGGGATTACACCGCCAAGCAGGAGCTCATACACCCCTAAATGCACTAAAATATATATGACCTGGATGATTTGTTGGCTTGTCTGATATATAAGCCTTGGAAGTAGGTGTGGTGTAATGTGTCGAAAGAAAATGTGTGTTTTACTAGCCCCCATCGTAATGGCCTGGTATATATATTCGTGATTTAACATGTGCTTTGCTTCATTCCCAATAACATTTACCATAATTGGAATTACCACAATGGTAAGCAACATGCCTTCAAACACAATTCGCTCGAGTAAGCTACTCTCAAACCCTGATTGCGGGCGTACTAGCGGTCCTCTTAATAGTAGGTATGCAATTAAACTTAAGGGTAAATATTGAATTCCGTCTGATATCTTGCTGACAACATTTTGCAGGCTGTTATTCATATAGAACAAAAATGGAATACTTAATAAATATCCAACTATTACTCGAAGGAATGCAATGATTATAACAAACAGTATGGTATATTTGGCTCCCGCAATCAATTGATCCAGTATGGAGAATCCGAAAGCATCTGAGCCAAGTATAAACGGCTCCGGCGGGTCATGTGGTGGTGCACTAATGACCTTCCCTTCTTCATTCTCATGAAATTTCACGTTGGTGATGGGCTTCTCTTGTACTGCACTAAATCCAATGCTTACTAGCAAAAAGCCTACGATATACACAAGGCCTAATACGAAGGGGAGGCGCTTCCATAAACGCATCATCATTTCTTTAGGGAATCGAGTATAGGAAGGTGTACGTCCCTGTCTTTTTTGAAACGTAGGTTGTTTTTGGAACAATTTCTGTACCCTATTTACGGTCTCATCAGCAGTAATACCCCAAAGGTCAAAAGCAGTGTAAAGGAAATAGAACGGTGTAAAAATCATAACGAGGGAGAAAAATATAATAATTGGTCGCGAGTCTGTCGTAACTGTCTTCAATATTCCATAGAAGTTAAAAAAATGCTCTATAATGAATAAGCTCGACAATGTAATCCATACAATTGTTTTAGATTGGTAAAATAAGCTCTTATGTATATTGCGAATACAATGCCTGACAAGGATGACACTATCCCGAACTCCTTTACTTCGGGCTAAATATACATACTCCTTCGACCATTCATCCTCTAATAGCAACAGGATAATTTTAAAAAACATAACTGTTGGCAGCAGCGAAAGCGTTATAATAGGTCCTAGGTAAATCCTCTCTTCCCCAAGATACGCAAACTCCATAAGTATAAACCCGAATCGCTGAAAAATGAACACAATAAGCAATTGTAACAAAATAATAAACATGACATCAGGAAACGATTGAATCACGTTCGACCATTTATGTATGTAGTCTTTAAATCGAGATGGCAGCAGCATAGCAACTAAAGCCAATAGAAATCCTGCCAAAAGGGATAAGGCAAGGGCTGCTAAAAAAATGGTCATGGAGTATGCATACCGCTCCGGTAAAAGCTCGAAAATAGGAACCATTTCCACTTTCGGATTCATTATTTGAGAATTAGCATTCATCATCCATTCTCTTGGTTGTGTAAGCTCGGCAATCAGCATATACATTTGTTGTAAAAAAGCAGCACCATTCCCATTCAATCCACCATAAAATAGACTAGGAACACAACTGATAATCCCAATACCGAACACTCCGAGTATGTAGTACCCTATAAGCCTAACAAATTTCATCCAACCAACCTCCACGCTTTTACTGTTACAAGAATACGTAATAAGAAAATTTTACCACACCCCTTCCAAAGACCGAATACTAAAGCATTGTTTAATTTTAATTTTCTGAGTAATCCGCATAAAAAAGAACCCTACCAAGTAACGGGTCTTACTCCTTTCCTATTGACGCTTAACAACAGCTTTTCGAGCACGGAACAATAATACTTACCCAAGGTGGAATATAAACATTACTATCTTAGGTGATATACATTTAAAACTCTTTACGAATTCCTAATGCTATTCTTCCAAGTTCAGGTTGCTTTAGTTGAAGAAGGATATACCTAAATCAAACATTTCCACCTCGCATGTAGACTATACTATTCGTGCTGTTATGGTTTTTAAATATATTTGGTACACGAATTCGCAGGTATCTACTAGAAAACAGACTCCTGCGAATTGGTATGTAAATTTAGTCAAATCCCTTTAGTGATGGGAAAAAAGAGGGCCAATTCATATGCGAATTGGCCCTCTTTTTGGGGTGTTATTCTATTGTTTGTACTGCAAATCCGAACCCTTTACCTACCAAAGGGGTTCTTTATAAGAGTAAAAACCCTATAATTAATAATGCAATAATTATGAGCAGCATAAGCAGCTGATACTTGCGATTTAATTTCTGAAAAATACGTATGAACATTGGAATCGCCTCCTCTCGAGAAGCTTACCTATACATACGGATAAAATGTACTAAAAGATTCAGTTACCTTTCACTTTCAGTTGCTGATTTGCAAATTCCCGGTAAGTGGCGTGATCTTTGTACAGCCTCTCATGATCGCCAATTCCTGTTACTTCCCCTTGATCTATAAAGACAATTTGCTCAGAATGGACGACTGTAGATAAGCGATGTGCGATAACAATCGTTGTTCGCCCCTGCATCAAATTATCGAGCGCTTTTTGCACCACCATCTCCGCCTTACTATCGAGACTGGAGGTTGCTTCATCCAGAAGCAGAATATCTGGATTTCGTATTAGCGCCCTAGCTATCCCAATCCGTTGACGCTGTCCACCTGATAACTTAATTCCACGTTCGCCAACCTGAGTATGGTAACCCTCGGGAAGGTCCTCTATAAATTCCTTCGCATATGCCATTTGAGCAGCTTGATTTATCTCTCCTTCGCTGGGTTTATAATCCAAGCCATAACAAATATTCTCCTGAATGGTTCCTGAGATGATAGGACTCTCCTGAGAAACATAGCCAATATGTTTACGCCAGTCCTCGAGGTTAATATGCTGGATATTCATTTCCCCTAACTTGATGACGCCTTTTGATGGCTGATAAAAGCGTTCTATTAATGCAAACAAGGTCGTCTTGCCACTACCACTTGGTCCTACAATTGCTGTTACAGCATTAGGAGGAATAGTGAATGAGATATTATTTAGAACAACACTAGTTTCCTGATACCCAAATGATACACCATCGAAATGGATATCCTGTTTGGCTTCCTTAACCCTTGCCCCTTTATGTAATGCTTCCTCTT
Organism: Pontibacillus salicampi; assembly: GCF_042434395.1. NCBI lineage: Bacteria > Bacillati > Bacillota > Bacilli > Caryophanales > Bacillaceae > Pontibacillus > Pontibacillus salicampi. The sequence goes on along the minus strand of NZ_JBHLTP010000003.1, from coordinate 545,002 downwards.
GTTCATCCAGAATCCCAATGATACGCTCTGTAGCTCCTGAGGCTTTTTGAAGTTGAGTAAAAAAGGTAGTAAATTGACTTAGTGGGACAATGATTTGAAATAAGTACAGTATAAAAGCTACGAGATCACCTGCAGAAAGCCCACCTGAAGACACTCTGAAACCTCCATAGCCAAGCACAATAACTAGCATTGCCATGAGTACTAGCGTCATTAAAGGACCAATGATGGCTTGAATGGTAGCTTCCTTCAGTCCATATTGAAATAGGTTTTGAATTCCTGTTGTTCCCTGATTGAACTCTCTCCTTTCGGCATTAGAGGCCTTTACTAGACGTATTTCAGAAAGCACTTGGGTCGTTGTGGCTGTAAAGCTTGCTGTCTCATCCTGCAACCCACGGGAGACCTTATACATTTTCCTGCCGAGCGGTAAAATGATTCCAATCGCTAATGGTACGGCTATCAGCATTACCATAGTCATCTTCCAATCAAGAATTAATAGAATAATAACCGACCCAATAATCGAAATAAATCCTGTAAAAAAATTGGTGACATGCTCTGTTATTAAATTTTTGACGATACTAGTGTCATTTACAATCCGACTAATTAGTTCCCCTGTCTTATGTTCATCGTAGAATGGTACAGGGAGCTTAACATGCTTATCCCACAGCTTGGAGCGTAGTCCTGCTACAATTTGCTGCCCAACATAATTTAACAAATAAATGGAAAGTCCACTTGTGAAGGCTTGTATTAAGAACACTGCAAATAACATCGCTACAAATGTCCATTCAAAAGAGGCGATACTGAAATCATTAATAAAATCCCTTGTTAATAACGGTATGAACAGGCTGACGATGGTGGAAATCACACTGAACGAAAACGCTATGCCCATTCTCGCAACAGATGGCTTTGTATTTTTAATTAATTGAAAAAACTGTTTCCCCTTTTGGGGATATGTCATTTCTGTCAAATTGTATCCCTACTTTTTTCTTATGTACTATTGTCATTTTACCACAAGTTCATCCATTTATTTGATATAGCCCATTCCCCTCATCTAGTGCTGTATTGCTACTTTATTATCATAAATTTTCGAAAAAGTTCAAAAAAGGATTGACCTCTCTTACAATCTCTCCTATAATTCAAATTACAACTTAATAGCTCTTATCAAGAGCGGCTGAGGGAATAGGCCCTGCGAAGCCCGGCAACCTTTCAATTCGTTTGAAAAGGTGCTACATCCTACAGACTACGGTCTGAAAGATAAGAGGAGGAAACGTGTACATACACCCTCTTCTTATGGAAGAGGGTTTTTTAGTGTCCTCTTCTATAAAAACTACTTAATGGAAGGATGAATAACAATGAAAAGATCACTAGAACAACGTTTACAAGACGGTCCAGTCATTTGTGGAGAAGGCTATTTATTTGAATTGGAAAGAAGAGGCTACCTGCAAGCAGGCTCCTTTGTACCAGAGGTAGCTATTGAAAATCCAGAAGCATTGAAACAAACGTATCGAGATTATATGAAAGCTGGATCTGACGTGGTTCTTGCTTTCACCTATAATGCCCATCGTGAGAAAATGAGAATTATTGGTAAAGAAGACTTGCTAGAGCCTTTAAATCGAAATGCTATCCGTTTAGCTAAAGAAGTTGCAAAGGAACACCCAACCGAAGAAGCACTTGTAGCTGGGAACGTTTCCAACACTAATATATTCGATCCGGACGATCCCGCATCAAAAGAGAAGGTTCGTACGATGTTCGCAGAAATGATTAAATGGTGTAAAGAAGAAGATGTTGATTTTGTGAATGGGGAAACATTCTACTATTATGAAGAAGCAAAAATTGCCCTAGAAGAAATACAGAAACAGGACTTACCAGCTGTTATCACATTTGGTCTTATGGGAGAAAACATCCTTCGTGATGGGTACACCGTTGAAGAAGGCTGCCGATTACTGGAGGAACAAGGCGCACTCGTTGTAGGAATGAACTGCTTCCGTGGTCCAGCTACCATGCAGCCATATGTAGAAAAGATACGAGAAACATGTGAGGGCTTTGTAGGAGCACTGCCTATTCCATATCGTACGACAGAAGAGCATCCAACATTTTTTAATCTGCCAGATGGAGGTTGTTCTTGTAGCTTGCCAACTGAAACCACCTTCCCTACCTCTCTTGATCCGCTTTACTGCAATCGTTATGAGCTTGCATCCTGGGCAAAAGATGCTCTCAACACAGGTGTGAATTATTTCGGTTTATGCTGTGGAGCTTCACCGAGTATGCTTAGAGAAGTAGCTGAGACAGTTGGGCGTGAAGCGATTAATTCTACGTACTCACCTGATATGGAAAAGCACTTCCTATTCGGCACAGATGATACACTGAAAGGGCATAACCTTACCTATCGGACAAAAGCATAATAAAAAAGATAGGCTATTATAAAATGCTCCCTTTGTAAAGGACATTTTCAACGACATCCTAGACCGTTTTTGGGAGATGATCTCTGTATTGAACAGGGATCATCTCCTTTGTTAATACGGATATAAGGTGTGCCAAGTCACCTAGGAAATGTTAAGAGCTATGATAACCATGTTGATTGATGATTATAGGTAAAGAAGGGGATATGTTTTCATGCGAAAGATTAGCTAAGTAAGCGGAGGATTACTTAAGAAGCGGGGTAGAAAGCGACAAAAAAATTCTCTGATGCTAACCATCAGAGAATATATCCATGTTATATTTCAAAATCCACTGCAAGAATATCTGTAAGACCGATTTCCCTTAAGTAGGCTACAACCTCTTGGTGTTTCTCATGAGGGCTATATGCCTCTAAAGCTTGTTTATCTTCAAAGCGTACCGTTAAGCCTACTTCATAGCCTTGATTCCTATCAGAGAAATTCAAACCAGCTTGAATATCAACGATACCAGGAATTTCTTGTTTAAGTGATGTCAGCTTATGTATTGCCTCTCGCTGCTGCTCTTCTGTAGTTTGTTCAGTAAACGTGAACAAAACAATATGTTCAATCATTTAAGATCCCATCCTTCCTAGTGTATATCCATAGAAGATCCTTCATTCACTATATTCTTCTGGTGCTTTCAGGTCAAACGATAGAATACAAATTCACTCGCCCCATGGAATCAATTGAGAGATAGCTAAAGTCATCAAAGGGTACCAAGTATCCCAGAAAGAGATGATGACATTATGTGTCTTCTTTTAATGTTTGATTTAACAAATCAGCACTATATAAAGCTTTTTTATCTTGTTCAATTTCCCCTGGCTTGTTCGCTTGTCCAAGTACGTAACCTTCAAATGGAAGGTGTACAAAGTCAAAAATATACTTAAATTGTTGCAGCAGCGGTAGTCCTTTTATATAGGGAGAATCTCCGCCCACCGCAATAACATACCCTTTTTTCCTAGCCATTCGCTCGCGGAGATCATGATATCTATCCTCTCTCATGGCTTGAGACCAGCGATCAATAAACTGCTTCATGGTACCTGTCATCGTGTACCAGTAGATGGGAGTGGCAAAGATAATCTTATCGTATTCCATTACACGATCCATTACTTGCATGAAATCGTCTGCTACTTCTGAAAAGCCTCCCTCAGCGTGACGTTCATCTACAATGGGGGAAATATTGTACTCATCCAATTGGATAATATCTACCTCTAAACCATGAACTGCTCGAGCAGATAATAGATTTGTATTTCCATTTTCACGGCTTCCACCGTTAATCATAACAATGCTCATTCCTTTTCCCTCCTAGGTTTTGTCTGTTCATACTATTTAGCTTATACTATACATGCAAATCAGAAAAACGAATAATTTCGATAAGAATAATAGATAAAACCGATAAAGGAATGGTGAGTCATGGATCAAAAGCAACTGACTACATTTTTAACAGCTGCAGAGACACTTAATTTCACGAAAACAGCAAACACGTTAAACTATGCACAATCCAGCGTTACAGCACAGATTAAATCGTTAGAGGAGAGCCTTGGAGCTCTATTGTTTGAACGGTTAGGAAAACGGTTAGTCCTAACAGAAGCAGGACACCGATTTAAAAAGTACGCCGAGAAAATGGTTAAAATGAGTGAGGAAGCAAAAATGGCCATTAGTTCGGAAAACGAGCCAACCGGAACTCTCGTCATCGGAGCGCAGGAGAGTCAATGCACTTATAGATTACCTCCTGTTTTAACAGAATTCAAACACCTGTATCCCCATGTCAAGCTTATATTTAAACCCGCTCATTCCGATGAATTAGCTCGGGAGCAACTAATGAATGGAGCATTGGATGCTGCTTTTATTATGGATGTATCTAAGCCTGAAGAGTCTTTAACCATTGAGCCTTTAGTAAAGGAGGAAATTAAATTAGTAGCCGGAAGAGAACATCCGCTTGCGGAAAGGGCTTTATCGTTAAAGGATTTAGAAGAAGAAACATTTTTATTAACAGAAACAGGCTGCTCCTATCGAAATCTACTAGAGATATCTTGTTCCAAAGCCCAAGTTTATCCTCTAAACAAGTTTGAATTTGGCAGTATAGAGGCCATTAAGCAGTGCATCATTGCTGGTTTAGGTGTAGCTGCTCTACCAACAATGGTAGTAGAAAAAAACCTCAAGGATGGTGATATGGTAGAATTGAAATGGGACAATGATATTCCGCTCATTCATACACATATTGCTTGGCATAAAGATAAATGGATGTCCAAGCCACTGGAAGATTTCATATCCATAGCTCACAAATTATTAAAGACTCCTGTCCTCAACAATACACATAGCTAAGAAATTATTATTCTTAGCTATGTTCTCTTTATATTCTATTTGGTGCGTATAAAGACTTCTGGATACTCCAATACCAAGCCAGCATCATCTACCGTTAGAATCGTTTGATAGTCCTTACAAGCATAACGGAACTGTCTTCCCCTTTCCGTTCTTCCCAAATAGGTGTACTGCTGTTCTACCGTTATCGTCTTAAGTGTTCTCCCGTCGATATAAAGCATTAGAAAATTCCTTTTTTCACCTGTCCGCCAGTTAAGCCTGTTAATGGGGAGGGAATTGGAAAACGGGGTTACAGATAAATCGACGTCCACAGCTTGATCAGCATAGGAAAGGTGGTCCCCTTGACAAACCCATCTCCCTTCTTCCCTCGTGAGGCATAACTCCTTCTTTGACTCTTCATTTCTCACTTGAACCTTTTTTACATACCAGCTGAAATCCATTTCTATGCAATAGGTAGTAACCTCCCCAGTGCTACCTTCAACCTCCACTCTCCCCTTTGCAACAATCGTCTTTTCTTTCCATTCTAGCTGCGTATATTGCTGTCCTTTTAACTCCAAATGCTTCCAACCTATTATTTTCTTCACGGTGATTCCTCCTTATCCAAAAAAAGCACCCAACTTTTGTAAAAAATTGAGTGCTTGCGTCTAATGATCATATACCATATGTAATTCCCTTATTTTAATGGAACAGTTTGGCAGGCAAGACGAAAACCGTTGTCCAGTTCGTCTTCAATTTGCTCGTGCTCTTTTGGAGTCGGCTGATTCACCAAATCCTGTCCATTTATTAGCTCTACTTTACAACGGGTGCAGTTCCCTTTTTGACATTTATAATCTAAAGGAACCTCCTGTTCAAAAGCAGATGCTAAGAGAGACTGGCCTTTAACCGGCTTAATAGAATATACTTCTTCCACCTGCTTAACCTGTATGGATGAATTGCTACTCAAAGTTATCTTCCTTTCTTATTTATCATTTCTTACTACCCCAACCTCTATTGTAGTGCTAAAAGGAGGATGGTACAAGATACACAAGCTATTTCTCTTCCATATTTACCTCAATTGATTATTCATTTCTCAATAATTTTTAAAAAATCCAATATTTAGTGAACTTTCTCTGTCAGTCATTGGTATAGTTTAAAAAGTATTAAAGCAAGGTGGGGCGATTCCTTTGAATAATACATCCGAGCAATGGATGGCCCATTTTCAACAGGGAGATACAGAGGAATTAGAACATCTATATTTATTAGTTTCCAGCACCATTTTATGTATGTTCCTCAGTGTGAAAACCTTCAAATGGGACGCTTCCTAAACGTAAGCTAAGCGCAAACTCTTCCTGGCGCTTAACTTTTTTATCGGACAGATGCCTGTCCTATCCGTTTTGAGTATTTGGTTAAAACATATAAAGCACTCCCAAACACACTTTGGATAATGACTATTAGAATAGGATACCAGAGCGATTTAGGGAATATCGTAAGACACAATTCAGGGGCGATAAAGTATATACCAATGTGATACACCCCAAATATCATGCTGGCAAGAATAGGTAAGAAATCGTTGTTATGATATAAAGTCATTCCAATAACTACCATAAAAATAAAGTGATACTCTACTATTCCATCCCCGCCTAACATGATAGATACGGCGATAAAAGATAAGGCTAGCGTATGAATGAACGGCAACATGTGTGCAAACCGCTTTCTCTGGAACGTAATCTCCCACCATACACAAAATAGCACCGGTACCCAAAGAGCTACATTAACTAACAGCTGGTGATCCCAATAAATAGATGGTCTACCAACTTGAAGGGCTAAGTCATGGATACGATGAAGATAGTGGATCAGGAAGGAGAGCAATAACATCAACCATATACTATACCTCATTATACGAGGAGACATCATTCTCTCCCCTCCTTACCACCGTGATTAAGTTTCTCAGCTATTGCTTCTAATTCACCCAGAGCATCGTCTGTATGTTGATGTTGCTGGGACTGATCCTCGACATGACTCGTAACTTCCTGAATACTAGCAGCTGATTGCTTCGAAAATTCCGAAATATTCCCCATTTCTTCTGAAATAGTTTGAGCTTGATCATGTATAGAATTAGAAAGACTATCTGCCTGCTGTGATTGTGAGAGTACACATTGAACACTATCCTCGATTTTCTGGAAGGCAGCTTCCACATCTGTGGTGTAGGATTGACTTTGATCAATAATCGTTGTTTCTTCTTTTATTTGATGCACCACCTGCTGTACATCTAACAATATTCCTGACAAGATGTTTTCGATTTCATTTGAGGATGCGGTACTTTGTTCAGCAAGATTTCTTATCTCATTTGCTACCACACCGAATCCTCTACCTGCATCACCTGCTCTAGCTGCTTCAATGGATGCATTTAATGCTAGAAGGTTCGTTTGATTAGCAACTTGTTGGATGGCGTGGATGATTCCCTCAATTTGTTTTGTTTTCTGAGCTAGCTCTGTAATAGTCCCATCGGTAATATGAATATGTCCAGCAAGGTCCTTCATATGAGAAGTTAATGTCTGGAGATTCTCTTTGCCGATGTCAAGTGCTTGCACACTATGAAACGTCTCCTGGTTCATTGTGTTGGCAACGCTTGACGTTTCTGTAATGTCTTCTGCCATTTGGCGGAGGTGCTCGTTAATATGAACTATACTACTTGCATGTTCTTCTATTCCAGATGCCATTTCATAAAAGGTCCTCGAAGTTTCCATACTGTTTAGCGAGGAAAGGGAGCTACCTTGTTTGATAACACGTAAGTTTTCAATTAGCTTATTCGAAATGACGCTTTGCTCCTTCATTACATGTTCCAATCCTTCTTGCTTAAGTGTTGACTCCTGGCGGGCTTTCTCTGCATCAGCTATTCTTCGTTGGGACCACAGGACTCGTTGTACTAATGGCACTGCTATGGAAATAACTGCAACGGCATGTAGCATAAACGTAAACCAGTAATGTGCATTATTATTGTTGACACCATGATTGAATATCATAGTCGGATCAACAAACATAAATACTAAATGGTGCAAAGCAAATAAAGAGGCAATAAGAATGACCGGTTTAGCCCTATTATAAATAGCAATAGCTACCATACCAAAAGCAAAATGGAAATGGGCTTCAATCATTCCGTCTAAACCGTGTATAAATAATGAAAAGTACACTACTAGTAATATAGTATTACCGTACATCCTAACAGTAGGCGCCTTTCCAAACCAATACGATAAAATACTCAGACATGTAAGGACACTCGCCGTTATCACGAGCCAGGTGATGGAATTAATGGAGAAAAAGGCAAAAGGGACAGCGACCACTAAGTTTAACAATAGATACCATAATACTAACCTATCATTTGAATGTACATGTTTCTTCAAATTGAATATCATCCTTTCACAAAGTAAGCTTTTGTATAACAAAGCCCTGCTTCTATATAGCAGATAAGTCACTCAGACGAAGTGAATGCATCATTAACCGTTGTTCCAAACCACCACACCATTCATTAAGACTACAAAACTTCTTTTTAATGGAAATAATTCAGCGTTGTTTACAGGCCTTCTAATTATATATCGGTACAACAATCTAAAATTAAAGACTTTAGACCTATAAAAAAAAGAGACCAACAATTATGGTCTCTTTCCATATGTAAGGGTAAAGATACTATTCGCTCAAAAGCTTTCAAACCTCCCTTTGTTTTATCTAAAGGGAGGCATTTATCATTATATATGATAATCTCTGCTAACCTGTTTCAATAACCGAGACATATTACCGCCGAGCTTGAATATTAGCACTCCAACAATTAAGATGCATAATCCCACAGCTTTATTCACCGTAAAGGCTTGAGAAGGAAAACCGAACAACCCATATGTGTTCACCACAGTCGCTATGGTAAGCTGAGAGATGAGAACAATAGATACCGCATAAGCAGGTCCCAACAGACTAATTCCTCTCATTAAACAAAAAACAATGCCGACACCAAATACTCCGCTAAATAAATAAACAGGGTTTACTCCACTAAAAACAAAAAGTTGAGTGTCATCCAAGAGATAGAATACTGGTAAGGAGCTGACAAAGCCAACACCTAACACGATAGTGGTCGTAGCCCAGGAACCCCCTTTTTCACTTATTCGGGAATTAAAAACATTCTGCGTGCTGATACATACACCTGCTATTATAGAAAATAGTGCTCCAATCATGTATTTCCCCCTTCTCTACTCATATATATTGCCATTTGCTCTCTTTTTTAAAGTCTCCACGTCCTTAATAATAATCATCCCTCTTGTTCGTTCTATAATATTGTGCTGATGGAAATCTTGCAGCACCCGATTCAGGTGTCGATAGCTTGTCCCTATGACGTCAGCAATATCCTGAAGTATAGAGGTCCTCATTTCTTCATGAAACAATGACCCTTCTCCTTCTTTGGATAAGGAAAGAAGATAGCTTGCGAGTCGCACATCTACCGGATATAACATGTTAACCGTTGATGCGTGTGATTCTGTATAGAATTTATGGGTAATAATCTCCAACAAAAACTGAAGGAAGGCATGATTATGAGCTTCGTGCTTCTTAATATCATGAAAAGGCAAACCAATTAGATATCCATCTGAAACGGACTCAACTGTGTTAAATACTTCCGTTTGCTTGACGTATTCGACATCCCCGATAATGGCAAAAGGTGTCTTAAAGCGAAGAATGAGTGATTTTCCCTCTAGAGTAGTGGTAAATATCTTTACCTTTCCCTTCACTAATAAATACATGGTGGATAAGGAATCTCCTTTTGTACAAATGGTTTCTCCTTTGCTTATTTCATATAAGCGAAATGCACCAAGTGATGGCGAAGAGAAGAAAGAATCCAATTGAAATTCTTTCACATATTTTTGTAGCAGTTGTTGATCCAAAACCTCTTTCAAACAAACACCTTCCTATCTGAATAGTATTATTTGGTGATTAGCTATTTAAATTTTAAATAACATTACTCCCACTATCATCATGCATATCCCAAGCAGCTGATGGGGACGAACGGAGAAGGACTTTTCTCCAAACCAGCCGCGAGCTTCAATAAGAAAGGCTCCTAGCAATTGCGCTACAAGCAAGATGGCTATTGCTGAAGCAGGGCCTACTAAATGAATGGCGGTTAACTCTGAAAAGACAACGATAACTCCTAGGGCACCACCTGCGAAGTAAATAGGGGGCACCTTTGTCATGCCTTTCGAATCTCCGTCTTTAACGAATAAATAAATGGTAAGAGATAACATAAATCCAACTAAGTGTACGATGGATGTCGTATGCCACCCTCCTATTACACTGCTCATCTTTGTATTAAAGATACCTTGTAGGGTTATACAAAATCCTGCAATGATGGAGAATAGAATTCCTTTCATTCCATCCTCTCCTTTCTGTCTATTATGAATCCATTACAATACAAGTTGCTTGCAGAAGAAAGGACATATGTCCCAAAAGATATTTATAGTTAACCTAGACATATCATGCTTATATAAAGCTTACATTAGGATAAAAGTATGGGCTGGAACCCCAGAACATGGATGAACTAAAATTCCCCACATAAAAAGAAGTGCAAATGATACATGCACTCCTTTGAACCACAGGGTTTATAGAATAAGTAAATAAACTACTATTGGTATGACCGTGATAAAGACTCCTATGCCTTTAGTTCTTGCTTTAAATTGTAAAATGAAACCGATTGCCCACAAAAGGAAAAGCGCCAGGTAATACCATCTGTACACAGGAGAGTCCGTTTCTGCGATGCCTGGCCCACTCATCCAAATGGAGAGCAGCAAAACAAATGCACCAGAAAGAGTATTCCAAGTGTGCCTTATTATTTTTCGGATCATTTTCCCCATCCTTTTTATATTAGTGTTAGTTAACGAATCTTGATACTACAAACTAAGCCAATTCTAGTCTATGATTTAAATTGAAAGATTCTTTTCTCCACGTCTTGCACTATTTTTTCTATAATAGTATGCGCGGGTAAAATGGTACTCAATCTTGGAGACTGACCAGACCAGAGAGACATCCATTCAGGGTTATTCTCTTCTGCTGCTCGTTTTCGTATTTCTTTCGTTAGCGTATGCTGGATTGGATATGCAGGCAAATCATTTTCAAACGGTTGAAGATCCCGCATCAACTGGTTTTCTATGCCTCTAGCAGTTTTCCCTGTGATGGAAGAAGTCAACAATACTTGATCCTCATTAGCGCTGAGAATAGCAGACTTATGCCATACATTAGCTCCGCTTTCCGCACACGTAACAAACGCAGTTCCCATCTGTACCCCTTCTGCTCCAAGAGCTAGCGCTGCAAGCACGCCTCTTCCATCCATAATTCCTCCAGCAGCAATAATTGGTACATGGACTGCATCCACCATTTGAGGAACTAGGGACATTGTTCCAATACAAGCGTGAGAATCATCGCTGGTAAATGTCCCTCGGTGCCCTCCTGCTTCACTTCCCTGTGCCACAATGACATCTACACCAGCATCTTGATTCAATTGGGCCTCTCTTACAGTTGTTGCTGTGCCTACAACCGTAATATTACGTTGTTTCAACGCAGCAACCGCAGGTGCAGGAGGAATTCCAAATGTAAAGCTTACAACCGGAACTTCATAATGCAGCAGTATATTCATCTGTTCATCAAACAAGGCAGCACTTGGATTAGAATCACACTCTGGGAGTGTAATATCATATGCTTCCAGGTAATGAGCTAGAGCCCTATTGGCAGTATTCCGTTCCGCTTCACTTACTTTGGGATTAGACGGAATAAATATATTTACACCAAATGGTTTATCGGTTAAGGACTTTGTTTGATTAATGTATTTTTCTAGTTGAGCAGAGCTGAGGTACCCTGCTCCGATTGTACCGAGAGCACCTGCATTTGATACTGCTGCTACTAATTCCGGAGAAGTTACCCCTCCAGCCATACCAGCTTGAATAATTGGAAAATCTGTTCTTAGCATTTGCTTTACATGATTATTCGCCCACATGTAATGCCTCCCCTTTAGTATAAATGTTCATTTTTGTTTATTTATTCATATATGAATACCCTATATAATGTAGGCAATCGCAGACCATCCAGATAAACCTTCATCTAGTGGAATGTCTCTTCCATCGCTTTGTTTGGACCCTGCTGTCATTTCTTTATTAGAAGGTGAGTGCAGTTCGGACTGGAGTTGTATAAGTAAAGCATCCTGAGCATCATCCCTATTCTCTAGCAGAAGGTCAAAAGTTCCGGAAGTAGTATGATTTTTGACATGTGGGGAACTATGTATTTCCTTAGCTTTTCCAAGACGATGCACTTTCGCTTGAGCTGACGTTTCCTTTGGAATCCCATCACTGTAAATCTCGTTATAAAATGCTTCATTTACCTGTTTACAGGCAAAGAAGGAACTAGCTTCTTTCCACATACCGTCTATCCGGAAATCCTCATTTATCAACTCCCACTTGCTTTCCCACTCTTCACTAGAGTCGAACAGGTTTATTTCCATCCATTGGGAAGACTGCGAATCTGAATGCAAAAAAATGAAGGTGCCTTTCCAGATACTCTCTATAAAGACGGCATACCTCTTCTTGCATTTCTAGAAAAGCATCTTTATTATCCGGATTAATTTCGTATGAATAACAAATGGCAAACAATGTAACCCTCCCTTTACCAGTTTTGTACTATCATACCTTTTATTACGTATTTTGTGTGTGATTAGTTCCATTTTATAGAAATTTTCTATCTAATTGCTAGGCTTAACTGACAATGTTATACCTATCGTTTAATCGGTATTGTTTTTCTTTATGTGCTGGTCTATTTTAATAGGAATGGTTTGCTTAATTTTGCATGGAATTGCTTGTTGTTGATAATGCTGTATAGCGGCTTTATGTGGAAGACTTGGATTCGAGATGGTTTTTCAGGGATGGGTCATATCCGTTTAACAGGGAAAGGTATGGCCTGGAAAACGCTCGCTTTCCTGCTGCCCCAAACGACGTGGGGTAGTTCGGTTTTGCTACAGGATGTAGCGGTTTTAACCGAACCTCCTTACTTCGGCCAAGCCTCCTCGAAAAATGATGGAGTAAACTCCACCATTTTTCTGTGGGGTCTTGGCTCATCCATTTTTCAGCGGGAGTCTCCCATTTTCCAGGCCATACCTTTGCCGTAATAGGAGAACGGAACCGTCGTTTTCGCAATCAACTTATTGTATAAGAGAAATATTACCGTATTTATAAAAAAAGAAATTGTTTCCTATCATTGGTTACGTGTTAGCTTTCATCACTTGGCTTGGTTCAAGAAATAGTTTTTTCAGCATATTTGGTTTAACACTATATAATGACATAATAATCGGATATCTCTAAAACCATAAGCAATAAAAAGCGCAGGGAAGATAGCTCCCTGCGCTTCCTAAATCTATGATTTATCTGTTTTCTAAACCATTCTTCTTGACATAGTTAATGACTATATCCACTAGCTCAGGACCTTCACGTAATACATCGCCTGCTGCGAATTCTTTAAATCCGTCTCCTCCATTTGCTAAATAGTGCGTTACAGCTACTTCATAGTGCTTGGTAGGTTCAATAGCATGGTTTTGTTGATCCTTTAAATCGCTAACTTCTACTCCCTTTGCACTCTTCTTCCAGTCATATGTCATTCCAGAAAATTGTAATATATTCTCTTTCTCTCCACTCCATTGTGCCATCAAAACCGATTTGATTTCTTCCCCTGTCATAGAAAGAACAATACCGTTATGTTTGAAGGGTAAAACGGTATGAAAATCAATGGGGCGCACTGGTCCAGCTGATACATTTGTTCGAATGCCACCATGGTGAACAAAGCCAATATCTGCATCCATCTCTTCTTTTAACGAGCGTGAGATCAGCTGTGCAAGCGGCGATTCTCCATTTTTATTCGGCTTTTTGGCAATATTATGGTCCGTGTTCGCTATAACATCTTTATATTCGTATTTTAGTTGGTCGTCATATTTTTTTAACAGAAGCTCCGTTTGGTTATCAGGGGTCATCCCTTTATGATATGTATAAATGATATTTGATTCTATGTTCGTGATTTCTTGTGTTGTTGGATCTATCGTCAGATCTACTTTGGAAAATGCTTTTCCATATGAATAGGCTTGAACAATTAATTTTCCATCTACTTCTGTGTTAGCATACGTATGATTATGACCTGCGAACATTACATCGACTTCATCATCAATTTCAGAGGCCATATCGACAAATTCCCGCCCTGGGTTTTGGCCATTTTTATTTGATTTCGCAGCTACATGACCTAATACAACGATAGAGTTTATGTTCTTTTCCTTTAATTCTGCTACTGCTTTATTAATGGCTTTTACTTCGTCAGTAATTTCGACATTTTGAAGGTTTTCAGATAATACATAGTCTTTGGTATCCGTTGTTACAACACCGATAAAGCCAATTTTCACGCCATGTACCTCTTTAATAATATAAGGAGGGAGTAATGAAGAACCTGACTGTTTATCGATAACATTTGCGGTAGTATAGGGAGTCGTCGAACCTGTAAAGTACCCAGTATCTTCATGATAACCACCTTTAAGCATCCGCTGCATTTCCGGAACACCTTCATCAAACTCATGGTTACCAAGAGTGCCAACATCAAAGTCGACATAATTCATCCACTTTACGGCAGGTTCATCTTGGAATAAAGAAGAGATGGGAGGACTTCCTCCTATCATATCACCCGCATGTACTAGCAATGTGTTTGGGTTTTTCTGCTCGTATTCCTGCAAATAGGAAGTTAAATACGATATTCCCCCTACCTTTTCCCCTTTGTACGTTAGCGGGGTATTTAGTTGACCATGCAAATCATTTACACCAAGCAGTTGGACCTCCACGCTGTCTTTTGAATACAAACTTTCCGAAGCTAATACCACAATTGGAAATACAAGGATAATGAAAAAAAATAACGTCAATACCTTTTGCTTCTTCCACATATGAACACCCCTCCCTCATTACCTTCAACATAACAGGAGAAATTGAACATAGTCTTAAGCAATCATTAATATTTGTTAAACCTCATCATTATTTCTTCATAAAAAAGCACTCCATCATACGAAAAGAGCGCTTATACTAACATGTTTAGAAAGATGCGGGAACTAATAAGTAACGTTTAATTGCCATGAAACTCCGTACCGATCACTAACCCAGCCGAACCTCTTACTGAACCCATACTCTCCAACAAGCATCCATGCTGATCCACCATCCAGAAGCTGCTCATAAAGGTCATCTAATTCCTGGAGGCTGGTGCAGAAGGGTCTGTCAAATATGCTAATTTTCACATTAAAAGGCAGGAAATGATGTGTATCAACAGCCCAATCTCCCATGATTTTTCCTTTACGCCATCTTTCTCTTTTTATGTAACGTGTGACACAGAAAATCGGTCTGTTTCCAATCCTGTTTCTGCCTTAACTGTAGAATTAACAAATTTGTTCGTTTGATTACTAAAATAAGAAACCATCCATACAAACCCAAAAATAATAAGGCTTCCAAAAAAGAAAGTGTCAATGAAGCCCCAGCCCACTCCATTTGAAACACCCAACAGCACCATGCATTCTACCAATATAGTAGCTAACATAATAATGTCTTTTTTCACAAAAATCCCCTCCCAAGAGAAAGGTAACTATCAAAGTCTACGACGGGAATGATACAATGGATTCATAAATATGGAAATTAATCGGTGTGGAAAGGAGCCTGAACATGCATCTTTCTTATATTCCAGACTGGCTTCTATGGCTTGCTGGCCTTGTCTTTATTTGTTTTATCTTATTTGGAGAATGGTTTATTAATAAATAATTTTGAGGTGCTGTTACATATACAATAACAGTAAGTCGTAACTACTTATACATATGCTATTGCCATTACTTAACCCCACTTAAAGAATACTTCGTTTTATGTGAGAAGTGGCTAACAAACAAGCATATCGCTGGAATAGCGATATGCTTGTAACTTGTTCCTATCGATGCTGATCAATTAGTATAGCATTCCCATCTGGATCAACTACGGTAAAGCTTTCAGGTCCTTCTGTATTTTCGTCCGCTTCTGAAACCATCGTAACACCTAGCGACTTTAGATGTCTCTGCAGTTCGCGTACGTCCGTGAATGTATCAAGCTCTTGAGCATCCTTATCCCAGCCTGGATTAAAAGTAAGGATATTCTGTTCGAACATCCCTTGAAACAGACCAATCGTACTTTCACCATTTTTCATGATGAGCCAATTTTGGGTCATGTCGCCCCCGAATACTGTAAATCCGAGCTTTTCATAAAACGATTTGGACGCTGCTATATCCTTTACGGTTAAGCTAATGGAAAAGGCACCAAGGTTCATACGTTATCGCTCCTTCTATAGTTATGTCTTACTTCTATCATCAAATGCAGTAGGCATGTTAGACCGAAAGCTCACTAGCTTCCCGTTACCAGGGTGAGTAAACGTAATGGTCTTTGCATGCAATCCCAATCTGCCAATCGGATTACCTTTTGCCCCATACTTCTTGTCGCCAACAATAGGGTGTCCAACCTCTTGCATGTGTACCCGTATTTGGTTTTTACGACCTGTATCTAACTGGACCTCTAGGAGAGAGTAATGGGCATTGGCTTGTAATATTTTATAATGGGTTATAGCCTTTTTCCCTCCATTTGGCTTAGGGCTGGAATACATGAGGTGTGTTGCTGTTTCATTCAGCCAGGAAGTAATCGTCCCTGACTGCTTAGCCACTTTACCTTCCACTAAAGCTACGTAGGTTCTTTCTTGTACATTTTTCTTCCAATCGTCTTGAAGCTTTCGTTTCACATGCTCCGACCTCGCAAAAATCATTACACCTGAGGTGTCTTTATCTAACCGATGTACAATGAAAATTCTTTCTTTAGGATGCTGTTGCTTCACATATTGTGACAGCTGATGGTAGGCTGTCATCTGCTTTTCTTTGTGTGTAGCAATCGACAATAAACCCGTATCCTTTTCAATCACAATAATATCTTTATCTTCATGAATTATCGTTAGTCCCGTCAGCTTTGGTTGACTAACTCTTGCTTGATGAGAAACAGTAATGGTTGTCCCTTTGGCGAGGTGATAGTTATATTGAGTTACCACCTCTCCCTCAACCATTACTCTTCCTTGCGTTAAGATAGATTTTACTGCATTACGGCTACGCTTTGGATACAAGGTATGTAATAGCGGGAGTAATGTCGTTGTTTCGTGTACAGTAAATGTATCTGATGACTTACCTTTGCGTATGCTTTTATTCCTCTTCAATGCGGGGGTACCTCCAAGATGTATATTATCCTCTATGTACTTATTAAACCATAACCGGCTCTTTCTGGCGATGTTATTTGCGTGGAGATCTTCTACTTTCTATATCGTGATATAACCGTTCTGGATGATCAACAAGAAGCTGAACTTTCGTAACCTGTTTGCGGAATCCGTATATGTAAGAAACGGTAATCGCACTTTTAAGCTCTATTTCAATAGAAGGTGCTTCTTTAAAAAAATCAACTGGACGTGCATCAAATATATGTTTTCGCTCCTGGCTGGAGAGTGTTTTGGAGGATTGATAAAACTGGACCGATTTAATAGATGTAATCGGTATTGTTACAGATTTAACCATACCTACCTGCAGATGTATCTGCTCATTCGTAACCGTAAAGGGGACTAATCTGGTTACCTGTAATTCTGCCAATATAAAAAGCAGGGAATACATATGGATGATAATGACTACTATGGAGGCAGCTGGAATGATTTGATGAAGAAGGATATGGATTCCAATTGCTTCCACCACCAGTAGATGGATTAACAGGATATAAACAGCAGTGGGATTTGCTTTTTGATGATAGGTGTGTACCGAGACTTCGTCAGTAGATTGTTGCGGCTTCCTCCTCCAGGATGCAAGAGCATAATACAATATGGTTATTTCGTCTAACATGATGTCTATTATTTTAGAGGAAGAGAGATGGTGATGACATGCTAGTTTCACCCTCTCTGGAAAGCTTATAGACGCATCCGATTCCTTCCAATAGCTTGCTAAGACAGGAAGCTTCTTTAGGATGGTATAGAGAAAAGATAATTCTACTGCTATAAATGCTATCTCTCCTGAAATGATAATATAATGTACATATGGATAGGCAGCCAATGAGCCTTCGGGAACGATTAACATCCCAACCCCATATCCAGCTAGCACTACAATAGGCAAGTACCTTAAGGAATACTGTTTTCTGATAAGGAGAAGGAAGGTAACAACCGGGATAATGATAACGAAATCGATAATAGTTCCAATCACTACACCAGTAGGGAGCGGCTGAAAATACTCAACATGATAAACGGCTAGATTACTGCCAATAATAAGAGAAACTATTACACAAAACAAAGCTGCTCTAGATTTAGACAATACCATTTTGCGCTACCTCCTTCTTTTCTATGACAGTTCGTAGGCCACTTCGTCCTCTCCCCAAACGAGAACCTTGCCCGTTTCCTCTCCATTTATGTATCCCATGATTACATCTGCCATTTCCTCTGGAGATAAGGAAGAGGACAAGCTATGTTCTTGCCCACCCCTCTTTGGTAATTCACCAGTATAACCATTAGTACAAATTGTGTTGATTGTTATATCCCTTGCTGCTAAATATTCAGACATAGCACTCGTTAATCGTATCACTGCAGCATTACTCGCTGCATATTCAGGTGCATCATGAGCATTCGTTCCGACACCTGCTAGAGAGGAAATATTAATAATAGATCCACTATCTATCATCGATCGAATACAGGTTTGGATTCCTGCCATTACGCTCTTTATATGGAGATCAATTACCTTACTCCATTTAGCAAACTCTGATTCTGGATACAATTCTGACGGTACGGACTCCGCATTATTAATTAATATCGAGATGCCACCATAGTATTCAGCAATATTTTCTAATATAGTAGAATATATTTCGTAATCCGTTACATCCACCTGATAAAATCGGGCTTCACCAAATAGGTTTATTTTTTCTTCCGTTTCAGAACCGGCTTCTACCTTTTTATCTAGCAGAAATACACGATACCCCTCCTCAGCGAGCCGGAGTGCAATCTCTCTCCCTACTCCTTCACTTGCTCCTGTAATGATAGCATTCTCCATCCTAACCCCTCCTTCATAGTGTGAGCATAGCACCTCTGTCATCAAAGGTTGCAGTAGGATTATAGGTCACCTCCCATACATGTAATTCCGGATCAGCAAAATAAAAGGAACGTCCCCCATTATCCCCAGAAGCAGGCAACTGAAGAATATCTCCCCCAATAGCTTGTAAATGATGGAATATGCCATCTACCTCACTTGCTTCCTGTACATTAATGGATATACTGATAGGTTTATATTCTCCCGTATTCTTTCTAACCGTTAAGCCAACGTCTTTTTCCCAATCCTCGATTGGATACAACGTCAGCATGACGCCAGCAGTCGTGTACACGGCATAATAATCTGAACTAAAATCTGTTTCCCTCCAACCCAATTGTTGATAAAAGGTTCTTAACGCTGCTACATTTCTAGCAGCTAATGTAATGAGCGACACTCGTTCCGGTACTATCACGCCATTTCCTCCTCTTCCTTGTTAAGAAATCCCCTTCCCCAAAAGGTTATTCCAGCTGATAGTCCTAATGGCACAGCTAAATCGGACCAGGTGATAGCTGCAGAACCTGACAGCTTTCCTATAACAATAGCAATAGACATACAAACAAACGTTGAGGTGAATCGTTTAATAAGCTTCCATCTTTCTGCTCTATGTATTTTTTTCCAATGAGAGATAGATTGTATCAGTCCATATATCGTAATACCAGTAAGATTTACAAGAAATACCACTACAATCCAGAGCGTTATCGGTCTTTCAGGCATTCGGTATAGGCTAAAGAATGTAGTCAACGTAAAAAGAATAATGGCTATACAAAATATTACTCGTCTGTTCATAAAGTTCTTCTCCTTCTTCCTACAACACTTAATCACGCACTCCTGCATGGTATCCCCATGATGGCAGAGCATTTCCTCTCATTACTCTTACTCATTCTATATAACCAGCCTCTATCCCTTCCTTGTTTTCATATTACACTCACTTATACTACCCGATGAGATTGTTTTAGGAAAATGATGCTTGCCTTCCATTTTACAAAAAACTACAATATCAATGACTACATTCGAAGGAGTTTTAGGATTGTACACCATTTGGATAGTTGAGGATGATATTAAGATTGCAGAACTGCTAAAGGCACATATATCGAAATATGGGTATCAGGTAGGAGTAGTGAGAGATTGGAATAATTTAATGGAGGAGTTTGTTGAACAACAGCCCCACCTCGTATTAATGGATGTAAATTTACCACAATTTGATGGCTTCTATTGGTGCAGAAAAATACGTTCCATTTCTAATTGTCCTATTATCTTTCTATCAGCTCGTGATGGGGATATGGATCAGGTGATGGCATTAGAATATGGGGGAGATGACTATATAACCAAACCGTTTGCCTATGAGGTCGCTATGGCAAAAATTAAAAGTCAACTGCGTCGAGTTTATGGGGAATACTCCCAGCTTAATTCAAATGAAAGAACCATAGTAGTCGAACAACTTAAGTTATTGCCAGAACGTCTGCTTCTTCAAATGAATAACCAAGAGGTCTCCCTCTCCAAAAAGGAAGCTGATTTATTACAGCTCTTAATGACTCACTACCCTAAGGTTGTCAGCAGAACGACTTTGCTAGAAGCATTATGGGATGACGAACTGTTTGTCGATGAAAATACACTCAGTGTGAATATAACAAGGACAAGGAAGAAGCTCGAGGAATTAAATATAAGCCATGCTATAGAAACTGTACGTGGGGAAGGCTACAAACTGAAGGCCACCTGGAACAAAGGGGATGCGATATGAAACTGTTTCTACGCGAGCAATTACCGTTGTTGATCATGGTTCCCATTCAATTGTTACTCACACTTCTCATCTATTCATTAGCAGGTTTTCACGATTGGATGCTCGGAACTTACGCGATATTTATTGGACTAATTGTGTTATCTGCCTATTTAGTTTACACATATAGTACTCACAAGGAGTATTATCGCCGGTTATCCACTCCTGTTACATCTCTGGATGAGTCTACCCAATCCCATGGCCAACACCCCGTACCCCAAGCATTTGATCATCGGTTTTTAGAACAATACAATTTGTATCAGCAGGAAATGGCTGCATTCAGATCCAAGCAGGAACGCCATTTAACTTTTATTAATCAGTGGGTCCATCAAACGAAAACGCCCTTATCCGTTATTGAATTGTTACTGCAGGACGATGGAGAGCTGAAAAAAGAAAGTATGCAGGAAGAACTGGATAAATTGAAACAAGGACTCACAACCGCTCTCTATCTTGCAAGACTTCAATCCTTTCGTCATGACTTTCAAGTAGAACGGGTTTCTCTCTGCTCAATGGTGAGAGAAGTCATACAGGACAATAAGCGCTTCTTTCTTCAGAATGACATATATCCTGATATGCATATCAAAAACGATGTAGATATATTTACCGATAAAAAATGGTTTACCTTCACTCTTTCTCAAGTCGTTATCAATGCTATTAAGTATTCAAACAACCCTCACCAGAGAGTAACGATACGTACCTTACATAAAGATACATATATTGAACTACAAGTGATAGACCGTGGGGTTGGGATTCCGCTTCAGGATATAAATCGTGTTTTCGAGCCTTTTTATACAGGGGAGAATGGGAGACATTACACGGAATCTACAGGGATGGGGCTGTATCTTGTAAAGGAAGTAATAGAAAGCCTAGATCACAAGTGCTATATCGAATCTCAGCCAGGAAAGGGTACAACATTCTCATTTGTCATCTACCACTGGGAACAGTAGCTTACAACATTGTAAGGAACTTGAAAGATAGTTCGATAGTAGAAACCTCCTAACCGATGTACACTACCATTAACATCAAAAAAGGAGTTATGTTATGGAAATGCTAACGATCAATCAATTAGGAAAGATATATGGAGGAAGAATTCCATATAAAGCATTAGAGAACATTGAAATGAAGATAGACCAAGGAGAATTTGTCGGCATTATGGGCCCGTCCGGCAGCGGAAAAACAACGCTTTTAAATCTCATCTCCACTATTGATCGCCCATCCTCAGGAGAAGTATTAATCGAAGGAAAGAATCCATATACGCTAAAACAGAAAGAACTGGCCAAATTCAGAAGACAAGAGCTCGGCTTTGTGTTTCAAGACTTTAACTTGCTAGATACGTTAACAGTAGAAGAGAATATTGTACTTCCCCTTACACTCGAGGGTAAACCTTTAAAGGAAATGGAAGAGAAAGTAAATGATGTAGCTCAAAAGCTCGGGATAGAGTCCATTCTAAGGAAGCGAACGTATGAAATCTCCGGTGGTCAATCGCAAAGGGCCTCTATCGCAAGAGCTATCATTCATAATCCGAAACTGCTGCTGGCTGATGAACCGACAGGGAATCTTGATTCCAAATCCTCTAAAGCAGTTATGGAGACAATGGAATATATTAATCAATCTGAAAAAACGACCATGATGCTTGTAACACATGATCCACTTGCAGCCAGTTACTGTAATCGGGTAATCTTCATTAAAGACGGTGCTCTCTATAACGAAATCCATCAGACTAGTAATCGGCAGGATTTCTTCCAGAATATTATTGATGTCCTGTCCATGTTAGGAGGGAATGCACATGACCTTTCGTCAGTTCGCATTCCATAACGTATTTCGTAATAAGCGTATATACGCCGCTTATTTTCTTAGCAGTGTATTCTCTGTACTGATGTTTTTTGCATATGCAGTCTTTGCCTTTCACCCTGGTCTTGATGACGTTGCTATCGGTTCCGCTGTTTCTAGAGGGCTTCATGTGGCAGAAGGTATCATTTTCGCCTATTCTTTCTTCTTTGTTTTATTTAGTATGAGTTCCTTTTTAAAATCAAGAAAGAAGGAACTTGGTCTACTTGTCTTACACGGAATGACCAACGGGCAGATGAGAAGAATGATCTTTCTTGAAAACCTTATTATCGGGTTAACATCTATCTTTACAGGCATTGGTATCGGCCTTATTTTCACGAAACTAATGCTGCTTCTTGCAGAACAGCTGCTAGGACTAGATGGGCTTCTGAACTTTTATATCCCAACAGAAGCATTATTGCTAACCTTCGGAAGTTTTTTACTTCTATTCATGTTTATATCCTTTTTTACGGTTTCTGTATTAAGAGGAAATGAGTTAATCACCCTCATTAAGGGAAACAAAATGCCTAAAACCGAGCCAAAAGTATCTAAAACACTTGCTATATTATCTGCACTACTCTTAACGGCAGGTTACACAATAGCACTTTCAGCGAGGGGTGTACAGGTTAGCTTTGCATTAGTACCAGTAACGCTTCTCGTCATAGCGGGAACCTATTTCTTTTTTACGCAGCTTAGTATGTTTATAATTAACCAAATGAAAAAATACCGAAGCTTGATTTGGAAAAATACAAACCTGTTGTTGTTTTCAGACCTTGCCTATAGAGTCAAAGATAATGCCCGCACCTTTTTTCTCGTGTCTATCATTTCTACCGTTGCTTTTTCGGCCATTGGTACATTAGTAGGCTTTAAATCTATGTTAGAAAATAGCATAAAAGAAGAGAACCCCTTCCCTTTTGTATATAGTGCAATGGATGACTTTGAAAAAAGAACACAGCAACAAAAGCTAATTGAGACCACTCTTTCAGAAGACAATATTTCATATGACAAAATCAGCATTACTGCACTCGTTCAAACAACCAATACTCCTGACGACTCCATTAAACTAGTGAAGCAGTCAGAGTACAATAAGATGACCGAAGCAGCTGGATATAAGCCTGTCACCATATCAGCTAACCATGCGATACGCGTCCACCATAAAATGATCGGTAAACCTATTACTCCTGATATAAATAATAGCGATGGAACAATCCAGCTAAAGGAAGCTGGGATGGAGATAAACCCTGTAAAAGCGATAACAGCAAGTGGATACCCCATTTATTCTCCTTATTATGTCGTATCCGATTCCTTCTACCATAGTATAAATAAATCTAAAGGGAAGCAGATAGTTTCCATCTATGATACAACAGACCTTTCTGCTGCTACGCAAGCAGGTGAGGTGTTAAGTCATAAGCTTCCTCAATCGAACTTTGGGGGAGATTATCGATTCTTTGCCCGTCAATTTCAAATTGAAAAGCTGAATCAAGGTTATGGGGCTATTCTATTTGTAGGGTTATTTATCGGGGTTATTTTCTTCGTAGGAGCTGGGAGCTTTTTATACTTTAGACTATACAATGATCTGGAGGAAGACAAACGCAAGTTCAAGGCAATCTCTAAAATTGGATTATCTGAACAAGAGCTATCCCGCGTCTTAACTATTCAAATAGCTCTCCTGTTCTTTGTTCCAATAATTGTAGCAATTATTCACGGTGCTGTTGCCCTAACAGCTCTCCAGCACATGTTTCATTACTCCCTAGTAACAGAGTCAGTACTCGTATTAGGCGCATTCTTTGTCATTCAGCTACTCTACTTCTTGTTTATTAGAGCGTCCTATATTAAAAAGGTTAAAGATGCTGTACTTTAATGTATTTCTTACAAAGGCTTAACTCCGAAATTTGTGTGAATAGATTATATTTCAGAGTAAAGCCCTCAGGAAACAAACATAGCTTTAAAAATGCTTACTCTCCTGTTGCCCCACACGACATGGGGCAATAGGAAAGCAACGCTATTGCGCCCTCTCCTTTCTTTCCTTTTTACTAGTCCATCATAACGCTTCTATCTATTATTTCATTAGGAATATAAGTCCATTATCACAAGAATGAACGGCCATCCTCGTGCTACATTTAATATTAATAACAAAATTGGATAAGGAGTGACACGCATTGAAAAGATTGCGATTGATTGCCACCATAGTCTTAGTCGTATTAATAGCTGTAGGACCATACCCTGTCAAAGGGGCTGCAGCATCTTCCACGCATGCTGACCAAATAATAGACAAGCCTCAACAGCTCACAGACCAACCTCCCGAGGGAAAAATCACTACACAAGGTGTAAAATCAAAGGCAGTGGTCAAGGTGGCAACATTACTAAGAGCGGGTGGAGACGAGGTAATATATGCAGCGAAACGATTTCATATCATAGATAGCAGCACTGCCAGAACTTTTAAGCACAACAGTAAAAAGATAGGAGATTGGCTGACGAAATTCGAAAACGCTGGTAAAAAAGCAGCCGGTGATGTTCGTAAGCAACTCCCTATATACTTGAAAGAAAACACTAAAATGAGTAACAGTACAGCTGAAAACATATCCGTTGCGGTTAGTTGGGCCATAAGAGGTGCTGACATACTTTTTCTTTAGGAGTGTAGCCACATGAAAGGACCAACAATCACAGAATGGCTGAGATGCAATCAACTTTCCGAGAAGGACATCTCATTTATTGAGGCGTTTCTTACCTTTTCGTCTATGGTAAGACAATCAACGGTCGGAGAAGATAAGGTTAATGATACACTTCATAGCCAGTTCTCCCATTATCAAGCTGACATAAAAAAAAGCATAACGCTAGATCAATTTAAGTCTATATTAATTAATAACAGTATTGATATAGATGCAGAACAACTTTTAATCCGGTACAAAAACCAAGGTATATGCAAAGATTTCTGCAAATATCTTCTTCGGCAAAAGGACCTTTATAAGTAGACTTTTCTTTCGCTTGTTGCATATTTTTCTGTATAGCCCCCTTATTTTACGAGAATGTAAGATAAGGGGTTGCTACATTTCTAAGAGGAACATTTAGCCTCACCTATCACTCACCTCCCCTTTATCTCTCCTTAGTAGGATAAATCCGCATGGTGTTTCACCCATTTAATTTCCATTTTTTATATTGTAGATTTATAATAATAAAGTAACTTAAATTAACAAACTGATTGGGAACGTTCGTCTCTACTACGAAAAGATATTTTCGTAGCAACTAAATGTAAAGGGGGGATTGTATGGACTTGTTTAGCCTTACATGGACGTTAATGGTAGGTATTATTGCTGTTCCTATTGGATATTATGTAACGATGAAGGTCAACAAAAGACTAGGAATAGCAACAGCAGCAGGAATCCCTATTGGGTTTGGCATAACCTTTACAACATTGAATACTTTCTACGCTGCTCCAATTGCAGTACTCCTACTCATAATAATAATAGGCTTTCAAGAAGATAATTAATCATCATGGTTTCATACCATGAACTCACCCTAGACATATGTCCTTTTCCATCCCATTGGAAACGTGCTATCTTATAGGAAGCTTTGACTACATAACAAAAGGAGAAGACGATGAGACAACCAGCTATATGTATTATAGGAGCAGGATTTCACGCTACAACCAATATCTATCCTTCCTTATTAGAGGCAGGTGCTTGTATTCAAGCTATTGCTACAAGAGATGTGAATCGATCACAAGAAACGCTCCTCCGTTTCGGTAGCAAGGGTGTTGCGTATGACAATCACCTCACTATGCTACAAAGTGAACCTTGCGACGGGGTGATTGTCGTGGCTCAGCCTCAAGATCAAGCCCAATTAGTAATAGATTGTATCAATGCAGGAAAGCATGTATTTGTTGAAAAACCGCTTGGGATGAACAAGCAAGAGGCTCAAGCTATTGCCGATGCAGCTGATGAAGCAGGTGTATTGGTGATGGTAGGATTTATGAAACGGTATGCTCCAGTGTATGATTCGCTTCGCACTCTTATGGAAAAGGAAGAGCTTGGGACAGCTAAATCCTTTGAGGTTCGGTTTGCTGTAGACAGCACTCCATTTTGTGAAAATAATGAGCAATATTTACAATTTGCAGCTATACATATGATTGATCTCGTTCGGTATTTATTCGGCGAAGTGACGAACGTGAAAGGATTCCATAATAGTGAGGGAGCTCATATTTCTCAGTGTCTTACGGTACAGTGTTATAATGGTATAGTAGGCAGTCTCTATTTCTCTGGGATGACAGCCTGGTCAAGAGAAAGCGAAAAGGTTCAAGTTACGTTTAATAACGGGTTTGCTGAAAGCGAGGAACTGAACACCCTTCGTACACACCAATCTCAATCTTTCACAGATCTGCCGTGGAAGAGCTTAGAGGAAATGGATACCGTTTTCACTCCTTCAGCTTCTCCCATGTCAGGAACAATGAGGGATTTGTATTTGAGAGGTTTCGTTGGAGAGA
This sequence comes from Pontibacillus salicampi, assembly GCF_042434395.1. Classification (NCBI taxonomy): domain Bacteria; kingdom Bacillati; phylum Bacillota; class Bacilli; order Caryophanales; family Bacillaceae; genus Pontibacillus; species Pontibacillus salicampi. Next base: position 517,994 of record NZ_JBHLTP010000003.1, on the reverse strand, counting down.
TGAAGCATTTTCTTGCTTGCTGTGAACAAAATAAAACTCCACTTTCCAATGCCAGGGATAATGTTCATACGATGGCACTATGTGAAGCTATTTTGAGAGAGTTAGAGTCATAACCTATGAGAAAGGCATTGTCATTTATTTGTGTACCGCTCTTATGAGGAAAACTTGAAATCGGGGTATTATGTTTTTTCTAAAAGGCGAGTAGAATGGTCAGATAGCTGTGCTTTCCCGATCACTCAACTCGCCTTTTTATCTTCATAATCGAGTATCTCGAATTCATTTCCCCCAGCATCTCTCCATCATGTTAATCAACAATGGTCTTCCTGACCTTCCTCTTCTTCTAACTTTTCTTCAGTCGAATATAATAGAAACGTAATAGAGCCTCATCTGATAAGCTAGTTGGTTTAGATAATTTCGGGTTTCGGAAATGTCTGATATGATAGAACCAATTATAAGGAATATATTTCTAATAAACAGATTAAAGAGAGGGGTTTCCTAATTGAAAAAAATAGCTATTTTATTCCTAGCTACCATAGCTGTACTGGTAATTGGATGTTCTAATAAGCCGCAGCCTGAAACAACCTTTACGAGTTACATACAAGCATGGGAAAAGAAGCAATATGGCGAGATGTATGAACATATTTCCAAGGAATCCAAGCAGGCAATCTCCAAGTCTGAATTCATCGAGAGATATGAATCAATTTATCAGGGTATCGAAATGAAAGGATTACAACTGTCATATACCCTGCCAGAAGAAGACATGTCATACAAAAAAGAGGATTCTCCTTCTTTTGACTACGAAGGTAGTATGGAAACGCTTGGAGGAAAGATTTCCTTTTCTCATGCTTCCTCCCTTGTGTATGAAGAAGGGGAAGATCAGGATAAGTGGTCAATCAGCTGGAGTCCAGATATGATTTTCCCCTCCATGGAAAAGGGTGACGTTGTCAAAGCAGAATCGGAAGCCCCTAACCGTGGGCAGCTATATGATAAAAACGGAAAAGGGTTAGCAGTAAATGGCGAAGTAGTAGAAGTTGGACTAGTCCCTCAATGGATGAAAGAGGATAAGGAAGAAGTTAAACAAACACTATCCAAGTTATTAAATATGTCTGTTGAGGATATCAATAGCAAATTGAATCAATCATGGGTAAAGGAAAATTCATTTGTTCCGCTCACCTCCATACCTAGAGACTCAGAGGAGCTTATTGAAAAAATCCGCCCTCTAAACGGTACAAAAATGCCCACTAAACCAGCTAGGGTGTATCCACAAGGGAAAGCTGCTGCTCATCTAACAGGCTATGTTGGTCCTATCACCGCTGAACAGTTAAAAGAATGGAAAGATAAAGGATACACCAAGAATTCTGTAGTTGGAAAAGCCGGATTGGAGCTATTATTAGAAGATAAGTTGAAGGGCTCTCCTGGGGGCAAAGTATATATTGAAACAAAAGAAGGAGAGCAGAAGAAAACTCTCGCAAAACAAAATCCCGTCAATGGAGAAGATGTGACATTAACAATTGACGCTTCTATCCAGAAAGCCATCTATAAGCAGATGGCCCAGGACGCAGGATCAGCAGCAGCTATTAATCCGATGACAGGTACGGTGGAGGCGTTAGTCAGCTCCCCAGCCTATGATCCTAATTCCTTTATTTTAGGCATGAATAATAACCAATACAATGCTTTAAAGAGTAATCCAAAGAAGCCATTAACAAACCGATTTCGACAAAGCTATGCCCCCGGCTCTACGTTCAAGCCGATTACAGCAGCGATTGGATTGGAATCGAATGCTATCTCTCCCTCTGAGGAGGTTTCTATCCATGGACGCTCCTTCTCTAAGGATGGGTGGGGAGATTATTCAGTCAATCGTGTAGAAAGCGCAAGCTCTGATAATGCTGTCAACCTAGCAGAAGCGCTGTATCGCTCTGATAATATTTATTTCGCCAAAGCTATTCTTTCAGTGGGAGAAAGCTCGTTTTTGAAAGGGGCAAAGCCATTTGGATTTGCAGAGGACATCCCCTTCCCATATACTATTACCTCGTCCCAAATTACCGGGGAGAATGGCTTCCAAAATGAAATTCAACTAGCCGACACCGGATATGGCCAAGGGGAAGTAGAAATGAGTACGCTGCACCTCGCCCTTTCCTACACTCCGTTCATCACAGAGGGGACATTATTGGAACCTGTATTATTGAAGAAGGACGAAACAAACAAGGCTTGGCATCAAAATGTCATAAGTAAGGATACCGCAGCTATCATTAAGCAAGGACTTACAGAGGTTGTGACTAACCCATCTGGAACAGCTTACAATCCACAGGTAGAGGGAATTTCCTTAGCTGGTAAAACGGGTACAGCAGAACTGAAAACGGAGCAAGGAGAGCAAGGGAAAGAAAATGGCTGGTTTGTAGCTTGGGATACCGGTTCCTCTGACTTACTCGTATCTATGATGATTGAGGATGTAAGAGAAAAGGGCGGCAGTCATTATACAGTGGAAAAAGTGAAGGAAGTATTTAAGGAAATTTCATCTAATTAATATAAGGAGGGCCAGTTCACCCATAACTGGCCCTTCCTTTTTCGTTGATAAAAGCAGGCTATGAAGAAAACATTTACCACATAAACCTTACTTGCTTTGGTTGGAAAAAGCGATGGAGCTTCTGATTAATTCCTTCAGCACTTCTTCATCGATATCAGCTAGCTTATTAACATATAGACATGATTTCCCTGTTGAATGTTTGCCTAGCTTCTCTAATAGTTCTTCTCGATTAGGATCTCCACTTTCTAGATAAAGGCTTATTTTAGCTTTTCTCGGGGAATATCCAACAAGCGGTGCATCACCTTCATGGCCTGACTCGTATTGATAATGGAAGCTCCCAAATCCAATTATACTAGGCCCCCACATTTTAGCCGGGTACCCACTAATATTAGTAAACATGTCTAACAAACGGTAGGCATCTTCCTTTTTCCGTTTACTTTCTACTGCTTCTATAAACTCAATTACACTATTATCGTTTTCCTTCGTTTTTAATTCGTACATAATTTCTCTCCCCCGTCTATAAGGTGTTACTATGTACTTCGAGATGCATACTTCATTTCCTTCCTTTCATCCAGAAAAAAGGCTGTTCTATATAGACATCCCCTACCATCCTCATTTTCTTTTTCTCCAAACTGTAATTTCTATTGCTATAATACACATAATTAACCATGATAACCCCAGTAGGAAGCCAGCAGCAATATCCGTTACATAATGAACTCCTAGATATACTCGACTTAAACCAATTAAAAGTATCAACACTGTTAACATGATATTTACTATCGTTTTCCAAATCCGATTCCATGGAGACAGGGAAACAAAGTAGATGAGAAACCCATATAACAGTAACGAACCTGTAGCATGTCCACTAGGAAAACTAAAGCCTGTTCCATCATATTGATCCAATACATCAGGCCTTTGTCTTTCAAATCCTACCTTGAGTAGTTTAGTCATTAAACTAATTCCAAGCATCCCAATGGCAAAATATATAACATTCCACATACTTTTGTTAGAAGAAAAGAGTAAGAACACGGCAATAATGACGGAAACAATCGTTAACCATAACACAGAACCGGCCTCCGTTATATAACGGAAGGCAGTATTAAGCCAAGGAGTTTGGAAGCTGTTTACTTGGTTCTGAACTACTTGGTCTATTGCGAATTTTTCCTCCTCTAACACGTCTTCTGCAAGCTCCCCAAACAAGTAAAAACCAAAACCGATAACGATAAAGCCTATTAACAATAAGCTGATAGAAAGCTTAGGTAATTCAGAAGGTCTAGCCTTGCGTAACTCCATATACATCCTCTCCTCTTACATTCTGAGCTGATGCAATTCTTTACCTTTCCTTGACAAGAATTAAACTATTTCTATCGTATTTGGAACGATACCCTTACAATGTTATAATGATGAAGCTAATGACATCACCAAACGGAGGACCTATGCTGACATTTGAAGAAAAGCAAAATATATTAGATACCTTTACAGAATTAACAAGAAGAGAAATTTCTCTGGGAAGAATTAATTATCATTTTGAGGATAGCGCTATAGATAAGAAGAATGTTGTCTATCACCTTCACCCAAACGGTAATGGCTTTGTTTTTGCTGAGCTAGTGGATGGGTATGAAACCGATGAACGAGGTATGGTCAATATTCGCGACTACTCAGAAGAACAACTAATTACAATCGTGCGTGCCTCTATCGATTCCTTATCTGTTGATCCGGAAGAAAAGGATTTCCTGGGGTTAGAAGAGGACTATATCAACCAAGAATACCAGGTATTAACGCTTGTATATGATTTCGGATTGTTTAACATTTATGCTGACGATATGCTAGATGCCTCCTTCCCAACCTATAACGAAGCAGTTGATTATCTGGACCAAGAAGGGTTTCAAAAGAAGTAAAATAACGTGGTCTGTTAGCTTGTAGCAGCAGTTCAGCAAGTTGAAGGAAACTCAAGAAGCTATTATGGATGGCAGCTCCCGTTCCTTAAAGGAATGGGAGCTTTGTTGTATAAGTCCGCTGTCAAATAGGCTTAAACGAATTTATAGTTTTAGAACATAAACAAGAGGAACAGCCTTCTCTATGCAGAAATACAAAGATTTCTCTATCCTCCCCCTCCTGCTATGAATAACATAGCAGGATTTTTTCATTAGTAATAAACTCTATCCAAACTTCCATCTCCTTACATTTGAAAAACAAAAAAAAGTAAGATAACATGAGAAAATAAACAATTTTCTTACAATAATATTTTAAATGCAATAAAATAGGAGGGATTGTCATGCAATTCCAATTATCACCACTTGGAGATCACGCAATTGTTATTGAATTAGGAGAAGAAATTAATCTGAATACTCATGAAAAAGTTAAACGGGTATCAGCTTACTTAAATCAAACCCCATTCAGTTGGATGACAGAATATATTCCAGCTTTTACTACTGTTACGGTGTTTTATGACCCCCTCGCGGTTATGGAATCTAGTAAGGAACCTATCTCCCTTCCCTACGAGGGCGTTTCTCGTAAACTGGAACAAGTATTGGGTACATTAGAAGTTTCTAGTTCTGGTGAAACAAGGACTGTTGAAATACCAGTTTGCTACGGAGGAGAGCTAGGACCAGATATTGCTGAGGTAGCTTTACACAATCAAGTTAGCGAAGAAGAGGTAATCCGTTATCATACCAATGGGGATTATCTTGTTTATATGATAGGATTTGCTCCAGGATTTCCCTACATAGGAGGAATGCCTGAGGAAATTGCTACTCCTAGAAAAGAATCTCCACGACTACACATTCCTGCTGGCTCTGTTGGGATTGCAGGGAAGCAAACCGGAGTCTATCCCATTGAAACTCCAGGTGGATGGCAACTAATTGGCAGAACTCCATTAGCCTTATTTGAACCTTCCGAGCAGTCCCCTACCTTATTACAAGCGGGGGATAAGATTAAATTCACTTCTATTTCCAAAGAGGAATACAATCAATACATAAAGGAGGCTTCGTTATGATTAAAGTACTAAAAACAGGTCTCCTAACCACCATTCAAGACAAAGGGCGTATCGGGTATCAGAAACAGGGGATCATTGCTAGCGGTGTAATGGACCCTATTGCTCAACGAATTACCAACCTTCTAGTCGGAAATAATGAATATGAAGCAGTATTGGAAATGACGTTAGCCGGCCCAAAGCTTGAGTTCCAATCTGATGCTCTCATTGCCATTAGTGGTGGTGATTTATCTCCCTCTATTAATGGAAAGGCTGTCAAGCAGTGGCGTCCTGTGTATGTTAAAGCAGGCAGTGTCCTCACTTTTGGACAAGCCAAAAAAGGTTGCCGAGCATACTTAGCTATTGCCGGGTCTATTGATGTGCCTATTGTTATGGGAAGTAAATCTACCTATTTAAGAGCTGGTATTGGAGGGTTTGAAGGGAGAGGATTACAAAGTGAAGATCTCCTTTCTACTGGCTCACCTTCAGATATTGCCCAAGAAAGGGTTGCTGAATTGGCGAAAGAGGCGAATGGGAACGCGTTTTTAGAAATGGACTGGTATGTTGCCTCCGATTTTGCCCCTAACTTTAATGAACAGCAAGAAGTTAGAGTGATAAAAGGGAGAGAATATGAATGGTTCTCGGCTAAAAGTAAGGAGGATTTCCTTACCTCTTCCTACACTATCAGTACACAATCAGATAGAATGGGGTATCGATTAGAAGGGACCTCCCTATACAGAGATAATGAAGCGTCGTTACTTTCCGAGGCGGTGGCATTTGGAACGATTCAAGTACCGTCTAATGGTCAACCTATTATTCTGCTCGCTGACCGACAAACCACTGGGGGTTATCCAAAAATTGCTCAAATTGCAAGTGTAGACTTACCCATAATCGGCCAAATAAAGCCAGGCTCTACGATTCGATTTACCGAGATATCATTGGATGAAGCGCAGGAACTCTATTTGCAAAGGGAAAAGAAAATACAAGAACTAATACAAGGAATACAGTTAAAAACGAAGTCACGTTAGGAGGAAGCAATATGCATAAGGTGGATATTAATTGTGATATGGGAGAAAGCTTTGGCACCTATACAAAGGGGCGAGATGAGGAAATAATGCCCTACATTACCTCTGCAAATATAGCATGCGGCTTCCATGCCGGTGATGCAGCAACTATGAGAAAAACAGTCCAATTAGCCTTGAAGCACAATGTTGGAATAGGTGCTCATCCAGGCTTAGATGATTTAGTAGGCTTTGGCAGAAGGCCGATGGATATTTCGCCTGAGGAGGCATACGATATCGTTCTCTATCAGATTGGAGCATTACAGGCCATCTCCCATGCAGAAGGAGGAAGCTTACAGCATGTAAAGCCTCACGGGGCTTTATATAATATGGCCGCTAAAGATCCATCCTTATCTAAAGCAATTGCTGATGCTGTTTACGATGTGGATCCCAGTTTAATTTTATTCGGACTTGCCGGACAGGAATTATACAATGCCGGGAAGGAACGTGGGCTCCGTACTGCTAGTGAGGTATTCTCCGACAGAACATACCAACACGATGGCTCCCTTACCTCCAGAAGAGAGGAGCATGCGTTGATAACTGATCAGGAAACATCTGTAAACCAAGTTATACGAATGATTAAGGATAACAAAGTCCACTCTTTGCAAGGTGTAGATGTCGATATTGAAGCAAACACTATTTGTATTCACGGCGACGGACTTCATGCTTTAGATTTTGCACGCTACATTCAGGCTGCATTACAGGAAGCAAACATAAATGTGCAACCAGTTAATCAATTTCTTTAATCACACAACCAAGGAGTGTAGCATATGGACAAACGAGCAAAACTGAGGTTATTATTAGGAGCTGCTTTTTTAATGGCAACATCTGCCATTGGACCTGGATTTCTAACCCAAACCACCTATTTCACAGAGCAGCTAGCAGCAAGCTTTGGCTTCGTTATCCTTATTTCCATCATCATCGATATAGGTGCACAATTAAATATATGGCGTATCATTTCCATTAGTGGTAAACCCGCTCAGGATATAGCCAATAACCTACTCCCCGGCCTTGGTTTTGTCTTATCCTTTTTAATTGTAGCTGGAGGCTTAGCATTTAATATCGGAAACATTGCTGGTGCAGGTCTTGGGACAAATGTGCTATTCGATATGTCTCCTAAAATGGGTGCCCTTTTCAGTGGTGTAGTAGCAATAGGAATATTCCTTGTCAAAGAAGCAAATCGACTAATGGACCGCTTTGCTCAAATATTAGGCTTTGTAATGATTGGTTTGACAGTATATGTAATGTTTACAGCCCAGCCGCCTATCGGAGAAGCAGCGGCTAGGACGGTCGCTCCAGACACGATTGATATCATGGCCATCATTACGCTAGTAGGTGGAACCGTTGGGGGCTATATAACCTTTGCTGGAGGGCATAGACTCCTAGATGCTGGTATTAAAGGAAAAGAGTCGTTAGGATACGTGAACAGAAGTGCTATTTCCGCCATAGGAATTGCTTCTATCATGCGCATATTCTTATTCCTGGCAGCACTAGGCGTTGTAGCACAAGGGATAACTCTAGATGAAGCTAACCCGCCTGCATCTGTTTTCCAAGCAGCTGCAGGGACCATTGGTTATAAAATTTTCGGGATTGTCATGTGGTCTGCTGCTGTCACTTCTGTTGTAGGAGCAGCTTATACTTCCGTTTCCTTTATTAAGACATTTAGTAAGACGATTGAAAAGCAGCAAAAATGGTTTATTGTTGGTTTTATTGCAGTATCCACTATCGTATTTGTATCTGTAGGAAAACCCGTCAGCATTCTTATATTAGTAGGTGCCTTGAATGGTCTTATCCTTCCATTAGCATTAGGCGTTATGCTAGTAGCAGCTTATCAATCCAGAATAGTTGGAGATTACAAACACCCGCTTTGGCTGACAATTTTTGGAGTAATTATCGTAATCGCGATGTCTTATATGGGTATTATTTCCATGATAAAAGAAATACCGAAATTATTCTCTTAATTATGTTGTTATATGTACCATTAAAGCCTGGAGCAGACTCCAGGCTTTGTTAATAGTATGCTATTCATGAGAATAACGAACGAATTGTAAAACGAGTAAAATACTCATCGAGCTTATGAACATCTTGTTCTTCCGCAGCAAACGCCACATAGCCATCTGGACGCAGCAAATATACTGCATGCTCCTTAAATCCCGCCTTCTCCATCTCTTTACTCCAAGGAAATACATGAAGGTCGATGTGTTTAGATTGGAGGAAGTCCCTCATCCTTTTTTCAACTACACCATATACATGTACCTGCCAATCAAAAGACTGTAGTGGCTTGAAATTGTCTCCAGAATCCAGCTCTACCCAAGGAAGGCGTTCACCTGCTTTTACATTACCAGCTTCTCCTTCACTTATGTCGCTATCCTGATAGTGGATTCTAGTTTGAGATAATGTTTTAAATGCTCCCTTCTGAGCAAAGGAAAAACCAAGCAAAAATGGTATTACATACGGAAACACTATAGTTCTAATAAGGCGCCCTCGCAGGTGATTACCAATTATATTGGTGAAAGCCTTATCCGTAGTTGAAACAAGGGTTTTGGCAAATCCAATCCGCTCCGTTTCATACGTATCTAATAAGGTGACTGCAGCTTTCCCTTTTACCACACTGGCAAGTTTCCACGCTAAATTGATGGCATCTCCAATACCAGTATTCATTCCCTGTCCACCTGCCGGGCTATGAATGTGCCCCGCATCGCCGGCAATAAACACTCTCCCTTTTTTAAAGTGTTCGCTAACTCTGTGATGGACTCGATACTTAGAGAACCAATTCACATTGGTTACATCCACATGTATCTTTTCTTTAACAGAAGGATATATGTCCCAAAATCCCACTTCCTCCTGCTGTGAAAATTGTTCTGGAACAATACCAATAATACGCATTATTCCTTTTCGTCTGACCGGCATAAATATGAGAAATCCTTCTCCATCCATATACATATAAAAATCTCCCATTATCAGCTCTTCACTGTTTGCTTCTACATCTGCGACAAAGAAAAGCTGATCATACGTTCCACCTGGAAATTCAACCTTCATTCTATGACGAACTGTACTATGTGCACCGTCACATCCGCATAGATACGCAGCTTTGATATGCTCCTCTTCCCCGTTCTGTTCTAGAATGGCATGAACTTCGTTTCCTTCATCGGTAAAGGAAACAAGCTCTGTGTTCCATTCGATTTGGACGCCACTTTTCTCCAATTCCTTTACGAGCAGCTGTTCATGTACATCTTGCGGCAGGCTTAGCACGTACGGGAAAGGACTTAGGCTTTTTCCCATATTGGAAAGCTTGAATGCAGCCTTTTCTTCATTACCTTCTCTAAGGTGGACGGATGTTAGAGGGATACCAGCTTCTACAAGCTTATCTGCAAAACCTAGCTGCTGATAATGCTCCAAAATGCGAGCTTGGACAACAAGTGCCCTGGAGGCTTCTCCTGGTCCGCTACGCTTCTCAATTATTCGAAATGAGACTCCGGTTTTCCATAGAGTTAATGCCATAGCCAGCCCAGTTGGCCCTGCTCCAACTATGAGAATCGGGTTATCTTTTTCCATTGTATCACCCTTTCAACCAAACCTATTCACCTTCCATACTTTCCCTATAAGAAGAACAGTCCATATACCTATAAAATAGGTAGTAATGTTTAAAAGAAACAACCTATAGTCTATTTTGCCAGCTTTCTCGTATTCAAATCCAAATGTATATGGCAAAGGCGGGGTTAAATTAGACCGATTCATTGTTAAAAAAGGGAAGGGATATCCTAATCTAATCTCCCCTTATGATGCATGAGCATAGTACTCCTGTAACTCTTCTTCCGTTTTCACCTCTGTACCATCCAGAAGACCACTCATGATGGTCAAAAGAATGGCAACTACTAATACTGATATATATTTCTTCATAAATGACATCCTTATACAACGTTGGTTATGGCAGGATTCCTATGGTGAATACTATTATTTGTTCACAGAGGCAATAGCCAATATAAATATAATGAAGAATACAACTCCGACTCCTAACAGAATTTGTATGATACTCACCATTATCCTCCTCTTTCTTTAACTATCTTTTATAGAGATTGCTAATTACAGTGAACCCTAAAATCAATCCTGATATTGGAAGATAAGAGTCGGCAGATTGGAACAGCCACGGTGGTGAAAGTACCCCTGGCATTATACCTAAAATAGTTAACAGAGGTAGCATAGTAACATATAGAAGAGGCAGACTAATAGCAAGCACCTTCACCCAATCATACCTCCACACTCCTTCTTTTGTAACAGTATGGTAGAGCCTGGGAGCACCGAGTACTATTCCCATAATAATGGGAAGAACGGTATTTGCAGTGACCATAGGTACCACCATGAACTGATCTCGGTAGTGATTTTCGATTCGAAATTCCATTACAATCAGGCCTAAAAACAGTAACCCAATTACCAGTGTTGTCGTAAAATATATAACAAACCGCTTCAAAAACAAACCTCCGTCTTTATTAGTCCATTTTTATGTATTGTTCATGAATGCTATGAAACATCATCTTTCCATCTTCCCATAATAATGGTGTTATAAAATTTTCCATCCGATAGCCTTTTATCAAATTTAAGTAATCCTTCTATATTAAATCCATACCTTCTATACAGGTGGATTGCTTTTATATTCGTTTCAAGAACGCGCAAATTAATCTTAAGGATATTATTATTATCCGCCCAGGCAATGGATTGAAGGAGTAAATGCTTTCCGATACCAAATCCCCAATAATCTCGTAGTACCCCTACTCCAAATTCAATGTTGTGATGTAATCTTTTCAACTCGGTTCCTTCACATCTAGAAAAACCTACTAACCTATTTTCTACTTCAGCAACTAAACATAAATTCTTTTCTTTAATAGTATCTTGTTCTATCAGTTTCCTAAATCCTATTTCATCTAAAAATGCTTCTCCTGGTTCTCGATCTAGATAGTTTGTTTCCATGTCTATCCTATTTCTTATCTTGGACATCTGTCTCGCATCATCGGGCACAGCACTCCTAATAGTATATGACAGGCTTTTATGGTTAAACGTCATGGAAGGTATAATCACCATTCTCTCCTCCTACATCCTCACTACTAAAATAAAGTGATTTTGAAAAAAATATCGTAATACCTAGTAGAATAGTAGAAATCCCCGATAAGAATATAGTATTCGAGGCCCCAATAAGATCACCTAATACTCCATATTTCATACACGAACCAAGCCAAAGCAATCCATGACACCTTTCTTCCTAAATCCAACATAAAACGAGCTAACACAAAATAAACAAAATAGTTTGTGTACTGCATAGATTTATTTTGCTTTCGTTCCCTGATGAAAAATCATTTGCCATGTATGGTTTGTTCTTTTCCAAATAGAGCTGCGTAAAGACGTTTCCCCTCTTGTTCGATCATTAAGTTGGTAGGTTGCAAGAATGACATCGGGTGCTAGCAGCTGAACGTCGAATTGGGAAAGATGCATATCTCTTACATTAATACCGTTTGGCTTAACACAATCCTTTCTGTGCCATATCACTCCAGATATACCATATTCAAAAAAGGTAGGACCTAGCAGCTTGCCCAACTCTGTTTCATTCGTTCGAACCTCTGGAGTTAGCAGCTTTTCCTCCAAGGCTTGAACATATTCTTTAAGTTCTGAAAGTTCCATATGTCAGGTCACCTCGCTTTTACCTATTGGCTCTGTTAGTTCTTGTTGAACATATATAATAATGGAAAATACTTTCTTAAATGGTCATTTTACCTTACCCCTATCTCTAAATTCAACTGTTCTTCTTACCAAGTGTCAGGACGCTTTAGCAATTACCTAATACATCTGATTATCAATTGACATCTTATGACTGATAATGATACTCTTTATCAAGAGATAAAAAAATGAGCAGCCAAAATGGCTACTCTTAAACAACAACTTAATTTTCTTGTGGTTCAAAGGTCTGGCAATCAGTTTCTTGTTGGGAAGAAGCTGTTTTGCCTACTTCACTTATTATGGAAATTTCAGATGCTCCGCACTTTTCTCCTTCGAGGTTATATACACAGTTAGCCACTTCACAAAGTACCTCCATATATTTCACCCCCTATGGTTATTTTCAGATTAACACAGCCTATATAAAACGACAATTGTTATCTATTGTATTTTAATAACTTAATAGACTGTAATCATTAGCTGCCTTGTGTATGAAATCGCACCCGCATAGTATAAAATCCCTTATGCAGGATAAAAATATCCTATTTAAGGGATTTTTTGATACTAATTGCATGAACATGTAACTAATCCTCTCATCGGAGAGGCGTTTAAGCTCATCAAATAATTGATTCTAAATATTAGCTGCTACAGGCATTGTTAAACTAGCAGTTTCTATTCTGTGGCGGCTGTACAAATAATGGTGAATCAGTACTTCTTTGATGTGCTGTCTTTCCCAATTGAAGTTTACTTTCTATCCCTTATTAGGCGGTTAAATGTTACTTAACAGTAATGCTTACATATGATATGTAGGAACGTATTTTTCACGCTACTCATATGTGGGGGTTACATGATGGATAGATTTGATCAGGAGGATCACTTACCTAAATCTGCATCAATGGAAAAGAGCAGAGACATTATTTCTTTAATTGAGGAGCATGCAGTTAGAAATAATTGTTCTAGGCTAATTTTTTTAGGTTGCAAACATATGAAAATACTTAAGCAGTTATCCAATCGACACACTGTTATATGTTTAGATCAGTTTGAGGAATGGAGCAAGTCAGGTACGGTTTCTTCTCCCACACTAAAACTAGTCCCCTTTACCTTTAATCAACAGAAGCAGCTTCCCATACACCAATCAGTATTAAAGCATTCTATGGTTGTGTGTTTAGATACAATTGATACGATGAATAATCCCCAATACGTATTTGAAGCATTTAATACAGCAATGAACCATGCATCGATAGGGCTGATTACAAAATGTGAACCTACAGACACTTCACCCGGAATGAGAGATATTGATACGTTCAAAACTATGATGGACCATTACAACTGTAACGCACAATTCGTTGGATATTCATACACAGATACAGGAAATAAACGAATCGTTGGTATTATAGGAAACACTCATAATTATAGAGCTCCCATAAATAATAGTTCTTTTAAAGTTATTGCTCTCATGGCTGTATATAACGAAGAAGACATTATTGAATACTCCTTAAATAAACTTATTGAACAGGATATCTATGTTTATGTGATAGATAATTGGTCCACCGACCGTACGCTGGAAATCATACAAACCTTTAGAGATGATCCTCATATAATTGGATATGAATCCTATCCTTCCAAAAATAATGCCCAGAAGAAATTTCACTTCCTAGAGATTTTACACAGGAAAGAAATCCTTGCAGCCACTCTAAATGCTGATTGGTTCATTCATTGTGACGCTGATGAAATAAGAGAATCGCCTTGGTTTGACCTAAACCTAAAGGAGGGTATCCAGTATATTGATTCTTTAGGTTACAATGCTATAGATCACACTGTATTGAACTTCTCTCCTACAAACGATCATTTTATTAGCGGAAATTTCGAGGAGCACTTTCGTCATTTTGAGATTGGTGTGTACATCAGCGGTCAAGTTAAAACGTGGAAAAAGACAGATAATAAAGTGAGCCTTGCTGTGCATGGCGGTCATCAGGCTATGTTTGAAGGCAGGAGGGTGGCTCCTTTTAATTTTCTCTTGAAGCATTATCCTCTGAGATCTCAACAGCATGCAGAACGAAAAATTTTCACAGAAAGAAAACCTAGATATAGGCTGGATTTAAAAAATATCGGCTGGCATTCGCACTATGACCAATACGAATGGGGCGCCCCTTTTATTCGTAATCCTGAAGAGCTACTAGTATATGACAAGGAGTCCTTTTACAAGAATTATGTATTAGAAAGACTGATAGGTTTCTAGTATGGAAGGAGGGAGATGCATCAATGAATGCATCCATTAGCAAAATCGCTGTTATCGGCTTAGGTAATGTCGGTTTACCCATGTCTCTATTATGCTTGCAGCAAGGTTTTGACGTAATCGGTGTAGACCTGAAGCCTGATAGTGTAATGACAAATATAAAAAACCATTATCCAGAATTGCTATCGTATATCCAGCAGGATGCCTTTCACATCTCATCACATTATTGTTATGTAAAAGAAGCCAGTGCCGTATTGATTTGTGTCCCCACCCCCCTCCGTCAAGAAGAGCCTGATTTACACCATGTTACAGATGCTTTAGAGGCTCTCCTCCCCTACCTGCAGCCTAATCAATTAATCGTACTGGAAAGCTCCACTTATCCTGGTACTACAAAAAAGGTTATGCTCCCAATCTTAGAGAAGAGCGGTCTTCGAGTTGGTAAAGATATCTTTGTCGGATATTCACCTGAAAGAATTGATCCTGGATCAGATTATACATTGAAAGAGATCCCGAAGCTCGTAAGTGGCACAACCAATGACTGTTTAGGCAAAATTTCCACCCTGTATTCCACCATGTTTAGTACAGTAGTCCCTGTATCCTCTACTGAAATTGCTGAAATGACCAAACTGCTGGAAAATAGTTATCGACTTATCAATATCTCCTTTATTAATGAGCTTGCCATTCTTTGTGATGCACTTCAATTAGATATTTGGGAAGTGATTGATGCAGCTAAAACAAAGCCCTTTGGGTTTGCTCCGTTTTATCCGGGTGCAGGTATTGGCGGTCATTGTATTCCTGTTGATCCGCTTTACCTTAATTGGATTGCAAGTAAAGCTGGAAAAAGGAGCAAGTTTATAGAGGCTGCCAAGGAAATTAATGGCCAAATGGCTCAGCATATTGTTTCACAGCTGCCAAAAGCTCTGTCAACAGCTGAATCAGGCTTGAAAGATACAACAGTACTAGTAATAGGTGTCACCTATAAGAAAGATTATCCGGATATTAAAGGATCAACAGTACTGGACTTATTCACATTATTACAACAGAAACAAGCTGTAATATCGTACCATGATCCGTATGTACCACTTCTCACAATTGGAGACAAGGTTCATTACAGTACACCACTCACCGTACAGACGTTAGCATCCATCGATTGTGTTCTTATCCATACCGACCACTCCTCCATCCCCATCCAATTCCTACTAGATCATGCAAAGGTCATATATGACACGAAAAATGTCACGAAGAATTACACTGGTAAAGCTCGTGTTTTTAGAATGGGAAGTGGAAGGAACCAACAAGACCAATCATAAAATAGATATGAATTACTGCCTATTTAAAATAACTTGTGTACTAGTACAACCCGACCTTCCTTTACTTTTATATAGTATGGATAGGGAAATAATAAAAGCCCTTTATTCCATATTGGAGAGGAGGCACTAAATGGGTTCTCCAAGCTTTTATGAGGTAACAGTACGAGGTGATATTAACAATTGCTGAACCTAAATTAGTGTCACCTGGAGGTATAATAAGCAATATAGAGGTCGTCCTGATTGATGGATTAGGTACGATTACTCTGAACGGGATTCCTTGCCCTACTATTATTATAAACTTAAATCTAGGCTCCAATTTAGTCGGTACCATAATGGTTGAAGTACGAGAGATTCCTTAACCACCTTCCGAATGTTCATGGTAGAAAGCAGACATAAGCTAGCTAACTTAGTATTCTTATGTAATCTTTATACCACCAGCCTATTTTCTCGAAACTACACAGAAGTACAACCAATCCCCCTTTTTCTTCCATATAGTAATAATAGGGACATAGCAAAAGCCCTAGTACACATTATTGGAAGGAGGTACAATATGGGCGCACCTAGCTTTTGTGAAGTAAACGTGTCTGGTGATATTAATGGAGTGCCGCTGCTCGCAGACCCTCTTTTAGTGTTACCAGCTGATATATTAAATAACGTACAGGTAAACTTACTAAATGGGGTTGGTACCATTACCCTAAACGGAATCCCTTGCCCTACTATTGACCCAGTTGTTATAGAGTTAAACCTATTAGGATTGGCAGTAGGAACTATTGTAGTTAACGTAACAGAAGTGCCTTAAATGCTAGAAGCCACCAACATGTTGGTGGTTTTTTACTAACAGCAATTTCATATAAGACAATCTGTAAAGAGCAGTTCTAAGCGCCTATTTGCTTCAAGAATAAGCAAATGGTACAACCGGCTTCCCTCTTCTTTCATATTGTAATAATAAGGCCAATACAGATACCTATGGTCTCATTATAGAAGGAGGTATAGTATGGGAGCGCCTACTTTTTGTCAGGTAGAAGTAACAGGTGTCTTAAATGGGGTAGAAATTATATCTGATCCAGTTCTAGTTACTCCAGCACCCATTCTAAACGGCGTAGAAGTGGACCTTGGCACCTTAGGAACAATCATCCTGAATGGAATTCCCTGTCCAACAATTGAGCCTATTACTCTTAACCTTGAATTGCTTGGATTATCAGGAGTTATTTCCATCTCGGCAACAGAGGTATTTTAAAGCATGAAAAACCACCTCCTTATTGGTGGTTTTTCTATGAAGGATTGGAGGGATTATATTGGAGGATTATATTGGCTTTTGTGTGTCAGAGGAACACTATCCTGGTTTACGATTAAGACTTTCAGAGAGAATCAACACGTCTTCGATAAATCGTACATTCATTAGATTTGAATCACATTTAGTAGATTTCCACCATCAACTAGTGGCTGGAGAAAGGTATGACCACAATCAAAACGAATGGGTCATAGGGACATTTCCGATACCAAGAGTCATTTTTATACAATGCAAAGCTTCTCCCGTATTTATTCGTAAAATAAAAGAAGCGTCAGGTGCTATTGTTTTTAACGACTTTATATTTGATAAATGGCAAAGTTGGATGATTCTATCCCGTAATCAGCATTTATATCCCCATTTGCCCGAGACAAGAATATGCAGGTCTGTTGAAGATATAAACTATTTCATGGAGTCCTATAAGGATTTTTTAATTAAACCTATTATGGGGGATAGCAGCCAGGGGATTGTTCGCATTAACAAGAAGGACAGCGGTTATAGTGAAATGTTTGTTACCAATGAAAAAGATGTTACCAGAAAATGGTTCACTCCTTCGAAAGAATTTCAACACTATTTATGTACACAGTATGGAAATGGAGAATACGTCCTGCAGCAAAAAATCCAAACCATTTCCCAAGGAGAACAGGTAACAGATATCCGAACAAACATGAACAAAAATGGGGCTGGAGAGTGGGAACAATCTCTGCTATTATTCAGAATTGCTACCAATAGTTCTGTCGTTATCCCTAAATCCATCTCTGCGTATTTATTAAAAGGGTTTCTTAACTCCAGACTTTATGATCAAGCAACAATGGGAGACATAGAACAATCTATTCTTCATTTAGCTAGAGAAATATGCCATACCTTCGACCGTTCCTCATTCCATATGGCCGACTTTGGTATTGACTTGGGATTAGATAAGGCAGGAAAGCTGTGGATTTTTGAAGTCAATCCCCTCCCCTTCCCTACAAATGGAGCAGCTGACAACCGCCCTTTATCTTTACCAATACAGTATGCTGACTACCTTATTAAGCAATAAAGTAATCAAGGAGAAGCTGAGTTATCTGAACTCAGCTTTGTTTATGAATAGTAGGAGATTAGGGGCTATTATAAATTACAGCTGAAGCTTCCATGGTATTAACCAAATTCAAATGCTGCTTACGAAGATGGAAGCTATTTTCATTGCATAAGAGAAGTTACTATGATTGCAATCCCATTCATTGCTCCATGGATAATAATAGCGGGGATTACCGATTTAGATTGCTCATATGTCCAACAAAAAACGACACCAGAGATGAAATTGATAAGTAAAGTGTTATAGGTTGGAATATGAGCTATAGTAAAGATAATAGAACTTCCCAGCACACCACCAGCAACGCCCCACTTGGAGCGAAACCATTTATATAGAAATCCCCGATAAAAGATTTCTTCATAAACAGGTGAAATCACAGCAGCTGATAGGATGCCTACACCGAAGCGAAACCAGTTCCAATCCGTAGTTAAAGCGGTTGTTTTACTATTTTCTACTCCTAGCTGCAAGAGGTCCATTATTATAACAATAATGGTACTGATAGTAAGTATTGCTAATATCCAGAATACAATCCACTTCCAATACTGTTTAGAAAAAGCACTCATCCCAACATTGGACCATCCGATTCGGTTAGGTCGTAGCACTATATAATACACTCCCATTACAAATACGACAGCCATAACAAAGCCTGTAATGGTACCAGCATACAATTCATCTTGCAGCATATGTAAAAGCCAGGCATGAAATGCATATTCAATCCCGACTGGCACTAGTACCAAACAAAGAAATAACAATAATATCCCATCTCTATCCCTCATACTACCGTTATCCCATATACTCTTCTTCATTTAAAATCCTCCTATACTAGTTGTTACCCTATACTTTACAAGGTGACGTAACGTTACCTTCAACTAGTTTATGTGAAAAAATATCTTATTTTACATAATTTTGGTAGGATGCTAGATAAGAGGTAAAGTGTAGCCATATGGAATGTACCCCACTCATGCACCATAGTTTAGTGGACATAGATTTCCTTAACCGGCTAATACTTTAGTCATCCATTACTAAAGGAGTGATAAGGTGAGTAGGCTGAATAATAATAGTAAACCTGAACAAACCAAGGTGGAGTCACAATTTTCTTCTCCTTCTAAAGTAAATAATCAGCCTTTAGAGAAAGAGGACATCAAGAACTTTCATTCACAAAATGAAGAAACTAAGAAACAAATGACGAGCTTCCTACTATCCCAAATGACGCCGGAGGAAAAAATAGGACAGCTTGTTATGCCTTCTACACACGACGAACAGAACCTAATGCCTAACGAGCTTACAAAAAAGCTTATACAAAAATATAAGGTAGGGTCTGTCATTATATATGGTTCTAGTGACAGCAGTAGTCTAGCGGAATATAATAATCAATTACAAAAATGGGCGTACGAGACAAGGTTGCCGATTCCTTTGTTCACTACCACTGATTTGGAATACGGTGTAGCTCAACACGTCACAGACGGAACAGCCTTTCCAAGGCAGATGGGATTAGGTGCTACCTGGCAGCCGGCATTGGCTGAAAAGGCTGCCAGCATTATCGCCAAAGAAGCAAGAGCAATCGGATTCAATTGGAATTACTCTCCTGTAGCGGATGTGAATACGAATCCCTCTAATCCTGTGATAGGTGTTCGCTCTTTTAGTGAACAAACATCACTAGTCAGCGATATGGCTGAAGCCATGGTATTGGGGCACCAAAGCAATAGAGTCATGGCAACCGCTAAACATTTCCCTGGACATGGCGATACGGAGGTAGACTCTCACCTCGGTCTTGCCAAAGTGACGTACAGTAAGGAAACATTAGCATCTGTACACCTGCCACCCTTCCAACGAACCATTGATGCCGGTGTCGATTCTATTATGACAGCTCACGTCATCATTGAAGCGATTGACCCAGACTTACCAGCAACCTTATCAAAAAAAGTATTAACCGGTTTACTACGTGAAGAATTAGGATTTAACGGAATTATTGTTACGGACGCTATGAGTATGCACGCTATCCAAAAACATTTTGGTGCTGGACAAGCGGCTGTGATGGCAGTTCAAGCAGGAGCAGATATTGTCATGGCTACTGGAAGCTTTGATGAACAAATAGAAACCTATGAAACACTATTAACAGCATATAAAACGGGTGCTCTCTCCCATGAGCGAATTCACCATTCCTTAGAGCGAATTCTCATGAAAAAAATGGACTACCAACTCTTTGCAGATAGATATACTTCTCCTTCTGAAGCTAAACAAGTGACAAATGAACCTTCTCATAAACAAGCAGCTAGGGAAATCGCCAACCAATCCATTACATTGCTTCGAAATGATGGGGCACTTCCTTTCTCAAACCAAGCAAGCGAAACGACACTCGTGGTAGGACCCATTATATATTCTAAGGACACACATGTGCTAAATATTGCTAAATCAATAGAACGGCATACAAGTGGTACCGTTACAACTTGTTTGACAAATACAGATAACCCTACGGAAGAAGAGATAAAGCATGCATTGAATCAGGCGCAAAACGTAGATAGAATCATTGTAGCTACCTTTTCGTCCAGCAGCTTACCAGAAGGACAAAGAAAACTGGTGAATGCGTTAGTGAAGCTAGACAAGCCAGTAGTCGCGATATCTTTAGGATTACCTTATGATATTAAGCATTTCCCACAAGTTAACGCTTACCTTGCTACTTATGCACTCGATAGATGGGGATCGCCTATTGATTCTTCCATCTTAAAAGCAGTGGACGTACTTTTTGGTGAACAACCTGGCGGTAAACTATCAGTGTCCATTGATGGACAGTACCCTCTTCAATTCGGGCTGCAATATAACCAATAAACCCTTTCCTAAAAAACAGGCTGACGTCCCCTTATCGTCATCCTGTTTTTTTATGGTTGAAAGAAAGCAGTCAGCGTATTCTATGTGATAAGATATAGAGGTCAGAACAATTATGATATGTCCGTAAAGGATGTGATCTATTCCAATCTACATTTATGATAAATTTCCATACTAACCATATAAAACCATCGTACTATTAAAAGTACAAAGGAGCTCTAAGCCTCTAGTTGGATTCTTTTGTACGTCAAACTAAGTATAATAAACTCTAGAAGGAATAAAGTGAAATGATAAAGGGTGAGAATACAAAATGAAACAATGTATATCCATTTTGTTCACAATATTGCTAGTAATAGGACTAGGGAGCAATTCTGCTAGTTTTGCCTCCACTAGTAATAATGAAGGAATAAATGAGAAGTTAGGAGTACCTATCGCAGTATATGGCGAAACATTATCTGATTCCCAGGAAGAAGAGGTTCGTGAATTACTAGAGGTACAAAATAGAGAAAACGTAGATGAATTTCGTGTAAATGGACAGGATATCGCCAATTATATTGGTGGAAATGCTAATTCCAGAATGTTCTCCTCTGTGAAAATCACTCCACAGGAGACAGGTACAGGGCTTACCGTAAATCTCGTAACCCCTGATAATATTACACAAGTTACAAAAGAAATGTATGCTAACGCCCTATTAACTGCGGGTGTGGAGGATGCAGTTGTGGATGTAGCTTCCCCAGTCAAAGTTAGCGGCCATTCAGCATTAACTGGTATATATAAAGCATATGATTCTAAAGGTGCCAAGCTTAATGAAGACCGAATGAAAGTTGCTAGCGAGGAACTGGATGTCGCTACAAAACTCGCTGAGCAATCTGGGATGGATCAAGAGAAAGTTAGCGAGCTGCTTACAGAAATTAAAAAAGAAATAGCCAATCAAAATCCTGCAACTAGAGAAGAAGTAGAGCAAATTGTTAAAGAACAGCTCAACTCCTTAAATATTCAATTAAGTGATGAGAATATAAAGCTTCTAACAGACCTCTTTGATAAAATAAGAAACTTAAACATTGATTTTGGTCAAGTACAAAAGCAACTTAACGATATAACTGCCAACGTAAAGGAACTGTTAAACGACGAAGGATTCTGGAATAGTATCGGTAACTTCTTTTCCACTTTTATCAGCGCTATCGGCAAGCTGATTAGCGGATTAATTGATAGTATTAGCAGTGCTTTTTCATAGAAATGAACTAAAACGACCACCATATCCCAAACTTATTGGATGCTGAAGCTCCCTTTCCGCTTAAAGGAATGGGAGCTTTATTGTGCCTTTCTGATACAATTTCCTTCTTACATATGTAAAATCCTCATTCGTTTTTCCATGTGAGATTTGGTAATTCCAGCCCAATCAACGCTAAAAGGAACGTTCAAATCCCAGAGATAGTAGTTTTTAATCTACTAATAGAAGAGAATGAAAATAATTTCCCGAGATTAATTGAATTTCCTCTTCCCGTTCCTTATTGTACGAAATAATAAAACAACTGGATGGTCCTGCTGATTTTTGAACATTTACTTCTGCCATTATGGTTCTGTCCAATGGTAAATGATTATCCTCTAACACCGTATTCAATTCCTGTTCTATACCTCTGGAGCCGACAGGAAGGATTTCATAAACGTGCTCATTGTTTAACAGCTGTTGAAATAACCTTAATGGCGCCATATCCTCTTGTTTTGTTAGCACTTCTTCTCCCACTAGCGGCTCGCCAATAACAGCAAACGCAGCATGATTAGGCGTATTTCGCTGGAAGCTTGCATGCTTTGGTACTTTACTAATGATGGAGAGACCAAATGCAGATTGCGGTAAAGGAAAGTTCGTTTCTGTACTACCCGTAATGGGAACCGAGTAACCTAATGAAGCGGTCATATTCTGAATAGCTTCCACGAATACATCCCATACTTTATGATCTGAAAAATTAAAGAGAAGTGCAGCTACCGGAACTCCACCAAGCGCCATACCTTCCATGATTGCCACCCTACACAAGGATAAGGCAACGATGGAATATGGTGCTTTAATTTGGTCTAGCTGCTGCTCTCCAATGTTAGCCGCATTATCTGACGTAATGACGAGATTATATGTTTCGTCTAACGGTAATATTTGTCCATCTCTCATTCATCAACCCTCCATTTTATAAATCGCGCTGAAATTCGCTTGTAATTTAGGAAGGACTAGTATCGTTACACCAATATTACATAGTGCTCCAATCAATAAAGATGGAGCGATGGTTATATAAAACGTCTGACCAATAATAAGATGAAAAGGCCCGAGAGGAAACCCTCCTGTTAATGCAGAAAGGAAGTGCCCCGCTCCAGCCACCAAGCCTCCTGCCATAGGACCGAGAAATAGAGATGCAAGTATAGCTGGCGCAGAATCGAGAGCTATACTACCAAATCCAACAGGCACTTTCAGTATGCCACCCATAGCAGCTAATGCTATCCAAAGAGCTAGCATGACAAATCTTCTCATTCCTCCTGCTTACTCTGTTTGCTGCGGAATACCTCTTCGCTCCGAACATACTCTACGTCTGCTACACTATTTGCATAATTAACATACCTACTCAGCGCAAAAAAGTAATCAGATAAGCGGTTTAAATATTGCAAGCATACCGCAGAAGTATCTTCTACCTTCATAAGAGAGACAACTAACCGTTCTGCTCTTCTCGTTATAGTTCTTGCTATATGAAGCGTTGCAGCAGCATCATTCCCTCCAGGCAGAATAAACCGCTTTAAGTCAGGAGTCTCCTCCACATAGAAATCCATTCTTTCTTCAAGCCACTTTACACTAGTATCCTCAAGCTTGAAGGGACGATTAGATTGTTTGTTAGCAAGATCTCCACCGCAATCAAACAACTCATGCTGAATTCGTTCCAGCTCTTCATCTACTTGTTTATCCGCTGCTTTACCAGCTAATTCTGCCCTTGCTTTTCCGACGAAGCTGTTTACTTCGTCGACCGTTCCGTATGCTTCGACACGTACGTCATCTTTATCGACCCTTCCACCAATAATGCTCGTCTGTCCCTTATCCCCGGTTTTAGTATATAATCTCATTTTCATTCCTCCTTCATTATTTCAACTGCTCCGAAAGCCCAAACCAAATAAGAAAAACTCTATTTGCTTGCTGTATAAGATACTGATAAATGAATCCAACTGTGTCCCGCCATGTGCGGTCTGCTTTTTCTAAAGGGACGATTCCTTTTGTAATATCTGTCCCGATAAAAATAAGCTGATGCTCCTTACAGCTTTTCTCCCATTCCAGCAACTGGTCTACGTGCTCTGTAAGCAAGGACTGTTGAAGTTGCTCTATATATGTATTTATGACACTCTCCAAATGATATATAACTACGACGGAAGTATGAATGTCTTGGCTATCTGGTAATGTAGAAAGATTGCTGCCATCTATCCAACTGTACTCCTCCTGATCGTGCAGCAGCTGTTCTTTTACCCACTTCCCTTTGCCATTATAGACTCCACCTGTAATAAAATCCATTTATCATCCTCCTTCTTTGTAATGGTAAGCTTATATCCTTCTCCAGGTTGACAATGCCATTCCCAAGGAGATGAAGACGAGCTATGCAACCTATATATAATTTCCCTCAAAGGGCCGCCATGAGTAATGACAGCAGTGGATACTATTTTCTCCTCACAGGAAAGGAGATGCAGTAACGCTTTTAGCCACTCTGAAACCCGCAACCGAAAAGCTTCGTACGATTCTCCATTATTAGGATGAAAAGAATCAGGGGATTGCAGCCATTCGTTATAATCAGACCGATGCTCTACCTCTTGGAAGGTGCAAAGCTCCCAGTCTCCAAAATGAATCTCTCTTAATTGACTTGTTTGATAGACGGAGCAATTTGGAAAAAGGAGAAAAGCTGTTTCTACACATCGCTGTAAATCGCTGCTATATACCCTGTCACATTTATCGGGGAGAGACGGCAGAATAAAACACAATTCCCTTTTTCCTTCGTCTAGTAACGGTACATCTGTCCACCCTAGATACCGTTTTTCCTTGTTTGCAGCTGTTATACTATGACGAATAAGGTACAAATCCACAGTACGATCCATAAAACAGCTTCTCCTCCTTCTACCACTGCCCCTAATACATCCCCTGTTATACCGCCGAATGATTGACGTATAACATATCTCCCTAGAAAGAACATAGCTATTGAACATCCAAACAATAGAATAATAGGAAGGAGCAAACTAGACCAAATGGATGTTAGGACAATACCAATAATCATCATACAGACAAAACTAGTAATAATGTGATTAGCTTGCATGGAGCGAGAAAATAGAAAGCTTAACCCTTCGCGTTTCGCTAAAGGTGTCCAAACAAAATGAGCCAGTATTTTCATTCTTGCCACAAAAGGGATACCTATTATTCCTATAACAAAATAGAAAAAGGATAAATTCAGTACTTCCATCATAAAAATAAAACGAAGTACGAGCAGAACGATAACAGATATTACACCAAAGGCCCCTGTTCGAGGATCATCCATTATCTTCAAACGATCAGCAGTCGGCTGGTACGAGAAGAAAGCATCACTGGTATCCATCCACCCATCCAAATGTATTCCACCTGTCCAAACAATCATAGTTACTAAGCTGATTGCCGCTACACCCGCCATGCTCATTGTCGTATAATTCACTAATAAATAGGAAATGAGTAGCGTTAAAGAACCCAATAGACTACCAAGCCAAGGAAGAAATAAAATAGCACCTCTTAATTGAGTGGTATTCATTGGAATTTCTCTTCTAATAGGGAGCACAGAAAAGAATTGGATAGCTAACAAGATGCCTTGCCACCTCTTGTTCATAACGAATTCTCTCTTTGATTAATGATGTCCCACAATTCATTCATGTTCATATGTGCAGCGAATATGTGCGCCATTTCATCATAAGGGTCCTTCTTCCTTACCGTGTACTCACGGATGGGGAAACCGTTTTCTCCTCTAATTCGATTCAACCACGATGTTCGAAACGTATCATTATGAAAGCAATGGTGAAGGTGCGTTCCGATAATCCTTCCATTATCCACCACTACTCCCTCTTTCTTTTCATTAATTTGAAATAATGGTGGGAATCCATGCTCCCAATGGTCCCATTTACTATCCCCGAGATGTATTTCAAAACCTTCTATACTATAAGTCCCAAATCCACTCTTGGGATGGAGATTCCCTTCCACCCTCCTTGTCACCTTTTTTCTATGAAAATACGTGGTCATGGGTAGAATGCCTATTCCATCCATCACTTTCTCCTCTTCAACTAAAGTAGTTGAAAGCATCTGATACCCTCCACAAATACCTGCTATGGTGCCACCCTGCTGTATATAGTTCATGATAGCTTGCTCAAGGCCGCTGCTTCGAAGCTGCTGAAGATCCTCCATTGTACTCCTAGTACCTGGTATGATTAAGGCATCAGGGCTACCAAGATCTTCTTGTCTATACACATATCGAATATCAACATCCGCTTCTAAATAAAATGGGTCTATGTCTGTGAAATTTGATAGGTATGGCAGGGCTACTACCGCAAGATCAATCTTTGTTTTATGTGGTGTAGTTCTCTTTTCGCGGAGGGATAAACTGTCTTCCGCTTCTATGTGATGGTCTACATGAGGCATAATCCCAAGCACTTTAATACCAGTATAGTTTTCAATCCATTCTACTCCATCCTCAAATAATTGCCGATCCCCTCTAAATTTATTAATTATTATCCCCTTCACACGCTTACGCTGATGTTCAGAAAGTAACTGTAAGGTACCAACAATAGAAGCAAATACACCCCCGCGGTCAATATCGGCTACCAGGATAACCGGTACATCCGCCATTTCAGCAATAGACATATTGACAAGCTCTTTATCGTTTAAATTTACTTCAACAGGACTACCGGCTCCCTCGATAATGATATAGTCAAATTGCTTCTCTAGCTGCTGTAAGGAGTGGAGAATAGACGCTTTCCCCTTGTCATAAAATGCATCACGGTATTCCATTCCTGAATATGTATGAATAGACTCGCCTAAACAAATAACTTCAGCACGTTGATCATTTCTCGGCTTTAATAATATGGGGTTCATTTCTGGTATAGCAGTTGTCCGCGAGGCTTCTGCTTGCACTCCTTGTGCTCTTCCAATTTCGGTCCCGGCACGGGTTACGTAGGAGTTATTAGACATATTTTGAGATTTAAAAGGAGTAACTTTATATCCATGGTTGCTTAACCAGCGGCATAGCGCAGTTACAACAATACTTTTACCCACATTCGAAGACGTACCTTGAATCATTACACCCTTCATGTTCGTACTCCCTTTCTAATTCGTTTCTGCCCAAATTCCATTTGGATGACGGTATCTGCCCCTTGAACGAGCTTTTGATGTAATCCGCCCATGAGAGACAGATAGCTTTGAACGGAATCTGAAAATGAAATAGCATCAGAGAACAAATCATTAGATACGATGATTAACTCCTTACCATGTTGATGGATTTTTTCAATTTGGCCCATGATGGAAGAAATAAGAGGCTGAATATCGTCATGGCTTGTTTCCATCCATTCATTAGCCGCCCAAGTAGTCAAACAATCCAGCACGATAACTGCACCCTTTGGAATAGGTGCCTTTAATAGATTGGTAGAGTGTTCATATGTTAACCATGCTTCACTGGCTGCCTCTCTTTTAACTTGATGATTACGTATTCTTTGATTCATTTCATCATCTGTTGGGACGCTTGTTGCGATATAGTGAAGCACACTAGCTCCTGTTTCTGCAGCAATTGTTTCTGCAGCAGTACTTTTTCCGCTTCGTACCCCTCCAATAATTAAGGTAAGCATACTTGTTTCCACCTTTGTAGAGCATCGAGTAATAAACTATTCTCCTCTTCCCTTCTTACAGCAATTCGAATATATCGGCCATTAAGGGGATGGAAGTTGTATGTATGACGGACAATCAACCCGTTTTCTAGTAAAAAACGAAATAACTCCTCTGTATCGTGATGGTACGGATCTTGTAAAAGAAAGAAATTGGTATAGCTTGTCTCTGGTTCATATCCCATCTCTCTCAAATAGGAAAAGACCTTTTGTTTATTCGCTTGTATGGATGTGGAACATGTTTTCCGATAAGCTTGTTCCTCTAGACAATACAATCCTGCTTCTTGTGCAAGACCATTAAGACTCCATGTCGGCTGTAGCTGGTGCAGCTTGTCTACGATTGGTTCGGGGGCAACAAGATATCCTAACCGCATACCAGGAATAGCGTACATTTTCGTTAAGGAACGAAGAAGTATAACCTTTGAATAACTACTAATTTCCGGTGTGAAAAACGCACCCTCTTCGACAAAATCATGAAAGGCTTCGTCGATTACAAGCCACACTCCCTTTTGCTCACATTGCTGTATTAAATTTTTTAGAATCAAGGGGTTATACACTTTTCCTGTTGGATTATTTGGATGACAAAGGAATAGCACGTCCAACTTATCAAGCCAGTTTATATAATTCACTTGCCTTAGCTCCCAATCATGTTTGTCATCAACTGGCAAAGAATAAACTGTACATCCGTTCGCTATGCAGGCTTCCCTATACTCAGAGAAGGTTGGCTCGAATACACCTATGCTTTGACCTCGGAATAACTGCGCCAGCAGGTATATTAATTGAGATGCTCCATTCCCAACTAGGATATGTGATTCTCTAATTCGGTAAGCAGACGCTAGGGCGGCAGTCAGCTTCTTACTGTCATGATCCGGATAGGAATAACATTTATCCATATGTAGCTGAAGATGCTCTGTCAACCCAGGTGGAGGGCCATATGGGTTTGTGTTCACACTAAAGTCAATATAGTTTTTCTCGTTTTCATCTAGTTTCCATTGCTGCAATAGCAGTTGTGGATTAGCTCCATGAGATGGCCAATGCACGTATACCCCCTCCTATCCAAAGTAGTATTATCCAACAGAATACAGTTCTTTGTAACAAAGTATTCATGGATGGAATGTGGCTTGCTTTTAATTTTGTCCTTGGTATCCCTATTGTCGGTCTATTCGATTTCTCTCCAAAGTAATAATTCACTCCTCCTAATTGAACTCCTAGCAGTAATGCTGCTGCCGCCTCTCCCCATCCACTATTAGGACTGGGATGCTGAACAGCTTCTTTCGGAAGGTTGCAGAGCACTTCCATTTTAGAACAATAAACAGAAGAAGAAACGAAAATCATTACAATAGCTGTCAGCCGACTAGGTATCACATTTACTATATCGTCCAATCGTGCCGAAG
Organism: Pontibacillus salicampi; assembly: GCF_042434395.1. NCBI lineage: Bacteria > Bacillati > Bacillota > Bacilli > Caryophanales > Bacillaceae > Pontibacillus > Pontibacillus salicampi. The sequence goes on along the minus strand of NZ_JBHLTP010000003.1, from coordinate 488,712 downwards.
CCCAGCCGAATTGTGTGAACGGTTCTTGACGATATCCTACCATGGAATCGCACGTATTTACCGCCCGATACGCAGCAGCAAGTGGCGCTCCTCCTAGAAATGCGAATAACAGTGGAGCAGTTACCCCATCACTTATATTTTCCGCTACTGTTTCAACAGCCCCCCTTACGATTCCCTCTTCATTTAAATAGTGTGTGTCTCTCCCCACTATTTCGGACAGCTTCGTTCTGGCCTGTTCCATCTGGTTATTAGACAGCGGCTCATACACAGCATTTGCTGCTTGTCGTAGTCCTTTTTCAGCTATCGTGGTCCAAATAAGCATTCCTTCTACCAATACCCCCGCTAGAGTACTCCATCGATAAGAGAATAATACAGCCGCATAAGCGACAGCAAATACGGTTACAACGACGGATATCGTCATAATCATACCCTTCCCTTTCCGAAAGCGGCCTTTATTACATTTAGATGTAATCAAAGCTATCATGCTCCCCATCCAAACGACGGGGTGAGCCCTTCCCTTCGGATCCCCCCATATGTAGTCAAGGACATATGCGATGGTTATCGCAAGAAGGTGTGCTGTCATTGGGAGTTTCCAACTCTATACTGATACTGTTCTATCGCTTCTTTAGTTGCTTCATAGACCGCTGTTCCAATCATTTTCCCTAACAAGGAAATAGGTCCTCCATATGCAAGTGTTTTTCCCTCTTGAGTACTAGCGATTAACGTGCTGTCTGTAGAAGTGCCGGTTGCAAGAGTACCTGTTACTGCATCTCTAATATCCAATTCAACTAGAGCTCGCACTTTTGCTTCCGTAGCCGTCATGATACTTTGAATATACGCTTCCTCGGCTAGTACACCATCCACAAAAATCCAAGTATTGATTGTTCCGGCATGACAATCGGAGACGTGCTGATTTCCATGCACAACATCAACGGCGTTACTCGTTCCTGCGGTTACAACAACCAACAGTGTTACACCGTCTTCTGTCCTATAACGGTAACTGCCATCCTTTAAATGTGCGGCAGTCATCATTCCGACAGTGTGGTGAATTGGCATACCCTCACCTTCTGCGTAAGCCTTTACATAATCTAAAGGATCCTCCATGGAAAAGGACTTATCTACGTGAACGTTCAGAAAATCCTCATACCATCCAAAGCCCGCGTTCATCACGGCTGAGGAATAGCATTTAAGCGGCTTAGGGCTATGGTAATGAATATGCTGGTCTGTAATAAGCAGCCTGGAGCGCTCAATATGGGACTTACCATGGATATCCGTATAATGAGGGACTACATGCATTAGTGGTTTAGCCAGGTGAGGATTTGCATTTACTTTAATAGTAGACTGGTAAATATACTGCAGTGTCTCCTCCTTCATAATCTCTTCCGGTGTGTTTAACGCATGTATAGTCCCATCGTTCAATAGTAAAAGACGGTCGCAATAAAGACTAGCTAAATTCAAATCATGGAATATAGCTATAACCGTTAATTTCTCCTGTATAGACCATTCCTTCAAAGCATCCAGCATTTGCTTCTGATAGCTAAAGTCTAGGTGGTTAGTCGGCTCATCTAACAGTAAAATGTCAGGCTGTTGTGCCAGAGCTTGAGCCAGAAAAACCCGCTGGCGTTCCCCACCACTTAATGCTTGAATGGTTTGGTGACGAAATGAAGCGATACCCGTTTGGTTCATCACCTTTTCCACCAGCTCATAATCCTCTTTAGTCCATTGCTTAAATAGCCCTCTTTGATAGGGGTATCTTCCCATCAGTACTGTCTGCTCCACCGTAAAGGAGAATGATATATCCTGATGCTGAGGCAGGACTGCCATCTTCTGAGCAATTTGCTTAGAAGATAAAGAGGTGACGGAAACACCTTCAATGGATATGTCACCTTGAGCATTCGAAATAGTACGATTAATTGCCTTAAGCAATGTTGTCTTGCCGCTGCCATTAGGCCCGAGAATCCCAAACATTTCCCCTTTGTGAACGGAAAAGGAGACATCCTTTACAACGTAGGTATCGTACCCAGCATATAAATGTGATGCTTCAATCATAAGAGACGCCTCCCTTTCTCCTTTGCATTAAAATAAATGCGAATGTAGGTGCACCAACTAAAGAGGTGATCACCCCTATCGGCAATTCTGAGGGTGAAACTATGGTACGAGCTATTAAATCAGCTACAATGAGAAACCCACTACCCACTAACAAGGATAGTGGAATAAGGTGACGGTGATCACTGCCAAACAATTTCCTGCAAATATGTGGGATAACAAGGCCTACAAAGCCTATCGTCCCTGACACAGCTACAGAAGCCCCAGTTAAAATGGAGGCTGCTGCAAGAATTAGATATTTTTGTTTTTCCACCTGAACACCAAGCTGCTTTGCGCGCTCTTCTCCAAAGGTCATAGCATTTAATTCCTGCCCTTGTACGGCAAGCAAGAACACCCCAACGAAAAAAAACGGTAGCATAATATACACGTAATCCCAGCCTCGCATCCCGACGCTGCCAAGCAGCCAATGGACAATCTGGCGAAGCTCCTCGCCAGTCAGCGCAATCATTAACGAAATGAGAGAGCCTAAAAAGGAGCTAAAAATAATTCCAGTTAAAATAATAGTGGATATAGACATAAATCGATCAACCATACGAGCGAAGCCAATAACTAGAAAAATCGTAATAACAGCAGCTGCTATACTAATAATCGGCAATGTAAACTGCCCTACAAACGGCAAACTAATACCAAGAAAAAGGACAGCCACTGCACCAACAGAGGCCCCCGATGACACCCCAAGTGTGTATGGATCTGCAAGCGGATTTTTTAACAGCCCTTGAAAGGCTGCACCCGATATGGAGAGAGCACCGCCCACAAGAGCTGCAAGTAATACACGAGGTAACCTTATTTGGAGCACAATACTTTTCTGCATCTCATCTATTCCATCTGTTAAAGAAAGAAAAGGAAGTAATTGCTCACCGATTATACGAGCAATCACTGAAAACGATATGGATACACTTCCCATCGATATACCGGTAAACATACAGGCAAGCACAAATAGAATACTACCTGAATAATGAATAAATCTCTTATTGGAATGTATCTGGATATACTGCTTTTGCAAGTTCATTTACCCCTTCAATAAGACGAGGACCTGGACGTGTCACTAAATCAGAATGAACATCATATACTTGCTCTTCTTTTATAGCAGGTACAGAATCCCATCCCTCTCTGCTCATGACTTTCTCTTTAGGATTTTCCGTATAGTAGCCATAGGTCGTTACAATAACCTCAGGTTGTAATTCTACGATAGCTTCATTGTTCATCTTAATCCAGCCCTCTTGATCTCCTACAGCGTTAGTTGCATTGATTGTGTTCAGCATTTCGTTGAGAAACGTCCCTTTCCCCGTTGTATATATTTCTGGAGCAGGGGATACTTCCATAAAGACTTTCTTCTTTTCTTCATTAGGAATATCATCTGCTTTTTGCTTTATTTCCACTAAACTTGCTTTCATTTCTTCTACAATCGTGCTCGCCTTCCCGCTTGTTCCAGTAATTTTACCAACGGAAGCAAGAGTATCATAAACAGATTCAAAGGATGTCGCGTCCTGCACGACATACACTGGAATACCAGCATCTCGTAATTGCTGCAATCCTTGCTCCGAATTATGAGCACCTGAAGCGTGAGCCATTACAACATCTGGCTCAAGGGACAAGATTTTTTCGATATTCAGCTCCTGCCCGCCGATTTTTTCTTTAGATGCTGCTTCTTCAGGATAATTGGCAAAGTCACTAACTCCAACCACTCGATCTCCTAAGCCCAGTGAGAATAAAATTTCAGTATTACTTGGAATTAAACTTACTATTTTCTTAGGAGCCTCTTCAAATGTAACTTCATTATCCATTGCATCTCTTATTGTAAGTGGATATGTATCGTCTGAATCGTTATCCTCAGAGCTTGTCTGCTCCTCTGCTGCTTCACCTTCTGTATTAGCTTGCTCTGCCTCATCATTTCCGTTAGATGCACATCCTACTAATAAACTAACCACCATGAGTATGGCTAGCAACTGTTTCCACATGTTATATCTCATTATTTTCCCCTTTTCTAACCCTGTTGAATAATCAGAGTCCTACTATTATTCCACACTAAAAAACACATCTTCCTAGCATGAAGATGTGCGAGTCCATGAAAACGCCACCATGAAGCAGCGTACCGTTATTGACTACACACCTCCCTATCCTCGTAGGTAATATTGGTGTTAAAAGCAGGTAGGTCTCCTGACTCCAGATCTTAGCCAGCTTCTCCCCTTCCCATGCATTCGCACAGTGGTATGACAAGACAGCTCCCTGTTACAGTGGCGGGACCGTGTTGGATTTTCACCAACTTCCCTATTAAGCAATAGAACCCTATTGCGCCTGCTTTTCCAATATGTAATTCTTTCTTCTATTGTAAAGGAATTAATGAAAAAATGCTCGGGTTTTTTCCTATTTTGTAAAAATATCAAAGCACTCGTTTAGTATATTTTACCATGGGGAACTATCCTTCTATAACAATGTTCAATTAGGAAAGAAGGTTATCTCTATGTCAGCACAAGTAATTGGGTTTAGTTTATTAGTTTTAGGAGCATTTCTCATCATAGGGAATTTAATCCGTATGAAAGTGACGATATTGCAATCATTATTTTTACCTAGCTCTATCATAGGTGGTTTTACAGCCCTGCTGCTTGGACCGCAAGTACTAGGTGCTGGACTGACACCCTTGGTAGGAGAAAATTCGTTTTGGTCAACGGGAATACTAACGAAGGAAATTGTAACAGTGTGGAGCTCCCTTCCTGGTTTAATGATTAATGTTATCTTCGCATCGCTATTTTTAGGGAAAACGACACCAACCCTAAAGAAAATATGGAACAATGGTGGCCCACAGCTTGCTTTTGGCTGGACGATTGGATGGGGTCAATATGTAGTGGGCCTATTGATTGCATTACTAATCCTCGTTCCCGTTTTTGATTTACCTGCTATGACAGGAGCGTTAATTGAAATTGCATTTGAAGGCGGGCACGGTACTTCAGCCGGTATGAAAAGTACGTTTGAAGAATTAGGCTTCCCAGAAGCGTATGATTTAGCAATTGGTCTCGCTACAGTTGGCGTATTATCAGGTGTTATTTTTGGTATTATCTTAATCAACTGGGCAGTGCGAACGAATAAAACGAATACGAGCCAAGGAAAAGTCGGCTACAGTAGGCTACAGAAGCTTGGCATTAAGGAATTTGAAAACCGAGAACCAGCTGGTAACATCACACTTCGCCAGGAAGCTATCGAAACCTTCTCCTTCCACTTTGCCATGGTCGGAATAGCAATCTTAATCGGTTACGGCATTCAGCAAGGATTAATCGGGATTGAAAATATCACATGGGGAGCTTGGAGCGGTACGTATATTATGAAGTATATCCCACTATTCCCACTGGCAATGGTAGGTGGAATTCTGCTTCAAATGGTTGTGGATAAAGTGGATCGTTTTCAAGTAATTGACAGAAGCTTAATCAATAGAATTCAAGGATTTTCCCTTGACATACTAATCGTTAGCGCTCTTGCTACGATATCCTTAGCTGTAATTGGAGAATATTTTGTACCATTCCTCTTACTTGCTGCAGGAGGTATCCTTTGGAACATATTCTGTTTTATGATTTTTGCGAAACGCATGATTCCTACGTATTGGTTTGAAAGAGGAATTGGAGACTTCGGCCAGTCTATGGGTATTACAGCTACAGGGCTATTATTAATGAGAATTATCGACCCTGAGAATGAGACGCCTGCTTTCGAAACATTTGGTTATAAGCAGTTAGTGTATGAGCCGTTTCTAGGAGGAGGCTTAGTTACAGCTCTTTCTGTTCCACTCATACATTCTCTTGGAGCAATTCCTTTCTTATTATTTTCCGTAGCTATGGTCATCTTGGGAATGGTAACTGGATTGTTTTATTTTGGAAAAAGCTCCAAAACTCAGTCCAGCCAAGGAAGTTATTTCTAAAGCATATATCTTGAAAAAAAGATGTTTTTTTAATATGCTACAAAGGGAAGATAAGAAGTAGGATGTAAGATAGCTTACATCCTTACCTATCAATAATAAGTAAAATAAGACATGAGACTGGATAACCTTTCACATGATAAATGAGGAGGTATTTGATGATTACCGTATATCTTTCTCCAAGCTGTACCTCTTGCCGTAAAGCAAAAGCATGGTTAGAAGAACATAATCTAGAATACGAAGAACGCAATATATTCTCTCAGCCGCTATCTGTTGAAGAAGTAAAAGGCATCATTCGTATGACAGAGGATGGTACAAAAGAAATCATATCTGAACGTTCTAAAGTCTTCCAAAGCTTAGACGTCGAGCTTGATGATCTATCCATGCGAGATCTTTACACATTAATTGCTGATAACCCAAGCATTTTAAAGCGTCCTATTATTATGGATGAAAAAAGAATGCAAGTCGGCTTTAATGAAGATGAAATTCGCAGCTTCCTACCTCGGAAAGTACGTACGTTTGAGCTTCAGGAAGCTTTATCTGAAGCAAACTAATCCTACTCTTGTAACGATAATAAAACATCTCCCGAACACGGTTCGGGAGATGTTTTTCTTTCGTAAAAGCTATCGGAGCTTTATATTAGGAACTATATTCGGTTTGCTTTGGCGTCACAACATGATAATCAAGAGATGTTAAGGATTCACCGAACCCTGGATGTGGGTAATGAGGGAAGGTTAGATCCTCTTCTCGAGCTACCATTTCTAAGGCTACGGTACCTGTAGAGATTAACTCAACTGCCCCAGCTCCAATGGCGTGAAAGCCGAGGACGACTTCGTTTTCTTCATTTATTACTACCTTTAATAGTCCTTCCCGTTTCCCATGAATGGTAGCATAGCCATTAGCACCATAAGAGAATTGTCCAATCCTTACTTGGAATCCATTTTTTATTGCCTGCTCCTCTGTCATGCCCACTGAAGCTACTGGAGGCAAACTATGCACTACAGTAGGAATAAAAGTTGGGTCGAATTCTGCCGCTTCTCCAGCAATCGTATTAGCAACGACTTCTGCCTGCTTAATAGCCTTTACGGCAAGCATTGGACCATCTGTTACGTCTCCAATCGCATACACATGAGGGAGACTAGTTCTCATCATCTGATCGACCGCAATCCTGCCATTATCAAGCAGTTCTAATGAAAGCCGATCTGCTCCAATACCCTCCAGGTTTGGACGATAGTCAGAGGATATATAAAGATGAGATCCTTCTATTGATTGCTGTTCACCATTTCTGACGAAGGTGCATGAAATTCCGTCTTCCATTCTCTCGAGCTTTACATCCGTCACATGCTGATAACATTTAATTTTTTGTTTCTTTAATACTCTGATTAGCTCTTTTTGGATAGATGTATCGAAAGGGAATTCCTCATTCTCTTCCGAGAGCACAATGGATACATGACATCCAAACGTTCGGTAGGTCATTGCTACTTCCATTGCGTATGGAGTATTTCCATGGACAATCAAATGTTTCGGTAAGGAGGTTACCTTATAGATAGATATATCATTGAATACCACATCATGATCTACGTTAATGATAGAGTTTTCTTTTAGGGAACTGCCGGTTGCAATGATAGCGTGGTTAAAGTGATACACATCAAATTGATGGCCGTGATCCACACCAATTCTATCCTCTGAAAGAAAGGAGGCGTGACCTTCAATAATTTCAATTTTATTCGCTTTACAAAGCGACTCTACCCCTTTCCGAAGCTGCTCTACTACTTTCCCTTTATAGGCTTGCAGCTGTTCAATATGGAAAGTGGTCTCTTTCGTTTCAATGCCAAAATTGGAGAGAGTCTCCGTATCCTGCAGCTTACTGGCAGCAGTAGTAAATACTTTGGATGGAATACACCCTTCATGAAGACATACACCACCAATCTTACCTTTTTCTATTAATGTAACATCATATCCTTTAACGGCAAGGTGGATGGCTGCATTATAACCACCAGGCCCGCCACCAATAATGACTACGTCTTTTTGCTCTGCAATTTCGCCTACAACCATTTATATCATCTCCAATGCGAGCAGTTGTGGAGATTCGATAATGTCCACTAATCGGTTTGTAAATTGAACTGCTGTACCACCATCAGCAACACGATGATCGAACGTCATTGATACATTCATCATAGAACGAATGACTATTTCATTATTCACAACTGCAGGACGCTGCTTCGTTTTATGAAACGCCATCAGCCCTGTTTCAGGATAGTTGATAATCGGGGTTGCACCAGTACTACCTTTTAATGGTCCTACATTACTAATGGTAAATGTTCCCCCACTGATATCCTGTCGGCTCAATTGGTTATTCAGTGCCTTTGCGGTTAGTTCCTTCATTTCGGTTTGTATCTTATAGATTGATTTTTGTTCTACATGAGGAATAACTGGGACGATTAAGCCGTCCTCTGTATCTGTCGCCAAACCAATATGATGGTCCCTGTTAAGATGGATTAGCTCCTCTTCTTCGTCTAATCTGGCGTTAAAGATAGGGTAATCCTTTAATGCTATCGATACAGCCTTAACAAAAAATGCAGATAACGAAAAATTCTTTCCTGCTGCTTTACTTTGCTCTTTCCATTCTAATAAAGTCGTTACATCAACTTCTTCAAAATGAGTACAGTGGGCTATCGTATGTAGCGATTGTGTCATCTTCTTTGCTATTTGTTTTCTTCTGCCCTTAAAAGGTATCGTTTCAGGCTCCGATGTTCGTGTAGATGGAATAGCTTGGACCGCTTCTCCGTCCATTTCTTCTGAAGTAACCGAAGCTTCTTTCTGCTCGCTTTCCTGACTTTCGAGATACCTGTATATATCCTCATCGAGTATTCTTCCTGAAGGTCCGCTACCTTTCACTTCCTCAATATTCACGCCTTGATCCCGGGCTATCTTTCTCGTAAACGGTGATGCCATAATAGGCTTATTACGCTTTGGCAAAGTTACTGTTGTAGAGGATGGCTGGCGCTTAGACCCTCCACTCTGTTCGACAGGGGATGGTCCTTCCGTACTAGAAGCAGTTCGAGGGGATACAGCACTAGTCATCGTCAAAACCGTCGTTCCTACTTCTATCGTCTGTCCTACTTCTACAAGCAGCTCTTCAATACGACCGTTTGCCGGCGCTGGTATTTCAGCAGTCATTTTATCCGTTTGCACTTCTAATAATGGATCGTCCGCTTTAACCGCGTCACCAGACTTCACAAAAAAATGAAGAACCTCTGCTTCTGTCATTCCTTCACCAATATCATGTAATTTTACTTCCATACATTTATCCTCCTTTCTTAAAATGACATTACTTTTTGGACAGCCTTCACTACACGCTCAGAAGTCGGTAAGTAATGATCCTCGTAGGCAAAGAATGGAACCGGGGTATCAAATCCTGTTACACGTTCCACCGGTGCCTTTTGATACAAAAAGGCGTAATCATTAATTAGGGATAGGACATCGTTACCCACTCCACTCGTTTCATGTGCTTCATGTACAATAACGGTTCTTCCCGTTTTTTGGACAGTATCTTGCACAATCTCTCTATCCAATGGATAGAGCGTTCTCATATCAATAACATCGCAATGTACCCCTTGTTCTTTCATGTGCTCTGCTGCTTTTTTTGCTACTGGAACCATGGCTCCCCAAGCGATTATAGACACGTCTTTCCCTTCCATCACTCGTTTGCCTTTGCCAATTTCAATCGTGTACGATTCTTCTGGGACTTCTTCTTTACCAGCGCGATAATTACGCATTGGTTCGAGAAATAATACAGGATCTGGATCTAACACACTTGCAATTAACAACCCCTTTGCGTCATAAGGGGTAGATGGACAAACGACCTTAATACCCGGCATATGAGTGAAGAGAGCTTCCACTGAGTCTGAGTGTATTTCCGGAGCTCTTACACCAGCACCATATGGAGCTCGAATAACCATAGGTACCGAATAGTGTCCCATTGTTCTAGCTCTAATTCTAGAAGCATGTGTCATAATTTGTTCATAGGCTGGGTAAACAAAACCAAGAAACTGAATTTCCACAATTGGCCTGAATCCATTGACAGCCATCCCAATGGCAGCTCCTGTAAACCCTGCTTCACTCAAGGGAGTATCGACTACACGGTCTTCTCCGAACTCTGCCTGTAAACCGTCCGTAGCACGGAAAACTCCACCGTTCACACCAACGTCTTCCCCTAATACAAGAACATCCTCATGGTCTTGAAGCAATGTTCTCATTCCATCTGTAACAGCTTGCACTAACGTTAACGATTTCGTTCCAACTGTTGTTTGCATATTATTGGTCCTCCCCCATCGCAGCAAAGTAAGCCTCTTTCTGCTTTTCGATTGGCCATACTGGTTCAGCAAATACATAATCAAACAAATCAGCTGCATTTGCTTTTGGTGCGCTCTCCATTTCCTCTATCGCCTCATCTACTTCGCTGGATGCCTCCTTCTTCACCTGCTCCAGCCAGCCTTCTTCACACACTCCACTGTTTAATAAGTAAGCCTCTAAGCGAGAGATAGGATCCTTCTCTTTACGTCTGTCATCACTTTCCTCTTGGTTACGGTATTTCGTAGGATCATCAGCAGTGGTATGAGCGCCATATCTCCACGTAACAGCTTCAATTAACGTCGGACCTTCCCCTGCTCTTGCTCTGTCCAGTGCCTTTTTCGTTTCTTGGTAAACAGCAAAGACATCATTCCCATCCACTCTCACGGAAGGTATGTCATAGGCTAACGCTTTTTGCGCAATAGTGGATGTCCTCATTTGTTTCGACATCGGGACAGAAATGGCATACTGATTATTCTGGTTGAAGAAGATAACGGGTGCTTGAAAGACACTTGCAATATTTAACCCTTCATGGAAATCTCCTTCTGACGTTGCTCCATCTCCAAAATAAGCAATCGCTGCATTAGACGTACCCTTCTTTTTTTCCGCTATCGCAACGCCTGTGGCATGAGGAATCTGGGTTGCAATGGGTACCGCAGGTGGAAAAATATTTCTGCCTGCTGGTGGAACACAGCTTTCATTCCTGCCGTTCCAATAAAGCAAAATCGTTGTCAGCGTGTGACCAAAAGTCATCGTCGCTGCATGATCCCGGTAGGTAGGAAACATCCAGTCCTGTTCACCAAGAGCTAAAGCACTCCCAACCTGCGCCGCTTCCTGTCCTTCGAAAGGAGCATATGTGCCGATTCTACCTTGCCGCTGCAAGCTTATACACTTTCTATCGAACGTTCTGGTACGCATGAGATGCTTGTAGACGGTTTTAACGAAATCATGATTTTGCAGCTCTTCCGGTAAAGACTCTTTCAGTGTACCGTCTTCTTTCAACAATTGAATAATCGGAAATTGATTTTCCATTTCCTCTTCCTCCTTATGTTCGAACCGCCCATTTAGGACGCTTCATATGTGAAAAGAAACTATTGCGCTTCTTACGGAATTCAATACGGTCTTCACAAAATTCATTCGCTGCTTCTGCAGTTGACATATGGTTTAATTCCGCCTGCTGATAAATGGTCAGCAGGGATGTATAAATGGCTTTGGTTTTGCGGAGCACTCGATCCTTATTTGGCTCATACAGCTCATCGGCCACTTGAATCAAGCCTCCGCTGTTAACTATGTAATCTGGAGCATACAAAATTTGTTTATCCGCAAGCATTGTTCCATGATGCTCCTCTTCTAATTGGTTATTGGCAGAACCTACTACAGCTCTTGTTTTGAGCCGAGAGATTGTGTTATCGTTCAACACTCCACCAAATGCACAAGGAACAAAAACATCTGCCTCGACGTCATAAATCTCATCACCACGAACTACCTGAACAGTTACACCGTGGAGATTTGCCTTCGTTTCTATTTCATCTAGTGCCTGTTTATTAATATCGGTAACATACAAGGAAGCACCCTCTTCGATGAGGTGAGCCGCTACTTTACTGCCTACCTTGCCTAACCCCTGAATTGCATAGGTTCTTCCCCGAAGCTCATCTGTCCCCCATAGAGCTTGATTGGTAGCCTGCAAGCCATATATGACTCCCGAAGCAGTGGGAACAGAACTATCACCACTTCCACCATAAGCTTCAGGAACACCAACAATACAATTGGTTTCCCTTAAAGAATGAATGAAATCCTCTGGTAGAGTCCCCATGTCCGTCCCCGTATAAAAACGACCGTTCAAAGACTCTACAAATTGGCCAAAAGCTCTGAATAATTCTGGCGATCTATCCTTTTCAGGATCACCTAAAATAACGGCTTTCCCGCCGCCAAAATCCACATCAGCAGCTGCGCATTTATAGGTCATTCCCTTGGAAAGTCTTAAAACATCCTGTAACGCCTCGTCAAAACTAGCATAGGGCCTCATTCGGCAGCCGCCAAGCGCTGGTCCAAGCGTTGTATTATGAATAGCTATAATAGCCTTTAAACCTGTTTGTGGATCGTTACAAAACACTACTTGTTCATGCTCATAAATATCTTCAAATAAATCCATATCTCTATACCCCTCTTTCTACACGTTAAGGAAACGCTTTCAAAAAACGCGTTATGCTTTCATACTGGCCTCTATTTTTTCTGTAATACTCTCTTTTGGTAAAATGGCCTGCGTTACTTCTCCCTTACCAATAATGCCTATTTCATTTCTTGCTTCCACAGACGTGATAACTAAATGCTTTTTCAGTTCTGTAACGGTAGCAGTGACCTCAATATTGGTCCCAACCCCTGTAGGAGCCATATGCTTTACTGTAACGGAGGCACCTATCCCCTCTTCCCCTTCTTCTAAATACGGAAGAATGATGTTCCTAGCTGCCCATTCCATATGATAGACCATAGAGACCGTAGAATAAGCTTCATGGACGATTTGCCCTTCAAATTGAGCAACCATTTCCTCCGTCACAATTGAAGTAATCGTAGCTGTTTGACCTACGTAAACGCCTTCCTTCATACTTGCCCCCCTTTTCCCGCTAAGACAAAAGAGCTCTATCACTAACCATCTGCTCTCCCTTAATCTTTTGAAATTCTTCCAGCAGTTTCTCCACTGTAAGCCCTTGCTTTTCCTCTTCGTCAAAGCCTAAAATAATCTTCCCTTTATCCATCATGATTAATTTATTGCCAAGATCTAATGCTTGCTGCATGTTATGGGTGACCATTAATGTTGTCAGATGATGCTCCTCGACGATTTCCTTTGTCAGGTTAGTGATTAACTCCGCTCGAGAAGGGTCAAGCGCTGCTGTGTGCTCATCTAACAATAAAATTGCCGGTTCGGTAAAAGTAGCCATCAACAGCGATAACGCCTGCCGCTCCCCACCTGATAGAAGACCCACCTTAGCATTTAATCGGCCTTCCAATCCTAAATGCAGACTTTCTAATGCTTCCTTAAATAACTGTTTTCGTTTACGATTAACGCCAAGCTTTAAGGTTCTCCGTTTGTTCCGGTTATAAGCAATTGCAAGATTCTCCTCAATCGTCATAGAAGGGGCTGTTCCAGCCATTGGATCCTGGAACACCCGACCAATCAGTCGGGAGCGCTTATACTCAGGCATTACTGTAACATCGGTCCCATCAATTTGAATGGTACCGATATCCGGCTGAAAGACGCCTGATATTACATTCATGAGCGTTGATTTCCCTGCTCCATTACTGCCAATAACCGTGACAAAATCCCCCTTTTTTAAAGAGAGATCTACTTCGTCTAGTGCAATTTTTTCATCGGGAGTACCTTCATTAAAGACTTTATGAATGTGTTCGAGATGAAGCATGTTGGTCATCCTTTCCGGTCGAGGCCATTTGTAAAGAAGCTAAACGTTCTTCATTTCGTCGCTTTTTCATTTTCCGAGACTTATAATCATCCATTAGCTTTGGAAGGACTAGTGCTAAAATAACAATAGCCGCGGTTATTAATTTCATATCACCAGCTTCTAAAAATTCAACGCGGAGGGCGATACTAACGACGATACGATAAACAATGGCACCGCCTATTACAGCAAGTGTCGTCCGTGCAATAGATTTAGTACCAAACAATGCCTCACCAATAATAACGGAAGCAAGCCCAATGATAATCATTCCGATTCCCATTCCAACGTCGGCAAATGAAGTAAGCTGGGCGATAAGCGCACCAGAAAACGCTACAAATGCATTAGAAATGCCGAGTCCTAAAATGATGAGACCATCTGTATTAGCAGAAAAGCTTCGTATCATTTTTTTGTTATTACCAGTAGCTCGAACAGCTAGACCCACTTCTGTTTTCAAGAAACGATCTGTTACAAATTTAAACAAAAGGGTCACCACAATCATAAATACGAGAATTCCCCATGTTCGTGGCAAGCTATCTCCTAACCCAACTGCACTCATCATGCTATTCAACACAGTATTAAACCCCATATTGTCCCAAATAGATGATACAGTGTCTAAAGATGTATCATAGTTTAGTAGAGGGATGTTCGATTTGCCCATAATCCTAAGATTAATAGAGTAAAGAGCAATCATCATGAGAATCCCTGATAACAAAGGGTTGATGCCCCCTTTTGTATGCAGCAGTCCAGTGATACACCCAGCAATAAAACCGGCAAGTAAAGCAATGCCTGTCGCAACAAATGGGTTATACCCTTGCACAATAAGCATCGCTGCCACAGCAGCTCCCGTCACAAAACTTCCATCAACTGTTAAATCCGGAAAATCCAAAATTCGAAAGGATATATACACACCCAACGCCATAATGGCGTATATAATGCCAGACTCAAATGCTCCGAAAATTGCTAGAGACATTAACTGCTCCCCCTTCAGATACAGCTCCTGCTGTCTTTTTATACGAATAAAAAGCCCAGTGATAGGTTTTACTAATTGATATTCACTGGACCTCTATCGTTCCATTAGTTACTCGATAAACTCAGCCTTATCGTTCCATTCTTCTTTTAGTTCCACACCCATTTCTTCTGCCGCTTGTTTATTAATAACAAGCTTCAGCTTACTTGGCACCTCGGGGGAAATTTCCGATGCGTCCTTTTCTCCTTTTAAAATACTAACTGCCATTTCACCAGTTTGATAGCCAATGTCATAGTAATCAAAGCCATACCCTGCAAATCCGCCTCGTTCCACAGAATCTAATTCCCCAACGAATAATGGAATATCCTGGTCCTTGGAAACGCCAATGACAGATTCTAAGGCGGAAACTACCGTGTTATCTGTGATAATATAAAAAGCATCCACTCGGCCTACTAGTGATTCAGCAGCCTGCTGTACTTCTGCAGAGTTAGAAACAGAAGCCTCTACTACTTCTAAGCTAGTACCGTCCATCGCTTCCTTCACAATATTTACTTGTGAAACAGAGTTTTGCTCTCCAGAATTGTAAATCATCCCTACCTTATTAATACCGTCCATTTCTTCTTCCATGAATTGCACCGTATTCGGCACTGCCTCTGGATGTGTATCGGTTGTCCCTGTAATGTTAGAACCGGCTTCCTCTAAAGAAGGTACTAAATCTGCTCCAACTGGATCTGTTACAGACGTAAACAGAATAGGTATTTCACTCGTAGCATTTAATGAAGATTGAGCACTTTGCGTTGAATTCGCAAAAATTAGATCCACATTATCTCCGGCAAAGTTGGTAGCAATCGTCTGGCTGTTAGACATATCACCTTGTGCGATCTGGACGTCATACTCCACATCATCCAGTCCACCATCTTCAATTGCCTTTTGAAATCCTTCAAACGCTGCGTCTAATGACGGGTGTTCAACAATTTGTGTAACCCCAATTTCAAAAGGACCTTCCGTAGCAGCTTCCTCAGATCCACTTTCTGCTTCCTCATTTGCTTCTCCTTGAGTATCTTCTGTAGACCCACAAGCAGTAAGGATACATAAACCAACCATTACTAAAAAGATTAGCCACCCATTTTTTTTCATGACGCTCCCCCTTATTAGTTTGAATCTTTATGTAATTCATGGATGCGTAATGTAAACGGTTTCAAAGGATTGCAAAAATTTTTACTGGCAATAAGCAAAGTCATTTGTATGATATTATTTTTCTTGTACGTATTTATATCGTAATAGTAAAGGAGGGCGAGTAAAATGTCAATAAATTTTCAAAAAATTAAAAAATATTAAAACAATTGCTCGAATCAAACTTTACCACGTCGAAGGAGTAGAGCACCTTCACTCCATAATGTACTTTGAAGGCATTGTATATTACATAATTAATTTTATACGCTTGAATTATTTTTGTCATATAAAATAATGGAATACAGTACCCTTTTAATATAAAAATCCAACCTGCAAAGCAAGCTGGATTTTTATCATAAATTTTTATTTTATTGGCAGCTGATATTGCTCTAAGGTAATGATGCTTCCCCTTAGCTCCTCCAGCATACTGTTTAACAGTTGTTGTACTGTTGGGATATCCTTCACGATTCCAGAAATTTGTCCAGCATTGATAAACCCTTCTTCCAACTTCCCCTCCAGCGCACCAATTTTATGATAGTGTTCTGATGTAAGCTCTGAGAAGTTATCGACATCTGCTCCAGATTGCTCAAGCTGCTTTAGCTTTTCTGCATAGGGAGTATTCATAATTCTCCTCACCCTACCTACTTCGCGTCCGACAATCGTCGTTTGATGATCATTAGCTTCCAGTAAAGCCTGCTTATAATGATTGTGAAAAGGTGCTTCCTTGGTAGCAATAAATCTTGTTCCCATTTGTACACCACTCGCTCCTAACGCAAGTACAGCAGCTAGCCCTCTCCCATCACCAATTCCACCAGCCGCAACTACTGGCACATCAACCTGATCTACTATTTGTGGTAGGAGAGTCATCGTGGTCGATTCCTGTGTCGCATTGATTCCTGCTGCTTCGTACCCTTCTGCTACGATAATATCTACACCTGATTTATAAGCTTTCACAGCTTGCCTTACTGTCCCTACAACCGTCATCACTTTTATATGGTGATCATGTAAAAATTCTATGTAAGGTGCAGGGTTGCCAGCAGATAGCGAAACAACTTCTACTTCATATTTTACTAATAGATGAATGATGTCTTTAGTGTAAGGGCTTACATTTATCGGTATATTAACTGCAAAGGGTTTCCCTGTCTTGTTCTGAGTAGCCTTAATAAGTGCTTCTACTTCTTCAAGCTCCATCGTTCCTACACCGATTGTCCCTAGACCTCCAGCGTTGGAGATAGCTGCAGTTAATGGTGCATTACTTATATTCCCCATCCCCCCTTGAATGATAGGGTAATCTATACCTAAATAACGACAAAGATCATTCATTACATTCCCTCCTCGTCTTAAAAGTGTTATACTTTTCTTAAGATTATCACAATTAGAGGAGGAATGAAATGATTTATCCGTATAACCAGGTGCTTCCTAAGGTCGATTCCACGGTGTTCGTAGCTCCTGGGGCTCATATCATTGGGGATGTAACGATTGGTAAAGAATCTAGTGTGTGGTTTAATGCTGTAATTCGAGGAGATGAAGCTCCTATTACAATAGGAAAGCGCTGCAGCATCCAAGACAATGTGACATGTCATTTATATGAGGAAGCCCCCCTTCACGTTGGTGATGAAGTAACAGTAGGTCACAATGTTATCCTCCATGGGTGTACTATAGGCAATAGATCTATTATCGGTATGGGATCTACCATTTTAGATGGAGCACACATCGGAGAAGAGTGCATTGTAGGAGCTAATACTCTAATATCACCAGGTAAATCTTACCCACCTAGAACATTAATTCTAGGCTCACCAGGAAAAGTGGTCCGAGAACTTACAGAGGAAGATTTATCCTTAATACAAATGTCCATCGACTCCTACGTCCAAAAAGGAAGAGAATTCAAAGAGCAATTAAAGTAACTACGTGATAAACAGAACCTACCATTGGTTCTGTTTTTTTTGGACCATTTTGGACTAACAGCCTCCTACACATATGAAGAGACGGTACTCATTTTTCATTAGTTTAATTTGGTAATGAAGTGGAATATATAAAAGGCAAGTCATTATATTAGAAAAATACAATAATCTAAACGGAATGACATTTAAAACAGATATACAATTAGAGGAGGATAAGCATGACAAACCGTTATAATCGACAAATAGATGGTCAGCCTGCACAGGAACAAAATCGCCAGCCTGGCTATGAAGCCCCGATGAATCCAGCACCTCTTCAAGCAGATGAAGACTATCAAAGCGGCAACAAGCTGAAAGGCAAGGTAGCTCTCATTACTGGAGGTGACAGCGGCATCGGTCGTTCTGTTGCTATTGGATATGCCAAAGAGGGTGCTGATGTTGCAATATCCTACTTGGATGAACACGAGGATGCACAATACACTAAACAAAAAGTAGAAGAGGAAGGGCGTAAAGCCATTATCATTCCTGGTGATGTAGGCTATGAAAATACTTGCCGTGACATCGTAGAAACAACAGTAGACCAGTTAGGGAAGCTGGATATACTTGTGAATAATGCTGCCGAACAACATCCGAAGGATTCCTTAGAAGATATTTCAGCAGAACAGCTTGAGCAAACCTTCCGAACAAATGTGTACTCCATGTTCTATATGACAAAAGCTGCCCTCCCTCATTTACGTAGTGGTAGCGCCATCATTAACACGGCTTCTATTAACCCATATGTTGGAAACGAAGAATTAGTGGACTACACTTCTACAAAGGGTGCCGTGGTTGCGTTTACCCGATCTATGGCGCGTCAATTAATAAACCGTGGCATTCGAGTAAATGGGGTAGCACCTGGCCCAATTTGGACACCATTAATTCCTTCAACCTTCCCGGCAGACGAAGTCGAAAGTTTTGGTCAGAACACTCTAATGGGACGTACAGGACAGCCTGTTGAGCATGTTGGCAGCTACGTCCTGTTAGCTTCTGATGACTCATCGTATATGACCGGACAATTTATTCATATAAACGGAGGCATGTTTACCTCCAGTTAACTTTAAGCTGCCCTCAAACGGGCAGCTTTTTTTGTTAAACTTAAATGGGGAAAGGGCTGTTAATATCCGTGAGTCTTTTATGAGATGAGTATTTATTATTGAGACGTGTAACCAGCAAGACAAATAAAAGCTGAAAACCCTCTGTGAGAGTTCTCAGCTTTTCCTTATTTTTGATTTGGTTTTAGTATTAAAACGACATAGCTTAAATCCTGGTTAAAGTCCCAATCTACAAATGCATCCCCTACTGGTAATCCTAAAATTTGTTCAAAGGAAGCGGTATTAATTAATCGTTTCTCTAAGTGTCGTTTCACTAATTTCAGCTTTTGCTCAAAACCTGATCGTATTAGTTCTTTTTCAATAGGGACGAGTATTCCTTTTCGGATGATTAATAACGTTCGATCATTTATATAAAAGGATTCTATCTTTTCCGGTGCCTTTTCTGCCTGTTTGCTAACGTGATTAATTTCCTCGTGCACCTCGGCCTTCTCTTCATATTCATCTGTATGAGATACATGATCTTCTTGATGCATCACTCCTATAATAATGCCAGATCGATTGGATAGACTCCAGTCGTAGTACATTTCTTGCAGATGTATATCAGCTGTTACATTTATGGTTGCCTTCATTTCCGGAAGTAGTTCGCGCATGAGCATGTCTCTTGTTTGTTCCACACGTTCCTGTTCACTCTGATTAACTAGTATCTTTTCCATTGGTGCTAGAAAGTCTCGGACATGAATCGTAATGAATGGTTTTTTTATGGATACATATACGGATGAAGGTCCTTTACCAAAATTATCCCGAAGCAATTTACCTACGTAGCTTGATATCTCTGATTCAATTGGCTTATTAGACATTATGACAACCCCTTTGTTACAGTTGGAAGATTTCAATGTAGAAATCTATATGTATAGTATGTACCCAACCTGTTCGCTCTTAACCCTATAAAAAAGGCACTGATTTCATTTGAAATCAGTGCTTTTCCTACTCCATCATTAGCGGATGATTATATACATTGTATGCTTTGTCCTTTTGTGTTAATTCATTTCCGTTTCGAAACACTTCCTCAAAGAAGCGGTTAGCTGGTTCTGCCAATTCTTTGTAGTAGTCTGAGAACAATGAGGCTGCATGGCCTCCGTACCATTTAGATGGTAGTAATTCTTCAGGTAAGCCTGGGTCCACGAATAAGAATTTCCGATACTCATGGACAAGCTTCGTTCTTTCTACAAAACATTGGGCATCTGACATATCACCTTGATGGATTTTATTCTTATCAATGATGAACCTTTGGCTGTAATGGCGGATAAACTCACTGTACCGATTATTTATTTCCTCCAGGTCCCAGCTTTTTTCTACAATCCGCTCATTCTCATGGGGACCATTATATTCAGATAAGAACACGTCTACATACTCCTCAATGTCATATTTTTCAATTAGACGATTAACCTTATCCTCTAAACGGTTTGGAGATATCCACAAACTACTCGATAGTGAGCCAAAGCCGCTCCAAATCAATTCCTTTCGCAGCTCATCACGCAGACTTCTTTTTTCTTCGGGGATGGAATACAATAGCATCCGCCATTTACCATCCCAAGTGTCTGGCTTTAATTTGAAAATACGCTGACCAGCTTCATCTATACGTTTTACACCACGGCTTGTAAGCGAGTAATAGCTTTTGTTCCCTTGTTTTTCTCCCTCCAGCCAACCTTGCTTACTCATTCGAGACACAGCAGCTCTAACAGCCTGTTCATTATGCCCAAACTCCTTCAATAATCGTATTAGGCTGCCAATCCATATTTGGTTTCCGTAATGACGTATATAGTCACCGTATATAGTAAAAATCATCGATCTCGTATTCATTCCCATATGGAACACCCTTTACCTCATCATTTTGCCTATCTTCTTGAAATTATGACAATTATAACACGTAAAGGGAGAAGTCCATATCCTATAAATCGTCATGATTCTACAAATTCTCCGCATACGCCTATATATTTTCGACAACAGTTGCGATCCCTTGACCCACACCTACGCACATCGTAGCAAGCCCAAGCTCTACATCTCGTTTCTTCATTTCATGTATTAACGTAGTAAGGATTCTAGCACCACTTGCCCCTAATGGGTGACCAAAGGCAATAGCTCCACCATTCACGTTTACTCTTTCTTGGTCTAATTCTAACTGTCGGATACATTCTAATGATTGCGCCGCAAACGCTTCATTTAATTCTACTAGACCAAAATCATGACTGGACACACCACTTCGTTCCATTATTTTTCTAGTAGCATTTATTGGACCCAGCCCCATAACAGCAGGCTCTACCCCAGCTGTAGCAGCCATACGATATTTTACAAGAGGCTTCAATCCTAATGATATTGCCTTTTGCTGAGACATGAGGAGTAACGCCGATGATCCATCATTAATACCAGAGGCATTTCCGGCTGTAACCGTTCCATTCTCAAACAAGGAGGGCAATGCACTCAGTTTATCGAAGGTAGTACCGGGTCTCGGGTGCTCATCGAGGTCCATCACGGATTGCTCCCCTCGCTTATTTGTAGAAGTAACCGGTATAATTTCGTTGTCGAATCTTTTAGATTCCATGGCAGCTTTAGCACGTTGTTGACTTTGTAATGCAAACTGATCCTGTTCTTGTCGGGTAATATGATAGCGTTTGGCAACATTCTCTGCAGTTTCAGGCATACTATCTGTTCCATACATTTCTTTGAGCTGATTGTTTACAAACCTCCAGCCTATGGTTGTATCATAGAGCTGCTGATTTCCCCGTTGAAAGGCCGTTTCGTTTTTCCCCATTACATAAGGTGCTCGTGTCATACTCTCTGTGCCTCCAGCGATGAACACGTCTCCCTCACCGGCCATAATAGCTCTCGCAGCATAGTTGACAGCATCTAAGCCTGATCCACACAACCGATTTAGTGTTGTACCTGCAACACTAACTGGTAACCCAGCTAGTAATGCGGACATTCTGGCGACATTTCTATTATCCTCGCCCGCCTGATTGGCATTTCCTAATATCACTTCTTCGATATCGTCACCTGATAATTGTGGATTCTGCTCCATAATTGCCTTGATTGCAATAGCTCCTAGGTCATCTGGTCTAATATCCTTTAAAGCACCTCTGTATCGCCCAATCGGTGTCCTCACTGCATCCACTATTACTACGTCCTGCATGATTTCCTCCCCTTCCTGCTACTGATAATTATACACACCTCGACCTGATTTCTTCCCTAGCCTTCCAGCTTTCACATACTGCTCTAACAAAGGAGCTGGTCGATATTTCTCCCCTAACTTATCATGGAGGTATTTTAAATTATTCAACCTGGCATCTAACCCAACCAAATCGCCTAGTTCAAACGGTCCCATTGGATAGTTCAGCCCTAGCTTAATTGCCTTATCTATCTCTTCAGGTGAGCCGACGCCTTCCTGGAGCATATAAAATGCTTCATTACCTACCAGAGCGGAGATGCGGCTTGTTACAAACCCAGGAAATTCATTTACCACTACGGTTTCTTTTCCCATTTGTTCCGCTACATTCCGAATAATCTGTGCTGTTTCATCGCTTGTTTCCAATCCCTTTACCATTTCTACTAGCGGCATTTTATGTACAGGGTTAAAGAAATGCATCGCCATTACCATTTCTGGTCGTTTCGTGTAGGAAGCAATTTCTGTTGGACTCATCGTGGATGTATTAGTTGCAAAATAACAGGAGGGATTTGCATATTGATCAATTGCTTCAAATACCTTCTGCTTTACCTCTGCTATCTCTGGCACCGCTTCAATTATGAGCTGAGCTGATGCCGCCGCCTCTTCCAACGAGCTTGTGTAAGTCAGGCGTTTAATACCAGCCTCAGCCTGTTCGGTTGAGAGCTTTTCACGCTGAACGCCTTTTTGAAACAGAGTAAGCAACTCCTCTTCCGCCCGCTTTAACTGCTCTTTATTTACATCCACAACCGTAGTAGCAAAGCCCCCAACTGCACTAACATACGCAATACCTCTTCCCATTACACCTGATCCAACAACGACAATTTGTTCTACTTTCATAGGAAGTCCTCCTTATTCTTTCTCGTAAAAGAAAGGAATGTAAGCTTGTCACTTACATTCCATCTCTCTTTTATATACCTAGTGGATTCAAATGCTTGTTTCCATAGTAGGAAAGGATACTCTTCGTTTCTGTATAGAGTTCAAGGGTTTCAGTAGAGAGCTCACGCCCAAAGCCGGATTGCTTGTAACCACCAAACGGTGTACCCGGGAATGCAGAGAATGGGCAATTTACCATTACAATACCTGCTTTAATGCCATTCGCTACACGAGTTGCTCTTCCGTGGTCTTTTGTCCAAACCGCTGAACCCAAACCATATTCGCTATCGTTTGCTAGCTTTAGAACTTCCTTTTCATCAGAGAATTTCATAACTACTACCACTGGTCCAAAAATTTCTTCTCTAACTGCTTTCATAGTATGATCCACATCAGCAATTATGGTCGGCTCATACCAATATCCTGCTTCAAACCCTGGTACAGAAGCTGCTTGGCCACCAGCAAGTATCGTTGCTCCATCTGCTTTTGCGGACTGAACATACCCATCGATAACATCGACCTGATCCTGATTAATGATAGCTCCAATATGTGTTTCCTGTTTCATTGGATCATCTAATTGGAGCTGCTTGGTTTTAGCAACAAATTTCTCCATAAATTCATCGTAAATGTCTTCATGTACATATAATCGGGAACGGGCTTCACAAGATTGACCTGTGTTATAGAAAATACCGAACAATGAACCATCCACTGCTGCATCGACATCAGCGTCATTGAATACGATGCTTGGCGATTTGCCGCCTAGCTCTAATGTTACGCGTTTTAAAGTCTCAGACGCTTTACCCATAATGTCCTTTCCAACTGGAGTTGATCCGGTAAAGGCAACTTTATCTACTTGATCATGCTCTACTAGATAGTTCCCCACTTCTGAACCAGATCCTGTTACAATATTCACTACTCCTTCTGGCACGCCAGCCTCAGAACAAATTTCCCCAAGCACTATGGCAGTAAGCGGTGTTAAGGAAGCTGGTTTTACCACTACGCTACAGCCAACAGCGATAGCAGGAGCAATCTTCCATGCAGCCATCATCATTGGATAATTCCAAGGGATGATTTGGGCACATACTCCAACAGGCTCTTTTTCTGTATAATTGTGAAATTGACCAGGAACTGGGTTTACTTCACCCTTATGTCCAACAATAGCACCTGCATAAAACTCAAAATCCTCAATGGACTGCATAACTTGCCCTTGAGCGGCTGCTAGTGTTTTTCCACTATTCATTACCTCTAGCTCTACAAGCTCATTAAAACGAGAGCGCATAATGGAAGCAATTTTGTTAAGCACACGGGACCGTTTTCCTACTGGATATTTTCTCCATTTACCGTTATCAAAAGCATGACGAGCGGCAGCTACTGCTTGATCAACATCTTCTCTAGTAGCTTTTGGAAATGTTGCAATTGCTTCCCCAGTAGCAGGGTTATATGTAGTCATAGTCTGAGATGATACAGATTCCACTCGCTCCCCGTTTACAATCATTTGATAATGCTCCCGCTTCATTTCTAATACT
Organism: Pontibacillus salicampi; assembly: GCF_042434395.1. Classification (NCBI taxonomy): domain Bacteria; kingdom Bacillati; phylum Bacillota; class Bacilli; order Caryophanales; family Bacillaceae; genus Pontibacillus; species Pontibacillus salicampi. The sequence goes on along the minus strand of NZ_JBHLTP010000003.1, from coordinate 464,155 downwards.
TCTAATTTCGCATCCTTGGTTGTTGCCATGTTATCCTCTCCTTATATATTATTTACCCTGAAACACTGGTTTCCTTTTTTCCATGAAAGCATACACACCTTCTTGATGATCCTCAGATAGCCCAGCTATCCGCTGTCCATATGCTTCTTTCTCTAAATAAGCTGGTAAGCTGGTATTCCAGCCTTCTTTCATGTATCGCTTAATTAATCCAATCGCTTTGGTAGGCATCTGCGCGACGTGTAAAGCAAAAGCGCGCACCTCTTCTTCAAAATCATCAGCAGCAAATAGTCTCGTTACCAGATTAAGTTCTTTTGCTTCTTCAGCAGAAATCTTTTCTCCAAGTAAAGCTAATTCTAGCGCCTTTGCCTGCCCGATTAACTTTGGTAAATAATATAGATTTGCAGCATCTGGAATAAGCCCAATATGAACGAATGCTTCTACAAAGGTAGCTTTATCAGACACTAACCTAAAATCGCACGCTAATGCTAAGCTGAATCCAGCCCCTGCTGCTACTCCATTCACTGCTGCTATTATTGGTTTCTCACAGGCATCTATTTCTTTTACAACTGGGGCATAGCTAGTACGTAGCACTTCTCCATAATCTGTTCCTTCTTCTACATCCCCAAGATCCTGTCCAGAACAAAATGCTCTGCCAGCACCAGTTAGGACTACGGCTCTTACTTCATGATCACTTGAGGCTTGTTTGACAGCTTTTCTTAATTCACTATTTAATTGCAGTGTGATGGCGTTCAGCTTGTCCGGTCGATTCAAAGTAATCGTTGCTACTCCATCCGTAACGTCGTACGCAATTGTTTCGTACATGTGAACCCCTACTTCCCCTTAAATTGTGGATTACGTTTTTCTATAAAAGCATGCATTCCTTCTTTCTGGTCCTCTGAAGAAAATAACAAGTAGAAATTCTTTCGTTCCAGCTTCATACCTTCTTCCAACGGATAGTCCTCTGCCTTTTGTACTGACTCCTTAATTAGACGAACACCAAGCGGTGGCTTTTTTGCAACCGTTCGAGCAAACTTTAACGTCTCCTCCATCAGCAACTCTGGTGCGATAACACGATTAACGATGCCCCACTCCAAAGCTTGTTCGGCAGATATCTTATCCCCTGTCCAGATGTATTCCAATGCTTTTCGTTTGCCAATTATTTTCGTTAGCTGCTGTGTTCCTCCTGCTCCTGGCATCACCCCAAGGTTCACCTCTGGAAACCCGAACTGTGCCTTATCTGTTGTGAACAACATGTCACAAATAAGCGCTAGTTCAAAACCCCCGCCCAATGCCAAACCATTAATGGCTCCAATGACAGGCTTTCTTGTTTTCATCAGCTGATCCCAATCTGCAAATTGATCAAGCAGCTCTAAATCCATTGGGCTTGCCTCTGCCATTTCCCCAATATCAGCGCCAGCTGCAAATGCACGCCCCTTTCCCGTGAGCACTATAGCCTGTACATGATCATTTTCATCACAAGCTCGAAATGCATCAACCAGCTCCAGCACCATATTGTGATTAATAGCATTCAATACTTCTGGACGATTCAGTTCAACAATAGCTATTCCATCTACTACTGTCGTCTCAATGTAAGAATACTTATTCATCCACTTCTTCCCCAATCATCATAGTGACAAGGTTGCCTGCAAAGCCCATTAAATCTTTACCAGAAGCCTTAGCCTCATCCGTTCTCATTGCTTCTTTTAGCGCGTCATGGCTGTCATAGTACATTTCACACATGAGATAAAATTTGCTCTCCTTGCCCATTGGATCCCCTACTATTTTGGTTACCTTCATATCTCGAAGACCGGGGATTTTTGCTGTAATAGGACCGTGAGTATTGAAATAATGCTCATCAAAGCTCTCTTTATCTTCTGGCTGTTTGTACAATGCAATTAGTTTTACCATCTATCTCGCTCCCTTTCTTTTTGTAATCGCTTTCTTTTTTTGCTATAACGTTGATACTGGCTTCATTGCCTCAAATGGATTCTTGCATGCTTTACAATATAATATACTTCGGCATGCAGTAGGCCCGAAAATATTGTCCAGTGTCGTATAGGTGGATCCGCAATAAGGGCAGTTCACATGCCACTCTCCCGTGCTCACCATTTTTTCAGGTGGCGGGGCAATCCCAAACTCCCTCAATTGTACGTGTCCCTGTTCAGAAATTCGGTCAGATGTCCAAGGTGGATGGTATATGAATTGAACATGGATATCCTCTATCTCTCCCAAAGAACTACGAATTTCCGATTCTACATTCTTTTGGATGATTTCTAATGCAGGACAGCCCATAAATGTAGGTAGTAGACTAATAGAAATGGATCTATCCTTCACTTCTACATGTTCTACCATTCCTAAATCTATAATATTGACGGTATCAATTTCAGGATCTTTCACATTTCGCAACACTTCATACACGTTCATTGTGTCAATTGTCACAGGAAACACTCCTTTCCTATGGATAGACTTACCAGGCTGCTGTTGGATCCTGTTGGTACACTTCACTTAAAGTATTCAGAGCAGAAACTAAATCCTCCGTATGCTCCCCAATGCGTCCATTCCCGCTTTTCATCTTAATGGCCACCTTATTTGGGATACGATGATTTTGCAGTAATAGCTTCATGTCAGCTAGCCAGGCTTCCGATAATTCATCTTCCGAAATAATAATCCCATTCTCAGCCAATTCTTTCCCATAAGTCCCCAGATGGAGCACACCTTGCATCTCATCACATACGAGCTGAAATGCCGCTAACATTCTTTCCTGTGGCTCGCCTGGAATAGATGTTAATTGAGTAAACCACGTTTGCCAGTGCATGAGATGATAATGTAACTCCATATTTACCTTCACAGCTATATGGGCTAAAGGTTCATAAGAGGATTGCTGCAAGGAAGCCATTTTCAGCTTTTTAGCTAATGTATAGCAATAATGTCTCGCAACCGCAAAAGCCCAATCATAATGTGGTTCTTTTAGATAATGCCCTGGACCATTTACTTCCTCTACGAGAATTGCGTTCTTTCGTTCAGCAGCAGTTCTCCCGTGGGCTAAATCGTTAGCCTTCCCCTCCCCTAATTGTTCTAATAGTTCATAGAACATAGTCGCATGCCCCATTGTATCTTGACTAATGGAGGAAAAAGCCACATCCTCCTCAATATGAGGAGCTAAGCCAAGCCATTCCGATCCACGATACGCTACCATAAAATCATCGTCCGCTAATTGATACAATAAATCTATCAGCGCTTTTTTATAGGAAGGGTTTGATAACAAATCCGTAGTATCCGTCATTTACTTTGGTCACCTCCCCACGATAAAATCTCTTTCTCATCCAGCATTTCTTGTTCATACTGACGCCATTTCTTTTTTAAATAGCCATAGCCTTTACTGTTTCGGTAGTCCTTATTGTCCAGCCGTTGCAGAGCTTGCCTTTCTTCCTGATCCATTTTCCTAATGTCAGATCTCTTCACAACCCAAATGTCGACTACTGGCTCCCTTCGCATGAAATTCTCCTGCGCCATCACCATAGCAATCTCTTCATTTGGTGCCAGTAAGCTGAACTGATGCTGAAAAGCTGCTTTATAGGTACGTTTACTAAAAACTTCATACTCCTGATAAAATGCTCTCTTCTTATCCTCCAAGCTGACGCTCCCCCTTACATTGCTTCGTTTGCTGGACTCAACGCTTCTCTTACCCATTCGTTATTATGATAGGACAATTCTCTTAAACGAAGACGTTCCTTAGATTTTGGTCCATTATTTTTAACAATCTCTTTAAAATAGTTCCAATCAGGTTGTTTATATACCCATAGCTCTGTTTCTTCATCGTAATACATAGAAGAATCAGGAAGATCTAAACCAATCGAAAGTGCTCTTGTGATATATTTGTTAAAGAAATCCTGACGGAGCTGTTCATTCGTTTTTGTTCGTATCTTATATTTAATTGTCGTATCCTGCTTAGATGACCCTGTGGTAGAAGCTTGCGCGGGACCAAAGAACATTAACAATGATTCCCACCAGCGATCCAATGAATCCTGAACCATCTTGCGCTGTTCATCTGTTCCTTCAGCCAACGCCATAATAATCGCCTCTCCGTGCTGTGCATGGAACACCTCTTCTGCACAAATACGCTGCAATGCTCTTGCATATGGACCGTAAGATGCGTTCAACATGTTTGTCTGGGTCATAATAGCAGCTCCATCAACAAGCCACCCTATTAAACCAGCATCCCCCCAGGTTGGCGCAGGCATATGGAATACATTATGGAATTTTAACCTTCCAGAAAAAAGATCCTGCATAATATCCTCACGATTTCTACCATATGGCTTCATTAAATCTTCAGCCACTCGAAGCAGTAATTGGCCATGCCCCATTTCATCCTGTACCTTTGCCATAATACCCAGTTTCCGTCTTAAGGTTGGAGCCTTTGGAACCCATTCCTTCTCCGGAAGCGCACCCATAATCTCACTTATGCCGTGCATAGAAATGAGCTTTATGAGTGTTTTACGATATTCTTCCGGCATCCAGTCATCCGCTTCAATCTTCTCCCCTGCATCTATCCGCTCCATAAAATGGGCGTGTTTCTCTTCTTCTGACAGTCGTTCAAATGTGGTAGTTATAGACATTCAAAACACTCCTTGATTAAATCTCCACGAAGCTATGAAGCCTTCATAGGTATTAAAGCGCTTTCATAAGTGAGCAAAAAAATAGCCCTTTCCGCTTATATAACGTTATATTACCGAGGCGCTTAATTTGTGTTATATTATTTACTTTAAAGATACAGGTAAAAAGGTAGTGTGTCAATACACTTTTCTGAAAATTAAAACAGAATGACCTGCACTACACATCGGAAATACATTTGGTTAAAGAGAGCTATTATTCCCTCCTTAACATGTTGAAACCACAGTAAGGGCGCTTTTACAGTAACTACAAAAGTCCACTAAAAAGGCACAGAGTGTGGCCTCTGTACCCTCCCATGTTCCTTTATTACAATTGTATAACCACATTTGTTACGTTTCTTGTAGAATCGATCGAATGATATGTTTGGAATCCCACTGCCGACTAGAATAGTATATTAAAGAAGGATTTTTCGGAAATAACTCTTTATTAATTTCAGATACCGGCTTACCTTGGTTATACATGTGATGTACTTTATCGCTTATTTCTTCTAAATACCTAAGCTTCATCGCTATCATCTCTTTACCATTAGAATGATAGCCAGAATGACAGCAATACATTTCCTCAAAGTCTAATTGTTGAACCGTTCTCAGGGAAGATATAATCTGAGGTATAGATTCTTCCTCCATTATTAACTTTGTTTTTGGAGTAACAAATAAATCCCCTGTGAACAATCTGCCATTCTCTTTATTAAATAGACACACATGGTGTTTTTCGTGACCAGGTGTTGGTATAATAGACCATTCATGATTTCTAGTATTTATCGTCTCTGGATAAGGGTGAGCATGAAAAGGCAGACGTTCTCCCCACATTAATTTTCTGTATAAAGGATAAGCTGCCTTCTTAGTACAATCCTCTATTGCACCTTCATGGATATAAATGGGAAGGTTATACTCCTTCTGCAGCCAAGCTGAGGTACCTGTATGATCCTCATGATTATGCGTGATACTAACAAAGTCAATATCATTAGAATATTCCTTATAAAATGGTATAAGCTTCTTTAAAAGCTTTGGTGCCCCTCCGTCAATTAACATCCCATCTATTATAAATTGATAAACGGACATGGAATAACCCAAAAACGACACTCTATTTAATAGTGCTGTAGTATGGTTAAATTGCTTAACTTCAATCATGGATGCATCCCCCCACACAAAACCTCTAATTCTATCCATTATGTTGCTGCTGAAGCTTCTTTGTTCTAATCTTTCCATCTAATCCAATAGCATCGCTGCTCTACTGTTGTTTTCTCCCTTCGAGCCAAAACTGATCTTATCAGCTATTTCCATAGGTCCCATTCAGAGCCAATAAAGTCTTCTACTTCCTCATACGTCATTCCTTGATCGATTTTGTCCTATTCTTTTACACATTTCACTGGCGAATATTCTGTATTTTCTTCTTATTCTACTCTCTTTAGTTGGGTGGATAATTCCTTAAGCAGATAAATGATTCTCACTAAACAGCCAAAGATAATGCCAAACCCAATGATGGAACCAAGTTCATGTAAGCTTAATAATAAGAAGCCGATTATACAGCCGGTTACGATTAAAAATGCTAAAAACACTACAGTACATCCTTCCTATAGACAATCTAGCATTTTATTGTAACACATCTTTAATAATGCCATAACTCGAACCTTTCATTACTTCCTTATTATCTTGGTTCGTATAAACAGTCTTCATCTCTATCTTTTTGTATCCTTCTCGTTGTTCTAATTTGTGTAAAGTCAATGCGCATGTAATAGTGTCTCCCGTAAATACAGGGAGGATAAATTCACTTACCATCTCTCTAGCAATATAATGTATATCTCCACCTATTTTCGTTCCGACACTGGCTGTTAATAATCCTTGTACCATTAGTCTCCCTTCCTCATCCGGCTCCACATGATGCCTGCCTAAATCTCCGGAAAGCTCCCCAAATGTTTGTACGTCTTCTTTAGTGAAGGTTCGGCTCCATGTAAATACGTCTCCCGCCTGAATATCCATTTATATTCCTCCTCCTATTTCGCTAATCTTACTATAGCACAAAAAATGAATGAATAATCAGTCATTTTATTCGTAAAAAAAGTATTTCTATAACAGAAATACTTCCTCCAAGCGTATTTTAATGAGAGGGATTCACAAGTTCACTATATTGTTGATGGATCGCATTAAGTAAAATGCGGACTACCGTTCCCTTAAATTGATCTGACACAGAAGCTTTCAAAGGGTTTTCATAATAGTATGCATTTAAGTCACTTCTATACATAAACCCGAGACTCTCCAGACCATGTACGATAGACAATGGTAAGCTGTCTAAACCTGTACGTGCTGTAAAATAGTGCGTAGGGTAAATCTTTACACCAACGTCATTTACAGTAGAGTGAATCACAAATAAATCGGTTGGCTGTTGTGTTATCCAAACACCTTTTGAAGAAATAGAAATACCAAAATATTCAATATTCGATATTTGTGCCAAGTTTATTCCATATATATCTAAGATAACTTGCATGGCTTCTTCTGCATAATCTTTATTATTTTTACCCTCAAAATAATGCTTCAGCACATCTGATTTTTTCATCTGCATAATTGCTTCATTTTCCTTTATCGTGTTAGGAAGATTCATGTTTTGCCGAACAGATGCCATTATCTCTTCTGGATAACGTGCCTTCACCAAAGACTGGTTCGTTGCCTTAGAAAATTCGTCACCCTCTGAATAATAAAGATAGGAGGATATTTCGTTCAAATCATATCCGTATATAGCAAGAACCGCCTTCTTAACCTCTTCTACTACTTCAGCTTTATTCTGGGATATGTAGTACGTTTCAAGCACTTCTACTTTAGGTTTATTCATCATAACAACTTCCTTTACAGTAGAATAATAATGTACAGCTTTTCCTTTTGATGCTGAACTGTTTACATTAATAAATAGATAGGAAGTGACGATCCTTGCCTAACTGATGTGAAATCTGTTTTTCAGGTAGTTATCTAATAGGAAAAAGTCCTCCAAATGAACCATTGCAATTTTCGAGAAACTTAAACAAAAATCATCATTATTTTTATTGTAACCTGAAATTAGTGAAAATGTAATATTATTTTTTGGGTTTTTTTATGAAGTTTGTATAAATAAATGAGGAAAAAGACCCCTTCACTATTCATAATAGGCAAATAGATTTCTCCATGTTAATACAATTACTCAAGCTTACCTATTTGTTTAAGAGTTTTTCATTCTCTTTTATTACTTATTTCTGTATTCGTATTTCCACGGGAGTCTCCGTGATCCAGCCCAATCAACTGCTCTTTCTATATTCCTTCCAAATTATCTCGAATCCAAGTCTTCCATTATATGATTTAACTTAACACCAAACAGATATCCTAAAAAGTATAAAAAAGGGTATTTATAGAAAATACGGAATTAGTATAATGCACTTCAGTACTTTGATGAGGAAGAGGCGGCATGAAGGAGAAAGGAGAGGATGGGTTGAAAATGAAAGTATGTAAAGCTCGAAAGGACAGGGCTATTAGCGGCGTTTGTGGAGGGATAGCAGCGTATTTCGGAATTTCTTCTTTTGCAATCAGACTATTATTCATTTTCCTGCCAGGAAATATAATTTTATACTTACTTCTTACTTATATCATGCCTGATGCTAGTCCCTCACTATTAATAAAAGAGGTAAAGCTTGTTGTCAACAAAATAACTAGAAGACACATTAAAAGGGATGTCGAAGCATCCCTTTTTTTGCTTATTTATTTAGTTTTGGTATTCAATGTAACCTCTATATTATTTCTTGTAGCTCTTGAATATGGGCATACCTGGTGGGCTTGATGAACAAGTTCTTCTGCTTCTTCCTGAGTTACTCCGCTGATTTCTGCATCGAGTTGAACTGCTAATCCAAATCCATCGCCTTCTTTACCAATACTTACTTTTGCAGTAATAGCAGATTCTATTTTCTTCTTGCTTTTGGAGGCTACTAATTGTAAAGCACTATCAAAGCATGCGGAATATCCTGCAGCAAATAATTGTTCTGGATTGGTTGCTCCCTCTTTTTCTTCACCGCCTAGAGACTTGGGCATGGATAAAGAAAAATCAATCGTTCCATCATTTGAGTTTACCGTACCTTTCCTTCCTCCTTGAGCTGTTGCTTGTGCTGTGTATAATGCTTTTTCCATTATAATCATCCTCTCTACATAATTGGTTTTGCACAATTTAATTTACTACAATCTTTTTACTTTGTCAAAAATTAAATTGCTCACAATGTAAATGGCGGCAATATTGTTATGTCACCTTACCTTTTGTATAATGATGGGAGAGCTCTGTTAAAAACCCATATTCATAGTCGGTGCATTTGATAGAGTTGATAAGAAAGGAGTGATTCCTTATGTCAGAAGATCATTTGAAATTAGAAAATCAAATCTGTTTCTCCGTCTATGCCACAGCACGGGAAATAACGAAATTATATAGACCTTTATTACAAAAACTTGATATTACCTACCCGCAATATCTGGTGTTGTTAGTATTATGGGAAGAGGATCAACTAACCGTAAAAGAGTTAGGAAGAAGATTATTTCTAGACTCGGGGACATTGACGCCAATGCTGAAGCGTATGGAGAATGCTAAGCTGTTACAGCGAAGACGATCACAAAACGATGAACGCAGTGTAATCGTCAGCCTTACTTCTTCTGGGAAGGAAGCTCAAAAGGAAGCGGACCTAATACCGCAGCTTCTATTAGATAATTTTGATATAGATGCTGACGAATTAACATCCATGAAGAACACACTATCGAAGCTGTTGCACTCTGCCTATGAAAAGAATACATCGTCATCAGAACACCTATAAGGGTTAAAACCCAATCATGGGAGAAGATAAGCCTATCGTTTCCCATTTCCAAGAGGTTAAATACTCGTATGTAGCATTGACATGTTTTTTCATTTTAGATAGTAACGAACTACCTGCATTCATAATCATAGAAGATTGCCAAAAATTAAAAACCAATATGAAAAGCTCCCTTTCCGCTTGAAGGATTGGGAGCTTTTTATGGCACTGATACATCTAATCATGGGGCAGCTGAAGAGTCGCTGTATAAAAACGTGCCAACTTACTACGTACGAATGATAAGCAAACAGCGTGCAGAAAAACAAAGGTTTTTCACCTGCTTAGGGAGACAAGCCTCATCCCAGTTTGATTATTACTTGGAAGAAACGACGTCTTTATGATGTGGATACTCTACACTAGTATTTTTGTCTACCATACTAACTACCACGAAAACCAATGTAGAGAGAGGCAGGGCATACATTAATGGGTCTATATGTGTCCAGGGGTATGCGAGCAGTGCTTCTTTTCCAAATATTGCATTAGATAATCCAATGACACCTGATTCTGAAACATGTAAAAACAAAAAGCCGAATACACTAATGGTAAACCCTGTAATAATACTAGATATTGCTGCTGCTTTTGTAGCACCTTTCCAGAATAGCGCTCCGATTAAAGTGGGTAAAAATCCTGCTGCACAAATTCCGAACCAGAATGCTGTCGCTCTAGCAATTACTCCACCAGGCAGGACATAAGCTAATAAAATAGCTGCTGCTACGCCTACAATTACTCCTAACCTTGTCATGCTGTGTTTCCCTTTTTGCTGTCCTATGTTTAACGTTCTCATAATATCCTCTCCGAATGCGGAGGCCTGTAGATGGATTAAAGAACTGACTGTCGTTATAGTAGCGGATAATAAGGTTAACGTAAATAAATAGATAAACCACTCGGGCATTACTTCATTAATATATCTTGGGATTACCAAGTCTGAATTACCACCTGCTGCAGTTATTGCTAATTGATTACTTGTTTCCACGAAATAAACGTTACTTAATGGTCCAATAATAAATGCAGATCCAGTCATAAAGAAAATAAAGATGCCACCAATTAATACAGAGCGATACAGTGCCCTGTCGTCTCTTACAGTCATACATCGCATCATTAATTGTGGCTGAGCTAATACTCCAATGCCTACGCCCATGATAATAGTACTTACGAGTGTCCACCATAAGGGCGACCCGAATACAGGCATACTAGTCCAGCCTTGATGCCCACCTGAAGAAAGAGATTCTGGAACCATGTTCTTCAGGGAGCTCAAGGCAGCATGCCCATCCATTACACCTCCAACAGCTTGATAGGTCACAAACAATAATACTACCATTCCAATAAGCATAATTACCGCCCCAAAGGCATCGGTGTACATTACAGCCTTTATCCCACCACTGATAACATACAGAGCAACTATGGCAGCGAGTAGAAATAATGACACATTGAAATTAATAGACAGGGATTCTTGTAAAAAACGACCGCCCCCAATAAGAACGATACTCGTGTAGGCAGGCATAAAAATAAAAATCATTGCTCCAGAGAAAATAGTAATAAATTTTGAATTATACCGTCTTCCAAGCAGCATAGGAAATGTAGTTGCATCTAGATCTAACGAAAGCTTCCTGATTCTCGTCCCAAACACAGCAAAAGCCACAAAAATCCCAAGAACAATATTTAAGAAGGCTAGCCACATTAGTCCCATACCAAATATGGAACCAACTCCTCCAAAGCCTACTAGAGCACTTGTGCTTATAAATGTTGCTCCATAGGATAATGCCATAACAACCGGGTTAATATTTCTTCCTCCTACTAAATAATCTGCCTGTGAGGTTGTCTTTTTATAGCCATAGTAAGCCAGCCCTGACATGATTCCAACATAGATAATGACAAGAGGGATTAGAACTGACATATTCATTCTTCATTTCCCCCTTTATTCCACATAATTAACCCAAATAGAATACAGCCAATGGAAGATACAATGGTTAACAGCCATACTAATGCAATAGACGTACTCTCCATTCCCAACACCTGCAACGCCTCCCCTAACATAGTGAATTAATAATTACCATTCATTTATCTGAATATTCTAAATTCAAGTGTAGCATTGGTTCTATAATAAAACCAATACGCAAAACATAGTTTTGTCATACGAAAAAAGTATAGAATAATAGAAAAAGCCTATGATGATCACTCATCATAGGCTTCGAATGAAAATTAACTATGAAATTCTGTGCCGGAATATACAGGCTCTACATACCCCGCTCTTACTACATAATCTCCAAAATGTTCATTGTCATTTCTGTGCTTAGCATATTGAGAGATAATAGGCTTGAGCGTTTCTAAAATTTCTTCTTCCCCAATATTCTCTCGATACATCTTATTAAGCCTTTCTCCGCTGAATCCAGCTCCTAAATACAGATTGTATTTTCCTGGGGCCTTACCGATAAAAGCAATTTCCCCAAGTGCTGGCCTGGCACATCCGTTAGGACACCCTGTCATACGAATTGTAATTTCTTCATCTCGCAGCCCTTCCTCTTCTAAGAGGGCTTCTATTTTATCCACTAAGGATGGAAGATAGCGCTCTGATTCTGCCATAGCCAACCCACAGGTAGGAAAAGCAACACAAGCCATCGAATTTTGACGAAGAGCTGAGTTCTGCTTTCCATCCGTAAGTCCATACTGATCTACGATTGCTTGAATTTCTGCTTTTTTATCGTCTGTTACGTTGGCTATAACCAGATTCTGATTAGCTGTCAATCGGAAATCCCCTGTATGGACGTGGGCTATTTCCCTGAGGCCCGTCATTAGCTTATACTCTTCTGTATCCTTAATACGCCCGTTCTGGATAAATAATGTTAAATGCCAGTTTCCTGCACCTTCTACCCAGCCATAACGGTCCCCGTTATGATCAAAATGATAGGAGCGTGGCTCTTCTATTTTCCAGCCGATACGTCGATCGAGTTCTTCTTTAATCCAGTCAACGCCCATACGGTCCACTGTGTATTTAAAACGTGCATTTTTTCGTTCTGAACGATTCCCGTAATCCCGTTGGATGGTTACGAGCTTTTCTACGACATCAACGATTTGGTCTACTGGTGTATAACCAATGACCCGTGCCAGTTGAGGATATGTGTTCGTGTCCCCATGGGTCATCCCCATACCACCACCAACTGCAACATTAAAACCGACAAGCTTTCCTTCTTCTAAAATTGCAATTAAGCCGATATCCTGTGAGAAGACATCCACATCATTAGAAGGTGGTACTGCAATACCTATTTTAAATTTTCTTGGCAAATAAGTTGGTCCATAAATGGGTTCTACCTCTTCTTCAGCCTCTCTTGTATCAAGAACTTTCTCCTCGTCTAACCAAATCTCGTGATAAGCCATCGTCTTAGGAATAAGATGATTACTAATGGCTTTGGACCATTCATACACGTCTGCATGAACCTCTGATTGATATGGATTAGGGTTACACATAACGTTTCGGTTAACATCTCCACAGGCAGCAATACTATCCATAAGAGCTGCATTCATTTGCTGAAGCGTATTTTTCATATTCCACTTCAAAATACCATGGGTTTGAAAGGCTTGACGTGTTGTTAATTTTAATGTTTCATTTCCATATCTGTTAGCGATATCGTCCATAACAAGCCACTGCTCCGGTGTCGCAACTCCGCCTGGAGTTCGAACTCGTATCATAAATTGGTAGGCTGGTTCTAGTTTTTTCTGCTTTCGCTCATTTCTCACATCTCGATCATCTTGCATGTAGCTTCCGTGGAATTTTAATATTTTTGTATCTTCGTCCGGAATACTGGCCGTAATTCTGTCCGCAAAGCTTTCCTCAAGCGTTCCACGTAAATAATTACTTTCTGTTTTAATGTGCTCCATTGCACTAGGAGGGCCGTGCTCTGTATGCTTCTTATCTGTAGACATCATACTACTCCTTTCAAGTTAGAATCTTAGTACACGTCACGTTGATAGCGTTTATCTTTTCTAAGCGTGGTGAGATACTCTTCTGCTTCTTCTTCACTCATGTTCCCTTCTTGTTCTAATACTGTTCGCAATGCTTTGTGTACGTCTTTAGCCATGTATGTTTCATCTCCACAAACATATACATGTGCCCCGTTCAAGAGCCATTGATATACGTCCTTACTTTTTTCAAGTATTCTGTGCTGCACATACACTTTCTCTTCTGTATCTCTGGAAAAGGCTACGTCCATTCGTGATAAGACTCCATCCTTTAACCATTTCTGCCATTCAATCTGATAGAGGAAGTCGGAAACAAAATGCTGCTCTCCAAAGAATAACCAAGTCTCTGAAGCGGATTCTTTTTCTTCCAGCTCCTCAAGGAATGCTCGATATGGAGCAACACCTGTGCCTGCGCCAATCATTATAACTGGTGCGTCTTGAGTTGGAAGCTTAAAATTCGGATTTTTCTGTACAAATATTGGCAGAGAATCACCTGGCTCTGAGCGCTCTGCACACTGGACAGAGCAAACGCCGCTTCTAGCTCTGCCGTGAGCATCATACCTAAGGGCCCCAATGGTTAGATGAACTTCATCCGGATTTGCAGCACCACTGCTAGCAATAGAGTATAACCTTGGTGGTATTTTCCTCAATAGGTTCACGAAGTCTGTAGGCGTTAGTGTCCATGGACCAAAATCTTTAAGTACATCGATAAGGTCCCTGCCATACATGTAGGTTTTCAGCTCTTCGTTTTGCTCCTCTTGTAACAGGGATTGCAGTTGTTCATGCTCTGTAAACTCCACCATCTTCCTTAATACAGGTTTCGTTACACTAGTGATTTCATAAACCTTTGTCAATGCATAGTGAAGAGGTTTCGTACTTCCTTCTTTATCGACTGGAACAGGCTGCTCTGCATCCCACTCCATTACATCTATTAATGTTTGAACTAATATCGGATCATTTTCAGGGAAGATACCAACTGCATCTCCTGGTTCATAAGTAATCCCTGAACCTTCCAAATCTAACTCAAGGTGACGAGTTTCCTTGTTAGAGCCCCGCCCATTTAAATAAATATTTTCTAGTATTTCAGCATGATATGGGTTACCTCGAGAATGTACAGCCTCGTCTTGTAGTGGTTTTGCCTCATCTGGCTCCTCTATTGATGCAGATGAAGGTGCCTCTACAACAGAAAGTACGGAGGAGAACCAAGCTTCAGCGGGCTCATCAAAATCTAAATCACAATCGACTCGTTCTGCGAGACGTTCTCCGCCTAACGCCTCTAATGTTTGATCAAAATCAATTCCGGTCTGACAAAAAAATTCATAAGAGCTATCACCAAGTGACAAGACAGAGAAACGCACGTCTTCTAATTGAGGCGCTCTCTTTCCACGCAGAAATTCATAAAATGATAATGCATTATCCGGGGGATCGCCATCCCCATGGGTACTAGTAATAATAAGAAGATCCTGTACCTTTTTCACATTTTTCGGTTTCATTTCATCCATGGAGGAGACAGTTACAGGAACATCCTTACCTTGTAGTCTATTACCAAAATCCTCTGCCAGCGCCTGAGCATTACCTGTTTGAGAGCCATATAAAATGGTTACCTCCCGTAACGGTACAGCAGATGCCTGATTATTTGCTTCCTCTGACCCCACCGCTTCACCTTCGGCTGGAACCTCGGTAACTGCAAGGTATCCGCTGAGCCATAATTTTTGTTTTTCATTTAATGAAGGAACAAGTTGATTTAATAGATCCGCCTGCTCTTTCGTAAAAGGACTATTTGATACTTGAAATGCCACCATACTCACCTCTCAGATTCATAATTTCACTAAGCTTTTCCATTGGTAACCTCATTATTCTTCTCAAAACACCCTAATCCAAGCAGTTTAGTTGGTTTTTTAAGTTAAAAGCAACCTGTGCTTCCACACACAGGATTACCTACTGCTATTTCATTTCCAAAACAAAAATACCTCTCTACCTAAAGCAAGAAGAGAGGGGAACATTTTTATGTATTCACAGCTCTTCTTATCTTTACAAGTACGATGGCACCTGCTGGAATTGGCACAGTATCCTTCTTCATAAAAATGACCCGTTGCCGAGGCTTCACCGGGCCAGTCCCTCCACCTCTCGAGATAAGAAAACATATATTAACTTTGTTAAATAATATGGATTACTGAAAATCTTATGCCTAATTTTAAGAAATGTCAATATATTATGATAAAATTCCTCTCATAAAATAAAAGAAAAGAAGAGAGCAGACTGCTTCAGCCAGCTCTCTTCCCCTTTCGTTCTAGTCTAATAGATTCACAACTTTTTTCACTGCATGCTTTTTCACTATACCGCCTGAAACCTTCACATGGTCTACTACTGTCTGATCACCAAACTCTGTTAAGAAGTGGGCCATTTCTTCCGTAACTTGATTTTTAATAAGCACCAAAGGCGCTTTGGAAGAGACCGCTAGAGAAGAAGCAGTTAACGCATCCGGAAAATTCTTACCCGTTGCAACAACGACTGTATCCGCTGGTGTATCTGCTCTGAACTGTTGAAGAAGCTTCACTAGCGTACCGTAGCGATCGGCTCCAGCAATTCTCTGCACCAGTTTATCTCCATTTTGTTTATGAATTTTGTCATACACCTTATTATCAATAACACCTGTTCCACCCGTAACCACTACTTGCTTATCTGCTAGGTAATTCAATGCTTCATTAGATACCTTCTCTTGCTTGGTTAATAGGATTGCCCAATCATCCGCTGCAGCGATAGGGGCAGCAGAGAGTGCATCTGCATATTTTTCTCCTGACGCAACAAACACTCCGTTTACCTCATCTAATGCATCTACAATTGCCTCATTTGTTTCATATCGATTATCCCCATGAATTCTTGTCACACTATAGGACTGTTGAGTTAAAGCCGTTTCTATAGCAGGGCTCACTGCTCCTGGTCCTCCAACAATGATAACCTCTTCTGCCTTAAGTCTTTGCAGTTCGTTCATCACTTCTTTGTTTAATTGCTTATCCGTTAGTAAGAGCGGTGCGTTTCCATATTGAGCTGCCAGTGGACCCGCTGACAATGCATCTGCAAAATCGCTTGATGTAGAAAGTACAACCGTTTTGAGCTGCTTATCCTTTGCAAATCCTTTTGGATAAAGGTCCTTCGATATCTCCACTGCCGTCTCTACCCTATTAGAACCTGCTAGCTCCTCCACTTCCACTTTGTGGTCATTGCTAACAATTTGAACTTTGGAAGTATGATATCCTTGCTCGTCCTTCTGTGGATCATACCCCCTCTCTATATTACCGCTAGCATCTACAGAGAACCAATTGATCATCGTAGATTCTGTTATAGTTAAAGTTTCTGCATCTCCTCTAATTCCATCTACTTGAATCGCTTTCGATTCCAATGTCGGCTTCGAGCCATCCATCGTGTAAAAGACGGTCGCAGGTTCGCTTGTTTCAAAGCTGACCTCTACAGCTCCCTTATATCTCCCGCTGCCTGGGAGCATGTTAGAAGTAGGGCCCTCCTTATCCTCCCCATACTTATTTGCAACTTCCATTAATCCGATTAGCCCATTTGAGAATTCCATCGCCTCTTCATATCCTTCTGCAAATTCCGGCTGGAATCCTACTAGTTCCCATTTGTTTTCCTCTGCGTTCCATAAATCCGCACCAACTTCAAAATTCCACGTGTAAATTCCTTTATCATACCAAAGGTTATCTGCGGAGTTTCCTGCCGCAGAATATAATACATCAGGTATCGGACCTGTTCTGCTTGGAAGAATGACGGTTCCTCGGTGCTTCTGAATCTCTTCTAAAATATGTCTGGATGCAGACCAGAAATAAGCTTCTTCCCCAGCGGTAGGACGTGGAAGCGTTTCTCTAGTTTCCGGCTTGTATGCTCCTGGCGGCCACATAAAATAACCACCATAGCTGTGTATGTTCATAGCAAATTTTATGTTGTCGTATTGATTAGCGAGCCAATCAAGGTTTTGTGCCTCCGGTTCCGAAAGCTCTTCTGGGCCAGCAAACCCATAGCTTGTACAATCAGTAGAAGCACCTGCATATCCGTCATATACAGACCCAACTGGGTGATTACGATTTAAATCTACACCCCAATAATTTCTAGCATTAGGATCTGTATAGGTGCCGTCTTTACAATAATTAGTCATGTTCTTCCGCTGCCAATTATAGTCATAGAAACTGTAATGTCCTCCGTCAGGATTTACGGTCGGAACAATGAAAATATCAAGGTTATCTAGTAATTCTTGTGTATCTTTATCATGCTGATAGTTTCTTAGTAATCGCTCCGCTGTCTCAATACTCACGAGGGGAGTAACCCATTCTCTAGCGTGTTCTTGGGAATAGGCTAAAACGCCAACCTTTGAACCATCCCGCTGTTTTCCTATTCTAATAGCTTTAACCAGATAAGGGTCATGGGTTACTTCATCAGGAGCACTTAAGCTATCTGTTAGTGTAGACTCCACCTCTTCAGCGATCCCTTTTCCTTCATTGTCGCGATATGTAGAAGCTTCTACTAAATCGCTGGCATTCTCATTTATTCCCTTTACTACATCATTAGCTGTGCTAATTGCCTTTCCATCCTTATCAGTTGCAAGGTTAACTATGATGTGATTACTGTTAACCTGTATAGATAACGGAGCATCCGCTTTTTCAGAAGCTTGGTGAGTCACTTTAATATCATTTCCACCTTCATGCCCGTAGGATTTGGATGTTACCACAACGGCAGTGTCTGTTTGCTCACCAAGAATAGCTTGACTATGCCTCCGATACCCATTTGTTTTATATGGCATCTCAATAATCTCAGCCAACTTAGGGAACTCTCTTGCTAATTGTTCCATTCGATTAGTTATTTCAGTAGGAGTCATATAGTGGTCAATAAATCCGGTGGCATAGTGATCATCCTTCACTGGCTTTCCATCTCCAAGCCAATTATTCACTTCATGAGTGGAAAAGCCACCAAGATTACTGGATATTTTCACCTTATCTGGTCTATAGTCAACAGGTACTAGAAAAGAATGATACATATACGTATTTTCATCTGATTTTCTCGACAGCGTGGCACTTCCTCCGTCACCTATTTTTGTGCCAGCACCTTTATCCCAAGAGCCAGTTAAAGCAACACTGGCAGCATCACCTGCACTAGTTTTCGCCTCGACGTATAGAAATGACCCATCTTGATTTGTAAAATAATCTGCTCGAATAACATCTACACGGTCAACAGTAGAAAGTAATTCGGCTTCCTTTTCCGCAGCCTGCTCTCTTTCCTTCTTAATTTTATTTATCTCTTCTTTCGTAGTGACCGTGGTGGTTTCAAACCCTTGCTCTTGTAAGTCTTTAAGCTGTGATGGAGTAACTAATACATCCATTTCATAGCCATCCCCATGTTCATGTAAATGTTCCATCACATCTGCCCCAGTTGCTATTAACTTGTCAAGCTCATCCCGATCCTCCAAATGAATACGAACCAGGTCCGCCTTCTCTTCCACGATTTTTTCCGACTTAGTCGTACTAGCAGTAAGCTTTGAAGAAGGTCCATAAGGGAATAGCGCAGCTAACATTAATACGAAAATAAGCCCGACACTAGCATACTTTCTATTCATCAAATACATCCACCTCCGGTATTTTATAGCTCCTATTCTTCCCTCCTTCCAACTATTTCGGAGCACGAAATAAGTATAATAGAATTCGTTGAAAAAAATTGTCGAAATAATCAATAAATTAAAGAAAAAAAGAAATCCATTCCTAAGCACTACATCACAGACTTAGAAATGGATATATATTACTATTCACTATACACCTATTCATTAAGTTGAATAAAATAGGTCAGGAAGGCACTTTTTGGCTCCATTTTCTTTTATAAACAATACTTTTAACCACTTTATTCAAAAGTACTGTAATCCCTAACAAAAACAAGATAGTCCAAATCATCGACAAAAGCCATGTCAGCCATTCAAAAGGAATCATTGTAGCAATGAGGCCATTCACACCCATAACCCCAGCCGTGGTAATTGCTACACCAGCCATAAAGATAAGTAAGATCGCCCCTACTTGCCATATTCGCAGCTTTCTAATTTCCTCCCATTGCATGGTACAAATTCCAACAATAGTAGCACCTAGAGAAATAAAATGAAGCCATGGATAGTCCCATACCCAGCTTGAAATGGAACAAACTGCTATAATCCCTAACATACTACTGATGATTTTAAATTTCATATGTATTCCCACCTTCAGTGTAAAATGGATAAAGTAATTATAGGAAATCGACTAATAGTAACTATTTCCATTAACCATCATCTTATCGAAACAAGCTTGTAATGACTAGTCCCAAACCGTTTATAAACAAAAAAGCAGCCTTTTGTCTCATAGGCCGCTTCCCTATTCATTACTCATCCCAAAATAGGTCATCCAATGTCTTATTTAACGTCTTACAAATAGAAAGACACAGCTGCAAGGTAGGATTGTATTTCCCCACTTCAATTAATCCAATGGTTTGTCTAGAAACTCCCACCTTCTCTGCCAGCTGCTGCTGTGATAAATCATGTTCTACTCGAGCCATTTTCAATTTTTTATTTTTCATTTTATCCATCACCGCTTATGCTCTATATCGTCATCCTGCTCTTCTGTAGCACTCGTATTTACCGCATCACTTTTTCGTTTAGCTAAACCGTATGGTAATACTATTATTAAAAACATTACAGGAAGATAAAAAGCTAAAGTTCCAAAGAACACAATTAAGAAATAGTACACCAATTCCGATCTAGTATCTGAAAATAGGATGGAATTCGTTGTTGCAAACACTAACGCAAGGAATACCCCTATGAAAACACTGAATATGACGGTCTTCGTATTCATATTCAGCTTATTTGTCCTATCATGTAATTCTACCTCATCTGACAATATCCCTAGCATTGCCGACCTCACCAAATAGTACACACTACTTGCAGCTAGGATAATTATTTCCGTAGTTGCATGTTCATTCGGATTGTTGCTTACTAGAAGCTTGTACCCAGATGACAATAGACATATAGCAATAATTATTACATATATTTCTCGATAAATCTTATTTTGCAGGTTTACAATTCTTTCATCCTGCTGTTTGTTACGAAACCACATTGTTTCTCCCCCTTTAAATGTCTTTAAGTAACATATTCGGTTTACATATTATGTATTATACTTTATATTTAACTTTTTGCAATATATATTGTACATAATGTTTATTATTTTTGTCACTTTCTATATTAGTTTAGAAAATGTTAAAAAATCCAGATACTCTATGACAAATACATAGGACCCATTCCTTAAACTACCTCGAACCTATGGCCTTCCCTATCTCACCATTATCTTCATTAACCTAATCTCAACAAGGTCTGGAATCGTCACAAAAAAACGACCTAGGCTTTTGCCCAGGTCGTTGTTGAACTACTCTTTTATAAACTTATACGAGCTCTCTGTCAAAGAATCGGTGGGACTTGATAGCTTCTGCAAACTGCGTAACGAATGCTTGTTTATCGTCTTCTGTTACAACTCCTTTGGCATTAGATACTCCGGCATTGGATAACAGCTGTTTTCCATCATGAGTTGCTGCTATTGGTTTGAAATGGGAGAAAGCCTCCTGCACAAAATACGTAGCATCTTGCTTGAATTTCTTGTTACTCTGTTCACCGCTTGCTACATAAATAGCATCAAAGAGTACAGATTCAGCTGTGAGGAATGTTGCATCCACTTCCACTTTCACGCCATCTTTACCTTCTTTCACACCTAGCTTGTCACTAATAATGTGAGGATTTACTCCTTTATTCTTCAAGTCAACAAGAATATCATGTACTTCTTGACCTTGGAAGCCATCGTCTACGATTACTGCAACGGCACGAGATTGAAGAGTGTACTTCGTAGTCGTCTGGCTAAGTGCTGGAGAACATTTTGTCACAGAAGAGCCGCCTTCCGTTGGTTTGGAAACTCCAATATTCTCCGCAACTGATTGTGCCAAATGTAGATTAATATGGGCAAGCATATTCACTACCTGTTGCTGTACTGATTCACTTACTACTTTACCTAGCTCAAAACTGTATGCGTTAATGATATGCTCTTTTTCATGGTCAGCCATACTGTTCCAGAATAGAGTAGCTTGACTAAAGTGATCTTTGAAGCTTTCACTTCGTGCCCGAATTTTCTTCCCTTCCACTTTTTCCTGATAATGAACATATCCGCCTTCTTCCTCTGATGCAGGGGCTGGTGTATTATCAGCTAATGAATTATTATGATAGGCTACAGAGCCTTTATTAATAGTCATTCGGTGCATTCCATCCCGTTGGTTATTATGAAATGGGCATTTAGGTCTGTTAATCGGAATCTCATGAAAATTTGGTCCACCAAGACGGGTTAACTGCGTATCTGTATAAGAGAACAATCTCCCTTGCAGTAGTGGGTCATTGGAAAAATCAATGCCAGGAACTACGTGTCCAGGGTGAAATGCTACTTGTTCTGTTTCAGCGAAGAAATTATCCACGTTCTGATTGAGAGTCATTTTCCCAATAATTTGTACTGGTACTTCTTCTTCTGGCCACACCTTAGTAGGGTCCAGAATATCAAAATCGAAGCTGAACTCATCTTCTTCTTTAATAATTTGTACGCCTAGTTCATATTCTGGATAATCCCCTTGCTCGATGGCAGTATATAAATCCTCACGGTGGAAGTCTGTATTTTTACCTCCTAATTTCTGTGCTTCATCCCAAACAATAGAATGAGTACCTAGGACAGGCTTCCAATGAAATTTCACAAAATGTGCTTCCCCTTTTTCATTAACTAAACGGAATGTATGCACTCCAAAGCCTTCCATCATACGATAGCTTCTTGGCAAAGCACGATCGGACATAGCCCAGATAGACATATGGGCAGATTCCTGATTATTTGCTACGAAATCCCAAAATGTGTCATGAGCAGAAGCAGCTTGCGGAATACCACTATTTGGTTCTGGTTTGACAGCATGAATTAAGTCAGGAAATTTAATAGCATCCTGGATGAAGAATATCGGCATATTGTTCCCAACTAAATCGAAATTACCTTCATCTGTGTAAAATTTCGTCGCAAAGCCACGTACATCTCGAGCTGTATCAGGAGATCCCTTAGAACCAGCAACAGTAGAAAAGCGCACAAATACCGGTGTTTGTCTCGATGTATCTGTTAGAAATCCTGCTTTTGTATATTCCTCGATAGATTCATATAGTTCAAATACACCATGTGCTGCGGAACCTCTAGCATGAACCGCACGCTCAGGAATACGTTCATGGTCAAAGTGAGTCATTTTTTCACGAAAATGAAAATCTTCCATCAAGGTAGGACCACGCTCTCCTGCTTTTAAGGAAAATTCGTCTTCACTCACTTTTAGCCCCTGGTTTGTCGTCATGTATTTATCTTTATCATTTACTTTAAACTGCTCCAGCTGCTCCACTTTCTTGCTCTGGTTTTCTTTATCACTCATATTGAGTTTCCTCCTATCATATGTAATCTTTTCTTTAATTTTCATTCCCTTTCATTATTTTCTAAAACTTGTTTTATTGATTATTTTTTAATAATCATTTTAATATAATCCTTTTATCAACATAACAAAAACCCCATGGGATACTACGCCCACGGGGTTTCGCGAAATCTATCTTATTGTGCAGTGTACCCACCATCTATGACGATTGCTTGTCCAGTTACACTTTTCGCTTTTTCACTAGCAAGGAACATCGTATAATCGGCTATTTCCTCTACTTCTAACAAACGCTTCTGCGGAACAAGTGGATAGATAACCTCTTCTAGAACCTTTTCTAATTCTACTCCACGATCTTTCGCTAGATCCTCTAGCTGGCCTCTAACGAGTGGAGTATCTACATAACCTGGTGCAACTGCATTAACCGTTACACCATATTCAGCCGCTTCTAGAGCTGCAACTTTTGTAAGTCCAATAACACCATGCTTAGCGCTATTATAGGCTGCTTTTCCAGAGAATCCAATAAGCCCATTAATAGATGCCATATTAATGATCCGGCCATAGCCCTGTTCCTTCATGATAGGCATTGCGTGCTTTGTAGCGATGAATGGGGCTGTCAGCATAATATCCTGCATCAATTTAAACTTTTCCGTTGGGAATTCTTCAATTGGAGATACGTGCTGTAAACCAGCGTTATTAATGAGTACATCTAGTCGACCAAAGGTTTCAACTGTTTCGTCAATGGCTGCTTTTAATTCAGCTTCATTCGTTACGTCAGCTTTAATCCCTTTCGCTTCATACCCTTTATCCTGAAGAGTTTTAGCTGCTTCTTGGACGCCATCTTCGTTTACATCAGAAAGGACGACCTTCGCTCCATTTTGTGCGAATACCTCTCCAATTTGATAGCCAATTCCTCGCGCGGAACCAGTAATAAATACAATTTGATTGTTTACCATAATGGAAACCTCCTGTAGTTCTACTAGATTGATAGTATATATTTCCTCTTAGGTACAAAGTACATTCTAGAACAGATATACCCCCAATTCCAAATAATTAAATCTTACATATAAAATTTTTAATATTAGTCGAATTAAGAATTATAGAACTTTCTTTAAATAGGTGCATGAGGATTTACCACCAGCCAAGACAGGTATACCATTAGGCGTGGTGTTTCTTAATTCATATAAAAATTTTATTACTATCAAGAGGAGGCAGACGATATGCTATCAATTTTAGTTGGACTAATCGCTCTCATGATAATGGCTTATCTTGGGTGGTCGATTTTATGGATTGCTCCCATTGCCGGTGCCATCGTAGCGATTTTATCTGGTATGAACGTATTTGAAGCATTTACTGGAGATTTCATGAAAGGATTCGCTGATTTTGCACAGGATTTCTTTCCTGTCTTCATGTTTGGTGCTATTTTCGGTAAATTAATGGAAGTGACAGGAAGCGCAAAATCTGTAGCAGAATCTATTACAAAGGTAGTCGGAGAGCAGCGCGCTATTTTAGGAGTACTGCTTGGGGCAGCCATTCTGACATATGGCGGAGTAAGCCTATTTGTGGTTGTTTTTGTTATGTATCCTTTATCTATTAATTTATTTCGAGAGGCAGATATCAGTAGAAAGCTCATTCCCGGAACGGTAGTGCTAGGTGCATTCACCTTCACAATGACAGCCCTACCGGGTACAGCGCAGGTTCAAAACTATATTCCGACGGAGTATTTTGAAACAACCATGCTTGCAGCTCCTATAATCGGCATTGTAACAGGACTTATTATGGCTGTAGGTGGATATTTCTATTTATCCTACCGTGCGAACAAATTAACTAATAATGGTGAAACATTTACAGAGCCAAATGAAGGGAAACAAGACACGAAAGACCGACAGCCAAATGTCTGGTTATCCTACTTACCCCTATTATCTGTTGTTATTAGTATTAATTTATTTAACCTAGAAATGGTTAAAGCTCTATTTATTGGTATTGCCCTTATTTTATTATTGAATCTATCCGTATTCCGCAGTTTTGTTGGCGCTATGAATGACGGCGCAAAGGGTGCAGTTACTGCAGTTGTAAATACGGGTGCCGCAGTAGGTTTTGGTGCCATAGTTAAAAATGCTCCAGCCTTTCCTGCAATCAAAGAAGCACTTCTAAATATGAAAGGCGGACTGTTATTCTCAGACGCAATTGCTACACAGGTTCTTGCTATGATTACAGGCTCAGCTTCAGGTGGGATGAATATTACCCTTAACGCGCTTGGATCTGAATATTATCAGCGTGCACTTGACATTGGCATGAACCCTGAGATTCTCCACCGTGTCACAGCCGTCGCCTCTGGGGCATCTATTCTGCCTCATAACGGAGCACTCCTAACTGTTTTTGCCATTACTGGTATGACGCACAAAGACTCTTACAAAGACATCTTATTTGTGGGACTCATCATCCCTATGATTGCCATGGTAGTTGGAATCTTGCTTGGCATGATTGGCATCGCGTAATACAATAGAAGACCATTAAAAAGCTATCCACTTGTATGTTGCATACAGATGGATAGCTTTTTTTATAATACTTATGGACAGGAGGGCTGAGAGATTACCGCCATGCTCCAGCGCTTTCTGCCATGCTGTCTTAATAAATGGAAGTGTTGTCTTTTGTCATGTTCTCTAATATTTCTTTCACGCGGGCTAAGAAGTTGCCAACGATTAATCCATCTAGGACACGATGATCAAGAGACAGGCACAGGTTCACCATGTCTCGAGCGGCGAACATGCCGTTCATGAAGACAGGACGCTTCACAATGGACTCTACCTGCAGAATAGCAGATTGTGGTGGATTGATTACGCCCATGGACTGAACAGAGCCAAAGGAGCCTGTGTTGTTGACTGTAAACGTTCCACCTTTCATATCGTCGTTAGTCAACTTACCATTTCTAGCTTTGTTGGCAAGCTCTGTAATGTCCTTGGCGATACCTTTAATACTTTTGTCATCTGCATTTTTGATAACAGGCACGAATAGCTCATTATCTTTTGCAACGGCGATGTTTAAGTTTATATCCTTGCGTTGGATGATTTTATCACCTGCCCATGTGCTGTTAAGCTCTGGGTATTCTTTCAGTGCCTGCGCAACTGCTTTTACAAAGAACGAGAAGAAGGTAAGACTGAAGCCTTCTTTTTGCTTGAATTCTTCTTTCAGCGAGTTTCGCATTTCCACCATATTGGTTACGTCTACTTCGACCATCATCCAGGCATGCGGGATTTCCGTTTTGGATTTGACCATATTTTGTGCAATTAATTTGCGTACACCTGTAACCGGGATTTCCACATCACCTGCCTGAGCAGACGGTTGTGGAGCAGCTGGTGCTTTTGTTTGTTGCTTTTCAGCAGCTGGTTGTGCAGTAGTGGGCTGTTCCGTTTGGGCTGGTTCTTCTTTAGGTGGTGCCGCTTCTTTAGGAATTTCACCAGATTCGATGATCTTCTCAATATCTTTGCGGGTTATTCGACCGCCGCGTCCTGACCCTTTTACTTGTTGTAAGTCAATGTCGTTTTCTTGTGCCATGGTTAGCACTGCAGGAGAATAGCGTTTTTTCATTGGCTTATCTTCCTCAGCTTCCTGCTCCGCTACAGGCTCTTTCTCCACAGGTGCTTCTGGCTTATCCTCTGTGGAAGAACCTTCTTCCTCTGCACCTGCTTCTTCTGTTTCGATATAGCACATTAGCTCTCCAACCTCGATGGTGTCCCCTTCTTGGGCTACTAATTCTACAATCTTACCAGAATAAGAGGATGGGACTTCTGCATTCACTTTATCGGTCATAACCTCAGCAATCGGGTCGTATTTCTCGATGGTGTCTCCAACTGAGACAAGCCAGGAACTAATCGTCCCCTCCGTTACACTCTCTCCGAGCTGAGGCATATTAATTTTTTCTTTCGCCATTCCAAACCCTCCTTAACCTATTAAAATTCAGCTAAATCACGCATGGCTTTCTCCACTTTATCAGGATTCATCATAAAGTATTTTTCCATCGTTGGTGCATACGGCATCGATGGTACATCTGGTCCCGCCAGACGCTTAATTGGTGCATCTAGGTCAAAGAGACAGTTCTCTGCTACTATGGCGGAGACTTCTCCAATGATGCTTCCCTCTAGGTTGTCCTCAGTAATAAGCAATACCTTCCCAGTTTTCTTGGCTGCTTCAATGATTGCTTCTTTATCAAGGGGATAAACGGTACGAAGGTCGAGTATATGGGCGTCAATGTCATCCTCAGCCAGTTTTTCTGCTGCTTGAAGGGCAAAATTCACACATAATCCGTACGTAATAACCGTAATGTCAGACCCTTCTCGCTTTACATCCGCTTTCCCAATTGGCAATGTATAATCTTCTTCAGGTACCTCACCTTTAATCAGACGATAGGCGCGTTTATGTTCAAAAAACAGGACAGGATCGTCATCACGTATAGCAGCCTTCAGTAACCCTTTCGCATCATATGGGTTTGACGGCATAACGATCTTGAGACCTGGTGTGTTTGCAAACACTGCTTCAACTGACTGCGAGTGATACAATGCACCATGCACTCCACCACCATAAGGGGCGCGAATAGTGATTGGCGTATGCCAATCGTTATTAGAGCGATAGCGGATTTTTGCAGCTTCAGATAAAATCTGGTTCACCGCAGGCATAATAAAGTCAGCAAATTGCATTTCTGCTACTGGACGCAGCCCATACATAGCTGATCCAATTCCAACACCGGCAATAGCAGATTCAGCAAGTGGGGTATCAATAACTCGAGCTTCACCAAATTCATCATATAACCCATCCGTCGCGCGGAAGACTCCTCCGCGCTTACCAACGTCTTCCCCTAGGACGTAAACTTTATCATCACGAGCCATCTCTTCATGAAGCGCTTTAGTTATGGCTTGGATATAGGACATTACTGGCATAATCTTCGCCTCCTTACTCTTTCGCCGCATATACGTACTTCAGAGCACTCTCTGGTTCCGCATAAGGGGCGTTTTCTGCATAGTCAGTTGCATCATTAATTAGTTTCTTCAGCTCTTCCTCCAGCTGTTGTTCCTTCTCTTCTGTTAAAACACCAACTTCTTGAAGGTATGCCTTAAAGGTGATTAGCGAATCTTTTTTCTTCGCTTCCTCAACCTCTTCTCTTTCCCGATAAGTACGGTCATCATCATCACTGGAATGGGCTGTTAATCGATACGATACAGTTTCAATCAACGTAGGACCTTCGCCATTTCTTGCACGATCTGCCGCTTCCTTCACTGCTTCATAAACTGCTAGAGGATCATTTCCATCGACAGTGTACCCTGGCATGCCATAGCCTTGAGCTCGATCAGAAACCTTCTCACAGGCAATTTGCTTTTCAACGGGTACGGATATGGCGTATTTATTATTCTCTACCATGGTAATAACAGGGAGCTTATGAACGCCTGCAAAGTTTAATGCTTCATGGAAATCTCCTTGGTTGGATGACCCTTCCCCTAATGTTGTCAGGGTAACAAAGTCCTTTTGCTGCATTTTCGATGCTAAAGCAAACCCAACTGCATGAGGAACCTGTGTTGTTACAGGTGAAGAGCCCGTAATAATTCTGTTCTTCTTTTGTCCAAAGTGACCTGGCATTTGGCGTCCACCTGAGTTTGGATCCTCAGCTTTCGCAAATCCAGACAGCATTAAATCCTGTGCTGTCATACCAAAGGATAATACAACACCCATGTCTCGATAATATGGTGCTACGTAGTCTTTTTCCCTGTCTAGTGCGTAGGAAGCCCCTACTTGTGCAGCTTCCTGACCCTGACAGGAAATAACGAACGGTATTTTACCGGATCGGTTTAATAACCACATCCGTTCATCTATTTTTCTGGCCAGTAGCATCGTGCGATACATGTCTAACACTTGTTCATCTGAAAGACCTAATTGGTCGTGGCGATTTTCAGCCATCATAGTCCCTCCTTATTATCCGTGAATTTGTTTTCCATCCACTGCTAAAGCTGCTTCCCCCATTACCTCTGACAGTGTCGGATGTGGATGGATGCTTTCTGAAATTTCCCATGGCGTTGCGTCTAATACCATAGCCAGCCCGGCCTCTGAAATCATATCTGTCACATGCGGTCCAATCATGTGGACTCCTAAAAGATCATTATTTTCCTCATTGGAAATAATTTTGACAAACCCATCTGATTCACCATAAACAAGTGCTTTACCTATGGCTTTAAAAGAGAACTTGCCCTTTTTCACCTTATAGCCTTGCTCCTTAGCTTGTTCCTCTGTCAGCCCAACACTCGCAACCTCTGGATTGGAATAAATGCAGGATGGAACCTGATTCATATCCATAGAATGAGGGTTTTGGTCGGCCATATGCTCTACAGCTGTTATGCCTTCATGAGAAGCGACGTGCGCAAGCTGCATGCCGCCAATTACATCCCCAATAGCATAAATGTGAGATTCCTTCGTCTGATAAAATTCATTCGTTACGATAGCACCATTCTCGACTTGAATATCCGTGTTTTCAAGACCAATATTCTTCACATTAGGAGATCGTCCTACTGACACAAGCATCCTGTCCGCTGCATATGATTTCGTCTCGCCTTTATGCTCAGCCTGGACTTCAATTCCATTGTCTTTCTTTAAGGTTTCAGGCAGCACCTTCGCACCTGTAACCAGTTTAACCCCTTTTTTCTTCATTAGACGGGTCATTTCCTTGGCAATTTCATGATCTTCAGTAGGCAATATACGCTCTGTATATTCCAGTACGGTTACTTCTACGCCAAAATCAGAAAGCATGGATGCCCATTCTATTCCGATAACTCCGCCTCCAACGATGACAATGGAGTTCGGTAATTCTTGCATACTCAACGCTTCGTCAGAGGTCATCACATACGATTCATCCACATCAAAACCTAGAGTACGTGGACTTGAACCTGTTGCTATGAGTACATTTTTAGGGATAAGCATCGGATTTTCTTCCCCGTTATTCAGTTCAACAGAAATGGTCCCGGCTGAAGGGGAGAAAATGCTTGGTCCAAGTATCCGTCCATACCCTTCATACACATCAATTTTCCCTTTTTTCATTAACCCTTCGACACCTTTATGTAAGGTATCAACAATGGATTGCTTGCGTTCCTGAACTTTCAAAAAGTTTAACGTAGGCTCGGTCGTTTCTACCCCATATGTATCTGCTTCCTTCGTTTGCTTAAAGACTTCAGCACTCCTAAGCAACGCTTTAGATGGAATACAACCTCTATGAAGACACGTTCCTCCAAGCTTTCCGCTTTCCACGATAGCTGTTTTCAAACCTAGCTGTGATGCGCGAACAGCTGCTACATAACCTCCTGTTCCGCCACCGAGAACTACTAAATCATACTCTTCTGCCATAGTTTTTCTCCTTTCACCCAATAGGGTTAGGATATGTTTTAGGTTGCTCTACTTCTCGAAGCACACGTAATGCTCCTTCATTCAGTGCTTGTAGTTCATTTTCTCCCGGATATATAAGACAGTCAGCAATCCAGTTTACTCTTTCTGTGATCATTGACACGAATTCTTTACCATAAGCTAGTCCACCAGTTAAAGCAATCGCATCCACCTTGCCGTGAAGAACGGAACTCATGGAGCCGATTTCCTTGGCAATTTGATAGGCCATAGCGTCATATACCTCTCTAGCTACCTCGTCGCCGGCTTCGATTCGCTTTTCCACGTCTAAAGCATCATTGGTCTCGAGATATGCCATTAATCCACCCTGTCCAACTAGCTTTTTCATAATTTCTTCTTTATAATACTCTCCTGAAAAGCACATAGAAACAAGGTCTCCAGCTGGGACGGTTCCAGCTCGTTCAGGGGAATAAGGACCATCTCCATGGAGACCATTATTCACATCAATAACCTTGCCTTCTTTATGGGCACCAACCGTAATACCTCCGCCCATATGGGTTACGATTATATTCAATTGGTCATACGGTCTCTCTAAATCCTCTGCCACTTTTCTTGCTACCGCTTTTTGGTTAAGGGCATGGAAAATACTTTTCCTCGGAATTTCAGGTACGCCAGAAAACCTAGCAATCGCATCCAATTCATCTACTACAACCGGATCTACGATAAAGGCAGGGATATTTAATCCGTTGGCTATTTCCTTAGCTATAATACCGCCAAGGTTGGAGGCATGTTCTCCATTATAGCCAATTTTCAAATCATGAAGCATATCTTCATTAACCAAATAGGTCCCACCTTCAATCGGTCGAAGCAGCCCTCCTCGCGCACAAACCGAATCTAATTTGGAGATGTTGATGCCCTCATGGTCGAGAGCATCAACAATCGTTCTTTTCCGAAATTCAAATTGGTCTATGATACGGTTATACTGAGAGGTTTCCTCTGTTTTATGCCGGATGGTTTCTTCAAAGATACACTGTTCATCTGCAAAAACACCGATTTTCGTAGATGTAGATCCAGGATTAATCACTAGAGTTCGAAAAGATTGTGTGTGCATCATCATTACCTCCAATGACTTGTTCCGTTTAGCGACGGCTTAAAATGTTATGACCATTTTGCAAAAAGGTGCTCTTTGTCTTACGCATTTTCTCAATACGCTCCTCTGCCATACGGTCTGCTGCTTTATATGTTGGGATATTGTCACGACGTGCAATCTCAAATACGCGGCTGACATTGTCATAAATAGCTTCCACGCGCTTCATCGCACGCTCACGGTTGTAGCCGTACAGCTCATCAGCAACGTTAATTACCCCGCCGGAATTAATAACGTAATCAGGTGTATAAACGATACCCATTTCATGGATACGGTCTCCATGAGTTGTTTCTTTCAGCTGATTATTAGCAGCTCCTGCAATTACTTTAGCCTTTAATTGAGGGATGGTATCGTCGTTAATAGTTGCCCCTAGCGCACAAGGAGCATAAATATCACAATCAACACTATATATATCTTCTGTATCGACTGCTTTAGCGCCAAACTCTTCTACTGCGCGATTTACGGCTTCCTTGTTAATATCCGTAACAATAAGCTGTGCACCTTCGTCATGCAGATGCTTACATAGGTTGTAGGCAACATTTCCCACACCCTGAACCGCTACTACTTTACCCTCTAGATTATCAGAACCAAAGGCTTCCATTGCAGCAGCTTTCATGCCACGATATACCCCATAAGCTGTTACAGGTGATGGGTTACCAGAAGAACCAAAAGCAGGCGAGATCCCTGTTACATAATCGGTTTCCTCATGAATAGTATCCATGTCGTACACGGTTGTTCCTACATCCTCCGCAGTAATATAGCGGCCATTTAAGCCTTGAATAAACCGGCCGAATGCACGGAACATCTCTTCGTTTTTATCTTGCTTAGGATCCCCGATGATGACTGTTTTTCCTCCACCAAGATTTAAGCCTGCAGCGGCATTTTTATAAGTCATTCCCTTTGCCAAACGAAGAGCATCTACAATGGCATCCTCTTCAGAAGCATAAGTCCACATTCTCGTCCCGCCAAGAGCAGGGCCAAGCGTAGTATCATGAATCGCGATAATTGCCTTCAGCCCAGATTGTTCATCCTGACAAAATAGTAATTGCTCGTAGTCATACTCTTTCATATAGTTAAAAATCTCCATTATTGTTTTCCTCCTCTATGATCTTTCAGATGTAAGTAACGCTAAGGCTAATGAATATAATTTACTCTCTGCTGTATCAGCGCGAGAGGTTAAGACAATCGGTGCTTTCGCTCCACTAATGACGCCTGCTACCTGTGCCTTGGCAAAATATATAAAAGATTTATAAAGTGCATTAGCCACTTCAATGGAAGGAGCAAGTAATATATCAGCTCTACCTGCAACCTCAGATTGAATCCCTTTTTGCTCAGCCGCTTCGATGGATACGGCGTTATCAAATGCCAGCGGACCATCGACGATGCAGCCCTTAATTTGACCGCGCCTTTGCATTTGGGAAAGGGTAGCACCATCCACGGTAGCAGACATTGCGGTGTTCACCACTTCTACTGCCGCCAGCGGAGCTACTTTTGGCATTTCTATTCCAATTGCATGGGCCACCTGTACTGCATTAGAAATAATTTGTGCTTTTTCCTCTAGGGAAGGCTCTATGTTCATACCAGAATCGGTTAGAATCGTAAACGTATCACGGTCGGGTACTTCAAACACAGCAACATGGGATAGGACATTACGCCCTCGTATGCCATATTCTTTATTTAACACCGCTTTTAGCACCATTTTTGTCTCTATGTTACCTTTCATCACTACATCCGCATTTCCAGATGATACAGCTTGTACTGCCTCTGTTGCTGTATTGTTGATATCTGGAACAGATAGAAGCTCTATTTCATCTCTTGTCACGTCCAAATCAATCGATGCTGCTATGCGCTGGATTTGGTCCACATCCCCAACCAATGTAAAATTGGCAAGTTCATGACCTAACGCAAGCTGAACAGCTTTCAAAACCCCTTCATCAGCTGCTTGTGCGATAGCTACTCGTTTTTTATGTTGTTTATCTACTTTGGAGAGTAACTGCTCTAATTTCATTTCTAACCCCTTCCATACATGGTTCACCATTTACATATGCAAAAAGCGTGCCAAAGTCTTTATATTTGAAAGCGCTTTATTTCAGCGTTTTACACCTTGCAATAAATTGCATGCTATGAAAAATCTTGCATGCTATTCTTGTCAATTTCGTACTTTTCCAGCTTGTAATACAAATTACGAATCGATATCCCGAGACTTTCTGCTGTTCGCGTTTTGTTAAATTGATTATAGCGATACGCTTCCAAAAGCACCTTCTTTTCAAAAGAATCAAGGGTTTCCTGCAACGCTTTACCATTCCAGCCTTCGACACTTGTAGGTTCCTTTAGATCTACGTTTTTCGGATGATTCCATAGCTCCGGTATATGACTGAGCTTTACCTCTTCTTCATGCATCGTCATATAAATCATAGCGCGACCAATAATATTCTCTAATTCTCTCACATTTCCAGGCCAGTCATACGCCTTTAAATAGTCCATTGCTTGCTCATCCACTTCATTTACATTCCTTCCATATTCCTGATTCAGCTTTTGAATAAGATGATTGACGAGAAGAGGAATATCTGACCTCCGCTCTTTCAATGAAGGAATAAAGATAGGGAGCCGGTTTAAGCGGTAGTATAAGTCTTCTCGAAAAGCTCGATTCATAATCGCCTTCTCTAAATTAACATTTGTTGCTGCGATAATTCTTACATCAATGTTGACCGGCTTCGTTCCACCTACACGAACAATTTCCTGCTCCTGCAATGCCCGCAACAACTTAGCCTGCATATTTAAGGACAGCTCTCCAATTTCATCTAAAAAAATACTTCCATTGTTCGCTTCCTCAAACAAGCCTCGCTTCCCACCTCGCTTGGCTCCCGAGAAGGCCCCTTCTTCATAGCCAAACAATTCACTTTCAAGAAGTGATTCAGCTATGGATGCACAATTGACACGAATAAATTTATTATGTCTCCGTGTACTCTCGTTATGAATGGCATGGGCAAACAATTCCTTCCCTGTACCAGACTCTCCTCTTAAGAGCACCGTGGCCGGCGTTTTCGCTCCAACCTTCGCTTGTTCAAGAGCGAGCAGCATTTCTTGGGATTGTCCGATAATGTCATGGAACGTATATTTAGCCTCGAGGTTTCGAATAATCTGCCGTGCTTTCCGAAGCTCACTCGTCAGGGATTGTATCTCTGAAACATCATGCAGAACACCTACACTACCTTTGAGCTTTCCGTCTACAATCACTGGGGCTACATTGACCAGAACTTCTTTTTTCGATGGGCCGACGCTCATGCGAACTCCCCGCACAGGTCGTCTTGTTTTCAGCACCCGCAAGTGCATACTCTCCCCTTCTGAAATATCTACCGTCGCCGGCTTTCCAACAATGTCTTTTTCAGTCAAACCAGTAATACGACTATAGGCAGGATTGATCATGATGCCCATACCATGCTCATCCACAACAGATATCGCCTCTTCTGAAGAATGAATGATTGCTTCTAGCATCGTTTTTACTTCTTTTAAGTCCGTAATCTCTTCCGCTAAATTTACGACTTCGGTAATATCCTTGAAAACCGAGAAGGCTCCCATCATTTCATTTTCAGCGCCAATTAATGGGATTCTAGTTGTCACAATCTTGCGGCCATTCTCAAGAATTAGCTTTTGGTTTACTTCTTTACGGCGCACCTTCATAACCGCAGGTAATCTTGTCGATGGGATTAGCTCTTGGATGCTTTTTTCTTTTGCTTGCTCTTTCTTCACATCTAAAATTCTTTCCGCACTTCGATTGACAAATGTCACCTGCTCATTAGCATCAATGACAACCATGCCATCATGTATGGAATTCAAAATAAGCTCTTGATTGTCCGTTTGTCGTTTTAATGCGGACAATAAGCTGTTCTTCTCTTCTAACAGCTCCGAGGTAATGTAAGCTACAGAGCCAGGGATTACTACAGTTTTCTTAGACCTTGCCTGAAGCAGCTCTTCAAATACTTCCTCATCTCCGGTTGCTTCAATGACAATGTCAATATCATGCTGAAGCCACACCTTCCAATTTTGGCCCGTCTGAATCCCTTTTTCCTTCGCTAACCGAATACCAGGAGCATCCTCTTTTATATCAATGACAGCTACGATATCCATCTTCTCTGTACCGCTTAACAGGGTTAGAAGAGCTGTTCCACCTTTACCGCCACCAACCACAAGTACTCTTTTCATCCGCATCCTCACCTTGCAAGTATTTGCATGATTTCACTATATCGGAACCTGCATGAATTAGCAAGCATGAATATTCTTTTCGCTTTACCATGCAATTTGCTATACTACAATGGAAATACTTATGAGGAGAGACCTATTATGGCCCGTTTGATTGCAGTGCTGATTTTATTTATTCCTGGTGCATTTTCTGTATTAGGAATTAAAATGATGAGAGATACGCTATTTGCCATTGAGTATCCACTTTTTTTTAGTCTATGGTTCCAATTTATTGTCGGTTTTTTATTATTTTTATTAGGTTTATTTTTTATCGGCGGTTTTATTTTATACCGGGATCGGAAGCAAGGTAAAACGAAAGGACGCTTTAAATAAGAAAGATAGGAGGATACATCTTTCCTCCTATCTTTAATCAGGCCCCGGGCTGTGACATTGC
Organism: Pontibacillus salicampi; assembly: GCF_042434395.1. Lineage (NCBI taxonomy): Bacteria > Bacillati > Bacillota > Bacilli > Caryophanales > Bacillaceae > Pontibacillus > Pontibacillus salicampi. The sequence continues at coordinate 428,041 of NZ_JBHLTP010000003.1, read as the reverse complement.
TATTCATACCATTATTTGCATACCGTTGCAGAACATATCTATATAGGAGGAAAGCTTTTGGAAAAATACTTAGAAATGTTTCAACATCAGCACCCGTTTAATTTATTAACAGATGACCAGCTGCAAAGAATGTTCAATGGAGCATCTTTGCAAACCTTTTCCTCCAATCAGTTTCTTTTTCATGAGGATGAACCTGAAGAGGAGATAAACATTCATTTTGTGCTGACCGGGCTTGCTAAAAACATTATGCACAAAATAAATGGCCAACAAGTATCCGTACGCTTTTACTATCCAGGAGATATTGTTGGGATTATGATTATGCTCACAAGCGGGGAGATGAAGTTCTCCGTACAAGCTATCGAGGAAACCAGTACCCTCCGCTTTAACAAGGGTAATTTCTTAGAGGTTATGTCTGAAAATCAAGCCTTTTCCAAAATAGTTATGGAGGGCATTAGCAACCTTATGCAAAGTTTGTATCATGAGGTGAAATATAAAACAAAGGATGCAAATGAGGATCAGCACGACCGTGAATTATTTAAGCAGCGCGTGGACACCTATGCAGAAGCGCCTACGCTTATCAATCCTAAAACTCCTCTAGTAGAAGCTGTTGAAAAGATGGAGGAATATAAAGCCGGCGGTCTCATTGTATGTAATGAGGAGCAGGAATTGATTGGTGTGTTGAATTACCAGGATATCTTTAAAGCATACCGTAACCATGATTTCACTAGTCTAGTGGAGGATTATGTGAAGGAAGAACCTTATTTTGTAGCAGATCGCGACTTCATTTACGATGCCCTATCCTATTTAAAGCACAATCCAGCGAGTATTATTCCGGTTTTAAACCGATTCAAAGTAGTAGGGCAGCTCCGTCAAACCTCGTTCTTAAATATGCAAGATTCTATATACTTCGATTTACGCTATCGCGTACAAAAAGCCCGCTCACTAGAAGAGGTGAAGGGCCTCTCACCAATGTATAACTCCTCCTTCCAACGGTTCGTATCTCAACTTCTGGAGGACCACATGCTGGCCTATGATGTGTGTGAGCTTATTTCGAGCTATAACGATGAAATTCATAATCAAATTATCCACCTCGCAGAACAGCAAATGCTGGAGGATGGATATGGCACCCCCCCGATTAACTATTGCTTTATTGTAATGGGAAGCGAGGGTCGTAAAGAGCAAGCGTTTAGTACGGATCAGGATAATGGAATTATATTAGACAACTATGAGCATATGGAAAATAAAGAAGAGATTGAACAATACTTTGCGAAATTCACGAAGAGCATCAACTATATGCTAGAGGAGTGCGGCTACCCCTTATGTAAGGGAGGTATCATGGCTAAAGAACCGAAGTGGCGGCAATCCTTGCAAGGATGGTTTACGTCTCTTCATGAATGGCTGGAGAAAATGGATGCGGCAGAAATTAGAGACTTCACTATTTTCATGGATTTTCGACCGATTGTTGGTGACTTTACGCTCGCCTACGAGCTTCGGAGCTATTTAACCAAACGGATGGAACGATCGCTTAACCTTCAGCAATTATTAATGAAGGATACGCTTCGATTCCGTGTTCCGATTCAACCATTTGGAAGAATTACTGCAACCGGAAAAACAAGAATGCTCAATATAAAGAAGGCTGCTATTATGCAAATTGTCAACGCTGTCCGAATTTATGCCGTTAAATATGGCGTAGAGGAAGTGAATAGCATTAAACGGCTGGAAGTATTAGTGGAAAATGAGCGTTTTCATCCAAGAGATGCTGAAAATGCCAAGCTCTCGTTACACCGGCTATTAAAATTCCGGCTGGAACAGAATTTAGAGGAGATACAATCAGAAGGTCCACTGACTAACGATATTAGCATTAATTCCCTTTCCCGTTCTGACAGAAAAATATTACGAGAAGCACTATTAATCGCGAAACGCCTCCAGCAAGTACTAGAGCTAAGCTATAATCGAAATCGGGTGGTCTAAATGTTTCCTATTGACTTGGAAATATTAAAATATGTACTATACGAAAGATATATCTTTGCCATTAAACAACGTCCCTTTCGCAAGACAGATGATTATATTTCTTTACAGGAAACGCTGGTCCATTACCGTAGAAAGAGAAGCCTGTTAAAGGAGCCGATACAAACTGCTCCATTTACTATTTTTGATCTAGAGACGACAGGTCTTTTTCCAGAATTAGGGCACGAAATTATATCGATAGGGGCTATAAGAATCAATGGTACACAACCATTAACCTATCAACGATTTCATCAGCATATTAAACCCATTCGACCTGTCTCAAAGCGCACAAGGGATTTAACAGGACTGACTAAAGAAGATTTAGCAAATGCCCCAAGCTTTCCGAAGGCATTTCAGGAATTTCTTCAGTTTTGTGAAGGCTCTATTCTTGTTGCCTATCCAGCAGCATTCGATATGCACTTTGTAGAAAAAATGCTGAAGCGCTGGAAGCTCCCCGTTACAACACCATACACCATTGATGCACAGGCTATAGCGAAACAAATATACCCTAACCAACGGACTCAGTTAGACCGAATGATCGCGGAGTTAGGCATACAGAAACTAGGGCGGCATCACGCTTTAAACGACGCCATAATGACTGCAGAGCTGTTTCAAGTATTATTAAACGAATGCCATCAACGAGATATCCACACGACACACGAACTAATGGAAATAGCTCAATCAATAGGAAAAAGCTGAATGCGGGAACACCCACATTCAGCTTTTTTACGCTTCAAAAAACGTTTGATATAACGATTGTACAGCCGCTTTGATACCTTCTTCTTTAATACCAAACATCATGGATACCTCAGAGGAACCCTGATTAATCATTTCTATATTGACTCCTGCGCTTGAGAATGCAGTGGATGCTTTACTCGTTACACCAATCGTGCTATTCATACCTTCTCCAACAATCATAACCATCGCAAGCCCTCTCTCAATGGTCACAGTATCTACACGAAGCTCTTCCTGAATTCGCTTCAGAACAATTGCTTCTTTTTCAGAGGATAGCTGGTTTTCCCGAAGGATAACTGACATGTCGTCAATCCCAGAAGGCGCATGCTCAAAGGAAATATCCTCTTCCTCTAAAATCTGCAGTAAATGCCGGCCGAAGCCCTTCTCTCTGTTCATTAAATACTTACTTACATAGATGCTTAAAAATCCGGCGTCACTCGCTATCCCTACCACAGGTCCATTCGTTAAATCTCTTGAAGCAGATATCATCGTTCCTCTGTTATCAGGATGATTTGTGTTCTTGATACTTACAGGGATCTTTGCTTTAAACGCTGGAATCAATGCTTCATCATGGAACACAGAAAAACCAGCATAGGAAAGTTCCCGCATCTCTTTATAGGTTAATTCATGAATTTCTTTTGGTTGATCGACAATATTTGGATTTACACAGTAAACAGAATCTACATCTGTAAAGTTCTCGTACAGGTCAGCTTTTACTCCAGCTGCCACAATAGCTCCTGTGATGTCAGATCCACCTCTCGGGAAAGCCATCAGCTTATTATCCTTTGTGTAGCCGAAAAAGCCAGGAATAACCTGGATCCCCTCCTTATCACGAAGACGATATAGGCGCTCATAGCTCTCCTCAAGCACCTGGGCCTTACCAGGTTCATCGCTTACAATAATTCCAGCTTCCTGCGGGTGTACGTAAGAGGATGGATGTCCAAGACTGTTTAAGTATAGGCTTAGGATTTGTGCTAATGTATCTTCCCCAGTCGCCTTCAAAGCGTCCATTTTATGAGTGTACACTGTTTCGCCATCCATGATGGACTGCAGCTTATCCCTTACCTCATCCACTAAGGTAGTCGGTAGGAAGAGTTCCTCCAAAATTTCTTGAAATCGAGCTAATATCGATTCCAGAATTGTACGATAATCTTCATTACTATTACTCAAATTCCCTAGTTGAATGAGCAAATCCGTTACCTTGGTGTCCTCCGCAAACCGCTTGCCTGGAGCGGACACAACAACAAATTTTCGTTCCGTATCTCTTATCAATATATCTGCTACTTTTTTCAGTTGAGACGCACTCGCCACAGAGCTGCCTCCAAATTTTGCTACTCTCATTATTCTCACCACTTCTTTACTTTTCATATAATTCATAATCTTATCATGAAAGCACAAAACTTGTCAGTTATTTTTTCCTAAATATTTTATTTCTCTACCACATTTATTTGTTAAAGGATTCACACTACACAAAAAAAGCCCGGCATGAACCGAGCTTTTTCGAATACTAATTATAATACGAATCAGGACAACCTGCACTATTGCTATAACGTATTGCTTCAGTTAAGTCTATACAGCCATATGCTCCAGACGTAACTTATCCGCCACCATGGCAATAAACTCAGAATTAGTTGGCTTTGCTTTGGTCATGGAGACCGTATAGCCGAACAAGGAGGAGATGGAGTCAATGTTGCCACGGCTCCAGGCTACTTCAATGGCATGACGAATTGCTCTTTCCACTCTTGAGGCTGTGGTGTTGTACTTTTTGGCGATGTCTGGATAGAGTACCTTGGTAATAGAACCAAGTAATTCGATATCGTTATACACCATAGAGATTGCCTCACGAAGGTACATATAGCCCTTTATGTGTGCTGGTACCCCAATCTCATGAATGATGTTTGTGATACTAGCATCCAGGTTTAATTTCTTTTCTGGTTTGCGTTCCTTGTTCATGCGGCTTCTACTTTCAAACTTCGGCTGTAATCCATGTACTTGCTGGATATGATCACGCAGATTATCTAAGTCAAATGGCTTAAGTATAAAATAGGAGGCACCTAAATCGACGGCCTTTTTCGTTACCTCTTCTTGACCAAAGGCTGTTAGCATAATAACGTTAGGAAGCTTTGCCTTGCCAAGCTCCTTCATACGGCTTAATACCGCAAGACCATCTACATGAGGCATAATGATATCTAAAACTAGAACATCTGGGTCAAGTTCCTCCAGCATGTCTAGGCACTCTTGTCCGTTGTAGGCAGAACCAATTACTTCGATTTCTGATTGTTCATCGAAATAATCCTCCAACATATTAACTAATTCTCTATTATCGTCAGCCAAGCACACTTTTATTTTTTCCACCACAGTTCCTCCTTAATCGGTTTTCTCTCCCGAATTCCTACTCAAACTGTTCGACACAAGTTCGAAAAACCCTTTAATATATTGAAAAATTAGTGAATATATCCTGTTTTCTACAGTATCCTCCATCATTCGTCGATTTTCGATAAGCAGCAGCATTCCCTTCACCGGTAAAACAGTTTGTCGAATTTTCTTTGTCTGTACCATTATGTTCATTATAACACGATGGTTAAGATTGGCAACGCGAACAAAGGGAGAACATACAGAAAAGTGAAAATTTTTATAAGAAACCAGTAGTCCATATTGTTAATACATCGGAAAACCGACTTTATCCGAACCTGTTTGTCCTTTCATGTTCTAATAAAAAAAGAAAAAGACAGGGAATTTTGCCTGCCTTTAACTCGCTTTATCTTGTTCATCTTTTTTATAAATATCAATTCCAGCTTCACTAAGCATCCATTCGATATGCACTCCATACCCGGAGGTTGGATCATTTACAAACACGTGTGTAACTGCGCCTACTACTTTTTCATCTTGAATGATGGGACTGCCACTCATTCCTTGTACAATACCGCCAGTCATTTCCAATAATTCAGGATCTGTAATTTTAATAATCATCCCTTTGGTTGCGGGGAATTTCTGAGGAACAGTACTAACTATTTCCACATCAAATTCTTTAACCTTTTCCCCTTTTACAACAGTCAATATTTTAGCAGGTCCTTCTTTCACCTGATGAGAGAGCGCGATAGGCATTGGATTGTCTCTGAGTCCATTGTTCACTTGCTTGTCTAACTTTCCAAAAATCCCAAACGGGCTGTTTCTTGTAATAGAACCAATCCGTTTCTCCTCTGTGGAAAATCTGGCATGCTTTTCTCCAGGAACTCCATTACTGCCTTTATTAATGGAGGTCACATTGGAGCGCACGATAGTTCCTTCATGAATCTCAATTGGCTTTTTCGTATCCATATCCGATATCACATGTCCTAATGCCCCATACTTTTGAGAGTCAGGATGGTAAAACGTCATGGTACCTATTCCTGCTGCGGAATCACGTATATAAAGACCGATGCGGTATTTTTTGTCCTTCTCATCATAAGTTGGCGTCAGTGTCGTTTGGATCGTTTGTTCATTTCGTTTTATCGTTAAGGCTAAATCGTTTTTGTTCTTCCCTGCCTCTTCCACAAATGGTGCAACATCCTTCATGTCGTTTATTTTTTCACCGTTAATTTTGAGCAGGATATCTCCTACCTCAATATTGGCATCTTCTCCAGGAGAAATTTTCCCTTTTGATGTTTCGACAAGGTGATGGCCAACAATTAAAACTCCAAGGGTGTGTAGCTTGACCCCAATAGATTGACCACCTGGAATTACTTTAAAGTCTTCTAACACATCGACATTTACCTTCTTTATCGGAAGACCAGCCAAATCATACATAACAGAGGATTCGCCTGCCTGGTTGCCTATGAGTGCATTCGTCTCATTTTGAGCTTCAACGATATCATCCCCTGCTTTAACAGTAACTCCACTAGATGCAAGGGTTGGAATACTTTGTTCTTGATGCTCGAACATAGTAATTTCTTTTGGTATGGAAAGATATTGGTTAACCGTCTTAGAGAACGGTAGAGCTAGCATTACTATCAGGAGCAGGAGTCCTATAGTGATTCGACCTATATTTGTTGCTTTCAATAAGTTCACTCTCCTCGCTCCTAACCCATATCTAATTTTTCTTTATCTGTATTTATAATGTGACCTTCGAGCACCTGTTTTAAACCCTGCAAACTTGAGAAAAACAAGGTAACTTTTCCTTATTTGTCTCTCCTTAACCAAAATGCCATCACAATTGGATATTTCGATATTAAACCTGAGAAAGCAAAAAAACTGCCAGCATGTGGCAGTTTTTTTAAGCGTGCTGTTTAAATTTGTCTGCTAAATCAAGCAGCTCTTTTGCATGAACCTTAGTCGTCTCCGTTAATTCAGCTCCGCTAATCATTCGGCTCAGCTCTTCCACCTTGCTATGTACGCTCAATTCTTCCACAATGGTCTTCGTTCGATCTTCTTCTACTTCTTTTCGAATATAAAGATGGGTATCTGCCATGGCTGCAACTTGTGGCAGATGAGATATGCAAAGCACTTGAGAGGCCGAGGATATGCCATGAATTTTTTCGGCTATTGCCTGGGCTACTCGTCCGCTAACCCCTGTATCAACCTCATCGAATATAACGGAGGTTACCCCCTGATGCTTTGAAAAGATTCGCTTTAATGCAAGCATAATACGCGATAATTCTCCTCCGCTGGCGACTTTATGAATGTCTTTTAACGGTTCACCCGGGTTCGTGGTAATCATAAATTTGACTTGATCATATCCATTAGGTCCCATTTTGACATGCTGGCTGTTCACCACTGGATCCTTATCGGTACCTTGAACTTTATCAAAATCAACATCAAATGCAGCCTTCTCCAAATATAAGTCCTTCAGCTCTTCCTGTATAGCTTTCCTTAAATGGTCTGCCGCATGTATCCGCAAATCATGTAAATGCTTTCCTTCCAAGGCAACATCTTCCGCTTTTTCCTTCATATCTGTTTCCAGCTTTTCCAGATGAGTATCCTTATATTTAATTTGATCAATTTCTTCTTCAATTTTGGCTGTAAGCTCAATAATTTCGTCAACGGACTGTCCATATTTCTTCTTTAAACGATTGATTTCGTTCAGTCTTGATTCAATTGAATCTAATTCTTCTTCATTGAACTCTAAGCTATCTAATTTATTTCGTAATTCATAAGAAAGCTCTTCTACCATATAATAATGGTTGGACAGCTCTTCAGCCTTTTTTGATATGTCATCATCATATTCGCTCGAGTTTTCTAAAGAGGATAAAGATAAGGAAAGCCAATCTAACGCCTTCTGTTCTCCGTGAAGAGCATAATAGGCATCATTTAATGATTTGTAGATTCGTTCAAAATTAGCTAACTGATTACGTTGTTCTGTAAGCTGTTCATCTTCTCCAGGTGACAAATTTGCCTCCTGTAATTCATTGTATTGAAATTCTAGCAGGTCCAGCCGCTGAGCCATTTCCTGTTCATTCTCGCTTAATTCCTTATGTCGTTTCTTTAAGGATTCGAATTGCTTGTACAAATCATTATAATCATGCTTTGCTTGTGGAATTTTATCCTGATCATATAGATCCAGAAGCTCGATATGTCGATCGACATCCATCAATGATTGCGTTTCATGCTGTGTATGTATATCAATGAGAGTACTGCCGAATTCCTTTAAAATAGCTAACGTGACTAGCTTTCCGTTAACCCGGCATATACTTTTTCCATTTGCACTAATTGTTCTGTTCAGCACAAGCATTCCGTCTTCCGAAATTTCAACGCCGAAATTCTCCGCTTTTTCATAGACCTTATGGAGATTATTGTCGACGAAAAATAGCCCTTCTATTTCTGCCTTTTTAGTCCCATAACGAACATACTCCGCAGAACCTCTTCCACCAGTTAACAGTTGAATAGCGTCAATGATAATGGATTTACCTGCTCCAGTTTCTCCTGTCAGTACGGTCAGTCCCTCTCGAAAGGAAATAGAGACTTCTTCTATAATAGCGAAGTCCTTTATGGATAATTCAGCTAACACAAGCTTGCACCTCGACTTTGTTTAGATTTACAGCATCTCCAGGAAGCGATCGCGAATGTACAGACTATCTTCCTCAGAACGGCATATGATCAAACAGGTGTCATCCCCACAGATGGTACCTAAAATCTCATCCCAATCCAAGTTATCCACTAATGCACCAATCGCATTAGCATTGCCTGGTAAGGTTTTCATCACTATGAAATGACCTGCTGTATCAATTCGGACAAATGCATCCACCATTAACCGTTTTAACTTCTCAAAGGGATTGAAACGCTGATCTGCCGGAAGGCTATACTTATACCGCCCATCCACCATTGGTACTTTCACCAGATGTAATTCTTTTATATCGCGGGATACGGTAGCCTGCGTCACGTTGTACCCGAGACTTTTCAACCTATCCACTAAATCATCTTGTGTTTCTATATCATTCTCCGCAATAAGCTCTCGGATTTTGATATGCCGCTGCCCCTTATTCATACTATCTCCCTCATTTCTTCCTGATTTAAACATACTACAGATTGATTACACTATCTACATCCGTCTCGAAAAAAGGGGCCACGGTATTGTAGCCCCTTTTATGCTTTATTTATGTGCATCATGTGCTTGTTTTACTACATCGTCGATATCAATAGTTGGTTGTATCTTTGGGGTACCTTCATCGCTTAAAGTAAGATGGGCAAGAAATTCAATGTTACCGTCCCCTCCTGTTATAGGAGAGAATGTTACATCCTCTACCGTGTACCCTGTCTCCACAGCAAACGAAAGAATGTCCTGCAAGACGTGCTTGTGCACTTTAGCGTCGCGTACAATACCCTTCTTACCTACTTGCTCTCTTCCCGCTTCAAACTGAGGCTTGATGAGGGTCACTACATCTCCACCAATGTGTAACAACGTCGCAAGTACAGGTAGGATAATTTTCAGGGAAATGAAGGAAACATCAATGGAAGCAATCTCAGCGTATCCTTCGGTTAAATCCTCAGGGGTAACATAACGAAAATTAGTCCGTTCCATCACAACGACTCGTTCATCATTCCGAAGCTTCCAGGCTAATTGATTATACCCAACATCAATAGCATAGCTTTTCACGGCACCATTTTGTAATGCACAGTCGGTAAATCCCCCAGTAGAGGAGCCAATATCCATCAATATTTTCCCCTCTACACCTATATCAAAGGTTTGAAGGGCCTTCTCAAGCTTGAGGCCTCCCCGACTAACGTAGGGAATAGCTTTCCCTTTTACATGTAATGAAATATCATCATTTACTTTTACACCTGGTTTGTCCATTGCGACATTATCTGAAAAGACAAGACCCGCCATGATGGTCCGTTTTGCTTTCTCTCTTGTTTCAGCAAGTCCCCTGTTGACCATGAGTGTATCTAGTCTTACTTTATTTGGCATTTATCTTCAAGCCCTTTGCTTCTTTTTTGGTAGCATTTCTTTTACTTTATTTTGAATTTCCTCTTGTGTTAAACCAATCTCTTGATAAAGGTCCTTGACACTGCCGTGCTCTATATATTTATCTGGAATACCCATTCTTTCAATGATTTGACCATAATATTTATGCTCTTCAACAAATTCAAGTACTCCAGAGCCGAAACCGCCTTTTAATATGGCTTCCTCAACGGTCAAAATCGGCACACCCTGAGTCATTAAGTCATGTAGCATTGCTTCATCCATTGGTTTAATAAATCGTGCATTGATTACTTTTGCATGGATGCCCTGTTTCTCCAGTGCCTTACTAGCTTCTAAGGCCATTGAGATGGTTGTACCAAATGTTAAAATGGCAGCATGCGTTCCTTCTTTTAGTACTTCCCAGGATCCAATCGGAATGGAATTGAATTCCTTGTCCATCTCCACACCTAAACCATTTCCTCTAGCATACCGTAACGCAATCGGCCCTTCATTATATTCCAAAGCCGTATGGACTAAATGCTGTCCCTCATTTTCATCCTTCGCCATCATCACTACCATATTTGGCAAGGAACGGAGGAAGGAAACATCAAAAACACCCTGGTGCGTTTCCCCATCAGCACCTACCAATCCAGATCGGTCGACACCGAAAAATACGTTTAAATTCTGTCGACAAACATCATGCACCAATTGGTCATAAGCACGCTGAAGGAATGTAGAATATATCGCTAAGAACGGCTTCATTCCTTGTGTAGCAAGACCAGCTGATAGGGTGGTGGCGTGCTGTTCTGCAATACCTACATCAAAGAGACGGTCAGGAAATTCTTCTTTAAATTTCTCTAACTTCGATCCCAAAATCATTGCAGGGGTAATAACTGCAATTCGTTCGTCGGTACGAGCCTTTTTACGAACAGCTTCACTAACCACCTCACTCCAAGCAGGAGGTGCGTCCGTTGGTTTAATCTTCTCCCCTGATTCAATCTTGTACGGCCCTACTCCATGCCATTTATCTTTCTGATCATTTTCTGCAGCATGATACCCTTTGCCCTTTTGTGTCATAACATGGATTAATACAGGACCATCCGTCTTTTTTGCATATTGAAGGTTTTCCATTAAATCATCAAAGCTGTGTCCGTCCACAGGACCATAATAGGTGTATCCCAGCTCTTCAAAGAACATGCCAGGTACCATGAAATACTTCATAGTATCCTTCACTCGTTCTGCTGCTGTAGCCAGCCTTCCTCCAACAGCAGGGATACGCTTTAATAACCATTCCATTTCGTCTTTAACCCAATGGTATTTCTTTGCACTTCTCATACGTCCTAACACATTATGAAGTGCTCCTACGTTATGGGCAATAGACATCTCGTTATCGTTTAAAATGACAATAATATTCTTCTTTTCATCACCTATGTGATTCAAAGCCTCTAATGCCATCCCGCCTGTCAAAGCTCCATCACCGATAATCGGTAAAATAGAGTGATCTTCTCCTTTCATATCCCGTGCAATTGCCATACCCATTGCAGCAGAAAGAGAAGTGGAACTATGACCTGTTTCCCAAATATCATGTTCGCTTTCATTCCGTTTAGGGAATCCACACAGCCCTTTATATTGGCGGAGCGTATCAAATTGGCTTGTACGTCCCGTAAGAATTTTATGAATATAGGATTGATGTCCGACATCAAACAATAGCTTGTCTTTCGGACTTTCAAATACAGCATGCAAGGCCAGGGTTAATTCTACCACGCCTAAGTTTGCACCTAAATGCCCGCCAGTAACAGACAGCTTCTCAATTAAAAACGTACGGATAGTCGCAGCAAGCTCCTCTAGCTCTTGATTAGAATACTGTTTTAAAAATGTAGGGTCTTTAATCTTTTCTAAATCCATTTCGGATCACTCGCCTTCATCATGAATTTCTTGAGTTTTTCTTCCCCTTAGAGATGATTGTTATCTTTAGTTTCCGTTCAATCAGAGATATAACACGAGCTGCAAAGAAAATAATAGCTGTTGAGTTATGCACTGCGAAAAACTTACCTAAAGCTTTGCCTCCTACGGTCATGGCTGCCACTATACTGGTAAAAATCACAGAAATGATGAGCTGTGTGCTCGACCCTTCCGTTTGCCCAAGTATGAAGGTAATTCGAATAACCACTAATGTAGAAGCTGTACCACTTATAACCCCTGCAATATCTCCAATCACATCGTTACAAAAACTTGCAAATCGATCCGCATTACGTACAATGGTTATTGCTTGTTTGGAACCGTTTACTTTTTCTGCTGCCATTGCGTGGAAGGGTACTTCATCAGCGGCAGTAGCTGCTATTCCAAGCATATCAAATAGCACACCGACGCATACAATAACAAATACGATAATAATACCAATTAGGTAATAAACATCGTTTAATATATAGTTAGAAATAACTGAAAAAATAGCCGCTAACACAAACGTGATAACGGCAATACCTAAACTGAAATGTATCGATTTCTTTAATTGTGTCTTCATTAGATAAACCTCTATCTGTTTATTAAATCACTTGTTTTATGTAGGAATAAATAATAACAGGATGGTAACCTAAAGGATAAAAACTGCGGCTTAGGTCCAGTAGGTTTTCCCAAGCAAATACCGTGTGTTGCCACATCGGAGGTTCCCCTTTAAATCTGCCTTAGCTCCGTCACCGAAAGCTAGACTGGATTGCCACTTAGTCCGCACTATAATCCCCTTTAGGTTTCCATCAGAACAGTCTAGGAGATTTCCTCGGCAGCCTTTAACTGATTCCTAGCCTCTTTTGCAGCGCTGATTTCATATGGTGGAGTAGACACCTTTGTAGTGGCCATCCACAAAGGTGTCTATAAACCATAATCCCCTCAGAGCCACTCAAGGCAGGCTACGCTGTGGGTGGTTTTTCCCAAAAAACCATCTCACAGGTTCATACCCCATTTCATAGGAGACGTTTGAGAACAGCCTCCCACGAGAATGGGCCTCCGCGGAAGCAGGGTCAACGCCCACATGCCATTGTGGATCGCCCCGCGACCTTAACTCCCAGCATCGACCCAAGGCTGGGCGCCTCAAGCCAACACAAGGAACTTCATCGATGTGCCCTTTGGCGGATTTTTAGGCCCGCCTTCAGAATCAGAGGGCCGACTAGAATACTGCACCATCCTGTTTTGTAATAATAATATATCATATTTTATTCATTTACTCAATCTACATAAACGTCTATTTAGTTGTTTCTGTTGCTAATGTAGTCAATTATATCCTCCAGATACGTACTATCTACTCCTGCTTTCCATAGAGCTTCTTTTGCTTTTTGGGCATAGTGTTCTTTTTGTTCTATTGCCCCTTCTAGACCAAGTAATTGAGGATAGGTGCTCTTGCGGTTGGATTCATCACTGCCAACCGGTTTCCCTAAATCCTGTTCATCCCCAATAACATCCAGTATATCGTCTTGAATTTGGAATAATAATCCTAAATAGCCTGCATATACCTCTATTTCTTTTAATTGGCTGTCAGTTGCCCCGCCAATATATGCACCACCAACTGCCGAAAAACGAAGCAGCTCTCCGGTTTTACGTTTGTGTATGGCTTCTAAATGCTTAATATCAAGTCTTTTATTCTCACCCTCCATATCCAGCATTTGTCCTGCCACCATACCCTCAGGACCACTGGCCTTGGATAGCTCTTTAATCAGATAAGATTTTTCCTGATCTGTTAATGCGTCCTGATTAGCGATTACATAGAAGGCCGTTGTTAATAACCCATCACCTGCGAGAATTGCAGTTGCTTCATCGAACTGCTTATGGTTAGTGAGCTGTCCTCTGCGAACATCATCATCATCCATAGCAGGAAGATCATCGTGAATAAGAGAGTACGTATGAATCATTTCCACAGCGCATGCCACTGCGAGAGCTCTATGGCTGGATTCCCCATACGCTTCACAAGCAGCAAGCATGAGAATTGGACGTATCCGTTTTCCACCAGCTCGTATTGAATACAGCATAGACTCCTGGAGCCTGGCCGGGATCTCCAGAGCATATACAAACTGCTCCAGCTGTTGGTTAATAAGCTCCATTCGGTTATCCATATACGTTTTTAGAGATTGGGTCACGTCATTCTTCCTCCTGTACGGAGAAGGACTCGAATTCACCTTGCTCGTTCATAACCTCTTGCATTTGTTTTTCTACATTCACTAATTTGTCGTTACAGACTTTAGAAAGTTTCATACCTTCCTGATAATAGGTTATGGCCTTTTCCAAAGGGACATCACCTTCTTCCAGCTTTTCCACAATTTCTTCCAATTGCTTCATCGCCTCTTCAAACGTAACCTCTTCTTGCTCAGTCTGTTTGTTTTCCGCCATGAAAATCCTCCTCCTCAATACCCCATACTTGGCAATCTAAAACACCGTCGTTGACCCTGACCTGCATCGGATCACCTGGCTGAATATCTTTAATGGACTTAATTACGCTTCCTTGTTCGTTAAACGGTACGGCAAACCCTCTTTTCATAATCTCTAACGGATTTAACAAAGTTAGCTTATTCAATACTTGTTGATAAGCATGAGATTTGCTTTTCGCCTGCTGCAGCATACTTCTTTGTAAACGCTTGGTTGCTAATTGAAGCTCCCCTTGCGCTCTGCCTTTCATTGTTTCTGGATGCTGCTGTTTTAAACGATTATATAGATTACGGAATCGCTCTCTTTTAATATTGGCTATATTCTGGTTGGCTTTTTGGAATTGTTCTACTAGACGGTCCAATTCCTGCTCTTTCTGTCGCAGCATTTGCTCTGGATAACGAAACGCATACGATTTTCGGAACCGGTTAAGCTGGTCCTTCCCTTGCTGCAACTCTAAATCAACAGCCCGCTGTAACCTTTTTGTCAATGTCTGAACAGTGTTGGCTACTTCTATTTGTGATGGTACAGCAATTTCTGCTGCTCCGGTAGGGGTCGGTGCTCTATAATCGGCTACAAAATCACTTATTGTAAAATCCGTTTCATGTCCAACTGCTGAAATCACAGGGATGACAGACTCACTTATGGCCCTTGCCACTTGTTCCTCATTAAAGGCCCAGAGCTCCTCAATAGATCCTCCCCCTCTACCAGCTATCATGACGTCATATCCGTTGAGCTCATTCACATAACGTATCATTCTTGCTATGGAAGGTGCTGCATTGTTACCTTGCACAAGTACGGGAAATACCGTTACCTTTGTCATAGGAAAACGCCGCTCTAGAGTGGTAAGGATATCTCTAACCGCAGCCCCTGTCGGGGAGGTAATGACAGCTATAGACCTTGGGAAGGGTGGCAGTGGCTTCTTCCTAGACTCATCGAATAAGCCCTCAGTGGAAAGCTTTTTTTTCAATTCTTCATAGGCTAAATAAAGAGCCCCTAAACCGTCGGGCTCCATTTGCTGAATATATAATTGGTACTGCCCAACTGGCTCATACACACCAATCTCTCCACGGATTAGGACGTTCATACCATTTTCCGGCTTAAACTGCAGAGAACGATTATTGCCAGCAAACATTACAGCATTCACTCGTGATTTATCATCTTTAATGGTTAGGTACATATGACCTCTGCTGTGATGTTTGAAATTAGAAATCTCACCTTTTAACCAAACTTGTTTCAAATGAGGGTCTGTTTCAAATTTACGCTTTATGTACTTGGTTAACGCTGAAACAGTTAAATAACGATTCTTCACCATTCTTAGCTCCTTGTTGTTACCTGATTCTTAAGCTTCGCTGCTTTTATGGTATTTTGCAGCAGCATAGTAATAGTCATTGGTCCAACACCTTTAGGAACAGGTGTGATATAAGCCGCTTGTTCAGAAGCGGACTCAAAATCAACATCTCCGGTAAGCGTCCCGTCCTCTAATCGATTAATGCCAACGTCAATAACAACTGCCCCTTTTTTCACATGCTCTCCTGTAATAAAGGCCGGCTTTCCTATAGCAACAATTAATATGTCTGCTTGGCGCAGCACATCGGCAAGGTCCTTGGTGCGTGAATGGCAATACGTTACGGTAGCATTCCGGTTCAATAGCATTTGCCCTATTGGCTTCCCAACAATGCGACTTCTACCAAGAACAACAGCATGCTTTCCTTCTATATCAATATTCTTTTCATCAAGCATAGTGAGAATACCCAAAGGCGTACATGGCAAGAAGGTATCCTTTTGTGCCATCATGCGACCAATACTAATTGGGTGGAATCCATCTACATCTTTGTCTGGGGATATGGTTTCAATCACTTCATCTTCGTTAATGTGTGCAGGAAGAGGGAGTTGTACCAATATACCGTGCACTTCATCATTACTATTTAGTTGTTGGATGAGGTGTAACAACTCTTGGTGGGAAGTAGTTTCAGGCAGCTCTATTAAGTCGGAGTGAATACCAATTTTGTGGGAAGCACGCTTTTTACCTCTTACATAGGAAAGAGAGGCAGGATCTTCTCCAACGATAATAACAGTAAGATTAGGGACAATCCCCTGTTCACTTAACTGCTCTACATCCTCTTTCATGCGTTCTCTCAATTCATCAGCTAGTTCTCTACCATTGATTATTTCTGCAGACATGTAACATATCCCCCATCTGTATATATTAGTCAATCATTTTACTTAAAACGCCGTTCACAAAGCTGCCTGACTTGTCATCGCCAAACACTTTCGCAAGCTCAACCGCTTCATTTAATGTTACTTTTTCAGGAATATCTTCTTCATAATCTAGTTCATAAACCGCCATACGAAGTAATGTCTTCTCTACTGATGCAATACGATTAAACGACCATTTCTCTAAGTGGTCCGTAATCTTCTGGTCAATCGTTTCTTTATGTTCTGCTACTCCGAATACGAGCTGATTCACGAATGCATCGTGGACTGGAAGCTCCTCTTCCTCCATAACATTCTGAATCGCTTCTTCTGGCGTAGCTTCATTCATATCCATTTGAAAAATTGCTTGAAATGCTTTCTCTCTTGCTGTATGACGATTCATAATCCATTCTCCTTTAAACGTATGTTTCCGTAAGAATGATACCATTTTAACAAAAGAAAAGCTAGAAAGAAAAGTGAAGGTTAGTTCGTCTGCATTCCCCAACACTAAATAATGGTGATCAGCTTACTGTTTGCTAATACGTTAACAAGTACCCTACCACGAACCACTTCATCCTTGCTAACCTGTCTTAATAACATTCTTCATCTTGAATTATTATAAACCCATTTATATGGGGTCTTGTGAATATATCTATACAGCTTCTTTGTGTGGAAGATTTGAAATGGTTATGTGTTATTTTTTTAATCACTTAGCTTGGTTCAAGAAATATTGTTTTAGCACATTTGGTTTAACACTATATAAAGATGGAGCATTTTCTTTGGCGTTGAGTGATTGGAAATAGCGTAGACTCCCTCGGAAAAATGTAGGAGACGAGACCTTGCAAGAAGAAAAAGGAATAACTCCTTTTCATTCTGAGGAGTGTTGGCCGAAGTAAGGAGGTTCGGTTAAACCCCTACATCCTATAGCAACACCGAACTACCCTACGTCGTGTGAGGCAGCGGAAAGCGAGCGCTTTTCAGGCCAAACCTTTCCCTGATAACCGGATAGGACCCATCCCTGAAAGCCATCCCGAATCCAAGTTTCTACTAATAAAGAAAAACCTGAAATCAATAATGATTAACCTATACTAGGAATGTAAATAAACTAAAAAAAGAACCAGAAAAGGAGTCCCCCCTGTTTCTGGTTCTTTTATAATATCTATTCCTCTTCTTCTGTTTCTTCCTCTGCGCTCTCTTCTTTTGGCTCCATTTGGACACCTACAATATGCACATTTATTTCTTTAATTTCTAAAGCTGTCATATTCTTTAATGCTTGACGAGCGTTGTCCTGAATTTGTTGAGCTGTTTGAGGAATAGAGATTCCAAAGTCCATTACTACATAAATGTCAATAACAATCCCATCTTCCGCAAGCTCCACCTTTACTCCCTTACCGTGATTCACTTTACCGAGACGTTCTGCTACACCAGTTGCAAAATTGCCACGCATGCTGGCAACTCCAGCTACTTCAGAAGCTGCTATACCAGCAATTACCTCAATCACTTCTGGTGCAATTTCGATATCCCCTAAAGTGGAGTTTTCCCCAACGTTCAATAGTGGTTTATCGCTCAAATGAACTCTCTCCTTTCTGTTATTCCTCTTCCATTATAGTATAAGTTTCAAGGAATTTTGTATTAAAATCGCCTTCTCTAAAGACGTCATGAGACATCATACGGTAATGGAAAGGAATGGTAGTATGAACACCGTCTATAACAAATTCATCCAGTGCTCTTTTCATTCTATCCATTGCTTCCTCTCGTGTATTTCCATATGTTACAAGCTTAGCAATCATAGAATCATAGTAAGGTGGAATCATCCATCCTGGATAAGCTGCACTGTCCACTCGTACACCGAATCCACCAGGAGGTAAATACATGTCAATTCTTCCAGGAGAAGGCATGAAATTCTTGAATGGGTTCTCCGCATTGATACGACACTCAATGGACCATCCTTCAAACGTAATTTCCCCTTGTGTATAGGTAAGTGGTTCATTGTTTGCCACATGAATCATTTCTTTAATAAGATCAACGCCTGTAACCATTTCTGTAACAGGATGCTCCACCTGTATGCGAGTGTTCATCTCCATGAAATAGAAACTTTCATTTTTCTTATCAAAGATAAATTCCACTGTACCAGCACCAGAATATCCAACAGCTTTTGCAGCCTGAACTGCAGCATCGCCCATTTCCTGGCGTAGATCAGGACCTAGAGCCGGAGAGGGGGATTCTTCAATTAATTTCTGCAATCTCCGTTGTATAGTACAATCTCGTTCTCCTAAATGGATTACATTTCCGAAGTTATCTGCCATTACTTGAATCTCAACATGGCGGAAATCTTCTATGTACTTTTCAATATAAAGCCCTGGATTTCCAAAGGCAGTTTCGGCTTCTTGCTTGGTAACCCGAACTCCCTTGATCAGATCTTCTTCATCTCTTGCAACGCGGATACCTTTACCACCACCGCCGGCTGTAGCTTTAATAATAACAGGATATCCAATGGATTCTGCAATTTGTTTTGCGTCCTCTTCATCCTTTATTAACCCTTCAGACCCTGGCACTACTGGAACACCTGCATCGCGCATTGTTTCACGAGCGACATCCTTTGTTCCCATCTTCCGGATAGCTTCGGCGCTTGGTCCAACAAAGGTGATGTTACATTCATTACATAACTCAGCAAAATCAGGATTTTCCGATAAGAACCCATAGCCAGGATGGATCGCATCTGATTCTGTCAATTTCGCTACACTCATAATATTGGTGAAGTTTAAATAGCTTTCACTGCTTGCTGTTGGTCCGATACAATAGGCTTCATCTGCAAGCTGGACATGAAGGGATTCCCGGTCAGCCTCTGAATAAACAGCAACCGTTTCAATTTCCATTTCCTTGCAGGCTCTTATTACACGAACCGCAATTTCTCCTCTATTTGCCACTAAGAGTTTCTTAATCACGTTTCCAACTCCTTACTTGGACTTTACTCGGAATAATGGTTGGCCATATTCCACTAATTGGCCGTTTTCAACTAATATTTCAACTACTTCTCCAGCTTGTTCTGCTTCAATTTCGTTAAATAGTTTCATTGCTTCTACAATACACACTACAGAATCCTGCTGTACCTTGTCGCCTACTTTCACAAATGGTTCTTCTCCTGGAGAAGAAGCCTCATAGAAAGTTCCGACCATTGGTGCTACTATTTCATAGTCGTAATTGCTAGCTGCTTCTTCTTGTGACTCTTCTGAAACAGGAGCAGCATTTGCAGGCACTTCAGTCTGTTGCGCTGGCGCCTGAACCGGCTGAGGGGAAGGCTGTGACTGTACAGGAGAACGCTCGATTACTTCTGTCTTATTCTTTTTCAAGACTACAGAAGCTCCTTCGCTCTCATATGTAAATTCGTCAATAGAGGATTCATCAATTAATTTAATTAGTTCTCTTATTTCTTGGATTTTAAGCATTTCTGTGCACCCCTTTGGATTTTATAGCTCTTAAAGATTTTATTAAGGAATTATGAAGACCTTATAACATTTTACGATAAAGGTACAATAAACTTCAACCTCATAGAAAGCGTTTTCTTCACTCTATCCTTCCTATATACTGGGTTGTCTGGAAAATATAAGATTATACCATAGTATACGTATTATGTGTCATTATAACCCATCATCCACTATTCTTTCTAATCATATCATATTCTAACCCCAGACCTCCCATTTAACCGACATCACATAAACTTAAAATCCATCCCCCCTAAAATTAATATCATGAAAAATATCGCCTTTGATACGAACCAAAAGAGATAAATACATAATCCCATGTAAGACATATGTTGACTCCAGATTGCTTTACCTCTCCATCCTGTAACAGCCCCCATTAGAGAGCCACGCTTTAGATACTCCTTTCATCTCATTCTTTACCGGAGTTTATGTTAAAAGAAAAAACCAGGCTGGGTACGCCTGGTTATTGCTCGTATGGTTGGAATTCCACATCGACTACCATGTTATCCCCAAATTCATCCTGCACCATATTCATAATGGTGACCGTTTCACCTTTTGATAGCTCATTTGCTTTTACTGTTACGAATACCTTGCTTTCTTGCGCTCTTACAAGCACGTCTGGATATTCTGCTTTAGCTTGAATGCTTTGTTCCACCAAGTCTTCCTTCGTGTTTAATTCCTCAATCTGACGAATTTGCGCAACTACTTCATTTGCTTCTGTAGCGGATACTTGTTCGGAGGAAAGAATTCCTTCTAACTCTTCCTTAAGTCTAGCTCTACTATCTTCAATCTGCATTCTCATAGATACAAAATATTCATCACTATTTGTTCCAGAAGCAAGATCTTGCCCTTCTGTCTGTGCTTCTGCTTCGCCTTCTGTTCCATCCTGGTTGTTATCAGCATTAGTCGGCTGTTCTTGCTGCTGTTCATCATCGACAAGTATCGCTACTTGATCTTCTGAAGGAGAGGTCATGTAATATACACTCAATACAATCATCAAGCTAAGCATGGTTAACAGCCAAACCGTTTGTTTCT
Organism: Pontibacillus salicampi; assembly: GCF_042434395.1. Taxonomy (NCBI): domain Bacteria; kingdom Bacillati; phylum Bacillota; class Bacilli; order Caryophanales; family Bacillaceae; genus Pontibacillus; species Pontibacillus salicampi. The sequence continues at coordinate 406,804 of NZ_JBHLTP010000003.1, read as the reverse complement.
TTAACATCATATATAATTCCTCCTTTATTTTCTCGGCATTACCGAGATGCGATGTGTAGGCACATCCAAGCTTCTAGATACTGCTTCTTTTATTGATTGCTGGATTTTCATATGATCTGCTCCTTTAGCAACTACCAGAACTCCTCTTACTTGAGGTTTTTCTGTTTTAATTAGGATTGGAGCCTCCTGATCCCCTTGCCTAGCAAGGACAACTTGTTTATCCTCTGTTACGTCTTCAATTTTTCTCTCTCCACCGCTCTTATCTGTTTCTTCTGTGGTTTGGGTACCGACGGTGGTGTTCTTTTCATACACTTTCACTTCGGTAGATTCCAGATTGACCATGACGTCTACCTCTGACACCCCTTGCATGCTATCAAGTAATTTTTCGAGCTCCTTCTCGTAATAGTCTTCCTTTTGGGAGAGAGAGCTCGTTTCTGCTTTATCTTTTTGAAGGAACGTTTCTTGGTCTGTTGCCTCGTCTTGTGTGGAGGGCTGCGTTACATCGGTAGGCTGTTGTTCTTCTTGACGTCCTCCAGGATTGAACATGTCACTTACAATAAGGATTAATAACCCAAATAAGGCAACAAGGATAACATAGGCCATTTTGGTAGGCTTATTTCCATCTTCTGACTTAAGTTTAAGTAATGATGTAAGCTTCTGTAATAGATTCTTTTTCATTAAACCCCTCCTTCCCACTGTAACGTTATTTTATCTTCAGGTATTTCCCATACCTCAGCGAGAAATGGTTTGACCGGGTGGGAAGTGTCAGGTTCGGGCTTCTTATCATTCTGGGAAGATTCCAAATTAATTTGGATTTGCTCTATTTCATCTCCCTGACGATCCATCGGCTCACTCGCTTCATTGGACAATACCACAGTGAGCTGTTCTAGAGTTTCAAGAGTAAGTTCTTCTTCAGATGCAAACTGGAAGGAAAAGTCTAGAATTTCGGCTTCATATTCATTCATCAGCTCCTCCTTCGCTTCCTTTTTTAGTTGGACAGCCATCTGTTCTAAAATATATGCACGTTGCGAGGCTTGTATTTCATTTTTCTTCACATCTATTAAATTTTCCATTTCTTCTACTTCAGATTGTTGATTCCATCCGTTTATTTCTTTAGAGAAAAAACGCTTCATATCTACCTCAAACAAATCAAAAATAGGTTGCATGAAGACTAGGATAAGTAACAAACCAACTACTAGCTTGATATATTTCCGGAGAGAAGAGTTGGGTAACAGAAGGTCTGTTACTAATGCTAATAAAAGAAAGAGTATGACCTGTGTAACCCAATTCATAATATAATCCAAATTACTCCCCCCTTTACCGAATCATCATAGTTAGGTTACTTGCAGCTACCAGGATCACAATCGCTAGGAAAAACATAAAGGTTACTACTAACAAAGCAGCAAAAACATAAAGGATATGCTTGCTTATGATCTCCATTGAACTAATTACCGGGCCGCCGCCTACAGGCTGAAGAATGGCAGCTGCTATTTTATATATAAGTGCCACAGCTAACACCTTGATAGCTGGAAATAATGCAAGCGCTAAGATAATTAGTACTCCGACCAGTCCGACTGTATTTTTCAATAACAAGGACGCACTCAGTACAGTGTCAGTAGCATCGGTAAACATTCTGCCTACGACAGGTACAAAGTTGCCGGTTACGAATTTTGCTGTTTTCATGGCGACACCATCCTGTATGGCAGATGTCGCTCCTTGAACTGAAATTACCCCTAAAAATATTGTCAAGAACACACCCATGATTCCCATCCCTGCATTTCTAAGAAGCTGGGCCAGCTGGGTAACTTTATATTCCTCATTTATTGTACTTACGATGCCCAGCAAAGCAGACAAGAAGAATAACGGCAAAACAACGGTTGATATTAATATACCGCTAGTGTTTATTAGAAAAATAATAACGGGGTGAAAAAAGGAAACGCTCATTAAATTTCCAAAGGTAGCCATGAGACCAAGCATTAATGGGAGCAGGGCAATCATAAAGCTACTCATCATTTCAATGGCATCCTTGGCGTAGGTGACTGCTAAATGAAAACTATTCAAGGCTAGTACAATGAGAACCATATAAATAATGGCATAAGCCACTTTACTAACCGCCTGATTTTCAAATGCGTTTTGCAATGACTGCAGAATCATACAGAACAAGGTGAGGAATAGTAAAGTTCCTAACAGCTTTCCGTTCATGAGGAACTCATAAAATAAATATCGCGCCAAACCTGTAAGCCATTCCTTGATAGATACAGAGTCTCGATGCTGCATAAACTCCAGAAATGTTCCTTTCCGAACCTCCGGTAAATACCCACCATACTCATCTACTACCTTTGTCCAGTACCCTTCGATTTCTGAAAACGATATATTCGATAAATTCGTGCTTGTCCATTCTGTTCCAGATGTCTGTGCATGCGTCAGTATATCAGGGAGGAAGATGAATGGAAGCATTACGAGAACAAGGAGCCAAACTTTATTTGTTCTACTCATGCCTCTTTCCGAAACTCCTTCCTTACAATTCTTAGGCTGGGATGAAACCAAGAATTGTTTCAATCACTGCCGTTAAGATGGGAACAGCTAGCACGAGGATAAATACCTTCCCTGCAAGCTCGATTTTGGATGCAACGCTGCCTAACCCAGCATCTCTCGTGATTTGTGCACCAAATTCGGCAATGTAAGCTATACCAATGATTTTAAGAATTGTCTCTACATACATTCCATTTACGTTTGCTTTTTGAGCTATATATTCTAATAATGAAAAGACCTGAGCAATTTGCTGTATCAACACAAGAAAGATGACAATACCTGTGAATAAAATGACGAAAAAGGCAACGGATGCTTTTTGATCTTTTAATACAACGACAATTAGACTGGCGACCAACGCAAAGGATACAATTTGAAAGATCTCCATTCCGACACCTTCCTGCTACTGAAATAAAAATACTGATTTGATTTGCTGAAATAAGTCTGCCAGATTGTCCATGACAATAAACAACACAATGATGAATCCAACTAGCGTTGCCCAATGAGCAATATCTTCTTTGCCCATCTGCTTTAATACCGTATGAATCATAGCAATAACGATGCCAATTCCTGCAATTTGAAATAAAATATATGCATCCCCAAGCATTCCTTGTGCCCCTTTCCTTCCTTCATTAAATAAGGCTCTACCCGTGTAAATAGTTCAAACAAATACGTTAGTAGGATAATAGGAACCAAGAATACTCACCCTTTCAGGCGATAAAATTAAATCCCTTGGCTATCCCTTAATGAATCAGCTGTGACTCTTATACCTTTCCCACCAATCCACCTGTACTAAGAGCTGCCTCTACCATAGCTAAATAAACAACAAAATGATTAATAATCCAGTTAAGAATCCTAAGCTTTTCACCATATTACTGTACCGCTGCTGCTGTTCCTGTGATTCCTCAAGCTCTCGCTCTAAATGAGACAACGCTAGCCGAATATGCTTCTGCTGTCCTGCGAAATCATGTTGACCTAACGTCTGGCCAAACTGTCTCATAATTTCCTTCTCGCCTTCTCCAAGAGAGCTCATTGCCCAATAATGATTTAATTTTTCTTCCCACACATCATATAAAGAGGCACTTGGCTGTTTTAATGCATCACTGAATTCCTTAAAAAACCAAGACATTGGGGCAGGGATTTGCTGGGATACTTTCTCACAGGCTACTGTAACGGGAGACTGTCCATACAAAATCTCTGCTTCTAGCACCTGCATTGCGTTTTTCAATTGGCGTATTTGCTTGGGTCTTTCGGTTAGGCGTCTCGCAAATTCAAACCCTCCCCACGTTGTAGCGCACAGTAGGATTATGGCGCCGATCCATTTCATCATCGATGCACCTCTTTTTATCTGAAATAGGTTGTCCCTGATGGTCTAGAATATGATGCTTAAACCCATTTGTATGCCACCCGCCAAGGACGATATATCGTTGAAACACGTTTTGTTGAAACAAGGGGCGGAGAGAGGGGCGTCTCGCAATTTGTTCATAGCTTTCTCCATGAACAGTAGATATCACCATCACCCCTGCATATACTGCCTCCATTAATGCCTTTACATCTTCCTCACTCCCTATTTCGTCCACCACTAGCACCTCTGGAGACATAGAACGAATCATCATCATCATTCCTTCTGCCTTTGGACAGGCATCCATCACATCTGTCCTAAACCCCAATTGATGCTGGGGCACCCCTTGAATACTTCCGGCTATTTCAGAACGCTCATCAATAATGGCTACTTTTTGCGCTGGATGTTTTGGAGTCCCTTCGCTAATAATTCTGGCTAAATCCCTTAGTAGTGTCGTTTTTCCTGTTTGAGGAGGGCCTATAAGAAGTGTATTAACATAATGATTTGGATATAATCTTGCAATGACATCGTTTGCAATGCCTATCTTTTCTCTGGCAATACGTATATTGAAGGAAGTGACGTGCCGAATGGCCTTCACATTGCCGTTCTCTGTGTTGACCTTCCCTGCTAATCCTACTCTATGTCCACCAGCGATCGTTATATAGCCTTCTCGCAATTCATCTTCTAAACGATAGATTGAATAGTCCCCTAATTGATTCAATACATGCTGACTATCCGACTGGCTTGGAATAATGTGAGGTAAGACCTTGTGTTCTCTGTTAAATACTAATTCCAGCGGTCTAGCAACTCTAAAACGGATTTCCTGCAGAGCTGACCACTCTTGTAGAGTTAATAGATTTAATTGCTGTTGAATAGACGAAGGCAAAATTCGGAGTATTTCCTCCACATACTTCCCTCCTTACACTTACATGCTTTTACTGTAATTTATGCCAGCTTGACCAATTTATGACCTGAAATGATAGAAGATAGGATGGGTTAGAAGAAATGGAAAGGAAACCTGCGGAAATCTCTGATAAAGAACTAGTCAGAATCAGCATGAGGCGATGAATGGGGAAGTGATAAGTAATTTGAATTCGATATATTGTATTAAAAAGAATTAGTAGTGTTTATGGGAGGACCTGCAGGTTTGTAAGTGAAAATACCTTCTGAACAATCTTTATCAAAAAAAACGCATACCCCAGAGGGATATGCGTTTCATTCTATTTAATGTAATTGCTTATTTATTGGAGCGTGATACATATTTCCCGTCACCAGTGCTAACGATGATTTTTTCTCCCTCATTAATAAAGAAAGGTACTTGTACTGTTAGACCTGTTTCTAATGTTGCCGGCTTTGTTCCACCACTTGCCGTATCACCTTTAATACCAGGCTCTGTTTCAGTTACTACAAGCTCTACGTTATTTGGCAGCTCTACACCAATCGTTTCTCCCTGATAGAATTGGATATTTAATTCCATATTCTCCTTCAGGAAATTTAACTCGTCTTGAATTTGATTCGTACGAAGTTCTACTTGCTCGAAAGTATCACTGTCCATAAAGGTATGCACATCATCTGCAGAATAAAGGTACTGCATTTTGCTGTTTTCAATATGAGCTCTGTTTACTTTCTCGCCTGCACGAAATGTTTTTTCCTGGATTGCTCCCGTACGGAGGTTACGCAGCTTGGAACGAACAAATGCTGCTCCTTTTCCTGGCTTAACGTGCTGGAATTCAACTACTTGCCAAATTCCGTTATCTACTTCAACCGTTAATCCCGTCTTAAAATCGTTTACTGAAATCATCTGATGTCCTCCTTAGTATAGCAATTAAGACGCCTTTCTATCAGGCTATCTTAAAGCTTAATGAGTTCTTTCGTGGATGTAGACAATCGTTCATTTCCATGTTCTGTTATGACCGTATCATCTTCTATACGACAACCACCAACATCTGGAACATATATGCCTGGCTCAACGGTTACAACCATGCCCGGCTTTAATGTTTCCTGTGAGCGGAAGGATAAGCCCGGTCCTTCATGCACATCTAGACCAATACCATGTCCTGTGGAGTGTCCAAAATAGGAACCGTATCCTTTTTCTTTTATAAAGTCTCTAGTTAGATCATCTGCTTCTTTAGCTGTTATACCTGCTTTTAATCCTTCCATTCCACGGAGCTGTGCCTGTAAAACAGTGTCATAAATAGTGTGAAGCTCATCGCTTATTTCACCAACAGCTACCGTACGCGTAATGTCAGAGCAGTATCCTTTATAAAGCGCACCAAAATCCAGCGTAACAAGTTCTCCTGACTGAATTACTTTATCAGATGCTACGCCATGTGGTAAAGCAGACCGATAACCAGAAGCCACAATTATATCAAAGGAAGAGGAGGTAGCTCCTTGCCTGCGCATGAAAAACTCCAGCTCATTTGACACTTCTATTTCTTTCACACCAGGTTTTATGTAGTTGAGAATATGTTCAAATGCCTTGTCTGCTATTTCAGCAGCTTCCTTTAATATCTTAATCTCATCTTCTGTCTTTATCAAGCGCAATTTTTCTATCTGACCACCTGTTGGTACGAATTCCGATTCCAGCACTCTTTGATAGGTTTCGAATTCAGCATAGGTTAAATGCTGTTTCTCAAAACCAAGGCGTTTGATCTCAAGCTCTTTAGCAATGCTTGCTACCTCTTCCTGAATCGGACCGGTATGCTGAACAATCTCATATTCGCTCACTTGCTCTGCAGCCTGCTTCGTATATCGGAAGTCTGTGATCAATATCGCTTTTTCCTTTGTGATGAAAACGACTCCAGCTGTTCCGGTAAAATTCGTCATATACCGACGGTTTTTACCATCTGTAATTAGTAAACCATCCAGGTTTTCCTTTTCTAACGCTTCTCTAATTCTTTGTATTTTCCCCATGCTTCTCCTCCTTATAAATATGGTCCAATAGCGCTTGTGCAGCTAATGAGTATCCCAATGAACCTAGCCCTACAATTTGACCAAATGATACCGGTGCTAACAAAGAGGTATGACGGAATGACTCCCGTTTATGTACATTAGAAATATGCACCTCAATCATTGGCAGCCCTACACCGGCGATAGCATCACGCAATGCTACACTGGTATGGGTGTACGCCCCAGGATTAAAAATAATACCACTCGCCGTGTTCATAGCCTCGTGAATAGCGTCTACCAGTGCTCCTTCGTGATTCGATTGATACGCTTTCACTGTCACACCATGTGGGTCACAAACAGATTGAACTTGCCGCTCAATATCCTGTAATGTGACTGTCCCATAAACACTAGGTTCTCGTGTTCCTAATAAATTTAAATTGGGACCATTAAGTAATAGTATTTCCTTCATACTTCCTCTCCTACTGTCATTCTGTGTTTATGCATTACAAAAAATATTCCGACACTTTCTTAGCATAACACAATCATTTTTCTTTAGGATACTAATTTCCACCTTTAGTCCTGCTTTCCCTTTGTTCATATTCATTATATTCATAAGAAATGGAATACCCGATAAAAGTTCCATATAAAATATATAAACACAGAGTAGTTACAATGGTATTACTGTCCATGTCTACAACAGAGGGTACTGCAGTAAAGATTGGATTAAGGACATAAAAAATAACTCCCCATAACGCTACTCCAAACAATATGGAGGGCATTAATCCTTTCCTTTTCCGCAGCAAACCAAAAAACAGCAAGGCTGTTCCAATAGACAGAATGCCAACCCCTATAATACCGATTAGTTCTGCCAAGAAGCCACCCGTCCAATCCGTTTGCAGCCAGGAGCGTACGATAAAGGAAGCCGCAGATACACTACTAAAGCTAATATAATACGTTATTGCTCCTATAAAACTCCATAACAGACCACCTATAAGACCCGTTAATACTGCTCTCGTAAGGGCTGACATCGGCTTCTCTTCTTTGTTCTGCTCTAATTGTTTACTTTGAAATTGTTGCTCTTGTTCTCCCATTTCCATCACCTCTATTTTGGTAGCATAGCCCAAAATGATAAATATCATGCTTTTTACCTTGAGGACTAGAGGATATCTCCATTTTCTAGTAAAATAGAGATTACAAAGCAATAACCAAACATCATAGGATGGTGGAGATATGAGCGAATCAAAACAAAACGTGTACGGCGGGCAGGCGGTTGTGGAAGGCGTGATGTTCGCAGGGCAATCCAGCTATGTTACAGCCGTTAGACGTAATGATGAATCCATTGAATATTTTGAACTAGAACGGAAAGACTCTAAAATAGCAAAGCGTTTAAAAAAAATACCATTCTTACGGGGGCTTGTTGCATTGGTTCAAGCTAGTGCGAATGGAACGAAACACCTCAATTTCTCAACAGAGCGGTATGATGTAAATCCAGAAGATGATGACACCATCCAAAAAGAAGAAGATACTTCAAAGCTGGCCATGATTCTAGGTGTAGGAGCTGTCGGTGTTCTATCTTTTATTTTCGGAAAGGTTATCTTCACTTTAACTCCAGCATTGATAGCAGAATTCTTTCGAGGAATAGTACCTGGAGAAACGGGGCAAGTACTACTGGAAGGATTGTTCAAATTTATCTTCCTACTTACTTACATCTATCTTATTTCACTCACACCATTAATTAAACGAGTATTCCAGTACCACGGTGCTGAACACAAAGTGATTAATGCATATGAAAATGGATATGATCTAACAGTAGACAATGTTCAGAAGAATTCCAGACTACATTACAGATGTGGCTCTAGCTTTATTTTGTTCACTGTTTTTGTTGGTATTTTAGTTTACTTGCTACCATTCATCGCAACAGAGCCGCTATGGTGGAGAATGGTCAATCGCTTGCTGCTATTACCCTTTGTCATTATGATTTCATTTGAAGTACTTCAGCTCACCAATAAGGTTCGTCACGTACCTGGATTAAAGCTATTAGGCTACCCTGGATTGTGGCTGCAGCTGCTTACCACGAAGGAACCTAAAGACGATCAGGTTGACGTTGCAATTCATTCTTTCAAAAAAGTACTAGAAAATGATAAAAAAGCAGCTAAAAGTGGTATACAAGGTAGTAAGGTAATCTCGTAACGGGATGTACATGCAGAAGGGAGGAAAACCTATTGTTTCAAAAGTTTGCAAAACCTCTTTTTTATACTATTATCAGCTTAGCGATTATTGGTATAGCATATAGACTATTTACAGATACCCAAGGCTTTTTTAAGCAAGTATTGTTCACAGTGGGATTTGCTGCTCTCATTATCGGAGTGGTTTACTTCTTTATCAATAGGCGTTCAGGTGGTCAATCAAATGAAATGAAGCGCTATCGAAAAGCAGTCCGTCAATCCAAGCAGAAATATGGAAAGACGAATTCCTCTAGCATTGCAAAAAAAGTAAAGCCTTCTACCCTTAAGCAAAAAGTTACATCTAATAAGTCGAGTAAATCCAAAGGGCGTAAAGATGTGCCTCATCTTCGCGTCATTGAAGGAAGCAAAAATAAAAAGAAAGATCGGGCATCCCTTTAGCAGATGCTCGATCTTTTTTTGATATAAAGGAAATGGCAAAGCACTGGCTTTTCCTATGGAAGCCAGCTTCTTAAAAATAAGTCCGCTTGTATCTCACCTAGTGTAATCAACTTCTGCTTTTGCTCATCTGACATATCAAAATCCGTCGTATCAACATCCTCCACTGGAATGAAAATAATGTCCACCGCTTCCGCCTTTGATATATGCCTCGCATCGTGCGCCTTCTTCATCGTACTAAAGAGAGCCTGGAACATCTCTATGGCATTCTTAATTTTTCGAGGTGGAATGTTATCTGTCGAGGTGCTTAGCTTCATGCCTAATATAGGGCGTATTCTTCTTTCGTTTGGGGAGGTAAAAACCCAGATAGGAAAATTACTCAGCAGTCCTCCATCTACCATTACACTCTTCACCGTACTCTTCCCCTGCAATCGTTCTGGAATAAAAAAATAAGGAAGGCCTGCGCTAATACGTACTGCTTTGGCGACAGAAAAATGATTTGGGTCAATTCCATACAGCCTTTCTAAATCGTCTGGGATGACTACCATTCGACCAAGGGTTAAATCCGATGCTATCACTTTGAGAGAACCTTCGGGCAGATCCTTAAAGGTATAAATATTTTGTTTGCCTAACTCCTCATAAATCCAATCCTCCAGCTTCTGACCTTTATTGATTCCTAAACGAAAATATAAGGAAAGCCATTTGGAGAAAGGAAACCAGTTTCCCATCATAGGAGGATCTAACAGCTTATCTAATTGGAGCGTATCAAAGAAGTTCCTAATTTGAGCACTGCTATAACCAGCTGCTATAAATGCCGCTATAATTGCACCTGCGGATGTTCCTGCTACACGATCAAACTTATACCCCTTCTCCTCGACCACTTTAAGGGCTCCAATGAAGGCAATTGCTTTAACACCACCGCCGGAAAACACACCATCAATGTTCACTCTCATCCCCCCTTGCCCACGTGCTTACCATTATCTATAGTGTAGGGAATAAGGAATTAGAACTGGTGGATAAGCCCTATTTAAACACAAAAAAATAACAGCCGATAAACAGCTGCTATTCCTCTATTTGTTCTTCTTGTTCTTCATTTTTTTGCTGTACTGCACGTAGCTGTTGAACACATTGTGGATTTTCCTCGAAGAATTGAACTAAGTCTCCAATACGATCTATGGAGTTCCAGCTTAAATGATGCTCTATTCCTTCTACATCATTATAGATATTCTCCTTGTTGACTCCTATAGTTTGGAGAAACTGTTCTAACAATTCATGTCGGTACACCAAGCGTTTACCGATTTTCTTCCCTTTAGCTGTCAGAATTAGTCCTCGATATTTTTCATAATTTAAGTATTGGTCTTTATCTAGTTTTTGTACCATTTTTGTCACAGATGAAGGATGGACTTCCAGGTTCTCAGCAATGTCGGATACTCTTGCGTACCCTTTATCTTCAATCAACATATATATTTGTTCAATATAATCTTCCATACTTGGTGTTGGCATGATAATCCTCCAATTCTGCCGTCCGATAATTCCTTAACTGTTAAAATGATACACTAGTTTAGACGGACTGACAAGATTTCTTAAGTAAAGTAAGAAATCTTACTCTTTGGAAAAAATTCATCCACATACTCTTGCATAACTTGTTTTATTTCCTCTTGTTGTTCTGTTGGATATACGTACTTTCCGATTCCATACCGGCCCCATTTATATTTACGCTGGTCCTCATCCATTTCTAACTTTGATTTAGGGTATCGCTGCAAAATGACTCGCTTTGCGGGCTTCGTAAAACGGTGCTGAATTAACTCAAACGTTAAATCTTCCTCGTCTACAGCACTTCCCTTCAATTGCTCATGGAGATTTTTAAACAATTGATAATAGCCTTCTTTCCAATCGTCCCCATAAATATAAATAGGAGCAACGATAAAGCCAAGCGGATAACCGGCATCTGCTACTTTTCGTGCAGCTTCCAGTCGTTTGTCTAGGGAAGAGGTGCCAGGTTCAAAATTCTTAATCACATAATCAGCATTGATAGAAAACCGAAATCGTGTATGTCCATTATGCTTAGCGTCTAGTAGATGATCGACATGATGATATTTCGTTACAAATCTGAGACGACCTTTTTCTTGTTGCCCCATGAATTCAATGGTTTTCTTTAATGAATGCGTTAAATGGTCAATGCCGACAATATCGGAGGTACATGCTGCTTCAAAGCGGGTAGGTTCGTCCCGCTCTGCAATATATTCTAAAGCTTGATTGAATATATCATCCAAATTCACATACGTTCGGATATACGGTTTTTTACCTAGAGTAGTCTGTAAATAACAATAGTGACAATGTCCCATACAACCTGTTGCTAGAGGGATAGCGTATTCAGCTGATGGTTTGGAAGTATCGAATTTCAATGTTTTGCGAACACCAATAACAAATGTATTTTTCGCATTGGCATATTGTCGAAGCTCATTGTCACCAGGAATACCACGTACCTGGTTGTGTGAGGTTGTTTCTCTAATTTCTATGCCTTCATCCTTAAATTTCTGATACAGCTCCTGAGCCAGCGGATACTCCATAGCGCGCGGCTCTATATAAACCAATTTCGGTGTAAATGGCTTCATGCAACATCACTCCTTTTAGGAGTAGTATGGGCAATCACTTCAGCTTTTCCTCTGGTAATGTCTGCATATGGTACTTAGAGGTAAAGGGCTTATGCACAAAAAAGCCTAGAGAAACCCCTTGGCATCTCTAGACTTCCATTCATTATAATCCACACTTCAACTGAGCACCACAGTTGGTACACGTATTACATCCTCCAGCATCTTGAATCTTCCCTTCTCGACAAACTGGACACGTGTTTCCTACCTCTGACCCAATGGTTACATCGGTTTTATCTAACTCATGGACTGTATCCATTAGAACAACACGAGGCTCTTCCTTCTCAAACAGCTCCTGCTGTTCTTCTAGTTGATTATCCTCTGCCTTTAACGTTAATACCTGTGCATCGCGACTTCCGTCCACATAAACGGTTCCGCCTTTTGCACCTCCCCTGTATAGACGCTGGTACACCTGCTCAACCTGCTCAACGGTGTAGCCTTTTGGAGCATTTACAGTCTTCGAAATAGAGCTGTCGACCCAGCGTTGAATAACGCATTGCGTATCAGCATGTGCTTCCGGAGAGAGCGTCATAGCTGTTACAAACCATTCAGGTAAATCTTCCGGATCCTGTTCAGGATGCTTGTCTAGATACTCTTGCACGATATCCGCTTTTACTTCAATGAATTTCCCTAGTCTCCCGCTTCTGAAATAAGAGAAGGAGAAGTATGGCTCGAGACCAGTGGATACGCCAACCATTGTTCCAGTAGATCCAGTTGGAGCTACTGTTAATAGGTGAGAGTTGCGTATTCCGTGATCGAGTATTCCTTGACGGATATCTGCTGGCATCCCTTCCATGTAACCTGTATCAATAAAGTTCTGACGAAGTGTGCGTGTTTCTTCCTCTGTTTCCCCTACTAAGAACGGGAAGCTGCCTTTTTCTTTAGCAAGTTCAATGGAAGCACGATAAGCAGTAGTTGCTATTGTTTCAAAAATCTCGTCAACTAACCGATTCCCTTCTTCAGACCCATAAGGTGTTTCTGTATATATCAATAGGTCGTGCAAGCCCATTACACCAAGACCCACGCGACGTTCTCCCAATGCTTGCTTTTTGTTTTCCTCCAGGAAGTATGGAGTTGCATCGATAACATTATCCTGCATACGAACGCCTGTTTTCACAGTTGCCTTAAGTTTTTCGTAGTCTACTTCCTTTGCCTCTTTATCCGCAAAGGAGGCAAGGTTTACCGCCGCCAGGTTACATACAGAGAATGGTGCTAATGGCTGTTCCCCACAAGGGTTTGTTGCTACAACCTTCTGTCCATAGCTTGTAGCATTCGTTTTCTCGTTAGCATTGTCAATAAAGAAAATGCCTGGCTCTGCAGAATAGGTTGCACAAATGTTAATTAAATCCCAAAGGGCACTCGCTTTCATCTTACGGTGTGTTTTCACGTTGTAGCCCATTGCTTTCCATTCACGAACATCCCCAACCTCATGCCACTTTTCGTTATATACCTGCATGTCTTCTGGAGAATAATTCTCTACATCTGGGAATCGAAGTTCATGGAAACTACCGTTCTCAACTGCTTCCATAAAATCATTCGTTAAACAAACAGAAATGTTGGCTCCTGTAAGGAATTCTGAATTGTGAACAGAATAGCTTCCGCCTTCCCGAAGCTTTTCCTCCGCTTCAGCGATTGCTTTATTCGTAAATCCACCTTGTCCTTCAATGGTTTTGTAGTTGACTATTCCTTGATATAAATCCCGTTCTGTTTCGGTAAGAGGTGTGAATTTCAATTTCGCCTCTGCCTTACGCTTAATTTCTTCATCCTCTGTTGTCTGTATCAGGAAACGAAGAATGCGTGGATTTTGCATTTTAGAAATAATAAATTCAATAATATCTGGGTGCCAATCTGCCAGCATAATCATTTGGGCTCCTCGTCTGGAGCCTCCCTGTTCTACAAGGTGAGTTAACTTTGCAATGTCATCCAACCACGATACAGAACCAGATGATTTGCCGTTTACACCTCTTGCCAGCGCATTACGGGGACGAAGTGTTGAACCGTTTGTTCCTACTCCCCCTCCTCGGGACATGATTTCCATTACCTGCTTGCGGTGATCGGAAATACCTTCTCTGGAATCTTGAACGAATGGCATTACATAGCAATTAAAATACGTAACATCTGTGTTAGCACCAGCACCATAGAGAACACGTCCGGCTGGGATAAAGTTCAGCTGAGATAGCTCCTCATAGAAATGCTGAAACCATTGCTGCTTTTTCTCTTCATCCGTTTCCACTTCAGCTAGCCCCGTTGCATTACGAAGAGCGATTTGCTCATAGAACACCTCTAATGGCTTATCAATTATATCTAAGGAGCGATTAATGATGCCTGTTTCCACTTCTTCCGGATTATCGAGTACGTTTACAAACTCAGGTTCTATCTTGACTGTAGCTCGGGAAGCTTCCCAATCTACTGTTTGAATATATCCAAGACCTCTGGCTGGGAACTTAGGATCTTCTTTTATGGTAAGAACGACGAAATCACCACTAGAAAGTGTTACTTTTTCGGTATCTTTAAATGCATATCGATCTAGCATTACTAAGCGTGATACCCCAGAATGGGTAATCTTCATATCTTCTGTAACGGGGTGAACTTGAGGGAACATCCCAATATCTTTGTTTAGTCGGTCCATATCTAACTGTTTCATGGTTTCATCCACGGCTTGCATCGACTCATCTCTCCTCTACCGTATATAGTCCGTTGAGTTTATGTATCTGTGTTGTAATGGATAGTATGAATGCTCAACTTTTACTATATATAACTTATCATAGAGACTAGCTTCTTTTCAATATATTGTGTTCGACATATTTATTTTACACTATATATTGTGTTTTTGAACAAAGGTGTCGCTATTTGTCAATTAAGAAAATCGGCGAAAATCAATGAAAATGGGAGAGAATTTGATGCTGGGTGTTCAAATTGGAATACATTACACTTTTTTTATATTTGCATGTTCAGCCAGAATGTTCCTTCTGATAATAGCGAAGACATTCTTCTTTCAGCAGATTTAAAAAATCTAAGTCATACGTTATAATGAAGAATGGTACAAGCATCATCCACGGGATGAAAAAAACTTTGAAAGTTGTTACACACAACACTATAATTAAGAAAGATGATAGAGAGATAGGGGGAAAAACAATGTGGTTTCTGTTAATTGCAGCTGCATTAATTATCGGCTATGCCGTAATCAGATATGTAAATCAGCGACGCTATCTTACTACGCTTACATCCGAACAATTTCGTGAAGGGTATCGGAAGGCTCAGCTTATAGATGTACGAGAGCCTAATGAATTTAAAGGTGGACACATCCTAGGCGCTCGTAATATTCCGGTTACGCAATTAAAGCAACGCTTACAAGAAGTTCGGAAAGACAAGCCTGTATATTTATATTGTCAGAACCAGGCTCGTTCTGCACGTGCAGCAAACATTTTGCGTAAAAATGGCTATCAGGATCTAAATCAGCTTCAGGGTGGCTTTAAAAAATGGGATGGCAAAATTAAATCAAGCTAAAAAAAACTCCTGACCACTCTTTGGTCAGGAGTCTTTGCTTTAGGTCATCCTATTTCTTACCATGACGGAGCACTGGCTTTCTTGCTGCTGTCGTTTCATCCATACGACTAACAACCGTCGTATGAGGGGCTTCCTGAACCATCTCCGGATTTTCTTCCGCTTCCTTTGCTATACTTCTCATCGCATCTATAAATTCATCTAGCGTTTCTTTCGCTTCCGTTTCGGTAGGCTCTACCATTAGGGCTTCTTCGACATTAATAGGGAAATAGATTGTTGGCGGATGATACCCGAAATCCAGCAAGCGTTTCGCCATATCCAGTGTCCTTACCCCTAATTTCTTCTGTTTCTTACCAGATAGTACAAATTCATGCTTACAATGCTGCGTAAATGGCAAGTCAAAATGCTTCTCTAGCTCCCTCATCATATAATTAGCATTGAGTACAGCATATTCACTTACTTGTCTTAACCCTTCAGGGCCCATCGTCCGGATATACGTATATGCACGGACATTTATACCAAAATTACCGAAATACGGCTTGACCCTTCCAATTGAATCAGGACGATCCTCTTCAAACACATACACGTTCTCTTCTTTTTTCAATATTGGCTTTGGCAGGAACGGCTCTAATTCTTCAGTTACTCCAACAGGTCCAGATCCAGGTCCGCCTCCACCGTGAGGACCGGTAAACGTTTTATGCAAGTTCAAATGTACAACGTCAAATCCCATGTCTCCCGGTCTGGCATAGCCAAGTATGGCGTTTAAATTAGCCCCATCATAGTACAGTTTTCCACCAGCTTCATGAACAATGGTTGCCATTTCCTGAATATGCTCTTCAAATAAACCAAGTGTGTTTGGATTAGTAAGCATCAAGGCTGCTGTGTGCTCATCCACTACTCGTCTTAAGTCCTCCAAATCTACTAACCCTCGTTCATTGGATTTTACAGTAATGGCTTCAAACCCGGCGACAGTAGCGGATGCAGGGTTTGTACCATGAGCAGAATCAGGAACAATTACTTTGGTACGGTGGTAATCGCCATTTTTCTCATGCAAGGCCCGAATCATCATTAAACCCGTCCATTCTCCATGGGCTCCTGCTGCTGGCTGGAGTGTTACCGTATGCATTCCTGTTATAATTTCTAATGAGGACTGTAGGTCATACATTAACTCTAGAGCACCTTGTACCGTTTCCGGCTGCTGTAATGGATGAATGTGACTAAATCCAGGCATCCTGGCAACATCTTCATTTATCTTTGGATTGTATTTCATTGTACACGAGCCAAGTGGATAAAAGCCGGAATCGACTCCATGATTTCGCTTAGATAGTGCAGTATAGTGACGCATTATTTGTAATTCACTTACCTCAGGAAGATCTGCATCTTCCGTTCTTACATAAGCATCCTCTATCTCTATATCCACTTCTGGAACATCTAGCTCAGGTAAGCTATATCCAACGCGGCCTGGTTGACTTCTTTCAAAGATAACTGGAAAATCCTCATTAAACATGAACATCCCTCAATTCTGTAACAAAGCTATCTATTTCTTGTTTGCTTCGTAATTCCGTAATAGCTACCAGCATACAGCCTTCCAATTGACTAGAAACAAGTCCTAAATCAAAGCCTCCGATAAAGCCTTTTTGCTGGAGGATGCGGTTAATATGGGTAACAGAATGCTTGCAATCCACTACTATTTCATTAAAGAACGGTCCAGTAAATCTCATCTCAAAGCCAGCTGCTTGCAATGTTTTATATGCATAGCGAGCTTTCTGCATATTCTGATAGGCCATTTCCTTTAAGCCTTGTTTACCAAGTGCTGTTAGAGCCACTGACGTAGCAAGTGCATTTAACGCTTGATTAGAACATATATTAGATGTAGCTTTATCTCGACGAATGTGCTGCTCTCTTGCTTGTAAGGTTAGTACAAACCCTCTTCTGCCTTCCTCATCCTTAGTTTGGCCTACGAGACGGCCAGGTACTTTTCTCATCAATTTACCTGTAGTAGCAAAATACCCGCAATGTGGTCCACCGAATTGTCCAGGGATGCCAAACACCTGGGTGTCCCCTACGACGATATCAGCACCGAAATCTCCTGGTGGTGCAAGATACCCAAGTGACAATGGATTACTAGATACGATAAACATTGTTTTATTCTGGTTGTGAAGCAGGGTCTGTACTTCTTTTAACGGTTCGATTTGTCCGTAGAAATTTGGATACGAGATAACCACACTAGCTGTATCCTCCAGCTCTTGTTCTAATGCAGCTAAATCTGTGAGCCCGTCCTTTTCATCAATTTCAATGACTTGGAGTCCTTGCCCTTTAGCATACGTATGAATAACCTCGATGGACTGTGGATGGGTTGTCTTGGAAACTAGAATTTTCTTACGTTTCGTATGACCCGCACTTAAGGTAACTGCTTCCGCTAGCGCTGTTCCTCCGTCATACATAGAAGAATTTGATACTTCCATTCCTGTAAGCTCTGAAATCATCGTTTGAAATTCAAAGATGGCTTGCAGCTCTCCTTGTGAAATCTCAGGCTGATATGGAGTGTAGGCAGTATAAAACTCTGAACGAGATAGAACATGATTCACGATGGACGGTATGTAATGATCATATACACCCGCCCCTAAAAAAGACACATTTTGCTTCGTATTGCTATTCTTTTCAGCCAAAGCGGCTAACTCATTCCACAATTCTGGTTCACTTGGCGCTTTCTTCAATGGTAGCTGCTGCCTGTATCTTATTTCTTCCGGAATATCTGCAAATAACTCCTCGGTAGAAGTAACACCAATAGACGAAAGCATTGCTTCTTTATCCTGATCTGTCATTGGTAAATATCTGTAGGTCATTCTTCTTATCCCCCTTCGTCATTACGACCGCTTGTATAGCGGTGTAGGCACTACTTTTGCCCGTAATGTCCTCTTTCTAATTTGCACGTTCACCTCTTGCCCTACCTCAGTGTAATGCGTTTCGAGTATAGCTAGACCAACCTTCTTATCCAATGTAGGTGAGTGAGTCCCAGTAGTAACAAACCCAACCTCTTCCTCTTCCACTAATACTGGATATCCATAACGGGGGATACCTTTCTCCAGCATCTCAATACCGACCAATTTCCTTGCTGGACCATGCTCTTTTTGATGCTTTAATACTTCTTTCCCAATAAAATCTGCTGCCTTATTTGTTTTAACTGCAAAGGATAGACCAGCCTCTATCGGGGTTATGTCGGCACTAAGCTCTTGCCCATACAACGCCAAATTAGCTTCAAACCGGAGGGTATCTCGAGCTCCCAGCCCAATTGGCTGTACTCCTTTAGCTTCTCCTGCTTTTAGGATGGATTGCCATAACGGCTGTCCCCCTTGAGGGGATAGGTAGATTTCAAAGCCATCCTCGCCCGTGTAGCCAGTTCTCGATACAATAGCAGGATAATCTATACCTTTAAAATAGACATGCTGCTTAAATCGGAAGAACTTAATTTCAGACAAGTCTTCTTCTGTTAATGTCTGTAAGATGTCTTCTGCTTCAGGGCCTTGTAAAGCCAATTGGACATAATCTTCTGACCGGTCGCCTACCACTACATTCTCTGTAGCGTGCTTTTGAAGCCATGTAAAGTCTTTCTCAGTGTTCGCAGCATTGACGACTAACAGGTACTCATTCTCTTTTAACTTGTACACGAGAAGGTCATCTACTGTTCCTCCATTCTCGTAACACATAATGGTATATTGAGCACGATTTGGGGTTAGTTTCGATACATCATTGGTGAGCATTTTTTGTAAAAACGCTTCGCTGTCAGGTCCAGTAACGAGGATCTCCCCCATGTGGGATACATCAAACAATCCTGCCTTATTACGAGTTGCATGATGCTCTTCCATGATAGAAGTAAACTGAACAGGCATTTCCCAGCCACCAAAATCTACCGTTTTGGCACCTGCCTTCGTAAATTCTGGATACAAGGGTGTTCTTTTTAAATGAGACATATACTACCTCCTGCGATTTGTTCTATCTGTAGTATGACTAGCATCACAATTTTCTGAAAATAATCCATAAAAAAACAGGGAAGCACTAAAAAGTGTCATTCCCTGTCCATGCACCAGAAAGTTTCGCAGTCATACGGAACATTTAAATCGATAACTGTTTTCTTCTTGGGTGGTCTGATTTCTATCAGACGCTCTCCAGAGCTGCGTCCTACAAGAGTCTTTTTGCCTGAGAGATTCGTAATGATAACTTGCTCCTTCGGCGCTGCATCATAGTGCAGTCTCTCCCCTTGTAATCATTCGCAATTATGAAAATGTAAAAAATAGGGCAACCTATTTCATATATACAGTAAAAATGTAAACAATAATTAAAAATTGTGTGAATGTACTGTCATTATATCATAGCAATTTGACGGTGTGTACCTATAAAACAAGGCATGTTTTTTTCCTGATTATGTATGAAGCCCATACCATTCCCGAAAGTAGTAGATTACTTATGACAAGAGGTGAACCCCATGACAAATGAGATACGCTGGAATACCACTCTAGATGAAAAGCTGGAATCAGACCTTCTATCGGATGGTCCTTTCTGTTCTTTTGAATTATTTAAGATGGCTTATGAAACGTCTAAAAAGCTAGCAACGCCTGACTTCAAGGGACTCCACTCGCCTCAATACTTACCTCAAATTGAATTTCTGCCTCACCAAATAAAAAGCGCTCAGACCGTGATTGAACAAATGAACGGCCGAGCTATTCTGGCAGACGAGGTAGGATTAGGAAAGACAATAGAAGCTGGATTAATTTTGAAGGAGTATATGATAAGAGGGCTAGTGAAAAAAGTGCTCATTCTAGCACCAGCTTCCCTAGTAAATCAGTGGGTTGGAGAGATGAATCAGAAATTTTATATACCTGCAGCTGCCCAAAGAAAGACACATATATGGGATTATGAGGTTGTTGTATCTTCCATAGATACAGCAAAACGTGCTCCACATCGGGAGATCATTTTAGATACGGAATATGACATGATTATTATTGATGAAGCTCACAAACTGAAAAATCATAAAACAAAAAACTATGAATTTGTTCAGCAGCTTAAGAAAAAGTATTGTCTGCTATTGACTGCTACACCTGTACAAAATCACTTAGTGGATATCTTTAATCTCGTATCTATACTAAAACCGGGACATCTAGGAAATTACGAAGACTTCACCAAGCAATTTGGAAAAAATAGAAATCAATTATCCAACGATGAACATCTAAAATCCCTCGTCAAAAAAGTTATGATCCGACATCGCAGGGAAGAAACTGGTGTCGATTGGACAAAACGCCACGTAGAAACTATTTCTCTCGAATTTTCAAAAGAAGAACAAGAAGCATATGATTTCCTATCCCGAATTACAAGTGGAGGTTTTGCATTTGCTAACATTACACTACTGAGAGAATTATGCTCAAGTCGCGAAGCATGCTTTCTATCTATTCAGAACATGCTAAAGAATGAGGACATTCACCCTGAACGGGCTGAACAATTAAAAGAGATGGTTCACTACATTGAACAAATGCCGCATCATTCCAAAGCTAAGAAAGTAGTGGAATTCCTATCGAACGCCAAGAAGGACGAAAAATTTATCATATTTACAGAATACCGCGCTACCCAATATTATTTGCAGTGGTATTTACAACAGCACGGAATAACCTCTGTACCTTTCCGAGGCGGATTTAAAAGAAGCAAAAAAGACTGGATGAGACACCTGTTCCAAACTCAAGCTCAAGTCCTTATTGCTACTGAAGCAGGCGGAGAAGGAATTAATCTGCAATTTTGCAGTAACATCATAAACTACGATCTACCTTGGAATCCTATGCGGTTAGAGCAGCGTATTGGCCGTGTGCATCGATTTGGACAAAAGGAAGATGTCCATATTTATAACTTCGCCGTACAACATACGATAGAAGACCATGTATTGTCCCTTTTATATGAAAAAATTAACTTATTCCAAAGAGTAGTTGGTAATCTAGATGCCATATTAGAGAAATTACATTTAAATGATATGGAAAGCGAAATTCAATCCATAATTTCCAAAGCGAGCTCACCTGGAGAGATGAAGGTACAGTTAGAAAACCTATCTTCTGTCATCTCCTATGCTCAGGACCAGGAGGTACAAGATGGAACAAGCGGAGCTTCATAACTTTTTAACGAATTATTTTATCGCTAACAATTGCGACATAATATGTAACCAAAACGGGGTTATAGAAGTACAATTGACAGAAGAGATGGATGAAATACTAATGAATCGCCCATTCTATTGGAACTATGTAAAAAGAGTGGGTGGTAAAGGAATACCGATGAAGGCAACATTTATTACGAACCCTGCTCGAAAGGAAGAAAAGGGGGAGTGGCTGCACTTTGGATCTCCCCGCTTGCACCAAATGTTTCAAACCTTAAAGAGCAAAGGGCATATAACGAAGCAGTTCGAACAAGTTAAAGGAACTGCTCAAACCCCGCTAGCTCCCTGGCTTTGTCTAAATGTGGCAATCCACTATCAAGGCAATCAGAAAAAGAATGATATACGATCCATTGGTATTCATCTAATTAACGGTGCTATCGTTCCTTCCTTTATGGAAAGAGTAGAACATGTACAGCTCTCTTCCACTATTGAGGATTATTGCTTCAAGCTTAGTCCAATTATACGGGTTGGAAGTGCTTTGAAAAGGCTAGAACAATACTTGCATCAAGTTATTCAACAAACGGATTTGTCTTGGGTGCAAGAAGCTCATCAAAAGATGGAAGAAGAGAAAGAGTTACTTGATTATTTTTATCGGCAGCACATGTCCGATGAATATCTCGAAGAAGAGGAAGAAGCTACAAGACAAACAGCACGTCAACAATATAAGGATGAACTTCACCATTTAGAAAATAGATTTCATCCCACCATTTCTTTGGAAGTGATCAATACCGGCTTATTTTATATAAGTCAGACAACAAGTACAGAAATGATGCACACCAACGAAAAGAAGGCCCGGATACACTAGTATCACGGGCTTTCTCGACGTATGATGTTATCGTTTTTTGAATAACGTCTTAAGTGCAAAAGGAAGCATACCAAACATTTTGTAGCTGACAGGCTCTTTATACTCCTGTTTTGTCCTTTTGCGCTCCTTCTTCTCATCTTGCGGCATGTCCATATAACGAACAATTTCCTGTGTCATAAACTTCACATAATCATTTGTAGACAATGCACTCACCTCTTGCTGAGCGTTTATGATTAGTATGTCCGCCTGACTAGGATTTCATAAGTAAGCTGTTTATTTTTTCTACAATTGCTTCCACGTCCATGTCATCGGTTTGGATAACGTAATCAGCCCATTCCTTATAGCGAGGCAGTCTTTTTTCATATAATGCTTTTCGCTTCTCCAAGTCCTGATTCCATAGGGGCCGCGTTTCATCCTCTTTTAATCGATCCACAATCGTTTCAAATGCTGTATGTAGATATATAATTATGCCGTTTTGGTTCATTATAACCTTGTTTTGAGGGCGTTCAACAATACCTCCCCCGGTTGAGATAACAGCATCCTTCATTGCCGCTCGTTCTAAAGCTGACGTTTCTTTCACACGAAAACCAGCTTCTCCTTCCCGGTTGAAAATGGCAGGGATAGTTTCCTGATTTACTTCTTCTACCAACTTGTCACTATCTAAACTTGGCTTATTTATCTGTTTTGCTAACGCTTCACCTATACTTGACTTACCGCTTCCCATAAACCCAATAAGAAAAATGGTTTTCATTACAGTTCTCCTCTCTTGCTTATGCTTTCGAATTATAATAAAGAAACAGGCAGATTTCCACCACTGAACAATTTTTTTATTTTTTTTTGAAATTAGGAGGATATAATCTATTTATGTCGAAAAGTAGTATCAAACCAAAAAAGGGAGGTGCATAACAACACATGAGCATCGCAGATCAATCAAAACAATTGTTAGCTGATGCCATCACTAGTATGGCTACGGACATTCATTTTTGTCCATACGGCACACAGGTATATATTTATTACCGCGTCCATGGCGGTAGGTTACACCGAAAGACCATAGCCCTATCTCTATATGAGCCACTGTTATCCTACTTCAAATTTGCTTCTGGCATGGATATTGGAGAAATACTCCACCCTCAAAATGGAATTCTCCCCTATGAGCATAATCATCAACACTACTCCCTACGATTTTCTACCCTGCCTGTTCAATCAACGGAAAGTCTCGCCATACGAATTTTGCCACAAAAAGCAGTTCCTTCACTTCGAGAATTATTTCTTTTCCCACATCAACTCCACCGCGTACAATCGTGGATTCGTTATGGAGCCGGTCTAATTTTATTTACTGGACCGACCGGGAGCGGCAAGACTACTACCCTGTATGCGTTATTACAGACTCTTTTGCGAGAGCATTCTTATCAAACCATTACTCTGGAGGACCCAATTGAAAACCAGCTAAAGGATATACTGCAGGTTCAAGTAAATGAAAAAGCAGGAATGGATTATAATGCCGGCTTAAAAGCCGCATTAAGACATGACCCAGACATACTGATGGTTGGAGAAATACGGGATGCTTCTACTGCCCATTTCGCGATTCGCGCTGCCCAAACTGGTCACCTTGTATTATCCAGTCTCCATGCAAAAAACGCATATGGTACCTTATTTCGTATGTTAGAAATGGGAATCTCCAATTCAGATCTTCAACAGACCCTCATCGGGATAGCATCACAGCAGCTTATTTCTATTGAAACAACCTCGAACATACAAAGATCCGCTATATTAGAGCTGTTAGAAGGAAAGCAGCTGGAAGAAGCACTTCTTGGCATTTCTCCGTATAACAGCCCTCATTACGTTACCTTTCATCAGCTAAGGAGGAAAGCCTATGCTCTTGGCTACCTATCGAAAGAAAGGGTTTAACCATTCAAAAAGAAAACCACCCCCTCTTTCATTACAAATTAAACTACTTACTCGACTCTACACTTTACTGCAAAGAGGATATCCGCTTCTGAAAGCACTCGATATTATGACACTGGACAGCTCGTTAAGAAAAATGGTGCTGGCAATAGAAGGAAGGTTAACAAACGGACTTCCTCTTCATACTACCTTTGAGGAAGCTGGCTTTTCTAAGTATGTTGTGTCATATTTGTATTTTTCCAATTCATATGGAAATGTACAGCAAGCTCTTCTGCAAAGCAGCTATTTATTAGAAAAGCAGCAATTATTCACTGCTTCCCTTCGCAAAGCTCTACAATACCCCTTGTTTCTTCTAGTTGTTATGAGCACTCTCCTTGTCTTCGTTAAATCTACACTCCTTCCTTCGTTTTTAGATTTATTTTCTTCCATGGAAATAAACCAATCTGCATTGCTTACTTTATTACATTCCATGAATGCCTTCTTATATGGCCTCCTCATTTTTTTATTTCTGAGCGGTCTCTCTTTGCTACTATGGAAGGCTTTATCACCACGAATCCCTTTATCTAAACGATTAAGCTATTATCAGCGAATACCGTTGTGTGTAACCATTCTGAAAACAGAGACGACGTTTCTATTCTCGTATCATCTCGGCTCCTTATTGGGAGCTGGATTATCCATTCAAAATGCCCTCAAAGTTATGCAGCAGCAAGGCCAGTTCCCCATATTACAGTGGTATGCCCAGCATTTGTATAAAGATTTAAGCGAAGGGAAGAGCTTTGCGGCTATCTTAAGAGACTATCCTTATTTCAGAAAAGAGCTAAGTGACATGGTTATGCGTAACCAAACCGATGGGAAATTGGAGATGGACTTAGATATGTATGCTGCTTGGATACTCGAGGAAGCCGTTAAAGTAACGAACACGATTCTTAAATGGATACAGCCAATCATGTTCCTTCTTCTAGGAGGGATGATACTGGCCATTTATGGTGCGATAATGATGCCGATGTTCCAATGGATGAATCAAATGTAATGTAGCCATTATGCAGAAAGGATGAATATAAAATGACCCTCTATCGAAACAATAAAGGCTTTACGCTCATTGAAATGCTCATTGTATTGATGATCATCTCTACTCTTCTGCTTGTTATGATTCCTCATATTTCCAAAAATAATGGGGTAGTGCAATCTAAGGGGTGTGAAGCATTTATCAAACTTGCAGAATCTCAGGCCTTTTCTTATAAAATGGAAAATGGCACATTTCCAACCTCAATGGAAACACTTGCTACCGAAGGTTATCTTCAAAGCTCCACTTGTCCAGGGGGCGAATCATTGCTAATTGGGACAGACGGAACCGTAACGGTACAAACTAGTGAATCCTCCTAAACAGGACAAGTCCTCTGGCTTTACTTTTCTCGAAATGTTAATCGTATTAGCTATCATGGGGGTATTACTTACTATTTCAATCCCTATGACAAATCGGTTGCAAACTTCATATAAAGAGCGCATGTTTCTGGAGCAATTCAAGGCAGATGTACTATTAACCCAGCAGCAATCCATGACAACGGGTGATCACTATAGGATTATCTTGTATGAACAAGAACGATATTATCGGCTATATTCAGAGAACAATCATCAGCTTATCCAGGAAAACCACTTACCGGAAGATTGGATTCTTCAAAGCTACACCATAGACAGGAAAATTCAATTTGATTCGAATGGTCGTATCCGCTCGCCTGGAACACTCTTTCTACGAACGCCCCAATCAACCTATCGAATAATATTCCCTTTAGGAAAGGGACGGTATTATGTTAAGGAATCATAAAGGGTTTATTGCTTTACAAAGTATATACACATTCTCCCTCTTCCTTCTCCTTACGTTAACATTGCTTCCTTTACTATTACTGTTGCAAAAGGAACATCAGCACTTACAAGATACAAGAATTGCCTATCATCATATTCAGGACACGTTGTATGATGCCATTCACGATGCTTCCAATACCTACCCGAAGCAATCGGTAAAAGATATTACAGAAGATTCGTACATTCTTATTACAATAGACCGCAAGGAAGGACTATTAGAAGGATGTGGAGAGTGGCGGTCCTATCGAGGAGGAGTAGCTCGTGCGTGCTTTTATGCTAAAGAAATATCATAATCAAGTGGGGTTTACATTAGCAGAATCACTATTTTCATTGTTCATAACATTGATGATTGTGTCTGCTCTTCCTTCCATTTTGCTAAACGTCAGTCACCATACGCCTTTTTCCTCCAATGCAGAAATGACAGTTAGACAATTTTTCCACTTCATTCAGGATGAGCTTTTATACTCTACTCACCACAACATAAGGAGTGACGGAATCGATTTTCAACAGCCGGATGGAACTACAGTCACCATTGACACATATGGCACGGTCCTTAGAAGAAGAGTCAATGGTGAAGGATATGAGACGTACCTCCATGAAGTAGCTTCCTTTCATGTGAAGGAACATAGCGAAAAGGAATTCACACTGCAAGTTGAGATACAAGGTGGTCATGTATATGAGAAAACGTTCTTCTCGTTTAAATAACAATTCAGGTGATGCTCTCCCACTCCTTCTGGTCATCCTGACATTTTTGTTTTTCCTACTTTCTGTCCTTCTCTATGAGCATAAGCATATTCAAGCTTTTACCACCAATGAAAAAGAATTAATCAGATTAAATACCCTCTTTCAAATGACCACTGCTACTGCTATGGATTCTATCTATAAAGCTTCTTTCAGCGAGCAACAAACGTATGTCTATTCTTTCCCTTACGGAGAAGGAACGGTGAAAGGACATCGTGTAAGCGATGGTAGATGGAGGTTAGTGATCTCTGTAGAAACTACGCAGCATAGTAAAAAAGCAATGACCTTGTACAGAAACATTCCATATTAAAAAAATGCTCCATGTATGTATAAGTCATAGGAAAGGATGACATGATAAGGTTGTAATCTTTTTGGGCTATAGCCAAGCGGTAAGGCAGCGGTTTTTGGTACCGTTATGCGCTGGTTCGAATCCAGCTAGCCCAGTACAACCTACAAGAAGAACCCTGACGCTTTCACAAGCAGCATCAGGGTTCTTCTTGTAGATTGTTACGAAATATTTGATAGCAGGAAATTTTCCTTCATATGTGTGATGCTGCGCAGTCCATCTTCATTATATCCAATTACAAGCTTATCTCCATCGGTAACAATAGGACGGCGTAATAGCTTAGGTTCCTTCATGACAAGTTCAATGAACTCAGAGATGGTTAGATCGTTTACATCTACGTCTAACGATTTATATGTTTTTCCCCGTGTGGCCAATATTTCATCTATTCCATTAGTGGTTAATCGTAAAATGTGTAATAGCTCATCGTAGCTTGGTGTTTCTCGAAAAATATGTCTTTCCTTAAACAGCACATTCTGATTGTTCAACCATTGCTTCGTCCTTCTACAAGATGTACAGCTTGGATAGGTAAAAAAAGTAAGTCCACTCACACTTCATCGCTCCCCTTCATGTAATTAGAAGTATCGTTTAGGTTATGTATATTGTATAACCGTTGTACAATATTTGTACACTTATTTGCCTTAAGTTTTTTCAAAAATATGTAGTTTATTTTCATGAAATAAGGGTAGGGTAATAAACATCAAGCCAATATTATTACTATTCAACACACATTAATGATCCATCACGATGGCCATAAGATTGTCAGAAAAGTTCATGATAAGGTTTTCACGTACTCATTTACATTTCCGCACCAGTCGTTTATAATTACGATGATAAGTCACCTTTGTGTTAAAGGAGGGGGATTCTATATGGATCGTATGTTTCGCGTCCTAGGTTTCTGGACAGGTATCTTTACGGTCATGTTTTTCGTCGGTGAACTACATGACGCTGCAATGCTTAGTTTAGTGCAAACCGTATTCTTTGTAGCTCTTAGCTATTTAAAACTATCTGAGCGTATGTACATGTACATATTTGGTGCTTATTTAACGCTATTCTTCATTGGATTCACTTACTACTCTTCATTTATTCTCACGCCGTCTTTCGGACACTAAGAATGGATGTAAACTGGAATAGCCAAGCGTGCACGAATACATGCTAAAACCCCTTAACGGTTTCACGTTAAGGGGTTTTTCATGTGATACCTTTTTGGTGAAGGCTTACATCAAAGGAGTTTGCAAGCTGGTCTCCCATTATAAAGGTGCGAATGGCTCTGTTTTGTTTCTGTTGTTCACTGAAAGGATTATGGGTTGAAGCTAGTTGAAGATGCTCTATAATCCCTTGCTCCATGAGGAATTCTTGTTGCTTAAACCGTCCCATATTTATCAACCCAACCTCCTCACATGCTTGATCCCACGTGTCCCAATGGACGTGATGAGTTAAATCCATAGAAGTGTGGTTGGATAGATAATCCTTGTATTGAATATGGTTTTGATAGCCCCTCAATGTACCTTCGCGCCGGGCAGGATGCTGTAATTCTGTATGGGTGTACCCATAATCTATTGTAGCTACCACTCCCCTTTTAAGCAGTGTAGCCAAGGATGCCGCGTAATAGGGCATATAAAGAGGAACCTCCAGCCGAAACCCTTCCGGCAGAATATATTGGTATTTGTTACAGAAATCCAATAACAAGTAGTCAGCCGGTCGTTTCATTTCTTGAAATTGTCCTTCCACTTCAGAAATACCTATTTCAAAGAAGGTGTCTCTCATTCTTTCCAAGACTTTTACAGGTTGAGCATCCAGCCATTCATTAGAGAATACGATCCCTTCCCAACCATCGCTCTCTTCCATTAGTTGCTCCAGACTCTCGTAAATAGTGCAGTATGTGAAATCCTGCAATACTTTCGCTGCCTCATCTCGGTGTTGATTGCTTCTTTCTACAAGAAAGTAATGATATTCTAGCTGATGTTCTTCTATGGTTGTACATACCTGCTTGGCGAAGCTACCATCTCCTCCTCCTATTTCACAAATATGAAGAGGAAGGGAATACGTTCTACTGGTTCGTATAAAGTAGAGAGCCATCAGCTGAGCGAACAATGGACTAATCGATACAGAAGTATAAAAGTCCCCAGCTTGTCCAATTTTCGCCTCTTTTTTTTCATAAAAGCCCTCTTGATGATACAATGCTCGCTCGATAAAAGTGTCGTATGGAATAAATGTGTCTTGTATAGGAATCACATCCTTATTATTCCAAAAATAAAAAGCAGCCTGTTAGGGCTACTCTTATCTATATGATTAGATATATTGTTTTATGATAGGAATGGATTACTTTGTTTTTCTTCGTCAACTGTCGTAGTGCTTCCATGACCAGGACAAACCGTGAAGGTACCAGGCAAGGTTAATATTTTTTGCTCTATACTGTCCATAAGCGTATTCATGTCGCCCCCGGGAAGGTCTGTTCTACCAATTCCGCCTTGAAATAAAGTGTCCCCTACAATAGCGATATGATCCTCCTGAAATAGGAAGGTTATACTGCCTGGTGAATGACCTGGTGTATGTCGTACTTCAAAGGAAAATTTGTCAATTGTCTGTGTCCCTTCTGTTAAGAAGTAATCTGCTGGTCTTGCAGTAACCGGTGGAGTCGCCATTGGGAAGAAGGAGGATCCGTTTTGATTAGCATCCATTAACCAATCCTTCTCAAGTTCGTGTACATACACGTCTATATTATAGCGCTCTCTTACTTCATCTACTGCTCCAATGTGATCAAAATGAGCGTGGGTTAAGAGAATAGCTGCAGGTGTAAGCTTTCTCCTCTCCACCATCCTAATTAACTTTTCTGCATCTCCACCTGGGTCTACAATTAATGTACGATCTCCTTCTACAAGTAAATAACAATTAGTACCGAGTGGTCCAAGGGGAAGCTGTTCTATTTCCATGGTATTCCTCCTAATATAGTGACAAATTGAATTTTTCGTAAGCGATTACGATTCCCGCGCTTACGGTATTTTCGTTGTTCTAAGTACTTAAAAAAAATAATTCCGAAAACTGCCATCTGTATCTCGACAAACAAACAAAAGTCGTTTAAAATGTATGAGGAGAATAGAAAAGATACATATTAATTGTAATAAACAACCACACCGTATTCAACGGTGATAGTGTAAAAGGGAGGTTTATCAACCATGACTTTGGCTATTATGATGCTACTTGTAACCATTCTTTGTGCATTGGCAGTATTCCGTGAATTTAAAACAAGAAACATGTTTGCTGTTGCATTCGCAGGTATTTCTACCCTTGTATTTGGATTCTTTTCCATCATGACGATTATCTCACAATTTACAAGCGGCGGCGGTGGCGGTCATTAATCCGCACCATTTATACGTTCCGTAACCATCCTAGTACAAGCACCTGTACTAGGATTTTTTATGCATCTTTCTAAGACGACGTTTCCGTACCCATATCTATTAATTGCATTCGGTCGTTATAGAAGTAGCGGTAGCTCATTAAGGTGACAAATATGGTACTTAGGGTGACCGCAGAAAAAATACTTAACGATATTACGAGCTGATACTTTATAGCGATAACAGGTTCTACCCCGCCTAGAATTAACCCTGTCATCATCCCTGGCAGCTGGACAAGCCCAATGGTTTTCAATTTATCTACATTAGGAATAAGCGAGGCATTCAATGTCTGTTTAATCAGTAACTTGGATGATTGGTTCGGTGTAGCGCCAAGGGCCAACGCTGCCAGGATTCTTCCTTTATTCTCTTTGAATTCACTTTTCATCCGATCAAGCGCTAACCCCATAGCCACCATACTGTTACCAATTACCATCCCGCTCATCGGTATGACTTCAGAAGGCGTAAACTCAATCATATCAGCTACTAACCACAGGGAGAGAACACTTCCTTCAATGAGAACAAGCCCCAATAAAATGGTCAGAAGGACGTTAGGGATGCCAGCCCCTTTCTTTCTAGCATGGAAGCTTGCTACCAACAACATTATTGTCAACATAAGCGGGATTCCAACTAATGGTGGAAGATCGAATAAATAGGTTAATGCGTAACCAATTAAAAATAGTTGCACCGTACCTCTAAGGGAGGACCAAATAATATCCTTTTTCAAACCAAGCTGATAATAATAGGATAAAGTTAACGGTACAAATACAAACACTAATAGAAATAATAAGGACGTGTTAGAAATATCCGGCGACATCTTCTTTCTCCTTCCGTTTATATTAGGTAGATGAACGTGCTAAGCTAAAAAATATTTCAAACTCTCTGATTGCGGGTTGTCCAACAGCTCATCAATGGGACCAACCTCCTCAATCCTACCATCAGATAGGAAGATTCCTTTATCTCCAAGTCTTCTAGCTTGCCGTAAATTATGGGTTACCATAACCATCGTTAACTGGTGTACTCGAATTAAGTTATTCAACACTTCTTCTATATCTTCCATTGTGTGTTGGTCTAATGCACTGGTTGGTTCGTCCAACAATAATACGTCCGGTTCATTAGCTAACGTCCTTGCTAAGGACACTCTCTGCTTCTCTCCGCCAGACAATTGGTCCACCACTCGGTGCAACATTTCCTTTGGAAGCTGCACATATTCTAATAATTTTTCTGCATATTCATCTTTCCACCTTTTGCATAGCTCAGGTCCATACTTGATATTGTCGAGTACCGTCCCAGGAAACAAATTAGGAGCCTGCAGTACTAACCCCGCTTCACGACGCAACGTTGGGATTTCGTATGTAGTAATATCTTTTCCTTTAAATAGGATAGTTCCCTCTTCTGGATCCTGAAGTCTGTTAAATAGATGCAACAGCGTACTCTTACCAGCTCCAGAAGGACCAAATACCACTACTTTCTCCTCTTTCTTCACCTGAAAACTAACATCTTGTAATGTATGTTTATGTATGTGTTGAAAATGATACAGAACGTCATCCATTTACCTTTCCCCTTCCTCTACATGCTGTATAACCCCACTCGGCACGTGCAGCACCTTTGTTCCTCTTTCCCCTACTAAACAAAGATTATTCGTGGAGCAAACTATCGGGGTATGAGTGGTATCTGTTACAATAACCTCTTCCCTATTTCTATCAATAGAAAATTGAATCAGCTCATATGGCTCGTTATATTCCAGCACAGATGCGGACCTTTTTGGTGCAAACGTATAAAAGTGGTTAGTATCAGGATTCCAATCATACGATGGAAGCCAGTAGTGTCCAGAATGGGTTTGGAGCATAGGGATGGAAAAACTGGCTACTATTTCGGAAGTTTGTTTATCCCAGAACTGAAAATGCAAAGTACCTTTATCATTTTCCCCTTCAGGACGAACAATCATGTAATAAGCTTTTTGTGCTTCAAAAGCAAGGACGTCTCTTTCAAAAGTGGTAGTAGTGCCTGTCAGAGTATCATATAACTCTAGATCCGCTACAAGGTTCAATCCTTTTCCCCAATTAAAACTTATTAGTTGGTGTTCATTCATCCATTTATTATAAGCATGCACTGGTAGTGGAGAATCTATTACCTCATCCTCCTGTATGTGAATATTGGTGACGCTTGAAGCTCCTTCTTCTAAATATGCTGTAAGCACACCACTCCCCTTTTGAAAGGAGTTCCAATTCCAGTCTGTTTCTAATGCTTGTATGCTCTGTTGATGAATGACCTTTCCATCATTATTAACAATGGTAATTAAAGAACCGCCATTAGGTGTTTTTTCCTCCATAAAAGTGTACATGAAATGTGGATCAGGCCGGACAGTTACTATGGGATTTTCCGTTTGATATATAGATGTAATCTCACCTGTTTCAAGTGACATTGTCTTTACGTGCCATCTTTCTCTTATAGAGGAATACACAATTGTGTCATCACCTATAAAACCATGTACGCTGGCAACACGACCATAGGGAATGTGTTGTATTTTCTGTGTAAGAAAAGAGGGGGACAGCTCCTTGTGAATTATAGACATCGTTTTTTGTTCGACATTATCACCTTGATGAATGACTGTTTGACATCCTGCAAGCAACCATAAAAAAAGAAGAAGCATTGTCGCTTTCTTCATCCAAGCTCACCTCTTTATATTTTCCTTTCCATGAAAATTATAACATTTCTCCTCCATTAGAAGGGAAGTTATTGCTTCTCGTCATTGATCAGTTTAGTTGTACACTTTTCAAACAAATCTCCTTGACTTGGTAGAAATACGTGGAAAAGCTTGATGTTGGTAACGGGTTAATCCCTTTTCCTACTTCTATCGTGTACCCTTCTTGCTGAAAATGATGAATAAACCAATCCTTATACCCAGCATGACTGTCCACGCCATGGACAGGTATGTATGCACTACATGCTCCAAGCTCACCTGCCACTGCATGGGATCGGTCTGGCTCCTGATGGTTGTATCCCCAATAAATGACCTCCCCTTGTGAATGAAAGCAGAGCATCCTGTGCCAGCAATAGCAATTCGTTAACTCATACATTGCTATACTTTCAGGCTCTGACAAAGGAGAGTACCCTGGAAAGTCTCGAAAAGATGGTTGCTTTGGCTTTCGTTGTTTCTCTAGCTCCCAGCCTGCTGGAAATTGGTTATTTAAATCAATTCCTCTAATATTTGCTTTCCAGCTTGTGTACGTTTTGTGCTGCTCCTTTTTATTAATTGATTCCACTAATGATCGATATTCAGCAGCGGCAGAAGACCCATAATGGACGAGGTCTACACCATCTGGGTTAACCATGGGAACTATAGACAAAAATGCATCGTTTTCATTCAAAATCATGCATATCTCCGTCCCATATACCTCTAACACATTCATTAATAATGGGGTAGTAATCCACTCATTCGCATGAAACGCCCCGTTCCAGTGGATTCCTTTCTTTCCACTCCCAAGCTGTAATTCGACTAATGGTTTCCCAAGTACAGAAGCACCTATTATTTGGGTGCGCATCGTTGGGTATAGTATCCCCAGCCTATCTATTTGTTCATACAAACGACTAGAGTCGTATAGGGTAAGAGATGACATAATATACACACTCCTCAATACATATTGGTTTGCCATATTATATGGAAAGCCACGGTATACAGAACAAAAAACATGCTACCCTTGGGGTAACATGCTTTTTTATACTTATTTAGTTTCCGTTTCACTTGATTCTTTATATTCAGCATTGTAGAACCGCAGTAAATCACCATAAATGACACTGTCGGAATAATCCAGCTCTGTTTGGGCTTTTGCCTTGAATGGTTCGCAATGAGTAGATTCCACCTCTTCCCCTGAGTCACGGTCATAGCATGTATCTCTCGTGTACAGATAATTTTCCGTAATAAAGCTTCCATCCCGCAACACAACGAAAGGATCGACATCATTAGTAAACAAGTCAGTACCGAAGCTGACGCCTTGCTCGCTGTCTATCCCCATCATATTTAGAATAGTTGGTTTTAAGTCCATTTGACCGCTAACCTTTGAAATAGTGCGATTATCCTCATGCCCAGGTATATGGACTATTAACGGAACACGCTGTAACTGCACATGCTCGTAAGGAGTAATTTCTTTGCCCAGGAATTGGCTCATAGCTTTATTATGATTTTCACTGATGCCATAGTGATCCCCATAAATAACAATAATAGAATCTTCGTATTCCCCAGCATCCTTTAAGTTTTGAAAGAATTGCTCTATTGATTCATCCATATACTTCACGGTTGTGAAATAATTATTCAGCGTACTGGAGCTGGAATCATATTTATCAATAGTTTGCTGCTCCTCAGGCATTTCAAATGGGAAATGGTTGGTGAGCGTAATGAATTTGGTATAATATGGTTCCTCCAGAGATTTGAGATGCTTAATAGATTGTTTGAAAAAGTCTTTATCACTTAAACCCCAGCCGATGGAGTTGTCCGGTGTTACCTCATACGCACTTTCTGAAAAGAATTCATCATATCCCAATGTGTCATACATCACACTCCGGTTCCAGAAACTTTTGTTATTGGCATGGAATACCGCCGAGGTGTATCCATGGTTACTAACAATCTCAGGTACTGCATTGGTTTCATTCTCAGAGTGTGTGAAGAATACAGCACCTCTTGAGAGCGGATAAAGTGAGGTTTCTACTACCCACTCCGAATCAGATGTTTTTCCTTGCTCTGTTTGATGGTAGAAGTTGTTAAAGTAATAACTGTTTTCAATTAAGTCGTTTAAGAATGGAGTAATTTCTTTTCCATTAATCTTTTTATTAATTACAAAGCTCTGAATCGATTCTGCTGATATATAGATGATATTCTTGTCTTTTGCTACTCCTTCCAATGGAGAAGGCTGATCGCTTTTCATGTGCTTATCTGTGTACTCTTCAATTTGTTTAATTTCACTTCCATCTGCCATAACACGTTGAGCCTTTGATTTGGAATGCAGTGCGATATCATACAGATGATAGTTGAAAACCCCTATATTCTTCACCAAATACTCACGATCAAACGTACGTACAAATAACATAGGACGCTCAATTTCTGCCAATACCACATTCCCTACTAATAATGCTACAGCAATAACTGACGCCCGTAGCTTAGCCTTCGTATGAAGTGGCTGCATATCTCGAGACACATACCTACTTAGAACATAAATAACAATTACATCTAAAAACATCCATATATCCTGAAGCTGGATGAGGGTTGTTATGCTTGAACCCAGATCTCCCACATTATTCGTTTGGAATAATACTGGAATCGTAAGAAAATCCGAAAAGGATCGGAAATATAATACGTTAAAATATAAAATAAAGGATAATAGCACAGCGATTCTTCTTGTATATTTAATTTGTCTGTTTACATTAAACCAGACTACTGCTGTAAACAACACCAATGCTGTAGCTACAGGATTAACTAACAGGATAATTTCCTGGAGGAAGTTGTCTATATCCAAATCAAATGTAAACCGGTATACCATATACGTTTTCACTGCGAATAACAACGCAGCTATAGCATAAAAGGGTAGCTTATTTTCTAAAGGCTTCATGTTACCTTTCCTCCTAAAATGTAAAAGGTCCATTAAGTTCAAATTAAGTTCCGTATAATTCTAATTAAATAAAGTACCACATAGCATAGTATTCTAAACAGGGTACTCTCTATATGACGGTTTGACCTTCAAAAAAGTTTCATAAACTCTTAACTATTTTTTTACATTTTCATCATACAATCCTGATTGTATAAAATTTCTCCTTAAAAAGGAACCCCCTATTTCACCTATAGGGCAACGTACTTGCTTATCCAACGTTCTTTAAAGGGAATGATACTATCCAGGTAATGAGGAAATGGGTTACAGTGAAAGATTTGGTCTCGAGATGGTTTTGCCAGAGGATTTTGAAAGAGCTTGTTGATGGCAGGGGCTGCGGTGTGTCCCCACACGAGATGGAGACGGCCATTGTTCCTGCAGGATGTAGCGACTTTAGGTGAACCTCCTTACTTTCGGCTTTTTCTCCTTTGTCTCCCACATAAGGGAGTTGTACAAAAAATCAACAGCAGGCTTAACTAGAGGCTTACATTAAAAACTCGCCAGATGTATTTCTGACGAGTCTTGTCCTACTTATTTTCTTTTGGCGAGGTATGCTGCTCCGATAACACCTGCATCATTACCGAGGGAGGCAATTTCAAATTCAACAGCCTGGGATGTTCTGGTTAGAGCGTAACGGTCGAAAGCCGCTCTTAATGGCAGCAGCAATTGATCTCCAGCCTTGGAAACACCACCACCAATAACAATTTTTGAAGGATTTAAAGCAATAGCAAGATTGGCAACTGCTCTACCAAGGTGGTCGATAACATATGCAAGGACATCCTGGGCTACTTGATCTTCTTCAGAGGCTGCCTGAAATACATCTCTTGCAGTAATAGAACCCTGTCTATCTAATATACTTGAGAGTTTAGTAGATTTACCATCTTTAATCTCTAAGGTTGCAATCTTAGCAATGCCACTAGCAGAAGCAACCGTTTCCAGACAACCATCCTTACCACAATTACATGGAAGAGGGTTTTCTGTCTCTACGGTCATATGGCCAATTTCAGCAACTGTTCCGTTCGAACCATGTAATAGCTGACCATTAGCAATAATTCCTCCCCCTACGCCTGTACCAAGTGTCACCGCAAGCATATGTTGGGCCTGATCTCCAGATCCTTTCCAATTCTCACCTAGTGCAGCCAGATTAGCATCATTCTCTACCCAGACCTTAAAGCCTGTGGCCTCTTGCAATTTCTCACTTAGGTGATAATTCTTCCAGCCAATATTGACGGCTTCGTGAACAATACCACTTTCCACATCAATAAAGCCTGGTGCCCCTACTCCAATTGCTGCAAAGTCTTTAGATTGAAGTGACTGTGCTATTAGTTGTTCCTCTATAGAAGCAGCGATATCCGGTACAATTCCAATTGCGCCCTCTTCCTTATCGGTAGGGATTTCCCATTTATGAAGAATATCTCCTTTATATGTAACGAATGCAATTTTAACAGTGGTGCCGCCAATATCGATCCCAATTAAATGCTGTTGACTCATATCCATCACCTCAGTTATTATCTTTTAATCTCGATGCTTCTTGCCTCAGCAGGAGTGTACTCATTTGAAACTCTTCTTTCGTAATACATTGCGCCTGAAATAAGTCCTTTACTTCTTGTTCCATCATTTCCAGGTCAGCCAACCGGTCACCTATGTAAATAAATGTTCCAAACCTTTTTAATAATTGTTGCACATCATATATTGTTCTCATTTATAATCACCACATTTATTATAGCAAGCGTGTTAAGGAAAAGAAACACAAGACCCTGATTCTGTTTACTTATCAGAGTCTCGTGTATGAAGAAAGGAAGGTCGCTTGTTTTTTAGTGGCATTGGAGAACGGAGCAACACGTCCCTTAGCGCTCTGTAGTTGAATGGTATAAACGGCCATAGATATGCAGTTCGAAAGGTGTTCATCCAGGTTAGATATAAAATCCAAATCGTTACTCCAATCATTAACCCCTTTACGTGGAAGAATGCAGTCAGAACAAGCAAGAACAGCCTTGTTAATCGATTTGCCAAACTCAGCTCATAGCTTGGTGTACAGTATGTGCCAATGACGGCTACTGCAAGATATAGCACTACTTCATTGGAGAATAACCCAACCTCAATTGCAACCTGCCCTATAAGAATTGCTGCTACAAGACCCAGTGCCGTAGCAAGTGCAGAAGGAGTATGAATCGCTGCCATGCGCAACGTATCTATGCCTATTTCTGCAATTAGGAATTGCGCAATTAAAGGCAACACCCCTATTTCAGAAGGACCGATGAAAGATAATTCCCTGGGTAATAAGGAAGGTTCCATGGAAAACAAATAATAGAGCGGTAAGATGAATAGGGAGGCGAATACTGCAAAAAATCTAACGATTCGTAAATATGCTCCCACGGAGGGTTTTTGACGGTACTCCTCTGCATGCTGTAGATGGTGCCAAAACGTGGCAGGGGTAATCATTACACTTGGTGATCCATCTATCATGAGTAAAATATGACCTTCGTATAAATGAGCAGCAGCTGTATCCGGCCTTTCGGTGTACCTGATTGTTGGATACGGGTTCCAATGCCTTCCACTTAAATACTCTTCTACTGTTTTTTCTGCCATTGGCAATCCATCTGTATCTATCAACTCTAAATTACTCTTTAAATGTTTTACATTATCCATATCCACTATATCTTCTATATAACAAAGACAAACATCCGTTTTAGACCGTCTGCCTATTTGCATGTATTCCATCCGTAAAGATCTATCTCTAACACGCCTCCTAGTCAAGGCTGTGTTAAAGATAATGGTCTCCACAAACCCATCTCTCGCTCCCCTGACCACTCTTTCCACATCAGGTTCCTGTGGGCCTCTCACTGGATAGGTCCTTGCATCAATTGTGATAATCTTATCATTCATACCCTCGACGAATAATGCTGTAGGACCTGCCAGCACCCAATCAGCGGCTTCATTTAAATCCTCTTTATAATCTAATTCGACGTATGGTAAATGAGTTCTTAATAACTTTTCGAAAGGGTCTGGCTCTAATTGTTCTGGGGAAAGCCTCGATAACAACTCCATCAAATAGTGCAATATCTCATCTTTGACAAAACCATCAATCATGAACATTGCCATACGTCGTCCAGCATATTCCAAGTCTAATTGAATAATATCAAAGCTCTTATCGACGCCCATTCTTTCTTTCATGTACTCTACATTATCATCGAAATTATCAAATAGCGGCTGTTTCCTTGTATCTTCCAGCAATCTCCTCACCTGACTTTTAAAAGGTTTAGTCTAAGTGTTTGCCCAAACCTATAAAAGCATACATCCTACACAAGTTCGGAAAAGATATAAAACCATAATAGCTGATACGTATGGTGGAGGGAGAGAACATGCGTCCTCTCTAATGCATGAGAGGCATCTATACCAGGTCCTACGAGCCCATGCTTCACATCTGCCCCAGCCCTTATAGCTGCAGAAGCATCGGAACCATAATACGGATAGATGTCTACTTCAAATGCTACGCTATGCTTTTGGGCCAGATGGACAAGATGTTGGCGCAAACCAAAATGGTACGGACCAGTAGCATCCTTTGCACATATAGAAGCTACATACTCTGTCGTTGTTTGACCATCTCCTATAGCGCCCATATCGACTGCGAGATATTCCACTGTTTGCTCAGGTATGGTTGCATTACCGCCATACCCAATTTCTTCATTATTAGAGATATAAAAATGAGTCGTATAAGGTAGAGTTTTGTTTTGCGCCTTTAGTTGAGCAGCAAGTTCCATAAGTATTGCAACACTGGCTTTATCATCCAGGTGTCTTGACTTAATAAACCCACTCTCTGTCCTCTCAAAACGGGGGTCAAAGGAGATAAAATCTCCTACATGAATTCCTAACTGTTTTACATCTTCCTTCGATGTAACTTGCTGATCTATTCGCACCTCGATATTCTCTTCATCCCGTTTAACCTGATCTCCATCCTTATATACGTGTACAGAGGTTTGATGCAAGAGAATCGTCCCTCTAAAAGCATGGCCACTAGCGGTATGGATAGTACAATATTCCCCCTCCACGCTATTCCACCGGAAGCCACCTATCATAGATAAGCGTAACGTTCCATCGGATTTTATTTCCTTCACCATAGCCCCTAACGTATCGACATGAGCCGTTAAGAGACGATGATGTTCCTGATTCTCGCCTTCCATTGTAGCAATGAGGGCGCCTTTATTCGTAATAGAAGTACTTGCTCCTGCTTCCTGAAAGAAACCCTCACAGTATTGAATGATATCTTTCGTATATCCTGACGGGCTAGGCATGTGGACTAATTTTTCTAAATATGTAGTTATGTGCTCCACTTCTTTAACATTCATTTTCAAAACCCCTTTCATATCTACTTATTCCTTATCATACATATGAAACACAAAGGATGTCCAAAAAAAAGGGGAAGAACGATGAAAAAAGCATATATGTATGTTGGGATTGGCATAGCTCTCTGCATCATTTTACTAGTAGTATCCAAACAATACTGGCTTCCGTTGGATGAAACAGTTGTAAAATATTTCCCATTAGATGACACAAAACAATTGGAACAAAGCTCTACTTCTTTAACCTTATTATCGGAAAGCGACAAAGACGAATATGATATTCAATGGAAAACCAATTCCACTTTAGCTGAACCTATTTATTTAAGACAGGATATTTCGCTTCTATATGCAAATGGTCATTTACGAGGCATATTGAGTAAGTGGAAGGAAAGCGGTCAAAATGTAGCTCTGGAATTGAATGTTCATGGAGAGGATAGCGGACATTACCAAGCGGTTACCTATCATCACGGAGAGGTTCATTATCCAGATGATAAAATAAAAAGCATCCAGGATATGTCACAAGCTGAATTGTATGTTGTGGATTCACCAATGACACCGCTGGAATCCTTTCAAAAACCAGAAAATAATACCCAAAGCGAATGGAAAAAGACGTTAGATCATGCTACAAATCAGCAGCTTTTATACGAATGGAATCAATTAATTAACCATTTTCAAATACCGAAGAATGATTACGAAAGTATTCCGTTAACTTCTTTACCTGATTATATATCAAAGCCCTTCCCGCAACTCAATCAGCAACAAACACAACAAGTGATTGGCCAGCTATGGGAAGGACTTTACAAGAATTATGTGTTAGATTTCGCAGTGGAAAGTCAAAAATCGTCTGATCAGACGTTCAAAAGTTATATCCCTCTCATACTCGCTGACAAAGGAGGCACACATCTGCTTGTCATATATGAAAATAGCAAGGGGAAGAAAATAAAACTCACGCAGCGCTATCCAGATTCTCCCAAAGATTGAATGATCTCTTTAGCTTTTTCGTTTCCAGGGTCAATACTCTGCGCTTTTTTTGCAAGCTTCAAAGCCTCTGATTGATTCTGTTCTACATCGCGGTAAATGATACTTAAATTGATATAGGCTTCAAAACGATTAGCGTTTAAGGAAATAGCTTTCTGATAATCAGCTTTTGCCTTCTCGTACTCCTTTTGACCATAATAGCCATTGCCACGAACGAAGTAGAGTAAATCGTTGTTTTCTTCGGTACGGGGTAACGCACGATTCGCTATATCAATAGCCTTATCAAATTCATCATTCTGAAGATAACCACTACCGACCTGTGCCTGAATAGCAGCATCATAATGATTGTCGGAATGGTTCAACCCATAATAGCCAAGCCCTGCAGCAACTACAGCAATAAGAGCTAAACTACCCAACTGTCTTCCCCAAGCTTTATTACGAGGGAGATGGACCATGCTGGATGCTAGGAAGCCGCCAAGTAAACCGCCTAAATGTGCGCCATTATCCACCTGTGGCATAACGATACTAAAGCCAATATTTAATACTAATATGATAATGACGTTCATCCCTATCGTTTGGAAGAATAATTTACGGTACACGACTCCAAAGAAAAGCAAAGCTCCAAATAGTCCGTATAT
Source organism: Pontibacillus salicampi (assembly GCF_042434395.1). Taxonomy (NCBI): domain Bacteria; kingdom Bacillati; phylum Bacillota; class Bacilli; order Caryophanales; family Bacillaceae; genus Pontibacillus; species Pontibacillus salicampi. Next base: position 364,437 of record NZ_JBHLTP010000003.1, on the reverse strand, counting down.
AGCCCCAGATGCGCCGGCAGCAACGTTTGGTGTAAATGCGAAGCTTGCTAGTCCGCCAACAATACCGCCTATAAAATATATGGGAAGGAACCTGATACTGCCATACATTCGTTCCACTACACTACCGAGAACATACAGTGCAAGCATATTTAGCGTGATATGGAGAAAGCCGATATGGAGGAACATACTCGAAACAATGCGCCACCATTCCCCATCAATTATAGCTGGATTATACTTAGCTCCATACTCCACCAGTGTGTAAGTATCCGTGCTGCCACCATTCCACTCGATTATAGTGAACATTATCAAATTAATAGCAATAAGAAGATAAGTCAAAATTGGCTTGCCAAAAGCAAAGATCTCTTGTCTTTCTTTTCGTTTACGTTCATGATTATTCTTTATGGATTGCTGTAAATAGCCAATCATTTGCTCCATTTCCATTTCGGATGGCTGCTGGAAGTCTGGTTCAGGTAACGATAATGTATGATACAGCTTTTTCATTTCCTCCGCTCTTCCCATATGATCCAAATAAAACGTATGAAGTGTAATATTCTTGTTTTGATTTAGATTTCTCGTTTTACTTACTTCTTCCCAATCATCGACAGGAGGATATTGAGCAATATATACATTATGTATGACAAGTTTCCTACTCGCTAAAACCTTTTTAACTCGATTAACATTTTGCTCTAATAGACGTTGATCCTGTTTGATCTGATTTGCCCAATCAAAGGATTGGTGAGAAAGGCGAACAACATAGCTTGTATTTTTATCTCTTCTTTCCAACCATATTTCCTCTTTGTTCTCATCTAGCTGCAGCACTTCAAATTCATGATTGATCATAATATCTGAAGCTAATCTCCAAAAATAATAAGACTCTTCTATATACATATTCACCCTCCTCTCTTTATCTTATCATGGGATCAATCCTGTTATGAAAAAAAGACACTCATCTTTTTCCCTCTTCTCTAGAAACCCAACACAGTTTTTTAAAAAAAGATGTCTTCTTAATCGGCAGTCACGTTTCATTGTACATACATGTGGTCTTACAAATGATTTAGTAAATAGCTTTATCCATCATCCTCATTGATGATATATGTAAAAGCAGCTTTCTGTACTAAAAAACAAAAACCCCGTACACAAATTTGTACAGGGTTCTCTACATCCTATCATGTTACAAGGTGGATCTGCCCAAAATAGACGGTAGTATTTTCTCTCTTACATAAGGTACGCGCATGCTCCAAGAAACAGCTACCTTCCTCAGAACGTCCACGGTTAAAATCCCATTTAGAATCTTATATTTGTACCGGTTAATCATGACAGCACCGACTATTAGTAAAGCTAACCAAATAAGCATTCGCACTACTAACATCCTCCTGTTTCTGTTGGATAATGATAGTATGTGGTGGAATCAAGCTTCTTATTCTACCGGAGTTTTTTGTAAAACAGGAGCTAATGTTTCTTTTAACACATTGGCTGAATGAGTGAACTGTTCTTTCTCTTTTTCGTTCAATGTCAATTCCAGAACTTCTCGGACTCCGCTTCTATTCACCACGGCTGGAACCCCGATATAAATGTCATCCTGGCCGTATTCCCCGTTCAAATAAGCAGAAACAGTCAAAATGGAATTTTCATTATGAAGAATAGCTTTAGTCAGACGAACTAACCCCATAGCTATGCCATAATAGGTCGCTCCTTTTCGTTCAATGATATGATAAGCAGCATCTCGGACTCCAATAAACAAGTCCTCTAGATCCTCTTCCTTGTACTTTTCAGGATTATCTCTTATCACTTCATGGATAGATCGACCGCCAATATTCGCCTGGCTCCATACAGGAAGCTCAGAATCGCCATGTTCTCCCATGATATAACCATGTACGTTACGAGCATCTACTTCGAAATACTCCCCTAAGCTATAACGCAGTCTTGCCGTATCTAAAATAGTTCCAGAGCCTATAACTCGATGACTTGGTAAACCAGAGAACTTCCAGGTCATATGCGTCAGTACGTCCACCGGATTGGTTGCCACTACAAAGATTCCATTAAAACCGGCACCCATCACTTGGTCTACTATAGATTTAAAGATAGTTGCGTTCTTTTCCACTAAATCCAATCTTGTTTCCCCTGGCTTTTGATTTGCTCCAGCTGTAATGACTACAATATCAGCATCTTTGCAATACATATAATCTCCATACCAAATTTTTGTATAATTTGGCGCAAATGCTAAGCCGTGGTTTAGATCCATGGCATCGCCTTCTGATTTATCCTTGTTCAAATCAATCATCACTAATTCATCAGCTACCCCCTGGTTTAGCAAAGCAAATGCGTAGCTGGAGCCTACAAACCCTGTACCAATTAAAGCAACTCTATTGACTCTTTCCATGACAATCATCCTTTCGGGGAAGTATTTCGATCTATACTTAGATTGTACATTATTTCACAAACTATAAAAAGAAGCGAAAGCGCCTTCAATGTTGCAATTTTGTTAACATTTAACTTCTTACCTTTTTAATACAGCTTTCCCTTCTCTGTTACAAGGTGATCCACAGGAATGTCAAACGTTTCAAAGGGGAGATTTTCAGTTACTTGAGCATTTGCGGCCAGTGCGACGGTAGTATTAGGAAAGTCACTCAAATATCGATCATAATACCCTCCACCATATCCAATACGATACCCACTATAATCAAACAGCAGCCCAGGTACAATCATTAAATCTATGGCTTCCTTGGAACACTCCTTCGTTAGTTCTACCTTAGGCTCCTTTAATCCGTAAAAGACAATTTCTAATTGTTCAAAGCTTGTTAATGTGTAAAATAGCAGTTCATTTCGTTCAGGATAACATTTAGGAACCGCTATTTTCTTTCCTTCTTCCCAAGCTTTATGTATCAAAATGGTGGTATCCAATTCATGTTCTTGTGGGATCGTTGTGCCGATAACGTCAGCTCGCTTCCACATGCTAGTCTGAAATAGATTATCCATTATGGAGACAGAAAGCTCCTGTCGTTCTATAGCTTCCATTCCTTTCAGCAATTGGATGCCTTTCTTGCGCAGCCTTTTTTTCATTCCTATACCTCCTCCATGCTAAACCCAACACAAATAGCTTTTGTTATAGTAAAAAAGATAATAAAAAAACAGTAGGAGAATATCCTACTGTTCTTATTTAGTCTCGCGGTGAAGAGTATGCTTCTTCAAACGCGGGCTATATTTCATTAGCTCTAAACGCTCTGGGTTTTTACGCTTGTTTTTAGTAGAAATATAATTACGATCTCCAGTTTCAGTACAAGCAAGTGTAATATTTACACGCATTGTTATCCCTCCAGTTAAACTTTCATAGTAGGTCATGTAACCATTCTATCTTCAGACTTACTTATAGTATCAAAAAAACAGGGACATTTCAATATAAACCAACAAGTTTCCCTCATTTTTAAATTTCATTAAAGGATTAGTTTCCCTTGTTTTCACTATACCTGACTTATGATATAACTAACAAAGAGAGGAAAAAATGAGGTGACCTATTTGCTTTATACTATACTTACGTTATTTGTAGTATCCTTTGCTCTATACCTTATATCATTTGCAATGAAAAACAAATATAAGGAATTGGAGGACCAAGTGGAACAAATATCGATTTCCACCATGCAGGAGAATTATCAGTTAAAGAAGAAAATGAAGGTTTTGGAGGAAGAGCTGCTCATCGATGATTATTCCAACTCCTCTTACTCAACCAAAAAACAAGAATCTGTTCTAAAGAGTTCACAACCAGGCAGCTCACAGCCACCATTAGTCCAACGAGTATTACATATGTATGAACAAGGGTACACGACGAAGGACATTGCACAAGAAACATCTCTTCATGAACATGACATATTAACCACCTTAAGGCAATATTCCACGAAAGGGTAGTGTATGAATGAAACACACCATTAGAGCATTCGCATTCGGCCTATGTACAGCTACTGCTTTACTAGCCTTTACCTATTATGAAACACAAGAGGGCAGCGCCTCTAGTACTCCTACAGAAGAAGATGCCAGGCAGGTGTTAAAACAGGAGGGCTACCACATATTATCCACAAAAGATTACAAGGAGTTAGAGGAAGCTGCAAAGCAGGCTCAAAAGAAGCAAGATGATAATCAAGAGACGAATTCCGAGAAATCAGAATCAGGAAATAAAAAAAACATATTCTACTCCCTCACTATTGATAAAGGAATTTCCTCAAGCGAGATTAGTAAAAAGCTAATGGAAACAAATATTATTGAAGATGAAGAGGCATTTAATCAATATTTACAAATGAATGATTATAGTCGATTTATTCAAGTAGGGACATATGAAGTACATAACAACATGTCGTATAAACAGATCGCTAAAACCATTACGAATAAATAAAACGAAACCTGGGATGCTCCAGGTTTCGTTTTATTTATTATTCATTCAGATCAAAGGTTTCCCCTTTAACAATATAGAAAATATTCTCGCCAATATTCGTAATATGATCCGCAAAGCGTTCGATATACCTTCCAACAAAGGCTAATTGCATAATATGCTGGATATTTTGAGGATGATCAGCGGATAGCTCCATCAATTCTTTAGTAATCTTTCCATACATGTTGTCTACTTTATCATCCATATCTGCAAGAGTTCTCGCTAAGGAAATGTCTTCATGTTCGAATGCCTTCGTAGCAACATCAACCATTTCCATAGCCTGATTTGCCATCTCCCTTAAAGCGGGATTAATAGGAAGGTCATGTTCTTTCCCTAAATGAATCGTACTCTTCGCGATGTTAGTCGCATGATCAGCCATTCTTTCTAAGTCAGTAGACGTTTTAATGGCTACAATAAGCCTTCTTAAATCCGTAGCGACTGGCTGCTGTCTTGCAATTAAAAGAATAGCTTTCTCATTAATAGCAACTTCCTCTTGGTCTAAATATTGATCGTTCTCAATGATCTGCTGTGCTTTTTCCACATCGTGATCATATAAAGAATCAATGGACTGCTCAAATGCATTAACACAATTTACGGCTAACTTCTTAATATTAAATTGTAAACTGGCTAACTCATCATAAAATTGACCTCTTAACGCCATTGGTTAACCCCTTCCCAGGGCTACACTACTCTAATTAACCAAAACGACCTGTAATATAATCCTCAGTACGTTTATCTGATGGAGTAGAGAATAGTGTATTCGTATTTGCGAATTCTACTAGCTCTCCATTTAAGAAGAAGGCAGTATTGTCAGAGATACGTGCAGCCTGCTGCATGTTGTGAGTGACGATAATAATACTATAGTTTTCCTTTAATTCTTGAACTAATTCCTCTACTTTCGCAGTGGAGATTGGGTCTAATGCAGATGTAGGTTCATCCATTAGAATGACATCTGGTTCAATGGCTAAACAACGGGCAATACATACACGCTGCTGCTGTCCGCCAGAAAGTCCAAATGCATTTTCATGAAGTCTATCTTTTACTTCATCCCAAAGAGCTGCACCTTTTAAGCTTTTCTCAACGATTGCGTCTAATGTTTTCTTATCCTTGATACCATGTATTCTAGGACCATATACAATGTTTTCATAGATGGATTTAGGGAATGGGTTTGGATTTTGGAACACCATACCCACTTTTGTGCGTAAATCCTCTACTGGGTAGTTTTTATCATCAAATATATTTTTTCCACGATAATCTATTTCTCCAGAAGTTCTAACAACAGGGACCATTTCTACCATTCTATTGAGTGTTTTAATAAAAGTAGATTTACCACAGCCAGAAGGACCAATAATGGCAGTAACTTCTTTTTCCCCAATGTCCATATTAATATCATAAAGTGCTTGACTCTCTCCATACCATAGATTCAAATTTTTCACGGTATATACAGAGTCAGCAGCTTTGGTTTGTTCTTTCGGTGTTTGTGATTCCTGTTTATTTACTTGCGCCACGGGAATTCCTCCTCAAAAAATTCAAAGTATAATCTTCTTAGAAGCGTTTAGAGAATTTGTTACGAATTACAACAGCTATAGAGTTCATCACTAATAAGATTGCTAGTAATACGATAATACCAGCTGACGCAACTTCTTGGAAAGCCTGTTGAGGCTGTTGTGTCCAACTGAAAATTTGTATCGGCATTGCTGTGTAAGGATCCATAATATTGCCTGGCAGCGTGAATATTGCTGTAGATGCACCGACGATAAGCAATGGAGCTGTTTCTCCAATAGCACGAGATAGAGCTAGGATACTTCCCGTCAGTATTCCAGGAATAGCAGCTGGCAGCACTACACGACGAACGGTCTGCCATTTCGTAGCACCAAGTGCATAGGATGCTTGTCTGACATCCTGTGGTACAGAACGAACTGCTTCCTGTGCAGATACAGTAATAACTGGTAATACTAATAAGGCTAGGGACAATCCCCCTGCTAACACAACTTCCCCAATATTAAACACATAAACAAAAATAGTTAGACCTAGAAGACCAAATACGATAGATGGTACTCCTGCAAGGTTTTGAATATTAAGTTGAATAAATCTCGTTAATTTATTTTGCCGTGCATATTCTTCCAGATAAATTGCTGTACATACACCTAATATTATCGTAACTGGTGCTGTAACGGCCATCAGCCATAAAGAACCTATCACACCGGCTTTAATCCCTGCTCGCTCTGGGGATGCAGAGGTAAAACCAGATAGAAACTGCCAATCCAGTCCACCAATTCCTTGAGTCAATATGCGATAACCTAATGCGCCTAAGAAAATTAATCCTATTAACGTTGCAAAGAAAAAGACCCATCTTCCAATTTTATTCTTTACGATACGTTTCCCCATATTAGTTTTTACTGTTTGTTCGTCAACGTAATTCATTTTAATACTCCTCTCTGTATCGACGAGAAATATACTGTGCTATTAAGTTCATGACAAGAGTAAACACAAATAGTGTTGCCCCGACAGCATAAATACTGTAATAAATTGTACTTCCAAATCCAGCATCACCTTTTGCAACCTGAACAATGTATCCTGTCATCGTTTGAATAGACTGTGTAGGATCCATCGTAAATTTAGGGGTAGCACCTGCTGCGATAGCAACAATCATGGTTTCACCTATTGCACGAGAAATACCTAGTGCAAAGGAGGCTACAATTCCAGATAAGGAGGCTGGGAGCACTACTTTAAAGGTAGTTTCTAACCGTGTAGCACCTAATGCCATAGCACCTTGGCGCATAGTATTTGGAACAGCACTCATCGCATCTTCCGTTAACGAGGCAATCATCGGTACAATCATAATACCAACCACGATACCTGCACTTAATGCGTTAAAGAAAGATAGTCTTGGAATGATACTTTGTAGCACAGGAGTTACAAACGTCAATGCAAAGAAACCATAAACAACAGTAGGTACACCTGCTAGTACCTCTAATAAAGGCTTTAAAATTCTTCTCCATTTATCACTTGCATACTCACTCAAGAAAACGGCTGACGCAACACCAATCGGTATAGCTACAAGCATTGCAATTACCGTAATTAAAAGTGTTCCACTGACTAAGCCCATAATTCCAAATTCACCCTGCCACGGGTTCCAATATGTGCCGCTAATAAAGCTGAAGAAGTTTACTTGATCAAAGAAAGTAAATGCTTCACTTAGCAAAGTATAAAGGATACCTACTGTAACTAATACGGAAATAATGGAAGCTAGTAATAGTAATTTAGGAACTAGTTTCTCAATAAACATGAGGGAGCCACGATTCTTTCTATTCTCCTCAATGATTGCACCTACTGATTTTTCATTCATCTGCTTAGAGGTAGATGACATAAGTTTGAAATCCCCTTTCATCTCATTAACATAGCAAAAGCGAGGGGTACTAGCTCACCACTAGTGCCCCCTCACCCGAACCATTATAGTTCTATTAATCTTTTTCTTTAATTATTCAGATGGAGCCATTTCTTTTACTTTGTCAATTTGCTCTTGGTACTTCTCGTCTGGAAGAGCAACATAGCTTACTTCTTGAGCTGCTTCACCAGCATTGTTTAAAGTATAAAGAGTGTAATCTAGAACTTGTGGCTTTTCTAGAGCACTTTCAACAATGTAAGTGTACAATGGACGAGATAGTGGAGTGTAAGATCCATCTTGAATTGTTTCAGGGCTTGGCTTAACAGCTTCTGCATCTTCACCATCTTGGATTCCTAGAGCTTTAAGAGAGTCTTTGTTTTCTGCATAGTATGCATATCCAAAGAAACCAATAGAATACTCGTCGTTCTTAATACCTTGTACTAGAGTATTATCATCTTCAGATAGTGTTACGCCACTGTCTTCACGCATTGAATTTTCTTCAAGAATTGCTTCGTTGAAGTAGTCAAATGTACCAGAATCATGTCCTGGAGCATAAATTTTAATTTCTTCGTCTGGCCACTCAGAGTTAATATCAGACCATTTTGTTTTACCACTGTCAGCTAGGAAGATTTCTTTAAGCTGAGAAACAGTTAGTTTATCAATGAAATCAGCATTAGGATTTACTGCAACAGTAAGACCATCGTAAGCTAATTCTAGTGGATGAAGGTTAATTCCGTTCTCTTCTGCAATCTTTTTCTCTTCTTCTTTGATTTCACGAGAAGCGTTAGAAAGATCAATTTCACCCTTAGTAGATTTCTTGAATCCACCACCAGAACCGATAGAGTCAACTGTTACGTTTACTTCTGGCTGCTCTTTCTGATATTGCTCAGCAATGTAAACTGCCATTGGATAAACTGTAGAAGAACCTGCAACCTGAACTGTACCAGAAAGTTCTTCGCTAGAACCCTCTTCGGAGCTTGTGTTTTCACCTTCTGAACTACTATCAGATTCGCTGTCTCCACCTTCACTGCTTCCACAAGCTGCAAGAGCTGTAAGAGCAAGAATTAGAGTAAGTAGAAGTGCTAATTTCTTGAAACTCTTCATTTCAATTTCCCCCTAAAATGTTTGTTGAATTTTGTTGGTTGATTGCTTTATCAACTCACAATTCATATCTTAACCATACTCTTTTAATTCTATATAAACGAAATGTTAAGGTTATGTAAATGTGGTCAGGAAATTATGACATCTACCCTATTTTTTACACTGTTTCCATCGTTTTCTTTTCGACGTTAAAAGGCAGAAAGTTGCATATACTGCAACTTTCTGCCTTTATTTTTTAAAGATATGTTTAATCGGATGTACTTTCCGCAACTTCTTTTTCTTGTGAAACCTCATCTCCTGATGAGCGCTTCTCTTTCAGCTCGAAGTAACCGTCTAAAATATCCCTGCCTATCTTTTTGTTTACCTGATATTGACCATTAACAATGCCTGTATTCGGAACTACAACCGCAAAGGCTACCTCAGGATTATTGTAAGGAGCATAGCCCACGAGAGTGAGGTTTTCAATTTCCTTCGGTTCATACCTTAGAACATCCCCTTCACTGTCCCTTATCGGTTTCCAATAATTTGCCTGAGCTGTACCAGTTTTTCCAGCCGCCTCATACTCTGCATCCCGGAAATAATAGTGTGCTGTACCGCCCTCTGTGAATACTTCTCTAAAACCTTTTTGAACTTGCTCAATATATCTTTGCTCCATCGATACCTTGTTTAATACATTCGTATTGTAGGAATTCACAACCGGGCCAATTTGATTGCGTTCTGTAGTAGGCTCCCTTACTTCACTTACAATCCTTGGCTGCACACGATAGCCATCATTTGCAATGGTGGAAACATATTGGGCTAGCTGCATTGTTGTGTAGGTATCATACTGCCCTATCGCCAAGTCCATAATATTACCACCCATGAAATTATCACTTTTCTGTCCTGAGCCTTCCGTGTTGCTAGGAATATCGACTCCCGTCTTCACACCGAGACCAAATTGACTGTAATAATTTCGGAACACTTGAAAGCGGTCCGGGTAGAAGGTTAGCTTTTCATTTGGCTGATAGCTTTCGTCTCCACCCATTCTCATTCCAACATGATACATATATACGTTCGATGACTTCTTTAAAGCCTCAATATCTGTCACGTTCCCTAAATTCTGATAGGAGCTTTTCACAGGGGTGCCTTTCAGCTTTATGGGAGAATCATAAAACGATTGACCAAGGTCTATGACACCATAATCATACCCTGCCAAAAGAGTAGCTCCTTTGACAACGGAGCCTGGTGCTACTGGTGCGCTCACTGCTCGAATTCCACTATCATAAAACTCCTTGTCTTCTTTATCCCAAGTCTGACCTGATATGGCAAGAATTTCTCCTGTGTCAGGATCCATGGCAACTGCCATTGCTTCATTTAAGTATTGATTTTCCGTTGGGAATTCGCTTTTGGCTGCTTTTATATGTTTTTGCAAAGATTCATCCATTAGCTTCTGCAATTGGATATCTAAACTTAAGACAAGATCTTTACCTCGCTGCCCTTCCTGGACAACAGTTTCTTCGACTAAATTGCCATTTCTATCGGTCGTATATTGTATTTGTTTCTTCTGTCCTTTTAACAAGGACTCATACTCTTCTTCTATTCCACTTGTTCCTACACGATCGTTCCTACTATAGTTTCTGGACATATAGTATTCCAATTCATCTTTCGGGAGACCATCTGTAGTTATACTACCCAGATAATCCGTAAACGTCTGCTCGTAAGGATATTTGCGTTTCCAGTCTGTTGTAGCATTGATTCCTGGCAGTTCACTTAAATGCTCCGCTACCGTTGCGTATTCTTGCTGAGTAACATCTTCATTTTTAATGACGTGCGGTGTAAGGGAATAAGCTTTATCCAATTCCCTCTTAATCGCTATAACTTCAAGCTCTTTCTCCTTAAACGTCAAATCCTCCTCCGGATCAATACGCTCTAATAATATTTCATATGGAGAAGGTTCCCCTGCATTTTTTTCATCTTCCGTTCGTTCTTGCTCATCCTCAGTGAGACGATTTGAATAAGGATCATCTTGTGTTAATATCCAATAATCCTTCTTATCTCTTATCGTGACATCCCCAGTATCCATCTTAATCATTCCAGCCAGTTTTTGAGCAAGCTCCAAATGCTGCTCCTGCGTTGGTGATTGAGATGGTGTATAGGTAATAGAATATAACGGTTTATTATCCACGACAACATTACCGTAACGGTCGAACATCTTGCCTCTAGGTACTGGTATCTTAGTTGTTTGATTAGTTGTTTTATCAATTTCCTCTTGCGCATCGGCTCCAAATAAGATTTGTACAACGCCTAGTTGCAAAATCAAGCCAGCAAATAGCAAAAAGATGGCAAAAAAGAGAACATTTAACCTAAAGGGAAGATGAGATTTTTTCTTTTTATGCTTTGATGCCATTTCTCTCCCCCTAACTCAAAAGTACTTCATTATTATAGCATCTCAGCCTCCACTATACTATGCACCAGAATTCCCGATTACCTATTATCATTATCAGCAAGTTTATTTTTTACAAATACCGCTTCCTCACTTGTATCCTGTGTGAAACGGACGTCCTTTATAAAGAAATATATAACAAAGTGTCCTGCGCCTACAATCATTAGTACATAAGGAATAATTGTAGCAGGATCAAACAATGTCACAGCAATTAAGAAAAGAATTATTGATAACACCCTGCCCAGATTTAGGTATAGTTCTCTTACTACAATATATTCTATTCGCATTTCAGCAGCATGCCATGCTTTTCCAATAACGTCATAAGTTAAAGAAAGGTAAGGGACATAAATAATTGGATAGGACATACCAATAATTGCGGCGTATATTAACAACGTCGTATAGCTTAAATGGATGAGAATAAGGAATAAAGCAAGGTAAAGGGAAAGACCACCTATAAAGATAGACCATTTACGCAACCTCGGTTTAACTAAACGTGTAACTAGGTAGTAAAAGAGGAAAGCAAACCCCGAATAAACCAAATTAAATGTACCGAGCGCGAATTCACTCTGAGTTGTAATAAACACCCAAATGGCAATAACAAAAAGAAACGTGCCTTCTCTTAAACCTTGAAATATATGGGCATTCAATATTTTTTTCCAATTGTTATCACGCTTTCTTTCATGAATAATCCTTCTAAACGAGAAGTTCCCTTTCGCTGAACGACGTTTCAAGAAAAAGCTTGCAACGACTGCAATAATAAATAACGACAGAGAAATAGAAAATATGATGGTGTACCCTGTATTGGCCGTCATGCGAGAAATAACATATCCAGCTAACACAGGTCCTACCATACCACCGAAGGATTGAAGCAGTCCTAGAAAACCATTAAAAAAATCTCTAGTGTCTGGCTCTGTTATTTCAAACGTTAATACATTAAATGCTAACCAATAAAAACCATACCCTATACCAAGCACTGATCCCAAAACCAGCTTGTAGGTGGCTGCCTGCTCCCCGGCAAAAAGAACAGTGAGAAAGAATAAGGAAAGGAAAATAACCCCTAACCGAAGTACAATGACACGATCGATTCGCTTTGCCCATTTACCAGCAAGAATAAAGGTAAGAGGCTGCATTATATATATAGATAAATTATATAAAGCAATAGACACGTATTCTCCTGATTGCTTCCATAAATATATATTCACAAATGTATTAGATAAGAAGATGCCAAGGGCGTATAAGCCACCAATAAATAATAATAAAAGTAAATCCCTTGTTACCTCGACCTCACCAAGTAACGCGTTCATTCTTTTTTTCACATTCAACGCCTCCTGTTTCTCTCCATTAGTTTTTTGCAAAAGGTGTGGAGTTATGCAAAAGAGGAGTTGAATGTGACCGGCTTGTAGTTGACCTAATAATAGAAATATTATATAATTTGCATTAAGGAAACATTTATTCCTCGACGCAAAATAGAGCGCATAAAAATAACGCAGACCATCAAGGCCTGCGTTATTAGAAGGAAACAAATATTATTTTGCTTCGCTATAACGGCGTTCTACTTCATCCCAGTTTACTACGTTAAAGAATGCATTTACATAGTCTGGACGACGGTTTTGATAATTTAGATAGTATGCGTGTTCCCAAACATCAATACCGAAGATTGGAGTCTTACCTTCCATAATTGGAGAATCTTGGTTAAGAGTGTCCATCACTTCAAGCTCTCCGTTGTTATTTACTACTAACCAAGCCCAGCCAGAACCGAAACGACCAAGAGCTGTGTTAGTAAATGTTTCTTTAAATTGGTCAAAGCTTCCGAATTTCTCGCTGATTTTTTGAGCTAGCTCACCAGAAGGCTCGCCTCCTCCATTTGGAGACATGATAGTCCAGAATAGAGAGTGGTTAGCGTGTCCACCGCCATTACGGCGAACAGCAGTACGAATATTTTCAGGAACTGCATCAAGGTTGCCGATAAGCTGTTCAAGAGACTTGTCTTGCAGGTCTGCATGACCCTCAAGTGCACCGTTTAACTTAGTAACATACCCATTGTGGTGCTTAGTGTGGTGAATGTTCATCGTTTCCTTATCAATATGAGGTTCTAGAGCATCATATGCATATGGTAGTTCTGGTAGTTCAAATTTAGCCATCTTGAATCTCCTCCTTTAAAAATATGTAGCTTATTGGTTTTACACCATCAACTAAATGATGATAACCACCATTGTAAGCGTATCAAACGTCCTTGCCCCTTGCAAATAAAAAGCTTTAAAAGAAGCAATGCAACGTCCCATAAATATAGTATCCCAATATGAGGATATTAAAACATCATAAATGTTTGTTGTTTTTCAGTATAGCTTCCTTAAGTGGAAGACTTGAAGTTGAGGTATTATTTGTCTGTTGCTGAAAGGCGAGTTGAGTGATCGGAAATAGCACCACTTTCGATGCCATACGTTTCCCTGATAGGACCCATCTCTGAAAACCATCTCGAATCCAATTTTTTATACCAATTAAATGGATTAATTTAACATTCATATTGATATGTAAGAGCAAACAAAAAAGAGTAAACACATAGTGTTTACTCTTTACGTATGGCTCGGGACGGAATCGAACCGCCGACACACGGATTTTCAGTCCGTTGCTCTACCGACTGAGCTACCGAGCCGTTGTTACCAGTAATAATGTTTTCCCACAAAAATAAAAAAATGGCGGAGGAGGAGGGATTCGAACCCCCGCGGGGCGTTAACCCCCTGGCGGTTTTCAAGACCGCTCCCTTCAGCCAGACTTGGGTACTCCTCCGTACATAATAAAAATGGTGGACCCTGCAGGACTCGAACCTGCGACCGATCGGTTATGAGCCGATAGCTCTAACCAGCTGAGCTAAGGGTCCAACAACATATATTACGGTAATGGGGCGATTGATGGGGATCGAACCCACGTATGCCGGAACCACAATCCGGTGCGTTAACCACTTCGCCACAACCGCCATGATGTGTATGTACCTGTTTAACAATTATGTAATGGTAGCGGCGGAGGGAGTCGAACCCACGACCTCACGGGTATGAACCGTGCGCTCTCGCCAGCTGAGCTACGCCGCCATTGGCTCCAACGGCAGGATTCGAACCTGCGACCAATCGGTTAACAGCCGATTGCTCTACCACTGAGCTACGTTGGAATAAATATGTAATAACGGAAGTCCTTCTTACTGCCCGTTAAAATCGAAGCATTATTTATTTTACCAGCATTGATGCTGTATTGCAATAATAAAATAAATAATTTGTCTGATTTTGTATGTAGCAATAATAATTGCCTTCGTCTTTCAACGACGTATTCTAATATACCATCTCTTTCATAGGCAGTCAATACTTTTTGCAGGAATAAAATTTATCAAATAAAGACTCCATTCATTTCATCACTGTTAACGAAGACTTCTTCTGGATATTCATAGTAAAAAGTACTTATGTGGAGTAACAGAACACCCATATTGTCCTTTAAATGAGCCAACATAACAAAAGAAAGAACCCGCTGTTATGAATGCAGGTTCTTTTCTTATCATTATCTATCCTCTTTATTAAGAATTTCTTCTGCAATATTAACTGCATGATCTCCTATGCGTTCTAAATTACTTATAATATCAACAAACACAATTCCAGCAGGTCCTGAGCATACACCTTCATTCATGCGAATAATATGCTTCTTCCGATATGACCTTTCGTACTGATCAATTTGTTTTTCTTTTTGGATTACGGATAGCGCTTCTTCTCTATTCATTTCTCCAAGCGCCTTCATGGCCTGCTTTACTGTAACCAATGTCAAGTTTATCATATCATTTAAATCTTCACGCGCTTGTTCCGTTAAGTCAACTTTATTAGATATCTTATAATCCACTAGTTCAATAATGTTCTCAAAGTGATCCCCTATTCGTTCTATATCTCTGACAGAATCGATTAAAGCAGAATGCTTTGCACTTTCTGCATCAGTTAAGGAGGTAGCTGACAGTTGTACTAAATAATCGGTTATCTTTCGATCCAGATTATTGAGTGCTTCTTCGAATTGTAATGCCATATCAGCGTGTTTTCGTTGATGGCTATTTAAATAATGATTCGTTTCCTCCAGGCCTTTATATGCAAAGTCGCCCATCCTCATTACTTCTTCTTTAGCCTGATCTAACGCTATAGATGGAGATTGTTCGATAAAGATTGGATCAAGGTGTTTCGGTTTTTGGTCGACCGTCGTATCTTCACCCGGAATTAATCTCGTCACAATATAAGCGAGTAATCCAATAAACGGGAACTGTATTATCGTATTGGAAAGATTAAATATCCCGTGCGCAAACGCAATGGTCATTGGTTCATTTAACCCAATGACATCTTTTAAATAGTCAATGAAGGGAATATAAATCTTCAATATCGCTAAGAACAGAACCGTTCCCACTAGGTTAAAAATTACGTGTGTAAAGGCTGCACGTTTTGCAGCAATACTAGCACCTATGGCAGCAAGAACTGCTGTTATAGTGGTACCGATATTATCGCCAAATAAAACAGGTAAAGCTGCTCCTATATCAATAGCTCCCTGTTCATACAGCCCTTGCAGTACTCCTATGGTAGCACTGGAGCTTTGCACAATTACGGTAAACAATGTACCAATTGCTACCCCAAGAATCGGCTGCTCGCTCATACTTACCGTTAAATCCTGGAATGCCTCTAAGCTTCTTAATGGCTTCATTCCATTACTCATAAGCTTTAAACCATAGAATAATGCTCCAAAGCCGAATAAGGTTTGTCCAATATACGTAGTACGATTACTTTTAAAGAAGAATAATAAGAAAGCTCCTGCTGCTAAAATAGGCAAGGCGTATTCTTTAATTTCTATACCAATAATAAATGCGGTAACAGTAGTTCCAATGTTCGCACCCATTATCACACCAATTGCCTGTCGCAGGGTCATAAATCCTGCATTTACCAACCCAACGGTTAGGACAGTAGTTCCTGAGCTACTTTGAATTAATAAAGTGACTAGTATCCCTGCTAGCACTCCCATAAAAGGGTTTGTGGTAAAACGATCTAAAATATCCCTAAGCCGGTCACCTGCAGAGCGCTGTAAGCCGTCCCCCATAAACTTCAGACCAAATAGGAAGATCCCTAAACCACCAATAAATTGAAATATTATCTCTTGCACATTGATAGCTTCCAATGGTTTAACTCCCCTCATCCAAGTGTTTGTCTTAAATTGTAGTTTTTTGTTTAAAACCCTCATACATTATTGATTAAATATTAACCATTTGTAAAGGTATTTCCGAGATTTTAAAGCTATCTTTACACTAAATTTACATTACTCCTTGAATTGCACCATTTTAATTGATTTTCTATGGGTTGCTCCGATATGATGAAATAGAATAATCTGAGTAAAGAACAGGTGGGCCATACTTGAGAAAATTACCTTATTACAAACAGTTCCTTTATAGCATCTATTCTATCAAACGTCTATCCGCATTTCGTCTCTTATCGATTGGGAATGCAATCATGTATCTATTTATGCTAATGCTGCTAAGCTTCGCCCCCCGTTTAATCGGAGAATGGATGGGAACATACAATGGGAATGAGCTTGCAAGCTTACCGTTACCATTACCTATCTCCTTCTTATTTGTTTACTTTTTTACAACGGGCTATAAATTCATTGAGGTTTCTATATTAGCGGCACTCGGTTTATTATTTGTCTCCTTTATGAAAAAAAATCTTTCTTATAAGCAGCTTTGGGTCATATCTGCCTATGCTATTACCGCCCCAACCATCGCCCTTTCTATTTTCGAAGGATTCGGGAGTATCATTCCTGGTGGTGCGGCACTGCTATGGTTAGCTTCTGCTACTTATCTATTTTTAGCCGTTCGTGCCATCCCCAATCCAAAACAAAACAAATAATGAACGGGCCACCCATTTGGGCGACCCGTTCGTTTTTAGCCATGTGTACTCTAATGTTTTAACGTTTGATGATCCACCGTTAATGTGGTCAATTCTTGAGAAAGTGCCATTAATTGATGACGTGCCTTGTCCGTTTCCTCCATCTGCTGCTTTTGCATTTCAGCAGTCGCAAACAGTTGTTGCGCAGAGGTTAACGTTTTTTGTGTTACTTCGTGAAACTCTGAAAAGGCTTCTTCCATTTTCGGTACCATTTCACCTGCTTTAGCAACTTCATCCTTGGATTGAGCGAGATGCTCATTCATTTGATAAATGTTGTTAGACAGGTTTGCAAAAGATTCCTTTGAAGACTGGGCATCATGAAGATGACTTGTCAATTGGTTATACATATGATGAAATTCTTCTCCTAGATACTGACTAATTTGCAATGTTTGCTTCATTTTTTCATCAATATCCAGCGCAGCCTCTCTAGAATTCTCAGCTAATGTACGCACCTCACCAGCCACTACTGCAAATCCTTTTCCATTTTCACCTGCTCTTGCTGCTTCTATTGTGGCATTAAGAGCTAATAGCTTAGTTCTTTCCGCAATATCTTGAATCATTTTTCCTGCCTGATCAATGTTTACGGTGTGCTTTTCAAATTCTTCTATTTTAGAGGTCATCTGCCTGAAGGCATCGTGGTATGCTTCTAAGGAATGCATGATGGAGGATACACTAGTGTTTCCTTCTTCTATTGAATCGTTCATAGCATCCTGGTTATTATACATTTCTGTAAAAGAATTCGTAAGCGTATATAGAAAATACTTGAGCTCTTCAAACACCTTTCTTTGATCTTGAAATGTCCCCTCTGTTTCCTCAGTCCCTGATATTACTTCCTGTAATTCTCGCTTCATATCATCCTGAGAATGATCCAGTTTATCAGAAGAAACTGCTAATTCATCACTGGTGGATGTCAATTGATTTGCAGCAGTTTGAATATTAGAAAGCATATGTACAATTTGGTCCATTAAATCCTGATAACTGTTAGAAAGGGACCTCATTTCAGGTATAGTTGTATTAATGCTAGAGGTATCCTCAAAGTTACCTTCTCTTGCATTCTTCATAATGGTTTGAAGTCTTCGCAACGGCTTAACCATTCTGCGAATAAAAATGAATACAATAATAATTATGAGTGCAAAACTGATAATTCCAACGGTTAACGAGTATTTAGCTAATTGATTGGCAGAGCTCATAAATTCCTCGGCAGGCACACTTATTACGTATATTCCTTTTAATTCTTGAATTGCCCCGTAGGAGAATAAATACTCTTCCCCCTTCCACTCTGCTACTGTTGACCCATCTTCCTGACTAATAATAGTATCCATTAGCTGTTTGTTAAAGACATCCTCATTTTTCTGCCTCTTAGGTAACGATTGGACGGAATCATCTTGAATTAAAAATACATTAGCAGAAAACCCATCATAATTCATTTCTACCTTCTGAGAGGTTACTACCTCCTGAATTTGGTTATTAAAGGAATCCTGATCTCCCACAAATGCGAACATTAATCGTTCCGCCATGTCCTTCATGACAAAGATTTCTCTTTCCAATCTATTTTGTACGAGGTCCATTTGACTTTCTTTCGCTTTGGAATAAGATAGCCATCCCACTGTACTAATAGATGCAAGGACAAGAATGCCAACTACTATAGAAAGCCTTGCCTGGAACGATAATGGAAATATGCCATTTCTCTCATAAGGTTTGTCCTTCGTTCTTTTTATGTCCCTTTCCACGTCCATTGCACGAACAGAAGTCTTCCTCCAATTCACTGTAGGGATTTTGTGAGCAATTTTCCTTAGTATCCCAGGTGATTTCAACTAAAAACACCCCATTATATAAGTTTGTGTCGTTCTCCAAAGCCGAGTATGACACGCTTATATTAATGGAGTGTAAATACTTGCTAAACTTTCGTTAATTTTCTACCTTTTTGACCAGGATTTTAGTCCCATCCACTCGTTCCACCACTACCTTTTCATTGCGTTTCATCCAGTGACCATTCGAGACGACACTATACTCCTGATTATTTATGGAAACAGTACCTACTGGTCTTAAATCAGTCAAAGTAATCCCTTCTTTACCTATTAAATGCCGATACGATTCATTCATAGAATTATACCCTTCTTCAGAGGAGAGCTGGTCTAGCAAGGTAATCTTGGACCACATGTTGCGCTTTGGAAAAACCTTCAAAAACAAAAGCGAACCAAAGCCACCAATTAGAACCCCACTAACACCATATAACCCGGTAACCCAATCGTTCGCCGCCATCCCTATCGTAAATAACATAGAAATGCTGCCTATGGTGGTCAAAGTCCCATCGTTCAAAAAATTCCCATCTATAATGATAAGAAGCAAGCTAACTAAATATACTATTCCCATAATGAAAAACATGGAGGTAGATAAATGAGACATAAAGTAAAACATAATAAAGGCCAATCCTAATACCCCAAAAACCCCCCGCATATTAACTAACAATTCTCCAAACAGAAATAAAGTGCCAAGTCCCGTAATGAGTAATGCTATCCAAGCAGCATCTATAGCAAACATTATAATCCCCTCCCCAAGTAGAAAAGCTGATATTACTATTATTTAACTGTACGATTAAATCCTCAAAATGTTTCAAAAAAAGAAGGATATTTCCCCTTTTGTAGAATGTAATACAATATAAAGAAAGGGGATTGTACATGAATAAAACGATTAAGAAAGTTCTCTTTATTATTATTATAATCCTTTTCATTGCTAGTTTGTCTCATGATTTAACTACGGGAACGTTCCCTAACGCAACCTCCAAAGAAAAAACAACAGAGGAAACCGCCATAGAGGAAAGCTCTCAGGATACCAATACAACTGATTCGAAACAATCAAACAAACGATATGAAGTAATACAATATGAAGTAAAAGCTGGGGAAACGGTATTATCAATACTAGAAATATTGAATGAGAACGGCCCCCCAGTTACGATAAACCAAATGCTGGAGGATTTTGAAGGCTTAAACGATCAGCAAAACCCTCATCAAATTCAGACAAATACCCCCTATTACTTTCCTGTATATAGACAAATCGAAAAGGATATGTAAAAATAATGCTCGTTGCTTCATATTTTTTTGCATTGCATTTATAATGATTATGGTACTTTTTATAGATTTAGGATTATCGCAATTACTAAAGGAGCGATTATATGGCTATTACACATCGTAAAGATACACGCCCTGTTAAAGTGGGAGACCTCGTTATTGGGGGCAGTAACAAAGTAGTTGTGCAATCCATGACTACAACTAAAACGCACGACGTAGAAGCAACTGTAGCAGAAATTCATCGTTTAGAAGAAGCTGGCTGTCAGGTCGTACGAGTAGCTTGTCCTGACGACAGAGCTGCAGATGCTATCTCTGAAATAAAAAAACGTATTAATATTCCACTTGTTGTGGATATACACTTCGATTATAAAATGGCTCTTAAAGCAATTGAAGGCGGCGCAGATAAAATACGTATTAACCCAGGTAACATCGGAAAGCGTCGTAAAGTAGAAGCCGTAGTAAACGCTGCAAAGGAAAAAGGTATCCCAATCCGTATCGGGGTGAATGCCGGCTCTCTTGAAAAGCATTTACTTGAGAAATATGGGTATCCAACAGCAGACGCGATGGTGGAAAGTGCGTTACACCACATTTCTATTCTCGAAGAGCTTGATTTCCATGACATCGTTGTTTCTCTTAAGGCTTCTGATGTCAATCTTGCTATTGAAGCTTACGAAAAAGCAGCTGAAGCAATTTCCTACCCATTGCACCTTGGAATTACAGAAGCTGGTACACAATTCGCTGGAACCGTTAAAAGTGCGGCAGGGTTAGGAGCAATCCTAAGTAAAGGAATTGGCAGCACCATACGTATTTCCTTAAGTGCAGACCCTGTTGAGGAAGTAAAAGTAGGCCGAGAGCTTTTAAAAACATTCGGCTTAGCTGACAACGCAGCTACACTCATTTCTTGTCCTACGTGCGGACGAATTGAAATTGATTTGATTTCTATCGCAAATGAAGTAGAAGAATATATCTCAACCATTAAAGCACCTATCAAAGTGGCTGTATTAGGCTGTGCTGTTAACGGCCCTGGTGAGGCTAGAGAAGCTGACATTGGAATAGCTGGTGCTCGAGGTGAAGGTCTCCTCTTCCGTCACGGTGAAATCATCCGAAAAGTACCTGAAGAAACAATGGTAGAGGAACTGAAAAAAGAAGTAGATAAAATTGCAGAAGAATATTTAGCAGAAAAGAAATAAAAGCACAGACAAAGAGCAGCCAAACTGGCTGCTCTTTTTTTCCTTGCTAAACACCTATGAAAAAGGTGCGAAAAACAAGGTTAATACAATGGAAATAGCTCCTGCTGCTATAGCAGTATTCCCTAAGGTATCTGCACCTCTTCGCTTAGACATAAATCCAAGCACTATGCCTGCTGCTCCTAATACGACGGGCAATACGAAAAAAGAAACGACGGCAAGGATGACAGCTAGCCACCCAAAACCAGTCTGCACCTCAGATTGCATATCGCTTTCTCGTTCATCAGACTTAATTGGATCTCTTACATGATTTATATCTGCTGCTGCCTCCTGAGCAATTTCCACATCATCAGTACCAGCATATAAGCTTTGGCTCTCTGCAAGTGAGTATTTGCTTTCTTCTTCTAGTTTGGCATCAAGTTCATGATGCTCTACAGCCTTAAGCTCACTTTCCTTTTCCTTACCATATTGCGGGGCTTCTTCTACATGGTCTTTATCTTCATGTTCCATTCGATTATTCTCCATAATGGGACCCTCGCTTTCTTTTAAAAGGTGCATATTTAGTGTATGGACTTTCTGATAAAAATAACGTGGTACATTTCCCCAAAGTTATACCTAGTGATACTTCATCAAAAAACATCCCCATAAAAAACTAAATAAGGTTTGATACTGATGTTTTCAAAAGTAGTAATACATTATTGTTACGAAAGCTAAATGAGCTAGTTATACATGAAGAACAGCTTTCCTCTGAGCATATTTGCTAAATGAATGATAAAGGTGCACAAAAAAGCTTGTAGAGAATCCTTTCTCTACAAGCTGACGAGAACGAAGAACGTATTATACTCGGACTAGTTGACAACTGCGTATGACTCATGCGTTTTTGCGTTCGCTTGAATTTCTTCGGCATACCAGCTTTTGGCATGGCCATTATTCGAAATATAGGTTTCCAGTCCACCAACCCCTCTATGGTATGCTGTTAGGGCTTCATTCCAATTACCATACTTATGATGAAGATAGTCCAGATAAATTAAAGATAATTGCATGGAATAATAAGGATCAAATAAAAGTTCATCATCGTATGGCAAGCCGCCCATTTCTGCTATCCAAGGTGCTGTGTTTTTCATAAACTGTGCCATCCCATAAGCTCGTCCATATTTTGTTTCTGGACCTACTAGCTCAGGATCAAATGTTCCTCCTGTTTCTACTTTAAGAAGTTCATAAACTAAATACGGGTCAATTTGATATTTCTCAGCCTCTCTCACTAAGTATAATGCCCAGGATTTATTAAAGTTTCCTTCGCTCTCTGTAACCATGCGCTCTGCTACTTTATCAAGCTGTGTCCATTTTTTAAAGCTTACCTCTTTATTGTTATTACTCATCTTCTGTGTATTTATATAACTTTTTTCCATTTCAAGCTGGGCGTTAATCGCTGCAAGCTGTTTTTTTTCAGCTTGGAGTGTATCATTTTTTTCTTTCAACGTTTGGGCTTGTTCGTTAAAGAAAATCCCCATCACCATAAAGGTAATAGTTATAAATAAGAAAGCAATAATGGCCCTTGTATATGGTGTAAGCTGGTGTAATTGTTTCATTCACTTATCTTCCTTTCCTATCTTATTCGTTCTAGCATGGTTTAGAAAACACTTGGACTATATTAGAGAATTTCAATCTATATTGCAAAAATTAAACTCACCTGAGCGTTTTCTTCTGTAAGTTAAATGCACATCTTTTCCATATAAGTCATACGATTGTATATACACTCTCGGAAATGGGGCGAGTAGAATGAAGAATATGATTAAACAAGTTGTACATCAAAAATTAAAAAATATCACCGCAGAGGACCTCATAGCCTATGGGAAAGAATATGAAATTCAGTTAACCAAGGATCAAGCGAAAGCAATTGTTGCATACTTAAAGCAGACAGATTTGAATCCTTTAGAGGAAAAGGATCGCCTGAAAGCGTTGAAGAAGCTTGCTCAAATTACGGATCCCAAAACAGCTCAAAAAGTAAATCGTATTTTTCAGCAAATGATTAAGGACAATGGCTTATCTCATTGGTTTTAGACCAGCCTCGAGCTGGTTTTTTATTTGTCCTAGTTGACCAATACTCCATATTTTTTTATAGTATGATAAGCAGGATATGCAGCTAAAAAGGAGTTGTCAGCATGTTAAAATTAGGATCTCATGTTTCCATGAGTGGTAAGAAAATGCTTCAAGGTGCTAGTGAGGAAGCTGCTTCCTACGGTGCCAATACGTTTATGGTTTATACTGGTGCCCCGCAAAACACCAGAAGAAAGGCCATTGAAGATTTAAACATAAATGCTGGTTTAGAGCATATGGACAAGCATCAGATACAGGAAATCATTGTTCACTCTGCTTACATTGTGAACATAGGAAATACGATAAAGCCCCATGTATTTGAATTAGGTGTTGATTTCCTATCTAACGAAATTGAGCGTGTAGAAGCGCTTCAACGAGCGAATCAAATAGTGCTTCATCCAGGCTCTCACGTTAATCAAGGTGCTGAGGTTGGTCTGCAAAAAATTATTGAAGGTTTGAATGAAGTTTTTGCAAACAAACCCGATACACATTGTCAGATTGCACTCGAGACAATGGCTGGCAAAGGCAGTGAAATTGGTCGTTCCTTTGAGGAATTGGCTGCCATCATAGATGGTGTAGAGCAAAATGACAAGCTTTCCGTATGCTTTGATACATGTCACACACACGACGCAGGCTACGATATTGTTCATGACTTTGATGGTGTTCTTAATCATTTTGACAAAGTTGTTGGGCTAGACCGCCTGAAGGTACTCCATATCAACGATAGTAAAAATGAAAGAGGAGCCCAAAAAGACCGACATGAGAATATCGGATATGGTTACATTGGATTTGATGCTCTGAATTATATCGTGCACCATCCACAGCTTGCAGATGTACCCAAAATCTTAGAAACACCGTATGTAGGACATGACAAAAAGAATAAGAAGCCACCATATAGTTATGAAATTGACAATTTCACCAAACAAACCTTTACGGACTGGCGTAAAGAATTACTTGGGGAATAATACCTGCTAGGAGGCTTATCCTTTGGTATGCTTTCCTCTATATGTCTCATGTTAAACCCTTTTTTTATATAATGTTATCCCTTCGACAATAATAGTGCTAGTTTTACAAATGCTTACAAAATCAATAAAAAACCTGCTATATGACATTAGCAGGTTTTTTTACATTATATTATCCAACTTTTATTACTTACGGCGACCCGTGTTACGTTTCATTTGTTTCTTAATACCTTCTGCCTCTTGCTTCATTTTCTTCTTATAGCCAGGCTTTACCTTTTTCGGTTTTCTAACCCGTTTCCAGGCTTCCTTCTCTGTTTCATTGTTTTGCTTTTGCCTATCGGCGCGGTCTCTCTCATTCTTAAGTGGCACCCAATCTCCCTTTTTGATGTCAAAGCGTTCAAACCGAAGCTTTCTCTTCTCAAGCTTCGAAATTAATAGCTCGTCTTCCTCCTTATAGAAGTTAATCGCCGTACCTTCAAGACCAGCCCTTGCAGTTCTTCCAACTCGGTGGATATAGAATTCCTCTTCCTTTGGCATATCTGCATTGATTACGTGACTGACACCTTGTATGTCAATCCCTCTTGCCGCTAAATCGGTAGCTACAATGTATTGGTATCGAAGGTTTTTAATATCTTTTATAACTCTTTTTCTTTCTCGCGGAGTCAGACCACCATGGAGAATACCTGCTTCAAGGCCTTGTTCATTTAATTTCCGGTACAAGTCATTCGCTCTGTCTTTGCTATTGGTGAATACAATTGCTAAATATGGCTGAATGAGCTTGGAAATACTCATTACCAGGTCAGCATTTTCCCGATCTCGTATTGGTATAAGGATGTGCTCCATTTTCTCGGGTGCCGGTCTGTGCTCATCCGCTACGATGAATGTAGGGTTTTCTAAATATTTCTTTAGAAACGGTTGTAATTTTTCTGGGATGGTAGCGGAGAAGACGAGTAATTGAATATCCTCTTGCATTCTTACTAGTATTTGATCGACTTCTTCAATAAAACCCATTTCCAGCATTAAATCTGCTTCATCCACAACGAAGGAGGTCGCTGTATATGGATTTAATGCTTCTTCTTGGATAAGATCGAGAATTCGACCAGGAGTACCCACTACTATTTGTGGCTGCTCTCTCAGCTTCTCTATAGTTCTTTGTTTATCTGTGCCGCCTATTAATAAGCGAGCCTTCCATGATTCTTGCTTTTCTCCCAGCTGAATCATTTTTCTAATCTCATCATATAACTGTATCGCTAATTCACGAGTAGGCGCTGTTATAATCATTTGCACTTCTTGTCTTGTTTCATCGATCATATCTAACAAAGGGATTAAATAAGAGTGTGTCTTTCCAGACCCGGTGTGCGATTGACCAATTAGACTTTCACCTCTAAGTACAGCAGGGACTACCTTCTGCTGGATAGGGGTTGGTTGTTGAAAATCCAGTTTATTGACTATGTCTAAAGTGATTGGCGAAAGGGCGAACGATTGAAAACTTTGATTTGCCATAATTCTTACTCCTTTACATACGTACTGCTTTTACATTATAGTAGAGTTTTCATCAATAATCCATCTTTTAAACGAGATACTTTGTGTTATCATTATTTTCCCTTTATAATAGGTTAGAGAAACTTGAATCTATTATTAATTCGAGGATGTAGAGAGGGGACCAATAAATGGAAGTAATTAAAATTGCTCCTAGAGGGTATTGCTACGGAGTTGTTGATGCAATGGTTATTGCACGCAACGCCTCCAAGGATCCAAACTTACCTCGTCCAATATATATTTTAGGAATGATTGTGCATAATCAGCACGTAACTGATGCGTTTGGAAGCGAGGGTGTGTACACCTTAGATGGTAAAAGCCGTCTTGATTTACTAGAGGGTATCGAGGAAGGTACTGTTATTTTTACAGCCCATGGGGTTTCCCCTGAGGTAAAAGAAAGAGCGGAAGCGAAAGGACTAACTGTCCTAGATGCTACGTGCCCCGATGTAACCAGAACCCATGATTTAATACGAGAAATGACTGGTGAGGGATATGAAATCGTCTATATCGGAAAGAAAGGCCATCCTGAGCCTGAAGGGGCTGTTGGCGTAGCTCCAGGCCACGTACACCTGATTCAAAATGAAGAGGATATCAAGGATCTTCATCTCACTTCGGATAAAATTATGGTCACCAACCAAACGACTATGAGTCAGTGGGATGTGTACGATGTTATGGAAATGGTAAAGGAAAAATATCCGCAAACTGAATTTCATCAGGAAATTTGTATGGCAACGCAGGTTCGCCAGGAAGCTGTTTCTGAACAAGCTGGCGCAGCAGATTTAACGCTTGTAGTGGGTGACCCTAGAAGTAATAATTCCTGTCGTCTCCAACAGGTTTCTGAAGAAAAAGCAGGAACGAAGGCCTACCGTATTGCCGATGTAAGCGAAATTGATTTGTCATGGCTAGAAAGCGTAGAAAAAGTGGCTATTACAGCGGGAGCCTCCACCCCTACACCACTTGTTAAAGAAGTAATTAAATTCATTGAGGCATATGATCCAAACGATGAAGCAACATGGGATCGAACTTCTAAAGTAGAACAACGAAAAATTCTTCCAAAGGTTAAAACGAAGAAATCATCATAAAAAAAGAGCGATGCAGATCGCTCTCAGGCTGTCGAGAAAGTCTCGACAGCCTTATTTATTTCTTTTTACTTTCATTATTCACCGCGTTAATTTGTTATAATAGTTATATATTCTCTAACGAAAGGTGATTCGATGTTTCAATCCAAAAAAGAGCGTCAAAATGAAATCGAAATGGTCACGATTGAAGAGCTTGTTCCTGAAGACCATCTCCTCCGTTATTGTCGCCTGCGCGGAAAAGAAAATGTGCGCGACACAGGCGTTACGGACAGCTGCCTGTCAGAACATGAAGAAAATTGCCCTTCACCTATCAAGGGTGTGTAGTGAAGGGGAGTCTTTTTCGGTGAAGGGCTGGCAAATACCAGGAGACTCCTGCGGAAAAACGGGCGATCCGAGACCCCCGAGTGTGGGTTTCACGAGGAGGCTCGGGCGTTCGTCCGCGGAAAGCGAGTGGTATTTGCCAGCCCGCATACATGAAAAAAGCTTGTAGGAAACAAGGGGGTTTCTCTACAAGCTGAGAGCGATGCAGATCGCTCTTTTTTTTTTGGATTAATACTCTTCTCTGCTGCATTCTCATAAAACCGCCCTTCCCCTTTCTTCAAAAAGGGAAGTAAATTTTTATAAAAATTGGAACGGTTCGGTGTTTGCTGTAGACACTATTACCTCTGTTTCCATCTGCTTCTCTTTACATTCTTGAATTAAATACTCCTGTACCGCCTTTTTCATAACTTTTTCAACATGATGTCCTGGATCAATGATATTCAGACCCATTCCGAGCGCATCGTGAGCAACATGGAAATATACATCACCTGTTATAAATACATCGGCTCCTGACCGTTCGGCTTGATGGATAAACTTGTTCCCATCACCGCCAAGCACAGCAATTTTTTTCACTTTCTGCTCCATATCTCCTACTACACGTAAAGCAGGAACATCAAATGCTTGTTTCACATGCTCAGCGAAGTCTTTTAATAGCATCGGCTTCTCTAGATCGGCTACTCTTCCTATCCCTCGCTTTGCCCCCTCATTTTGTAATGTGTACACATCGTAGGCAACCTCTTCATAAGGATGTGCCTCTTTCATGGAACGCAGAACAGTAGACAATACATGTTCTGGAACAATTGTTTCCATTCGAACCTCTTCCACTTTTTCCAATTCACCTTGGTCCCCAAGATGAGGGTTGCTCCCTTCCAACGGTTTGAAGGCACCGGTTCCAGGTGTTTGAAAGGTGCAATGGCTATAGTTCCCAATATGTCCTGCCCCAGCGTTCCCCAGAGCTTCTCGTACCTTCTCTTCATGGGTAGCTGGTACATACACGGCAATTTTGTATAGAGTTTCCTGACCTGTTTCAACTAAGATATCTTTTGGATCGAGACCAAGGGCTTCGCACATTGCATCATTTACTCCTCCTTCAGCCACATCCAAATTAGTATGAGCAGCATAAACGGTAATGTCGTGCTTTATTAGCTTTTGTACTATGCGTCCCTTCTCCGTATCTGGGTTAATTTGCTGCAGAGGTTTAAATAAAAGCGGGTGGTGGGCAATAATTAAATCCACTTCATTCTCTATCGCTTCATCTACAACATTCTCTAACACATCCAACGTTACCATTACTTTATGTACCTTTTTATGTAAAGTACCTACGTGTAGACCAATTGGGTCCTTGTCCATCGCCAAGTGTTTTGGAGAAAACGTTTCAAATATGTCGATAATTTCCTTTCCTGTTGCTACATTATGTTTCATTTCCAATAACCTCCTCTATCCACTGGAGTTGTCTAGTAAATTCGTTTATTTTAACTTGGTCAGGCTGGGAAGCTTTCTTCATTTCCCCAATGACACGAGTTAGTTTGTTTTTTTCCTGTGTCCATTTTTGAATAAAGGGCTCTGAACAATCTCTTAATAAAAATGGTCCAAGATACAGCTCTTTCTCCATATCCTCCACTCCATATGGATTGCTGGATGCTCCTTTGTCTGCCACTAATACTTCATAGAAATGACCTTCCTCTTCGATGACGTCCTCTGAAACAAGCTCATAGCCATTTTCTAAAAACCATTTCCTTAATACGATGGCATTAATATTGGGCTGGACAATAATTCTATGAACACCCGTCAATTTACGTTTTCCTTCTTCCAGAATAGTAGCAATTAGTGTGGCTCCCATACCAGCAATCGTCAATTGAGAGACTTCTTTCTCCTCAATAACAGCCAAACCATTACCTTTTCTCACTTCTATTCTGTCTGATAATCCCTGTTGCCTTACTTCCTTTCTTGCAGATTGAAATGGTCCTTCATTTACTTCCCCGGCTATCGCAGTCGCTTCTTCATCATGCAGACACACATAACAAGGAAGGTAAGCATGATCGGAACCAATATCAGCAAAGTTCGCTTTCTTAGGTAAATAAGATGCTACAATCTTTAATCGATTGGAAAGTTGTAAGCTATTCACTTTATGATCACCACTTTTTTATCTTGTTCTTTTATTTTACTGCATTTTTATTCCGATTAAAACGGTACGTTTAACCAACCCTTAACTTCCTGCATCTTGCAGCATTAGAAAAAGCCTTCCGTAGAAACAGAAGGCCTTTCATTCAAAACATTATTTCTTTTCAGCAAGCCAAGAGGCTACGGCTTCTTTTTTCTCGCCACTGATTAAACCAGGAGGCATGCTGCCGCGTCCATTAGTAATAATTCCTGAAATATCCTCTTTAGATAATTTGCTTCCTACTTGTTTTAAGCCTGGACCTGCACCGCCGGACAAATCACTGCCATGACAGGATGCGCAATTATTTTGGAAAATTTGCTCAGGATCAGCAGAGGATTCGCCTCCACCTTCACTTTCTTCCTGCTGATTGTCACCGCCATGAGGGTCCTCTTTAGCCTTTTCCCCTTGATTAAGACCTACAAATGAAACAATAATCATAAGAGTAATACCTAACACCGCAATAAGTGCATACGGTATAACTGGGTTTCTTTTCATGCCAATTTCCTCCTTATGTACCCCTTTTCTCTATCACTAGGACAAACTATAATTATTTTACTTGAAAACGCTACATTAGAAAAGGGTTTAACCTTCTATTCTAAAAAAAGATATAGATTGTCCCTAGAATTAATCCTATAATGCCAGAAGCCGCTAAATAATATACACGTTTCCAAAATCCGATACCAATCCAACCAAGGCAATTCACTATGATGGCTCCCTGAATAACGAATGGCGACATTTCACTAATTTTGGCTATATATACTGATGTTAACAGCAATAGGAGAAAAAATACAACTATTGCGATATGAATGTAGTAGGAGTGATATCGTTTATAGTAAAAAATACTGCCCAAGGCAGCCCCTATAAATAAAACTAACAAGGTAAGTTGCAATGAGATGGATATTTCAGTAAAATAAATCACAAGAAATGATATCGGTAACATAACCAGTAATATTATTACATGGAGTGTACTCAGCCATTTATTTATGGGCGCTGATGAATCAGCAAGAGATGGTTCCTCCCCTGTTCCTTCCGTATAAAGCGCTAACAAGAAATCGCAATACTCAGAAGGAATTAACTGATGAGTTTTCCAATAAGCTATTTCATCTAGAACGATTTTCTTTCTATTAGGGTCCATTCTTTTCACTCCAACTTGGAAGCTCCTACAAAAAAGAGCGTTGGTTTTCTTCATTATATCTTGTATCACGACTATATTATGTACAAAGTGGAACCAAAAAGAAATAGGTCGAAAGATTGGTCGTACGATATTTTATACGATTCCATAAAAATACTCAGTCATTAAGCGCTAATGCAAGCTTAATGACTGAGGTTATCCATTATAAACACACACTGTTGTTCTATTCTAGGAAGTCTTTTAATCGTTTGCTGCGACTTGGGTGACGTAATTTTCTAAGTGCTTTTGCCTCTATTTGACGAATACGCTCTCTTGTAACGCCGAAGACTTTCCCTACTTCTTCGAGAGTACGGGTACGACCGTCATCTAATCCGAAGCGCAGGCGAAGGACATTTTCCTCTCGATCGGTTAAGGTATCCAGCACATCTTCCAATTGTTCCTTCAGCAGCTCATAAGCCGCGTGATCGGAAGGTGAGGTAGCTTCCTGATCTTCAATGAAGTCACCAAGGTGAGAGTCATCTTCTTCACCAATAGGGGTTTCCAAAGAAACAGGTTCTTGAGCAATCTTTAGGATTTCCCTTACCTTGTCAGGAGTTAATTCCATATCTTCTGCAATTTCTTCAGGAGTAGGTTCGCGCCCTAAGTCCTGCAGTAGCTGACGTTGTACACGAATTAGCTTGTTTATGGTTTCCACCATGTGTACGGGGATACGAATCGTTCTAGCCTGGTCTGCAATTGCACGAGTAATAGCCTGTCTGATCCACCATGTAGCATACGTACTAAATTTGTACCCTTTGCGGTAATCAAACTTTTCTACTGCTTTAATCAGACCCATGTTTCCTTCCTGAATCAAATCAAGGAATAACATGCCGCGCCCTACGTACCGTTTAGCTATACTAACTACTAAACGAAGGTTCGCTTCTGCCAGACGGCGTTTCGCTTCCTCGTCCCCATCTTCAATACGTTGAGCAAGACTGATTTCTTCTTCAGCAGAGAGAAGATCTACACGACCGATTTCTTTCAAATACATACGGACAGGGTCATTTATCTTAACGCCCGGAGGTACGCTTAAGTCGTTCAAATCGAATTCTTCTTCTTTGTTTAGTTGCTGCATACTAGGGTCTACTTCAGAGTCTCCAATTACTTCAACACCCTGATCATTTAGGTACTCATAAAATTCATCCATCGCCTCTGAATCCAGTTCAAAATTAGATAATCGTTCTGCAACTTCTTCATAGGCTAATATTCCACGTTTTTTCCCTAACTCAAGCACTTGCTCCTTGGCCTGTTCTAGGGTTAGCTCATTCTCAGTGGTTTGTTGTTTTGAATTAGATGGCTTCTCTGCCATGAGTCCCCCTCCTTCCAAACTTCCTAACATCATGTATATACAATGTGTTATGCTTTTTTCATTTCTAAGATTTGCATGGCAATCTGTGCAGCTCGAACGTGGTCTTTCTGACGCTCGGCTTCTTTCTGTTCAGCTTTCAGGGAAGAAATACTTTCCTGATGCTTCTGTAAATCAATTTGCTTTATATAATCTTGAATCTCTCCATCACTTAAGTCAGAAGAAAGCTTCATCATCGCAATTTCAGATACAAGGTTTTGAACACTATCATCTGGAAGCTGCTCCATAAAGTGACTTGGATTAGGGGAGTGCCCTTCTTCATAAAATGCATACAAATAGGTAACAATAACTTGGTGTTCAGGCAAGTTAAATGCTCCTCCAAGCTGATCCTGCACTTTATGTGCTACTGACATGTTGTGCATCATATGATGAATTAAATGCCTTTCAGCATTATGGAAGGCAGGGAGCAATCTAGATTGCTTTTTCTTAGGTTCTTTGTAACTAGTATAGCTCTTATACTCGTTATTATCCTTCCCAAGCCCTTGCTTTTTTCTTCGATCTATGATTTCCTTTTCCAATGCTTCCACAGAAAAGTCATGTTCAGCTGCTAATTCCCTTACATAATAGTCCCTTTCGATCGGTTTTTCCATCTTGGAAACTTCATCTAATACCTTTTCGATATAAGCAATCCGATCTCCTTCATTATTCATATTATATCCACGTTTTAGATATTGAATAACGAATCCCATATAAGCATAGCTGTTATCCAGTACTTCATTCCTAAATGCATCACTTCCATAATGACGAATAAATTCGTCAGGATCCATGCCATCACGTATGGACGCTACTCTTACTTCACATCCTGCTTTCCGCAAAATGTTAGCAGCTTTATAGGAAGCTTCCACACCAGCATTATCGGAATCATAACAGATAATAACCTTCTCTACGTACCTGCGAATTAATTTCGCCTGTGTTTCCGTTATGGCTGTACCAAGCGTTGCGATTCCATGCTTAATGCCTGCTTGATAAGCTGATATAACATCCATTTGTCCTTCTAGTAATACAACTTCCCCTTGTTTTCTAATTTCACCTCGAGCAAGGTCAAAATTATAAAGAAGCTTACCTTTATGAAACAACTCGGTTTCAGGACTGTTTAAATATTTCGGGTCGCCTCCATTAACGCTTCTTCCTGCGAAGGCAATTGTTTTTCCCTGATGGTTACGAATAGGAAAAATCACACGTCCTCTAAAACGATCAGAGTACTGACCATCATCATTATAGGACAACAACCCTGCTCTAACCATGGATTGAGGATGGTATCCCTTATTCTCTAAAAATTTCTTTGTAAAATCTTTAGAATTAGGAGCAAATCCTAGCTGAAACGTATCAATAGTTTCATCGGAAAGACCTCGTTCCTGTAAAAGTTCATATCCATCTTTTCCTTCTTTTGTATGCCGAAGCAAATGATGGTACAATTTAGCTAACCAGGTATGTGCCTCATACATATTTTGTATTTCAGGATTGCCTTGTTTGGCGTCCTCCTGACTAATCGCACTTTCTGGCAGCTGATGTCCACTTTTGTCTGCTAACAGCTTAACAGCTTCCTGGAAAGATACGCCTTCCATTTCACGTATGAAAGTGAAAACGTTCCCTCCCTTCCCACAGCCAAAGCAGTGGAATATCTGCTTATCTGTCGAGACTGAAAAAGAAGGGGTCTTTTCGTTATGAAAGGGACATAAACCGAAATAGTTCCGACTTTTTTTTGTCAGTTGTACGTATTCCCCTACTACATCAGCGATGTCTAAGGAATTACGTAACTCTTCGACGACTTCTTCTGGAATTCGAGTTGACATGTTATCACCATGTTTACAGTTTATTCTATATCAAGGGCCGAATCCCTTCATGTTTCGACAATTTTTTCAGAATCCAAAGCTTCCTCTTGCAAGAGTATTAAAGGATTACTGGAATCGTCTCACAGGATAACGGCAAGACATTCTGTAACAATCTAGAAGAATGTATAGATTGTCTTCCCTAAAAGGGCTCTTTCATAAACCTCTGGTAGCTTTTAAAGCACCCTCAATGAGTAAAATAAACACACCCTCTACACCTTTCGACAAATACCGCGAGATTTAGAGATGTGTTATAGTGTTACTTTCTACATTGATAACTAGATTCCTTCTTCTTCATTTAAGTTTAAACTTTCTGAAAAATACTACATCCTATAAGGCAGTCTAGCTATCATTATCCTCTTTGCTAATAACTATAAACATTTTTTTCACAAAAAATAATTATAATACAAAAAACTGATAAATGCCATGAATTTTTTTGTAAATCATAAATTTATTTTCATTTCCTTCTATACAAAGAGAAAACACAGGCAAAATACCTGTGTTAGCTGTTTTCTCTTTTTCTCTTCACGTTTAATATGGTGTTAGCTGTTTCTTCCACAGCTTTATTGGATACATCGATTACCTCGCAGCCAATTTTATCCACAACATTTTGGAAGTGATTTAATTCTTGTTTGATACGCTCCATGTTAGCATAAGTAGCTTGATCATCCAAGCCAAGTGCTTTCAGACGTTCTTTACGTATATCATTGAGCTTCTGTGCACTAATTCGTAATCCAATGCATTTGTTTGGGTTCACTTTAAATAATTCCTCTGGTGGATCTACCTCAGGTACAATAGGTACATTGGCTACTTTTAACCTTTTATGGGCCAAGTATTGGGACAGGGGTGTTTTTGACGTTCTCGACACTCCAATAAGTACGATGTCAGCCTTCAATATCCCCCTGGGATCTCGCCCGTCATCATACTTGACCGCAAATTCAATAGCTTCCACCCGTTTAAAATAATCCTCATCCAATTTATGTACCAATCCTGGCTCTAATCTGGGTTTCTTCCCGTACAATTTCTCCATCTCATCAATCATAGGACCAATAATATCAATTGCTGGTACATCATGTTCTTTTGCTGTTTCCAATAGATGGCTGCGAAAGTCTGGTTTAACCAGCGTAAAACCAATTAATGCATTATGTTCTTTCGCCTGTAGAACTGCCTCTGTCAACGTTCCAGTATCCTCTATATATGGAATACGATGAATTTCAAAATTACTGTTGTTGAATTGACTAATGGATGCTTTAACAACGAGTTCTGCTGTTTCTCCTACTGAATCAGACACTACATAGACGATTGGCTTACTCATCCCTAAAACCCCTCCTACTCATTACATTATTTGATCTCTTCCTAATTCCACTAGTGCTTTAGTAAGGTTTGTTTTGGTTAATCTTCCCATGACCTCATATCCATGCTCTACCTCTTTCACCACTGGCAATGCATCGATTTGTCTGTCAATTAAGCTTTGGCCTGCTTCCAGCAGCAAATCATCCTTATAGCATATTGTAACATTTGGCATTCTTGTCATGATGATATGAACAGGAATTTCTCTTAAATCTTGATTTCCAATGCTTGCTCTCAACAAATCCTTCCGTGATAACACCCCTGCAAGAAGAGCCTTGTCATTAACGACAAAGAGAGTACCTACATCTTCAAGAAACATCGTACATATAGCATCATACACTGAAACATCCTCGTTGACGACGACAGGAATAGATTGAAACTCTTGGACTGTATATTTTTTTAGCTTCTCCGTTAATAACTCTGAACCTGTTTTTCCAGTAAAGAAATAACCAACCCGAGGTCTCGCATCTAAATAGCCAGCCATAGTTAAAATAGCAAGGTCTGGTCTTAAAGTAGCTCTCGTTAAATGCAATCGATCTGCGATATTCTCGCCAGTGATAGGTCCGTCTTCTTTTACAATATCCAATATTTGGTACTGACGATCCGATAAATCCATGTCTTTTCACCCTCATTATATGTGACATACTAGTCTAAATATTATATACTATTTCTTCAATTAAAGAAAGGGAAGCAGCTTAGTCAACTGCGCACAAAAGAAACCCTATCTGATGGAATGACAGGGTTTTTAATACTTTTATTATTTTGTATCCCTTAACCAGTCTAACTGATTGAGAAATTTCTTTGATTTTAAGAAATAGCCTCCATACCGCTCATAATATAAATCCAATATGTTGCGCACCTGCTCTTTTGTTTCCTGTTTGACGGAAATATTGCCTACTCGCTGAATATCAACATGCAGACACATTTGCAGGATTTTGTGCAGTTTTTCAGAAAGTGTTACAGATTCAGGATCTATATGGGAGCATCTCTTGCATAGTACGCCACCCTCTATAATGGAAAAGGAAAAAGGAGGATTTTGTTGTTGACCACAATTAACACATTGCATTAATTGCGGGGCAAATCCACCTTTTTTGTACATCTTTAATTCATACATATAGAGAAGAATATCTAAATCTTTGCCTTCTCCCATCCATTCCAGCGTAAGTAAAAATTGTTCGTATAGGAATGGGTCTGGTTCATTTTGTTCAATGAGTTTATCTGTTAACTCTGCCATATAAGACGCATAGGCTGCTTTTTCAATATCTTCGCGAATAGCTCGAAACGATTGCATGACTTCCCCTTGATGTAAGGTACCCATGTTCGACCCCATTTGCACTAAATAACTAGCCTGAACAAACGGTTGAGTGATAGATGTCATTCTAGATTTAGGCTTTTTGGCCCCTCTTGCCATAACAGCTATTTTTCCTTTTTCTTTGGTAAACAAGGTAACTATCTTATGTGTCTCCCCGTAGTTACCTGTTCGTATTACTATCCCTTCTAACTTCTCTAGCACGTATGGTCACCTTATCTTTCCTTGTGAACTTAGCTACAGTAATAAGCCATCCCCAAACTCCTCTAACGATACATCTGCTTTACACTTGATTGTCTATTTCAGCAAATTGTTCATTGTGCTCTCTATTCATGGCATCTTCAGGATTTGTTTCCATTTCTTTTAATAATAAATAGGTTTCGATGTTCCCTGTCTGACTAAAAATCTTCCAAGTAAAGTCTCGCACAAGAAACCACACCTTTCTTTTATTAATATTTAGGACATGCCAATCCGTATGGAAAGCGAGTCATTCGGTCATGCACTTCATTCTTTCTTTACAGGAAGTACCAAACCAAAACCATTATTGCTACTCTTAAAACGACCTGCCATCCTAATACGATGAACAGCCTTTGTCAAAGATATTATGGAACTTAGTTTTGCCTATCGTACCGGTCCTATGATATTTAATATTTACCATTATTAATATTCGTCTTCACTATAGCCAAAGTCTGTTAGTTGTCCTTCTCTGTTTCTCCAGTCCTTCTGTACTTTAACCCATAAGTCAAGGTATATCTTTGTCCCTAATAAGGTTTCAATATCTTCTCTTGCTCTTTGCCCAATTTCCTTCAGCATCTTCCCTTGCTTGCCAATTATAATACCTTTTTGACTAGAACGTTCCGTAACGATAGTAGCCTGAACATACACCGTATTTTTATCTTCTCTTGGCTCAATGGAGTCGATAGCTACCGCAATAGAGTGAGGAACCTCTTCTCTGGTTAGATGCAGCGCCTTTTCTCGGATTAACTCACTAATAACAAATCGTTCTGGATGGTCCGTAATGTGATCCTCCGGGTAATATTGTGGACCCTCTGACATTTCATTCACCATTGTTTGTAAGAGGTGATCAACATTGTTTCCTTGCAATGCAGAGATTGGTACTACTTCTTTGAAATCATATTTAGTTCGATACTCTTCAATAATGGGGAGGAGTTCATCTGGGTGAACTTCATCAATTTTGTTTATCACAAGGTAAACGGGCTGGTTTACTTTTTCAAGGAGATTAATAATAAATTCGTCTCCTCTTCCAAAACCCTCTTTAGCATTAATCATGAACAGAACTAGGTCCACTTCATTTAAGCTTTGCGTCGCTGTATTTACCATGAAGTTCCCAAGTTTGTGCTTAGGCTTATGAATTCCAGGTGTGTCAATAAACACTAACTGGGCATCATCTGACGTGTACACGCCTTGAATTTTGTTTCTAGTCGTTTGAGCTTTATCACTCATAATGGCAATTTTTTGTCCAATTACCCGGTTCATAAATGTAGATTTCCCTACGTTAGGTCTTCCTACGATTGCAATAAATCCTGATTTAAAACTTTCAGACATGTTGTTTCCTCCGTGTAGTATAATTTCTGTTTGAATTGTTGATGTTCATCTATTTTACTACAAAACCGTTTCTATTTCATACAATCGACAAAAGCAGTATAAATTAGAAGTTTTGACATGCAAACATGTATCATTCGACAGGGACATTCTATTTCCTTCTTACCCTAGTTCCCTCTTTTCAAACAAACATGCAAAAAGCCCTGGCTAAGCACCAGAGCTTATATAAAATATGGAATAAATATAAAACACCCTATAATAATAGCGGCAATAGCAGTAACTAGTACTGCTCCTGCTGTAATATCCTTTATTTCGCCAACTAATGGATGCCACGTTGGCGAAAGAAAATCCATTATCCGTTCAACGGCAGAATTGATTAACTCCATGGTTAACACAAGACTCACTGTCAAGGTCAAAACAGCCCACTCTATGAAGCTGACTCTGACGATAGCAGCAAGAATGCAAACACATAGAGTGGTCATTAAATGAATACGAAAATTCCGCTCGGCTTTACTAACTGCTTTCAATCCATTCCAGGCAAAGGTAAACCCTACCAGTTTCCGCTTTTTATTTTCTTTGGAGTCCAAACTCATGTAAGATTTCCTCTTGTCTATTAAACATAGATTGTTCCTCTTCTGTGGACTGATGATCGTAGCCGAGTAAATGCAAGAATCCATGTAACGCAAGAAACCCAAGTTCTCGTTCTAAAGAATGATCATATTCGCTTGCCTGTTCCTTCGCACGATCAACGGAGATAACAATATCTCCAAGAAGTACTGGCATTTCATCACCTAGTATTTTCAATTCATCCTCTTCCTGTTCTTGCATTGCGAATGAAATTACATCTGTTGGCTGATCTTTTTGTCGATAGTTCCGATTAATAATTTGGATTTCATTATCATCCACAAATGAAACAGACATTTCTGCTTCCTCTGTTACACTCTCCTGCTTTGCTGCGAATTGTAGAATTCGATGTATTAAGTCAATGTAGTTTTCTTCAACTGAGTTAGTTTTATCGTGAAAGTCAATATACATTATGTAGCCTCCTTAACAGTCTGTTTATTTTGTGGATATTGGATTCTTGAGTGGAATATCCCATTTAGGGTTTCGCATATGGCAACCTGCACTTTTTCTAGATCCTTTAACGTCAACGGACTAGCATGGAGTTGTCCGTCTAGCAATCGGTCTCTTATAATCGATTGTACAAGCTCTTCAATTTCGTGCGGTGTTGGCTGCTCTAATGATCTTACAGCAGCTTCCACAGAATCGCAAATACAAACGATTGCTGCTTCTTTAGATTGTGGCTTTGGACCTGGATAACGGAATTGATGTTCCGAAACGTGTT
Source organism: Pontibacillus salicampi (assembly GCF_042434395.1). NCBI lineage: Bacteria > Bacillati > Bacillota > Bacilli > Caryophanales > Bacillaceae > Pontibacillus > Pontibacillus salicampi. Next base: position 324,817 of record NZ_JBHLTP010000003.1, on the reverse strand, counting down.
TCTTCTGTTCCTTCGCCTTATAATAAAAGTACTTCAGCAAGGTGGTACCATGGTGCTGCTCTGCAATATCAATTATCTCCTGCGGCATTTTATGCTTTCTTAATGTTTCAGCGCCTAAATAAGGGTGCTCTATTATTATTTCCGCACTTTGCTCCGGTTCAATCATATCATGAGGATTTTTTATTCCCATTTGATTTTCGATAAAGTATTGCGGTTTATATGTTTTTCCTAAATCATGATAATAGGAACCTACCCTCGCTAATAGACCATTAGCTCCAATGGCCTCACAGGCAGCCTCACTTAAATTGCCGACCATAACACTATGGTGATAGGTACCTGGTGTTTCTGTTAAGATTTTTCTCAATAATGGATGGTTAGGATTTGCAAGTATTAACAATCTTGTATCTGTTAACATACCCAACCCAGCTTCAAAAAATGGGAGTAATCCATAAGTTAATACAGAAGACAAAAATGCTGCAATACCTCCAAAAAGCAACAGTAAAGCGAAAGAAGATAATGTAGTTGGTTCATAACTTAACAGCACTAATAATACTACTAATACAATATTGACTACTGTCACGCCAAAGCCTGTCTTTAATATCTGCAAGCGGTCCTGCACATCTGATAAGAGCATTACTGCGCTTATTTGCGAAAATAACAAAAATAATCCGGCTTCTAAATTCAATGTTCCCGGTATTTGTTGATTGAAAAAAATAGTGCCAAAAACAGCGTAAACAACTGATAGGACAATTGCAATCCTTTCTCTAATTAATATTTTTAATAAGAGAGAAGAAGCTGCTAATGGCACTGCAAAATACACATCATGCCAGCTGGACTGAAAAATGGAGCCAATTTTCATAAATAAGAAGGACATTGCACTAATGAGGAGGACAGTAAGCAAAGTACCAGGCTGTAATGTACCTCTTCTAGAAAGTAATGTCAGCTCATATGCCATCATCCCCATAGATAGAACGATTAATAAACTTAGTCCTATATATGGGAAAATATTATTTTTATTATCCAACAGACCTACTAACTCTAATCGCTGGTAAATATCACTTGATATCCGTTCACCCTGCGATACCAATACTTGCCCTTGGCGAATCATGACTGGCTCCACTTCATTTGCAGCTTGATTCTTAGCCTGGCTTGTTTTGGAAAGATCTAAGAAATTGTTCTCTACTGTTGCAAAGGCGGCGATATCATACACTGCTTCTTTTAGGTCTGTCCCAAAGCTCGACAAGTTCAATTGCTCCTGCACAAGCTGTCTTGCCTCTGGGACTTCCTCTTCTTTTATTCCAGCGTTCATAACTTCCTTAATTTCTTTCATAAGGAGCTCTCTAACAAGCTGTCTTTGCTCAACCGAGGCTGCAATTAACTGATCGAATACCGACGCATCCAAATTACTGGTAATTTCTTCTGGCAGTACTTTGGTTAGCTGTTGATCTTGCGACAAACTCTGATCATCAGTGGATGTATTGCCTTCTTTATCTTGTATGGTTTCAATCGCTTTAAATAAATCGTTTACATAGTTTAGTTGTTTCGTAGTTACAGACTCATCAACTGAATAGATATCCTCTACAGATTGAAAAGCTTGGCTCTTTTTTTCGTTCGTTTTTTGCTTATCTTCTATTGTGATAGGTGAAAGAATGGTTTCCTTAGCTCGCTCAAACCTTTCTATATCGTACGTTTTCGTCTGAACATTCGTATAGGTTAATCCAAATAACAGAAAGGCTAGTAAAAGAAGGGACCCGCTGAGTTGCAATCCCTTATGCTGAACCCATCCGATATTCTTCCATTTTTCCCACCATACCTTTACCATGGTTTTTCACCTCATTATTTCTGTCCATACAGAAATAAGACCCGGCAAATGGGTCTTACTTATGCTTGATTTCCTTCCTCATAGGCATCAATTACACGTTGAACTAATGGGTGACGAACAACATCGGATTGCTCTAGGTAGTGAAATGCTATGCCATGTATATTGGAAAGTTTTCTTTCTGAAGTTTTTAATCCAGATGTTACACCTTTAGGAAGGTCTACCTGAGTGATATCACCTGTAATAATCATTTTCGAACCAAAACCAAGACGGGTGATAAACATCTTCATTTGTTCTGGTGTTGTATTCTGAGCTTCGTCTAATATAACAAATGCATCATCCAATGTTCGACCTCTCATATAGGCAAGCGGCGCAATCTCAATAGTTCCCCGTTCTATGAGTCGGGCTGTATGTTCCGTGCCTAATACATCATGAAGTGCATCATATAACGGTCGTAAATAGGGATCAACCTTTTCCTTTAAATCACCAGGCAGGAACCCTAAACTTTCTCCTGCTTCTACTGCTGGTCGTGTAAGAATAATGCGTTTTACCTGTCCATTTTTCAACGCTTGAACTGCCATTACAACGGCAAGGTATGTCTTCCCTGTTCCAGCTGGGCCAATACCAAAGACCAAATCATGCGTCTTAATTCCTGTTACATAGTTTCGTTGCCCGAGCGTTTTAACCCGGATGGATTTCCCTTTGGCATTTTTAGTAATTTCATCTTCAAACAAGGTCTCAAACTGCTCGATTTTATCCTTTTTGGCCAAATCAATTGCATAAATGACATCTCGTTCTGAAATCGTTAACCCTTTCCGGATTACCTTAAGTAAAGCGTGAAATACATTTTCAACAAGCAGTACATGCTCCTTACTGCCTGAAACACTCACATGCTCCCCTCTTGTTATGATGGAAACATGAAGCTGCTCTTCCATTTGCTTCAGGTTGCGATCCCGATTACCAAATATCGCTAATGCTTCATTAGGATTATCTAATTTTATGTCAATCGTTTGTAAATCTTCCTGCATTCTTCAGTCTCCTTGAGTGATGGGGTATGATGTTACAATATTTTCATGTACTTTAAAATATAGGATTAATTTTACTTTACCATTCTCTTTCTGTTGGTGCAAAATTTTTTCAGAAATTATTTTGGAATCAATTGGAAGCTTGTTCATTAATTCTTGCTTTGCTTGTTGTATTCCTTCCTTTACTGCTTCTGATACTGATCTTTGCTCCTTATAGGATTCCTGTTCATGAATATTCTTTGTGGACAGTGTAACAGGAAATCTCCAGCTGAAGAAATGAACATCATGCTCTTTCTTTTCTACATGCTTTATGGTGTAATCAGGCTCTTTGAAGCCCCATATAGGGATAGCAACATTAAATAGATTTAAGAAGTAACGCTTCTCCTCTTCTCCAGTTAGAACTTGATATTCCGCTTCAAGCGGTACTGATAATTCACTTGTGTACCACGTATCAGCGATAACCTCCCCTTCTGCTCGAACAGATTTCTGTTCTTCTTCTCTTCCTATTAATCCCGAGACCAGCATATCTCCAGGCTTTACAACATCATTTATCTCTACTTTGGGTTCTCCCTTTTCAATATACATATACACAATTGTTCCCTTTTTCTTCGCTACCAGATGTTGAGGTCCCTTTGCCTCTTCCTTTTCTACAATAGTTTTTTCAACGCCTTGTAAATGGTAGGTTGTCCCTTTTTCAGTAATTCCAATCCATAACAACTCCGGCACATCATTCAACAGCTTTTGCTGCATTTCACTAGGTGAGTCGAGCGATAGCTTCCACGCTCCCTTTTTCACCCCGTAATTGGACAGGCTTTCTTCAATTTTGTGCTCAATTTCTGGAGTAACCCCCTCGACATCAATGCCCCATACCATGTTCGACAAAATAAAGATTAAAGCTAAGCAGAACAGAAAGCCAATAAGTAAAGGTTTGCGCTTCCATACCGCCTGAAACAAAAATGGCATACCAATTCTGGAATGAAAATGCACTTTGTAAGGTGTTTTATAACGGAGTTTTTTTAATCTCGAAACATCCTCCAGCTTCACGTTTGCTTCACAGGTAGACTCGTCTATCTTCTTAACATTCCATACCACGATTCCCTTATCTACACACCGATTCAAAAAAAATTCAGGGAACTTCCCTTTCACTCTAATCGTCGTATAGCCTTTTACAAATACCCCTTGTGTACGTTTCATAAGTGCCTCCTAAACCTTTAGTCTTGGTCAATAAAGGAGATGTTCTCTATCGTACCTTCCAGAAGAATCTCTTCCGGGAGCATCATACGAAGCACAAAGTTGTTGCCGGTTATTTTTAGCTGACCCCTTTTAAGCTTCAAGCGGAGTTCGTGATCAGAAAAAACTAATAATCCCTTATGATTTTCTATGTATGCGTGGATTTGTCCAATTGTAGTAATTCTCGGTAGCTCCAGGACCACATCAGATGGAAGATCAAGGTGCTGTGCAATCCACGTGCCGATTCGCTGCTGCCATTTATTCATCACTCCGCCCCCTCTCTCCTACATGTGTATGAAAAAAGCACGAAATGTATCACTACATTTCGTGCTTTCTCATTGCTTTTTGTGTGAGGACAGAGCGATATGGCCGTTGTGACCTTGGAGGTCCAAGCACCTCCGCCATAACGATGCTTTCCATTAGCTTCTTTTGGTTTATTTGTGAGCTTAAATTAGTTCTGTGCTTATGTTTAGACAGATAAGGCTTCTTTTGGGGGCGGGAATACTGATTGCCTCCAATTTCATCTGGAAGAGCGTTATGTTCGCTGTCTTCTCCAGCTGGCGAAGCGGTGTGAGTATATTGGTCTGCCATTTCCTGTTGACGGCGTCTCATTTCCTCGTATCGTTCTTTCTGAGATTCCTGTAAGGTTTGACGCTTCGGCTCTTGTTGCTCACTAGCTTGTATCGTCCTGCTTGCATCTCGTTCAGATGATGCTTTCTCTTCTGTATTTGTGGTGGAGCCCCCGAAGGAAGGCATTGGTTTAGAATTAGGTTTACCAGTTGTTTTTTTCTTTTCGTCGTTATTACCTATGAACACGTTGAAAAGAAAGACAATTATACCACCCACAATAATTGCATTGCTTAATAGGAACTCTATTAAATCACCCATCGGGATCCCTCCTTATGAGAGAGCATTAGGATTTGTCCTCTTCTTCATGTTCCCCTTTATTCATTTTTCCGATTACGTCACGCATATCTGTATCCGCTTCAATATTTTTCAGGTTATAGTAGTCCATAACTCCAATGTTTCCGGAACGAAGCGCTTCTGCCATCGCTTTAGGAACTTCTGCTTCGGATTCCACAACTTTCGCCTGCATTTCCTGAACGCGAGCAACCATTTCTTGCTCTTCAGCAACTGCCATTGCGCGTCGTTCTTCTGCTTTAGCCTGTGCGATATTTTTATCCGCTTCAGCTTGATCCGTCTGCAGAATAGCACCAATGTTCTTCCCGATGTCGATATCAGCAATATCAATGGAAAGAATCTCAAAGGCAGTACCAGCATCCAGACCCTTTCCTAACACGTTCTGAGAGATCATGTCTGGATTTTCCAACACTTTGTTATGATCCTTGGAACTACCAATTGTACTTACGATACCTTCTCCTACTCTGGCAATGACAGTATCTTCACCTGCACCACCGACAAGACGGTCAATATTAGCTCGTACTGTAATTCTTGCTTTCGCTTTTACTTCAATACCATCCATAGCCACACCTGCAATAAATGGTGTTTCAATAACCTTAGGATTAACACTCATCTGCACAGCCTCTAATACATCACGGCCTGCTAAATCGATTGCCGCAGTTCGTTCAAAGCTTAATTCAATATTGGCACGGTGGGCTGCAATTAATGCATTTACAACTCGGTCCACGTTTCCGCCTGCTAAATAGTGACTCTCCAGTTGGTTTGTCGTTACATCAACACCTGCTTTATGTCCTTTAATTAATGGATTGATGACACGATTTGGGACGACTCTACGTAAACGCATCCCTACCAGCGTAAAGATATTAATTCGCACACCTGCTGCTAGCGCACTAATCCATAGCATTACGGGAATGAACGTAAATAATACAGCTAGCGCGATAATAATAATACCAATTAAGATAATAGGCATAATAATTTCTTGGTTCATGTTTGTTTCCTCCTTTTTTTATTCCTGTTCTTTAATAATTTCTCGGACAATAACGCGAGTTCCTTCTGCTTGAATTACTTTTACAGCTTTACCGGAGGCAATAAATCCTCCCTCTGTCACAATATCAATACGTTCTCCATCAAATTCTCCAGTCCCTGAAGGTCTCAACGGGGTTAAAGTTGTTCCTTCTAATCCAATTAGTTCTAATCGGTTTTTAGAAGAGACATACCCTTTATCAGTAGATGTAGCATCGTTTAAAATAATATTTTTCATGAACCCTCTCTCAAATCCCATGAATTTAAAGAGTAGAATGGAAGCGATGATAGCTACCATAAGTGCGATTCCAATACTCATAGCCATATATCCCGCATCATCCGTTGCCATGAAAAGCGAACCGATTACTGCACCTACACCTATGATCCCCAATATGCCCCCAGGGACAAATAACTCTAGGATAATACAAATGATGCCGAGCGCAAAGAAGATAATGGTTTCGTACCCGGCAAGCCCGGCAATGAAGTGTCCATAAAAGAACAAAATTAAAGCAACTAATCCCATTGTACCAGCAATACCGAAGCCTGGGGTATATAATTCTGCTACAAAGCCGAGACTCGCTAACGATAACAGGATAGGAACAACTACTGGATTGGTAATCAACCTTGCTATTTGCTCAGTTAGAGTTGGATTCGTTTCTTTAATGGTTGCATCTTCTAAGCCTAATTCTTTTAATAACGCTTCTCGATCTGCGACTACCCCTTCTGCATAACCAATCTCTTCAGCTTCTCCCGCACTTAAAGTTAAATATTTGCCCTCACCAGCTTGGTATTCTGGTAAGTCAAGATCAGGGTTTGCCATAGCTTCTGCAAATTTCGGGTCTCTTCCTCCTGTTTCTGCCGCACTTCTCATCGCTTTAACCCAATTAGATTGAGCTTTTTTACTCGCTGCATTACCATCAGAAGTAATAACACCAGCCGCCCCCATCGTAGCACTTGGCGTCATATAAATAGAATCTGCGTTAAGTGATATGTAGGATCCAGCGGATAGTGCCTCTTTCAGCACGAAAGCAGTATTGGGAATATCTATATCCTGAAATGTTTTTGCAATAGAGCTCGCAGCATCTACAGCGCCACCTGGAGTATTCACTTCAAAAATGATGTGGTCAGCATTTTGCTCCTCTGCCTCTTTAATGCTTCTGTTAAGAAAAGACGCTAGACCTTTTTCCACCTCTTTTTGAACGGGTACAACATAAACTGTTTTTCCATCCCCTTCAGCTTGCAGAGATGTGGACATTATGCTGTGTACTGCTAGCAGTACAAGTGATAGCAACATGACGGCTCTCGCTATCCTTCTCATCACACCCCTCCTTTCTCCTATATTCTTCTACGTTATCACAACCCAAAATGTTTCAAAAATATGAAAATGCAGCACTACATTTTCTTACACTAGTGTACCCTTTCTGAAGCAACTCATAAAAAAAACCGCCGATAGGGCGGTTTTTTGCTTACATCTTAGGACAGGTGTTTCTGCACAAGTTGATTAATTTGTGAGCCATCCGCCTGGCCTTTAACCTTTGGCATGACAGCACTCATGACCTTACCCATATCTCCTTTAGAAGTGGCTCCAACCTCATTAATCGTTTCCTTAATGATAGCATCAAGCTCTTCCTCAGAAAGCTGAGCAGGCATATATGATTGAATGATTTCAATTTCTTTCAGTTGTTTATCAGCCAAGTCTTCACGACCAGCGTCTTTAAACTCTTGGAGGGAATCTTTTCTTTGTTTTAACTCACGAGATAAAACAGTCAATTCTTCTTCCTCTGATAGTTCGTCTTTACGCAGTTTCAACGCTTCGTTTTGTAAGGCGGCTTTCACCATCCGGATAACCGATAGCTTTTCCTTGTCCTTACTTTTTAAAGCCGTTTTCATATCCTGGTTAAGACTTTCCAGTAATGACATTCAGCTGTACACCCTCTTATTTACGCTTTCTTGCAGCTTCGGACTTTTTCTTACGACGAACACTAGGCTTCTCATAATGTTCACGCTTTTTGTATTCAGCCAATGTACCATTTTTAGATACACTTTTCTTAAAGCGACGTAGAGCATCTTCAAGGTTCTCGTTTTTGCGAACGCGAGTTTGGTTTGACATGCTATATTTCCCTCCCTCCAAAGCAAACAGACAATTTCTAATCTCGCATATGTATCAACATATGCCTTTTGCAATTATAATATATTCAAATCGTTAGTTCAACTTTTTTCATCATCTTTATTATATTAATTACGAAGGCTTTGTTTATGCTTATGTGGAAGCTGATTTTCTAGAATGGTATTCTTCTGCTTTTCCACTCATATGAAGACAACTATCAACTGGTTATGGACTTCAACAGTGGGTGATTTTTAAAAAGGTCTTCCACTTTCCTTACATACAGTCCCCTAACATGGAATAGAGATTATAAATATTTTAATCATGATTTTCCCGCTTGTCCATAGGATGATAAAGAGGTGAACAAGCATGGGAGACGTTTTAACGTTATTTGTTGTATTTTTATCCATGTTTCTTTTCGGGATGGCTATTTTACGCATCGGATTGTATCAGCTTTCTTATCAGAACATGCGGAAGCTCCTTGCGCGTTTTGCAGATAATCCTGTAAAAGGAATGCTGGCAGGGCTACTAATGACGGCCGTGCTCCAAAGCAGCTCGTGCACCATGGTATTAACCGTTGGATTAGTTGCTGTAGGGGTTCTTAATTTCAAACAATCTATCGGAGTCATATTAGGCGCTAACATTGGCACAACGGTAACAGTGGAGCTGCTTTCCTTACAGCACTCAATCCCATTATGGCCAATGCTGATTATTGGAGCTGTACTTCTCTTATCTAAAAAGCAATCAACCTTTGGTATCGGCTCTCTGCTTTTTGGTTTAGGGACGATATTTGTTGCTCTGCATGGTTTTTCTACTCTAGCTGAGCCTCTTCAACGTTTTCCTATTGTTCAGGAGTCTCTTACTGCAACAAACAGCTATCCTGTCTTAAGTATCGTTGTGGGAGCGGTGGTCACAAGTATCATTCAATCTTCTACGGCAGCTACCGGAATTGCTATGGCATTCCTGCAGGAGGGGTTATTTACGATGCCTTCCGCTATAGGGATAATGCTAGGGGCAAATGTAGGAACTTGTATCACGGCATGGATAGCATCTATTGGCACGAATACCGAAGCGAAACTGGTTGCAATGGGCCATATCTGGCTTAATATTTTCGGAGTAGTCCTATTTGCTCCCTTTCTTCAGGAGCTTTCGGCTTTCTCCGTGCTGCTTGCCCATACTGTATCTCAACAGCTTGCTCATATTTCTGTACTCTTTAATGTGCTGTCTTCCTTGATTTTGTTACCTTTTATCACCCCATTTTCAAAGATGATTATATATCTTCACGGTAAGAAAAGAACACCATAAAAAAAGAGATCATGCCTAAGCATCATCTCTTTTGGTTGCTATTAATAATCAGAAGAGCCTTGGCCACCTGATACAATTTGAACACCAGCACTTGCTCCGATACGTGTTGCTCCAGCTTCTACAATATCGTCTGCGCCTTGACGGTCACGCACTCCTCCAGAAGCTTTTACGCCCATCTCTTCGCCTACTGTTTTTCGCATTAAGCGAACGTCTTCCACAGTAGCTCCTCCACCAGAGAAGCCAGTAGATGTTTTCACAAAATCTGCTTCTGCTTCTTTTGCAAGCTCACAAGCTTTCTCTTTTTCCTCATCTGTTAAAAGGGATGTCTCAATAATTACTTTCGTCAACGCTTTACCTTCTGTAGCACGTACTACGGCTTCGATATCGTGCTTCACTGTTTCATAGTCTCCGCTTTTTAGTGCCCCAATGTTAATTACCATATCAACTTCTGTTGCGCCATTTTCGATTGCTTGTTTTGTTTCATATGCTTTTAGTTCCTTTGTATTAGCTCCTAACGGGAAACCAATTACTGTACATACTTTAACATCTGTACCTTCCAGTAACTCAGCGCATAATGTTACCCAATAAGGATTTACACAAACAGAAGCAAAGCCGTACTCTTTTGCTTCCTCGCATATCTGTTCAATTTTCTCTCTTGATGTATCCGGCTTTAATTGTGTATGGTCAATCATTTTCGCAAGTTTTGCGTCCATTATAATCTTCCTTTCTATGTTTGTATCAGTTGTCCGTACCTCTTCCATGATAGCATTATTCCAAAAAAAATGCTATGTTTCCTTCTAGAGGCCTCCTTTATTATTAACGAAAGCATCCATTTCATGCCTTTTCTAGAAATTTGAAAACAGAAATACAATAGCCTTCATTCTCCTTTAAGGTGGCATTGCAATATAAAAATGGTGCTGTAAAAAATCGCTGCAACCTGTAGCAGCACCGAACTACTCTACATCTTGTCGGGCATCAGTAAAGCAGGTGCTTTCATGACCGCTTCTTTCTCCTTTAGAGTAACAGATCAACAATAACTCGAATACAAACCTTCTTGTTTAGGGTCTTTTATATAATGCAATCTACATACATTAATGGACAACCGACTTAAAAAAGCCCTTTTCCAAAGGAAAAGGACTTTTCGTCATTAAGAGGATAATTCCACTCTAGTATTTAATTGAGGCTCCTCTAACACACGAACGAACTCTCCAGTATTATAAGGGTAACCTGCTTGTGTTAGCTTCACGCGGACAATTTGACCAATCATATCATCACTACCCTCAAACACCACTTTTAAGTAGTTGTCCGTATATCCTACATAGCGATTGTCCTCACCATCATCTTTAAACTTCTCTTCTGGAATAACTTCCAGCACTTCCCCTTCATACATTGAAGCGTATTCCTTCGCCTGCTGATTAGATAATTCGATAAGCTGATGAACACGTTCTTGCTTCGTTTCATCTGCAACCTGATCGTCCATACGGGCAGCAGGAGTACCAGTACGCTTGGAGTATGGGAATACGTGTAATTCCGAATAACCAATCTCTTGAATGTAACGGTACGTTTCCATGAACTCTTCCTCTGTTTCTCCAGGGAAGCCTACAATCACGTCAGAAGTAATCGCTAAGCCTGGCAATGCTTGCTTGATTCGATCAATCCGTTCTTTATAAAACTCTGTCGTATATTTCCGACGCATCCGCTTTAGTACTGTGTTTGAACCAGACTGGAGTGGAATGTGGAGATGACGGACTATTTTATCCGAATCATTTAAGACTTGAATAACGTCATCTGTAATCTGACTCGCTTCAATGGATGAAATTCGAATACGCTTTAGACCTTTTACTCTTACATCCATTTCCCTTAACAGCTTAGCAAGGTTATAATCTTTCATATCCTCCCCATAGCCGCCAGTGTGGATTCCAGTGAGTACAATTTCCTTATACCCCGCATCTACTAGCTGTTGAGCTTGCTTAATAACATCTTCTGGCTCACGAGAACGTAACAATCCGCGTGCCCAAGGAATAATACAAAATGTGCAAAAATTGTTACAGCCTTCTTGTATTTTTAACGATGCACGAGTTCTGTCTGTAAAAGCCGGTACGTCCATTTCTTCAAAGACACGGGTCTTCATAATATTTGAAACGCCATTGATAGGCTGTCGTTCCTGCTTATACTGCTCAATATAATCAAGCATTTTCTTGCGATTTTGAGTACCTACCACTACATCGACACCAGGTATGTCCATAATTTCACCTGGGGATGTTTGAGCATAACAGCCGGTTACACAAATGACCGCATTATCATTCTTACGGATAGCACGACGAATTACCTGACGGCTTTTCTTGTCACCCGTATTGGTTACAGTACATGTATTAATGACGTACACATCTGCTTGGTGGTCAAATTCAACACGCTCATATCCTTCTTCTTTAAACATCTGCCAAATTGCTTCTGTTTCATAGTGGTTCACTTTACACCCTAGTGTATGAAAAGCTACAGTTGACATTGTTTCACCTCAATTCTTCTAGTTGGTAGGAAATAGCCGACAGAAAGTATGAAGGAGCTGTTTCCGTTCGTAGGATTCTTGGGCCTAATCGGACCGATTGGAAGGAGGCTTGTTTCAATCTATCGACTTCCTTCTCACTGAATCCACCTTCTGGTCCTATCATCATCATGACACGCTGAGAGGGTTTAATGTGAGGAATGACTTCTTTTAGGGATTGAAATGCATCTGTTTTTGCCTCGTCTTCGTATGCGAATAACTTCCATTCATAGCCTTCACTAGCTGTTATTACTTCTTGTACTGAATGGATACTCTCTACTGTAGGAACCTTAGTGCGATGAGATTGTTCGCTGGCTTCCTTAGCAATTTTTTGGTAGCGGCTAATCTTCTTCTCTGCCTTCTTAGCGTCCCATTTTACGATGGAGCGTTCCGCTTCAAATGGAATAAATGCAGCTGCGCCTAATTCTGTTCCCTTTTGGATAACGAGCTCCATTTTATCTCCTTTGGGCAGTCCCTGGACGATGGTAATATGAGCAGGGAGTTCCTTTTCCTCATCTAACCATTGTACTATGTAACATGTAACGCTGTCATCTTCGATTTTCCTGATTTTACATTTAGCAGCATGACCATCTGGTGTACAGCAAATAATTTCTTCTTCCTCTTTCATTCGCATGACTTTCTTAATATGATGGACGTCTTCACCAGATAGGTGCACCTGCTCTTCTTCCCAACCATCATGGGGCACAAAATAACGCTGCATAGTATTCACTGCTTTCTCTATAATATCTTCCCTAACTCATGGTGTTAAGGCTTTTTAGCAATGATACAGGTCCAGTCTTCCATTTGATTGATTTCTTCTATTTCGAAACCTGCACGTTCTAGATCTTCCTTAACGTCCTGACGTTTGTTTTTAATAATGCCAGAAGTAATAAAGTACCCTCCAGATTTCACATTTTCAAACGCTTTATCTGTAAACCGAACAATAACTTCTGCCAAAATATTCGCTACAATCATATCAGCTTCAAAATCAACATAATCTAACAAATTATTTTGTTTAGCATGTATGTGTTGCTCAACCTGATTTAATTTAGCATTGATGGTGGTACTTCTCACAGCAATATCATCTAAATCGTATGCATACACTTCTTTTCCGCCAAGCAATATAGAAGCTATACTGAGAACGCCAGAACCTGCTCCTACATCAATTACCACATCATCAGGCTGAATATATTGCTCGATTGCCTGTATGCTTAGAACGGTAGTAGGGTGTGTACCTGTTCCAAATGCCATGCCTGGGTCGAGTTCCATGATTATCTCATCACTGGAAACCGGCTCATATTCTTCCCAAGTAGGGATGATGGTGAATTTTTCAGAGATTTTCACTGGCTTATAGTATTTCTTCCATGCAGTTGCCCAATCTTCCTCGTTCAATTCACTTATCGTTATCGTATTGCGACCAATATCGATTTCATGTACGAGTAAATTATTTATTGCGCTCTTAATTTCCTCTACCGTCTCTCCTAAAAAACTATTAACAGGAAGGTATGCTTTCACATACACACCTTCCTCTGGATAGTCTTCTGGATTCAACTCGTAAATTTCTCCCATATAGGTTTCGCGCTCTTTCATCAATTCCTGGGCATCTTCAATAACTACACCACTTGCTCCTGCTTCATGAAGAATATTAGAAATAGGTTCGATTGCTTCGTTGGTTGTATGAATACATAATTCTGACCATTTCATGGGATTAACCTCACTTCATTTGTGAAATATTATGATTCACCTTTAAAGGCGCGTTTTACTCGTTGAAAAATATTATCATGCTGTTCTTCTGTTGCTTCATGGCCACTAATGTCATGGAATTCACGCATCAATTCCTTTTGACGGTCCGTTAAGTTGGTTGGTGTCACTACACGAATCTTCACATGCTGATCGCCATAGCCACGACCACGTAGATCAGGTACACCTTTGTCCTTCAGACGGAATGTCTTGCCATGCTGCGTTCCAGCTGGTACTTTTAGTTTCACCTTCCCATGGACGGTTGGGACTTCTATTTCATCCCCAAGGGCTGCTTGAGTGAAAGTAATTGGCATTTCACAGAAGATATGGTCTCCCTCACGCTGGAAGAATTCGTGCTGACGGATTTGCACCACTACATACAAATCACCTGTAGGACCACCATTTGCTCCAGGCTCCCCTTGTCCGGATACACGGATTTGCTGGCCTTCATTAATTCCCGCTGGAATGGAAATATGAATAGTTTTGCGTGTTTTCACTTTTCCATCGCCGCCACAAGTATTACATTTGTCTTTAACATATTTACCAGTTCCCTGGCAATAATGACAAACTCGACGGTTTACTACACGGCCAAATGGTGTATCTTGTTCCTGGTTTAGCTGTCCTGCACCTTTACAATGCGGACACGTTTCTGGTTGAGTACCTGGTTTAGCACCAGACCCATCGCATGTATCACAATCTTCTTCTTTAGGAATTTGAATATCTGTTTCTTTTCCAAAGATTGCTTCTTCAAAATCAAGCGTCATCGTGTATTGAAGATCGGCACCTTTTCGTGGAGCGTTAGGATCGCGTCGGCGTCCTCCGCCAAAGAACATATCAAATATATCACCAAAGCCTCCGAAGTCTTCGCCGCCGAAGCCTCCAAAGCCTTGCCCGGCTCCACCGTTCATACCGGCGTGGCCAAACTGATCATACTGCTGACGCTTTTGCTCGTCACCCAACACGTCCCAAGCTTCTTTTGCTTCCTTAAATTTCTCCGAAGCATCCTCTTCCTGACTTACGTCTGGATGATATTGCTTGGCAAGCTTACGATAAGCTTTCTTAATTTCATCCTTAGATGCATCCTTTGAAACACCCAGGACCTCATAATAGTCTCGCTTACTCACTGAAGATCACTCTCCCGACTCTTACTGCATAAAGTTTATACTAACATTGATTGGTATACTATACAAAGGTTCGTTGTATGTTGCTTGGAACTCATAAGTGGAAGTAGGGAGGGCACTCTGTTCTATCTTCCCCTTACGAGTAAAAAAGTCAAAGCCAAGAAAACCCTGACTTTGACTTTGTCCTACTTGTTACTTAACTACTCTTTCTTGTCGTTTTCGTTTACGTCTTCGTATTCAGCGTCAACGACATCTTCTTCAGAGCCTTCTTGGCTTTGTTCTTGCTGTGCTTGTTGAGCTTGTTCATACATCTTAACAGAAAGCTGCTGAACCTGCTCTTGTAGTGCGTCTTTCTTCGTGCGGATTTCTTCTAGATCTTCGCCTTCAAGCGCAGTTTGAAGTTCTTGCTTCGCTTCTTCAGCTTTTTGTTTCTCTTCCTCTGTTACACTTTCACCAAGATCGTTAATCGTCTTGTCAGTTGTGAACACAAGCTGATCAGCTTCGTTACGAAGCTCTACTTCTTCACGCTTTTGTTTATCTGCTTCAGCGTTCTCTTCCGCTTCGTTTACCATACGCTCTACTTCATCGTCAGACAGACCAGAAGATGATTTAATGGTAATGGATTGTTCTTTGTTAGTACCAAGGTCTTTCGCACGAACGTGTACAATACCGTTATTATCAATATCGAATGTAACTTCGATTTGTGGAACGCCACGTGGTGCTGGTGGAATATCTGTTAATTGGAAACGTCCAAGGGTTTTGTTATCCTGTGCCATTTCACGTTCACCTTGTAATACGTGAATATCAACTGCCGTTTGGTTATCTGCTGCAGTAGAGAATGTTTGAGAATGGCTTGTAGGAATAGTTGTATTACGTTCAATAAGTTTCGTTGTAACGCCGCCCATTGTTTCGATACCTAAAGAAAGTGGTGTAACGTCAAGAAGCACAACGTCTTTTACGTCTCCTTGCAACACTCCGCCTTGAATGGCAGCACCAAGGGCAACTACTTCGTCTGGGTTAACACCCTTAGATGGGTCTTGCTTAACCTCTTTCTTGATTGCTTCCTGAACTGCTGGGATACGAGTAGAACCACCTACAAGAAGCACTTTATTAATGTCGCTTGCAGACATGTTGGCATCTCTTAGCGCGCGACGAGTTGGTTCCATGGTACGTTCTACAAGATTAGCAGAAAGTTCTTCAAATTTCGCACGAGTAAGGTTCATTTCTAAGTGTAGAGGACCAGCTTCTCCAGCAGTGATAAATGGCAGAGAAATTTGTGTTTGCGCTACACCAGAAAGGTCTTTCTTTGCCTTTTCAGCAGCATCTTTAAGACGCTGAAGAGCCATTTTATCCTGAGAAAGGTCAATTCCGTTCTCTTTTCTGAACTCTGCAACCATGTGATCAATGATAACCTGGTCAAAGTCGTCTCCACCTAGTTTGTTATCTCCTGCTGTGGCAACCACTTCAAACGCACCGTCACCGATATCCAGAATAGATACGTCGAAAGTACCTCCACCAAGGTCATAAACTAGAAGCGTTTGATCCTGCTCTTGATCAATGCCGTACGCAAGCGCTGCTGCAGTAGGCTCATTAATGATACGCTCTACTTCTAGACCAGCAATCTTACCAGCATCTTTTGTAGCCTGACGCTCTGCGTCATTAAAGTAAGCTGGAACGGTAATAACCGCTTTTTCTACTGTTTCCCCTAGGTATTCTTCAGCGTAAGATTTGATGTGCTGAAGGATAATAGCAGAAATCTCTTGAGGAGTGTATTCTTTTCCTTCGATTTCTACTTTATAGTCAGTGCCCATATGACGCTTAATAGACTGAATCGTATTTGGGTTAGTAATCGCCTGACGTTTTGCAACCTCGCCTACCTGACGCTCACCGTTTTTGAAAGCTACAACAGAAGGAGTTGTACGATTACCTTCTGGGTTTGGGATTACCTTTGATTCGCCACCTTCCATGACAGCGACACAAGAGTTTGTTGTTCCTAAGTCAATACCAATAATTTTACTCATGACTAAATATCCTCCTTACTAATAACGTATGTAGTTTATTTGTTTATTGATTAACCTTCACCATGGAAGGCCGGATTACACGATCTTTGAGTTTATATCCTTTTTGCAGTTCCTCAACTACTACATTGGAACCGAAATTCTCATCCTCCACCTGCATAACTGCTTGGTGTAATTCAGGATCGAACTCTTCTCCTACAGCAGGTATTTCTTCTACCCCTTGTTTCTCTAATGCATCTTTCAGTTGTCTATATACCATGTTCATACCATCTACAAACGTTTTTGCAGATT
Organism: Pontibacillus salicampi; assembly: GCF_042434395.1. Lineage (NCBI taxonomy): Bacteria > Bacillati > Bacillota > Bacilli > Caryophanales > Bacillaceae > Pontibacillus > Pontibacillus salicampi. The sequence goes on along the minus strand of NZ_JBHLTP010000003.1, from coordinate 307,678 downwards.
CATCCGGTATTTCAGTATTTAATGCACGTTCAAAGTTATCTACTGCAGGCAATAGCTCTTCAATTACGTCTTGAGCTTTATATTTTAAGTCGTTTTCTCGCTCTTTTTTAGAACGACGACGGAAGTTATCGTAATCAGCCTGTAAACGAGTGAGACGCTGGTATAATTCATCTTTCTCCTGCTGCAGCTTCTCTACTTCATCATTAGCTTCATCTTCTTCCACAACTTGTTGGTCTGGGTTATCAACGACCTCTTGATCTACCACATCTTCTTGCTGCTCTTCATTTATTTCCTCAGTACGTTGTTGTTTATCTTCACTCACGATTGTCACCTCCTCTTGAAAAATCCGCCTTACGGACCAAATAAGAATATATCAGAAAATGGTTTTAATCTAAACCATAAAAACTTATTTCACATAAACACTTATTGGTAGTAATCCTGTAAATACAAGACACCTACTCATACCCTGCTTTTACCGGATTAAAACACAAAAAGAGGGAGGGAAAATCTGGTTCCCCTCAACTTTATCAGTTATGCCCATTCTGTTCATTTTGATACCAAGAATGAAAGGTCTGGGTCATATTACTGGATAAAACATTTAATAAGGAAATTACTTTAGAATATTCCATCCTAGTCGGGCCAATTAACGCGATTGTTCCCATTTGTTCTTCTCCAAGAGAGTAAGAAGCTGTAATTAAACTGCAGTCTTTCATCGCATTTACTTCATTCTCCCTGCCAATGGTAACTTTAATATCTTCTGTATCATTGCGAAGTAATTGAGCGATTTCCACTTCTTCTTCAATCATGGAGTATAGATTTCGAACTTTTTCGATGTCTTTAAACTCTGGCTGCATCAAAATATTGGTTTTTCCACCTACATAAAGCTTCACTGGCTGCTCTTCAAATAGGGCAGATTGTAAATATTGATACGCCTTGTCGTATTCATTCGTATGAGCCTTTAACAGCTCGGCAATCTCAGAGTTTAGCTTCTGGTGAAGATAAATGATAGGCACCCCATACAGTTTATCATTGAGGATATTTACCATCTTCTCCAAGTCACCCGGTTGAATATCCACGGGTATCGTAAAGGAGCGATGCTCTACATGTCCAGTATTCGTAACGAGTATAGCAACCGCTGAATGAGTCGATAGTGGTATAATCTGCAGCTGCTTTAGTTTCGTTTCATACACTTCTGGTCCAAGAATAATAGAAGTATAATTCGTTAGATCAGAAAGAACCCGCGCAGATTGCTGCACCACTTTTTCAAACTCTACCAAATGATTTGTAAAAGCGTGCTGTATAAACGTTTGCTCCGTCCTGGATAAATCAAAGGGAGACATTAAGTAATCTACATAGAATCGGTACCCTTTTTCTGAGGGAACACGTCCCGATGACGAGTGAGTTTTCTCTAGATACCCTAACTCCTCCAGATCAGCCATTTCATTTCGAATAGTAGCCGAACTATAGGTAATGGTATCTTTCTTAGAAATGGCCCGCGACCCTACTGGTTGCGCAGACTGGATGAAATCATCAATAATCACTTGCAATATGAGTAATTGTCTTTCTGTCAACATGATGATCACCTCTGTTAGCACTCGATTCCTTTGAGTGCTAAATCTAATAATAAGTTATCAAATGCCTTTATCGTTGTCAACAAATTTAACAAAGAAGATTGGCATAAAGAAGAAGCTTATTACAACTGATCATCTTCGAGTAAAAATTCTTGAAATACATTGTTTCCAAATAACCTTCCATTTGGAGTGATACGTATATAATCTCCCGCTTCTTCAATCCAGTCCTTTTGTTTTAAATACTGTAGTTCATCATTATATAGATTCTGTATCGCATATCCATAGCGCTTTTGAAATTCACTCTTGGAGACTCCAGCCGCTTTTCGAAGTCCTAAAAACATCTGCTCCTCCATTTGTTCCCTTATGGTAATCGGCTCTTCGTGGAGGATAGCATTCCCTTGTTCATGTACTTGTTTAATATAATGTGGTAATGGTCGAAGATTTACCGTTCGTTTCCCTGGGAGATACCCATGCGCACCAGAACCGAATCCAAAGTAGTAATTATTATCCCAGTATGTCAGATTGTGTTTACTTTCATAACCCGACTTGGCGAAGTTACTAATTTCGTATTGAGGTGTGCCGTTTTTCTCCATCTTGTTTACGAGCATCTCATACATCATTGCTTCTTGTTCTTCTACAGGCTTTTCCAATTTCCCTTTTTGGTGACGCTGGTAGAAAACAGTTTTTGGTTCAATTTGCAAGGAGTACGTAGAATAGTGAGGTAAATCCAAACGGATAGCTTCTTCCAGCGTGGCTTGAAACCCTTCTACTGTTTGATCTGGAAGTCCATAAATTAAATCAATGGATACATTCTGAAAATCATATTTATCAAATAGCTTCAGATTGTCGTACACATCCTGAACCCTATGAAGCCTGCCTAGCTTTTCCAGCATCGTGTCATCAAAGACTTGAACTCCAAAGGAAATCCGATTCACTCCGTAATATTTTAAAAGTGATAATTTTTTCTCATCAAATTCTCCAGGATTTGCTTCAAATGTGTACTCCTCACACTGTTCCACATCAAAGGAGGCAGCGATTGTTTGCAACAACCTCTCTAGCTGGGCGTGATTTAGTGCAGTTGGAGTGCCACCGCCCACGAAGATTGTTTTCATATATTGCTTACGTTTTCCCACTGCTTCTGTCATTTCCCTGTCTAACGCATCAAGGTAATCATCAGCTAATTTCTCGTTGTAGAAGAATTTAGTAAAATCGCAATAATGACAAATTTGCTGGCAAAACGGAATGTGAATATAAGCTGAAGTTATCATAGTTGCTCACGTTCCTTTAAAAAAGTGTAAAAACCGCAAAGAATACCTCCTTGCGGTTTCATAACGTTAATCGTTATCTGAATCCATTTCCAGTACAGCCATAAAGGCTTCTTGAGGTACCTCAACCGATCCTACCATTTTCATGCGTTTTTTACCTTCTTTTTGCTTCTCTAGAAGCTTACGTTTACGCGTAATGTCACCGCCATAACACTTAGAAAGTACGTTTTTACGCATTGCTTTAATAGTAGATCTTGCTACAACCTTATTACCAATAGTTGCTTGTATCGGTACTTCAAATTGTTGTCTTGGAATGAGGTCCTTTAGTTTGTTCGCTATTGCTTTTCCTCGATCATACGCGAAATCGCGGTGTACGATAAAGGATAGAGCATCAATGGTATCCCCATTCAGGAGTATATCCATTTTCACCAAATTAGAAGGTCTATATCCAACTAATTCATAATCGAAGGAAGCATAGCCTTTCGTTTGAGATTTAAGCTGATCAAAGAAATCATACACAATCTCTGATAATGGAATTTCATACGTTATGTTAACGCGATTATCATCCAAATACTCCATATCCTGAAATGCGCCGCGTTTCTTTTGACAGATTTCCATAACAGGACCCACGTAATCATTAGGCACCATAATCGTAGCACTAACAAATGGTTCTCTTACTTCATTAATGGACTGGGAGTCTGGCATTAAGGATGGATTATCAATTAGTATTTCTTCTCCGTCTACCATCTCCACCTGATAAATTACGCTTGGAGCTGTAGTAATCATTTGAATACCGAATTCCCGTTCAATTCGCTCCTGTATAATTTCCATATGAAGAAGACCTAAAAAGCCGCAGCGGAAACCGAAACCTAAGGCTTGAGATGTCTCAGCCTCATACTGTAAGGAAGAATCGTTCAATTCCAGCCTCTCAAGCGCTTCTCTTAAATCATTATAGTTACTTGCTTCCACAGGAAACATTCCGCAGAAAACCATCGGATTCATTTTCTTATACCCTGGCAGCGGTTCTGGTGCTGGGTTAGTGGCACTAGTTATCGTATCCCCAACTCGAGAATCACTTACATTTTTAATAGAAGCCGTTAAGAAGCCAACATCCCCAACCGTTAACGAATCCTTGGAGGTAGGCTTCGGATTAAAGACTCCTAGCTCGTTGACTTCAAATTCCTTGCCTGTTTGCATCATTCGAATTTTTTGACCGACTCGTACTGTACCTTCCTTAATGGCAATGGAGGCTATTACACCGCGATAAGGGTCGTATAAGGAATCAAAAATTAACGACTTCAACGGGGCATCAGGATTTCCTTCTGGTGCTGGAATACGTTCTACAATTGCTTCTAGTATTTCTTCAATCCCTTTACCTGCTTTGGCTGACGCTAGAATGACCTCGTCTTTTGTTACCCCAAGCAAATCCTCTAATTCCTGTGTTACTCGTTCAGGATCAGCAGCCGGTAAGTCTACTTTGTTAATGACTGGAATAATTTCTAGATCATTATCCAAAGCAAGGTATAAATTGGCCAGTGTCTGTGCTTCAATACCCTGAGCCGCATCTACAACGAGGATAACTCCTTCACAGGCTGCAAGGCTTCGTGACACTTCGTATGTAAAATCGACGTGTCCTGGAGTATCAATCAGGTGGAACAAATAATCCTCATTCGTCTTTTGGGATTCATACTTCAGTTGGACTGCATTTAGTTTAATTGTAATGCCTCGTTCACGTTCTAGGTCCATCGCATCAAGGAATTGTTCTTTCATTTCTCTATCCGTTAATGCCTTCGTTTTCTCTAATATTCGATCGGCTAATGTTGATTTACCGTGGTCTATATGAGCTATGATAGAAAAATTTCGTACGTTCTCTTGCTTAATTATGTCGTTACTCACATTATCACTCCTACTTTGGTTCCCGACATTCACTAGAATTGATTATAGCAATGTAAAGCCAATTCTTCAACGAAAAGTAATATTAGCATATAATCGAATACACGTATTAATGGTTAGCCTTGCCAGTTTGTATATCATCTTTAGTCTTCAGGGCTTTTTCACGGTTGTACATTCATGATGGTAGCTTAGCCATAGTATGGAGGTCCAGCTAAAACCGCTCCGCCCTATAGCAACTGCGCCCCACGACGGAGCCAATAGGAAAGCGATGGTCTGCAGGCGATAGCTTCCTCTCATAACATAACAGACCTTTATTAATACACAGGAGCTTGAATGTAAGCCTTGTGTACTATCCCCATACCTTTCATCTTGATGTTTAACAGAGTAAAACAAATAAAAAGCGTCTGACCTTTATGGACAAACGCTTGCCATCCTATCATGAATAAAAAATCTGGACAAATTGGTAGACAATAAAGATTATGGTGTTGTACACCCATTTGACAGCTTTCTCTAAAGCAAAAGCAAGCTTTTGAACACCGTGGTCGGTCTGCATTTCAGCATATGCTTTTTGTTTCTCCTCTACTGAAACTTGTTCAAACCCTTGCCCTAACACTTCCACTTCGTAGGAGGAGCCTTTAGAGGGATTTGTTTTTACCGCTTCCTGCAACGAGTCATTAGAAAAGCCCCGCATTTCTATAATCCCTAAACTTGCTTGGTTCATACCGAGCAATACACCGCTTAAAAATAATATAATTAACAGAAGAACCGTTGTGGTGAAGCGTATCATTCCAATCCCTCCTTTAGTTAGCGTTTACTTTTTCAGCCTTCCAATAAAAATCACTGAACACATCTGCAACTGCATCAGCGCTTCGATATAACTCATCTAAATTATTTTCAAGTCCGCCAAATTCAATGAGGATGGCGTTTGGTGATAAATCCTGATTGTATTTTCCATTAGAGCCTGCATCTTTTTTCGTGTACACTCCCCTGCTTAATCCTGGGTACATTTTTTCTACTCGCTTATGAAGCTCATTGGCAAGCTTTAAATTTTCTTCGTGCTTTGCAAATTTACCACCAATGACGAAAAAGATCCTTGCATACGATTTACCATGTATTTTCGTCGTAGTAATGTCTTTCGGAAGGGAATCCCGATGCAAGTCAAAATAGTATTGTAAGTTATCATCCTGCTTCATCGCTGTCTCTACCACTGGTCGAGAGGCATCATACGATTCATAATAATTAAGTCCTTCCTCCTTCAAAATACTAGGTATATCTGTCTTATCTACAGTTGCTCCAATACCATTATTTTGTAATCCCTTTGCAAGTCTTTCGCCAACTAATGTTATATTTGCCTCCGAATGGTATGCTTCGTCCGGTTTTGTGCCTTTTGGTAAAAGAGGTAAAAAGGATTCACGATTATGAGAATGGTATATAAATACAACATTCCGATCCCCTGTAGACTGGGTTGGTTCCTGCTTTTCTTTACTTTCCTCTTCCTCTTCCTGCTTAACAACTGCTTCCTTCTCTTGATCAAATACGTCCATGGGTGGAGAGGATTCAATTGGCATATTCGTGTAATCGGTTCCTTCTCCAGCGACAATAATTTCGCCATCAAAGACGGAAAATCCAGGAATCTCTCTTCCAAGCAATGTTCGTGGGTCCGTTAATTTGATACTGGTAACGGTTTGAAAGACGAGCTCAGACATTTTTATTTCTTCTTGCTCATCTGGATATGCCTCAATAAAAATGCGATTCTCCATCCCCATCAATCTAAGGAAGGAGGCACCATTTACTTGACTTGTCCAATGGTGAAGCGTAGAAGACGAAAGTCGATAGGCTGGTTGTATAGAGGTTAGAATTCCAATAAGGAGAAACACCATTACAATGCCTAGTAAGTAAAAACTACTTCGTTTATACCATTTGTTCATTTCCTTCTGGATAGGGCTGATGCCTTTCGTTTTCATGGTCCCATCCTTTCCCTTATTACTTCAGACTCTAGTAAATTCTATGAGCCTTTAAGAGAAAGTAGAACCGCTTCCTATCTTGTAAATGATTCTTCGTTGTCTGGATTTACAGTTTCATGGAGAGCAGCATTCATCCCTGTTGCGATGACGTGCGCCATATCCTTCATAAAGCCGTCTACCTCCTTAGGAGTTACCATTAAATTGTGACCCAACGGATTTAACACTTCATGGATTAGCTTTCTTTTCTCATGTTCTGATAAGGTTCCAATCATCCCTAACACAGATTGTCTTTGCTCCTCATTGGGAAGATCCTCTTCCGTTAATTCCTTTCTTTCTCCAAAATCCATGCCTGCAGGGGTTAATGCTTTGGATGCTTTTCCCTTTTCATTCCACTCCCTGCCAAAATGCTTCAATAAATAATCAATCGTATCACTGGTTATGGTAACAGCATCGACTACAGTTGGAACCCCTACAGCAATAACTGGAATCCCTAACGTTTCCATACTTAATTCCTTCCGTTTGTTTCCTACTCCTGATCCGGGATGGATTCCCGTATTGGATAACTGAATGGTTGCATTCACACGATCAATTGACCGTGATGCAAGAGCGTCAACTGCAATCACAAAATCAGGCTTCACTTTATGAATTACACCAAAGATAATATCACTCGTTTCAATTCCCGTTACCCCCATCACACCTGGGGTTAAAGCAGATACTGGACGATATCCTTCTGCAACTCTCTCAGGCTGCAATGCAAATAAGTGCTTCGTAACAAGTACTTTCTGCATAACCATGGGCCCTAGTGCATCTGGAGTTACATTCAGATTTCCCAGACCAACTATTAAACAGCTAGCATCTTCTGGCAGTTTCTCCTTCCCTATCAACTCTTCTAATTCTCTAGCAAACACAGTGGCGGTATGATGCTGCAATTGAGCATCGTGCTGTCGAATTCCGGCAGATTCAATCGTCACATAGGACCCTGGCTTCTTGCCAATTTGTTCCGCCCCCGCTTCATCCACATCTACATAGGTTACTTTTATCTCGCCTTCCCTTTTTTCTTGTACGTGTACACCACTCTTCCCCTTTGTGCTCTTATCTTCTACCATGTCTTTTGCTTCTACAGCAAGGTCAGTACGTACTTGATATTTCTCCAAATCAATTGGCATGTAGGAAACCCTCCGCTTTTTTCATTAGCTTAAACAGGAAGGTTCTCTTTCATACATTCAAGAGAATTTACTTAACAAGGTATGATTTATATTGAAAACTTCTTGTGGCTTTGATAAAATGTCTTTTGTTCGAGTAATTGCTTATAATACAAGCAGGCTTAAACTTCCAGGGAGGTGAAACGATATGGCAAATATCAAACAAGCTAAAAAACGCGTTGTAACGCAAAGTTTCCAACGCGCTAAAAACCACTCCTTCAAATCAGACATGCGTTCTGCAGTGAAGCTAGTTGAAGGTCTAATCAGCGAGAATAAAAAAGAAGAAGCGCAACAGGCTCTTCTAACAGCAACTCGTAAAATCGATAAAGCTGTAGGCAAAGGTATTATCCATGCAAACAATGGTAACCGTCATAAATCTCGTCTAACGAAAAAAGTAAACGAGCTTACTGCATAAGCATATTCCCGTTTATGACCAACAAACGATCCAATCAGGATCGTTTTTATTTGCAAAAAAGCACGGACTGATGAAGCATCAGCCCGTGCTTTTTTAACTGCTTTTTTTCTTCACATTAATTAAGCGGTATAATAATAACTCAAAGGATAAATTCTTCTCCATTTTCCCCTGCTTCATGGAAGCATCAGCCTCCGTCAATAATTGTGTAATACTTCCCAATTGGTTGTTACTAAACCCTCTCTCCCTCTTTAAAGCCATTTTAATAGCGAAAGGATGAGCTTTGATTTGCTGAGCCATTTGATTTTGCGTATAGCCTTTTTGTTGGAGTAATTTTGTCTGTTGGATTAAACGGAATTGAGAAGCAAGCAATGCTAACAACGCAATGGGCTCCTCATTTTGCTTCTCTAAATCCTTATATAGTAATATAGCCCGCTCTACATTCTGATTCATAACAGCATCCACTAATTTCAACGCCGAAGCTTGCGGATTATGGGAAGACAATAATTCAGCTGTTGCTTTATCAACTGTGCCACTCTCACCCACATATAATGCCATCTTTTCTAGTTCCCGTCGAATGGACATGAGGTTTGTCCCATTTTCTTGAATAATGATATCAATGGCAGGGGACTCTATGTTTATGTGTAATTCTTTAGAGATAGAGTATATCCAGTTAGTCATTTCATGTTCCTTTAGCTGCTGGCACGGAACCACTTTTCCTGACTTCTTAATTTGCTTTACTATTTTCTTTCGTTCATCCACCTTTTCATAAGGTGCAATGAACACCATTATGGAATACTCGACAGGGTTCTCTAAGTATTGCTGAAGCACACTCATGTCATGCTCTACCTGTGTTTTATCCGGCTTCGCTTTAAACAGACTGGCATTTTTACAGAGCAATATTTTCCTTTCCCCTAGAAAAGGAAATGTCTCTGCATCCATCACGACTTCTTGAATTGGAAACTCTTCCAAATCGTAAACGGACAAATTCACGTCCTGTTCATCCTGCTTTAGACCATTCTGGATGATGGCATGCTGTATATCTTCTATAAGATAACTTTCTGTTCCATATAGTAAGTACACGGAATCTAACTGTTGTTTCTTAATTGCCTTTAAAGTGTCAAAATAGACCATCGATTTTCCCCCAATTTACATCTAAACTTATGGTATATGGAATATCGGAGGCTTTCAAGAGAAAAGAGAAAGGGAAATGGCTTAACCATTCCCCCCGGCATCTATATAAACGCTTGAACAACAGCCCCAGGATACTGCAATTCAAACGATGTTTTGCTTTACTTATAGAATAGCCAAAAAAGAAAAAACTATGGATGTTAACTCTTGTCAACAAAGCCAGCTAATTGGCACAGAATTTCTGTACGTTGTGTAGATTTTTCTGGTATAATCACTTATAGTAGGAAATGGCATAGGAGGGGTCTTTTATGAACGAATTTAAAAAAGAAGTGCAATCACCGACAAACGATGTTATTGATTCTGCAAAAGGGTTTGTTTTCTCTTTCATTTTCTTCTTCATCATTTTCGCAATCGGTGTAGGGGTAAATCTAATTAGCATCTTGTAAGTAAGCGCCATCAGACGGAATACTTAGTCGGAAAAGAGACTGTTAGAGCAGTCTCTTTTTTTATGTGGAGTACGCATTACTTTGTTTCATTCAGCGATTCCTGGGTTAGAATACAATGCTATCCTATGGAAGAAAGGTATGGAATGTTCCTGTATTGTTCGAAAAAGTGTAGGAGACTGCCCCATGTTTATCTGTGCGATATATCGGGATACCTCTATCCTCATACGTAGCAATAATAGTAGGATGGGGATGTCCATATCGATTCATCTTGCCAACAGATATCCAGGCAGCAGCGGGCATATAGTGATTTACAAATACAGATGAACTGGACGTTTTACTCCCGTGATGGGCTACCTTCAAAACATCTACTTGTTTATCTGGGTATAGCGTCATGATTTCTTCCTCTATGGGTGTACTTATGTCACCTGTAAACAACCATCCTTTCCCGCCCATGTGTGTGTAAACAACTAAAGAGTTATCATTCTTATCTCCTTGTTCATTATCAGGGTTCAATACTTCAAATAATTGATTCTCAATAGTAAATTCATCTCCACGCTTGAGACGGTGAATGGAACGTACTCCTGCTGCGTCACCAGTGTCCCATTCATAATAGGGACTGACTAAAATCGTATCCACATGGAATTGCTTCAACACCTCCTCCATACTTCCCATATGATCGTGATCTTTGTGAGAAATAAGCATTGAATCCACCTTTTGAATACCCCTGCTGTGTAAATAAGGCATAATATTATACATAAAAATTTCTTCTTTGTCAGAGAATACCTTCCCAGCTGCATCAATTAACATAATATGCTTCCGATGAGGCCACTCCAAAATAAAGGTATCACCTTGTCCAATATCCAGCATCGTTACTTTCCCTTCTGAGGAAAGGTAAGGAAGGGAGGAATGAAACATAAGGATGCTTACCATTAAGACACCGTACCACAAAGACTTAAGGAGATACTCATTCTCCCAACACCTCATAAAGGTAAGAAACAGTACATAATACATAATAATAAACAAAAGACCCATTTCCCCTAGTACCCACTCCAACAGAACATACTGATCCATATAATCAACCATACTCACTGTGAAGTCAATTACATAACGGAAGAGTGTATCCAACCATAAAGCAAGCTGGATAGGGAATAACAACATTACTAAGAGCAATAAACAAAAAGGAATGATAATAAAAGAAAAGAGGGGGACAATGAATACATTAGCAAAAAGCGAAACGGGGTTTAAAACATAAAAATAGAGGACTTGCAACGGAAGGAGAATTAGCTGACTTATTAGGCTGATTCGGAGCAGCACAGTAACCGGGCTAACATGATGGAACAGCTTAGGAGAGAATAATAAGGAAAACGTAACCAAAAATGAAAATTGAAAACCTATATTAAATGCCAGCAATGGATTCACCAACAAGAACCCAACTACTAGTAAGCTTAGTACATCAACAATCGAAATGCGAAGGCGCAGAAAGGAAAGAAGTATTGCTGCCTCTGCCATACTTGCCGCTCTCATAACGGAAGGAGCTCCCCCTGCCAGTATTACATAAATGGGTAAAATCACCAGCAACAGACCCTTAAGCCATTCCTTTGAGAGCATTCCAGCTCGCAGGCATATGAAAGAAAATATAGCTATGCACAATCCTACGTGAAGACCCGAGATGGCAAGTAGATGAGATAGGTTCCACCGACGAAACAACTCCACAGTTTCCTCCTCTAGATATCTATCCTCTCCTAACAGTAAGGTCATCACCCACCCAGCTGTAGATGTTGAGTAGGTTCGTTGGAGTTCTTGGATAATTCCCTCTCGAACTTCATGTATGAAGTGTCTTGGGGAAGAGCCTTGGCAGACGATGTCTTGTTTCTGAATAGAAATTCTCCCCTGAATCCCGCTAGTGCGTAGAAAGTTACTATAGTGAAATCCTCCGGGATTGCGACTTACAATAGGTTCTTCTACAATTCCTGACACGTGGCATGTAGCACCTATTTTAAGGTCTTTGGAAACATCTTCCGTCTGGACCAAACCTAGCCACTTGTCTCCCTCTTTCTCTTGTATTTGAATTTGAACCCTTTCCTTTTCTACTGACGGATGGGAAATAACTCTTCCTTCAAGGCTGATTTCTTTATTCCATGAGGTTAGCGGTTGTGGGGTAACGAAGGGTGTGTACATATAAAAGAGGGTGCAGAGAAGGAGAGCGAGCAATAGGAAGTAGTACGGAATCATGCAACGAATTAGCAGTGTGGTATAGGCTGCTATTGCAACACAAAACCATATAAAAGGGGCGGATGAGATATACACTCCTAATAACGCCCCTGTAGCTAGTAAGTATTGTTTGCCGTTCATGTTAGTTCTCTTCTGATGGTGCGATGGAGGTGGAGAACAAATATGTAGCTTCATCCTGTAAGGCCTTTACTTCTTCAGCTGATGCATTTGTTTTTTCCAATCGATGTAACAATCGGTTCACATACTGAAGCTTTTCCTGGGCATTCGTATCAATAATATGCTGGTGGAGCTCTACTTTTTCTGTATGAACCCCTGCCTCGTTAAATAACTGGATTGCATACGGATGATTCTTATAATCTTGCGCAAAATAAACCGTTTGGATCCCAGCCTGAATTATAGCTTTACAACAGTGCAAACAAGGGAAATGAGTCACATATATTTCCGCTCCCTCTGTCAGCACCCCAAATTTAGCACATTGCAGGAGCGCATTCATTTCGGCATGAATTGTTCTGACACAATGACCGTCAATGACGTAGCAGCCATCGTCAATACAATGTACACTGCCTGAAACACTACCATTGTATCCCCCAGCGATGATGCGTTTATCTCTTACTATCGTTGCTCCGACGGAAAGACGTTCACATGTGCTTCGTAGTGCAAGTAAATGACTTTGCATCATAAAATATTGGTCCCAAGAAATACGGTTCATGATTGTTCCCCTTTTCTGAATTTTTCTTATCTAGTGTACTTTCTATTCCATTTAGCGTCAACTAGGCTACGGCACCTGAACAAGCTCAGCAAATCCCTCTACTGTTTTTTCGCCAATGCCACTTACGCTTGTAAGGTCATCAATATTACTAAAAGGTCCATTTTCTTCACGGAATTGTATAATAGCAGCGGCTTTACTTTCTCCAATTCCAGGCAAAGTTTGCAGCTCTTCTACAGTTGCTTGATTAACCGCAACTTTTCCTTTTACAGAAGAAGTACTGCTGGATTGGCTTTGTACTTCTCCTCCCCCTCCCTTAACTTGAACCGTTATAACCATTTCATCTAAAAGTTTCTGTGCTAGGTTTACGGAAAATGGGTCTGCTTGCTCTGTCATTCCTCCAGCTCTCTCCATGACATCTTTCACTCTTTTTCCTTCTTCCATTTTATATACACCAGGTTTATCAACTTCCCCTTTAACATCTACATACACATATGGGCTAGCCTTAGGGGAGTCTCCTTCGTTCCCTGGAGCATGGTGGTGTACCGTTGATTCAGTCGAAGTTATTTCTACCGGTTCCTTCTCCTTGTTAAATACGAATGCAACTACGATTAAACAGCAAACCCCAACAATGAGTAGTGGTGTCTTTCCTAATCGATTCATAATTGTACGACCTTTCTTCATATAGTAGTAATGGAACATATTTTGTAGAGAGTGATTGTAAAGGAGGGACTGCCCATGAAATGGGGCGTCATTGGGACAGGGAATATGGGGCGCATTTTAATTGAGGCGTGGTTAGAGGCTGGAGTGATGGAGCAACAAGATCTGTATATAAGTAATCGCTCTGCACATAAATCATCCCAACTGAAGGAGCGATTCCCCGATATACATGTAGCGGCAGATAACGCATCGTTAGCAGACCAAGTCGACATATTATTCATATGCGTAAAACCTTTGGATATCCACCCCCTTTTATCTGATATAAGCAATCATTTACATCATCAACAGTGTCTAATTTCGATAACTAGTCCTTATGCGGTTGAAGAATTGGAGGATTTGGTTCCATGTCAGGTTGCAAGAATTATCCCAAGCATAACAAACAGGGCTCTTACCGGTGTCAGTCTGCTTACTTTCGGAAAAAGAGTTTCCCCTATTATGAAAGGGTTCATTGAACAAAGTGTCAAACTATATTCTGTTCCACTCGAAATCGATGAAACGATCACTCGAGTTTCATCAGATATAGTTTCATGTGGTCCTGCTTTTTTCAGCTATTTAATTCAACAGTTTATTGATGCTGCCTGTGACGAAACACTCATTACCAAAGATGAAGCGACAGCGATGATGACAGAAATGCTAATTGGTTTTGGAACATTAATGAAGCAAGGGCATTATACGCTAAGCTCACTACAGGAAAAAGTGTGTGTGAAAGGCGGTGTAACCGGAGAGGGGATTCAGATTTTGGAACAGGAATTAGGAGATATGTTTAATCAATTGTTCCAAAAAACACATGACAAATACGCTGAGGATAAACGGGAGATATCAGCTCAATTAAAGGTGTAGTATGATATTCGACAGGAATTACCGTAATCCTTCTTTTCCTGCAAAAAATTACAGACGAAAAACGCAAGCAGGGAATCTGTTTAATAAGACTCCTTACTTGCGTTTTTGTGCTGTGAAGAATATTCGATCATTTTGTTGTTCATCATAGCCGGGATTCGTATGAAAATCAGCTGAAATTTGAATTAGCTCCAACCCAGCTTCCTCCAGCCATTTTATATACTCCTCCACAGGGTGCGTTTGTTGTACGTGTATTTCTTCAAACCGGTCATATTGATTCCCATTTTTCACAAAGAAGGTCAGGTCATGCTGTACGGAGTACGGCTTTTCCTGCTCCTCACAAAACCAAATATACGTAACCTCATCGCCTACATGTCCAAACGTTTGATTTGCCAGGAATTCATCTACATAACCAATAGAATGTACATCAAATAACAACAAACCATTCTCATTTAGCAGCTGATAAGCGTTAGCGAAAAATTGCTTTAGTGCTTGTTCTTCGTGAATGTAATTTAAAACGTCACAGTAGCTGATGACAGCATCGTAAGATCTGGTTAAAGCCATATCCGTTATATCCATGTGAAGCCACTGTACAGGAGCATTAGCTTGCTGTGCTTTGTGCTGGGCTAGAGTAAGCATTTCCTCTGATAAATCCACGCCAGTAACCTGGTACCCCCGTTGACTAAGCCTTATAGCAATCTCACCAGTACCTGTGCCGAGATCCAATATATGCTCTACAGGAGTGTCCAGCTGCTGAAAGAAATGCTCAGTATAATGAACCCAACTTTCATAAGGTACATCCTGCATTAATTGGTCATAGACTTCAGCGAACCGTCTATAGCTCATGCCTACGCATAATCCTCTGGAGGCTCAATATCCTGATAGGTGTACGTTGGAGCATCTCCCCACAGTCGCTCTAGATTGTAGTACCCTCTATCATCCTCGTGGAATATATGGCACACCACATCACCTAAATCGACAAGAATCCATCTGGAATGCTCAAAACCTTCCAGCCTCTTCACGTCAATACCTACTTCTTCTACTTCTTCTTTAATACCACGTGCTATTGCTTGGACCTGTCGTTCATTACTACCATGACAAATTAAAAAATAATCTGCAATAAGAGAAACATTTTGCATATCTAGTACAACAATGTCCTCTGCTCTTTTATCATCAGAAGCCTTCGCGGCTAGCTGCATTAATTCTTTGCTTTCCATGTACACATTTCCTCCAACAATATTATTTGACCATCCGTGTAAATGCGTTATACGCGTGGAACGTTTCCGGATAAACGGGCTGACTTTTACTCATGAGAAAGGATACTGTGTTTTGGGAAGCGAGCCAGCACCCTTTGTTTATATCCTCCCATGCAGCTTTACGAACCTCTTCCAGCCCTGGAAATTTCCGTCCTGGTTCAATGTAATCCGCCAAAAAAATAACCTTATCCAGCATAGTCATATGAGCTCGTCCTGTTGTATGGTACTGGATGGCATCCAAAATTTCCCGATCATGAATTCCTACTTCTTTTTCCACAAGCTTTGCTCCAACTGGACCATGCCATAGTTCATGGTGATAGTGTAGCAAATCCTTAGGCAGATAAGTACTTTTAATCCAACGCTTCAGCTCATCCAAAGGACGATTTTTGGCATAATCGTGAAAAATCGCAGCTATTTCTGTCTTCTTTACATCGACATTATAGGTTTGAGCCAGTTGAATGGCAGTTTCCATAACACGGACAGTATGATCATATCTTTCTTGTTTTAACTGTGGCTTTAGGATATCAAGTGCCTCGTTTCGTTCCATATAATCCCCGCTCCTTTATATAGGTTTCAACGGTTTCCGGTAATAAATACCTGGCAGTTTCCCCAGATTGGAGACGCTCCCGGATCAACGTAGAAGAAACATCGAACATAGGAATTTCAACCTTCACAACAGGATACTCACACGAAAGCTCATAACCATAGCGTTGGACACCGACAAAGGACACCAGCTCATTCAATTGATCAATTCTTTCCCAATTTGGAAGATATTCCACCATATCTCCCCCCATAATGAAATAAAAAGATGTGTCCTCATGACGATCGACGAGATTCTTTACCGTATCCACTGTATAGGAGGTACCGGATCGCTCCATCTCAATAGTATTAAGGTGGAAGTGTTCATTATCTTGGACCGCTATCCGGGTCATTTCTACTCTGTCTTCTGTTTTCGTATCGGATGCATCCTTATGCGGTGGATTATTGGAAGGTATAAACCAGACGCCATCCAAATCCAGTGCATGATATACTTCTTCCGCAATGAGTAGATGCCCGAGATGTGGAGGGTCAAACGTCCCTCCTAATAGTCCAATTTTTTTCATGCTATACCCCTTTTTACGGTAGTTGGATTTCCTTGTTCTCGGTAGATTCTTTGTATAATACAATGGTATTTCCGATAATCTGGACCACTTCAGCCCCTGAGCCTTGAGCTAGCTCATTTGCTACTTCATTTTTATCATCAAAATTATTCTGTAGAATACTGATTTTAATTAGTTCTCGTTTCTCTAACACATCAGCAATCTGGTTAATCATATTATCTGTTACACCCGTCTTGCCTACTTGAAATATAGGATTAAGGTGGTGAGCTTTAGAGCGTAAAAATCGTTTTTGTTTACCGGTTAGCATAATTAATCACCTTTCAATTGTTGTTCAAATTCTTTAAGGAGTTGGCTGGCTTCGACATGTGTTCCTGTCCATAATTCAAATGCCAACGCTGCTTGATATACAAGCATGCCATGTCCATGCAGGATATTTGCACCTTTTTCTCGCGCTTCTTGTAACAGCACCGTTTCGAATGGTTTATATATAATATCAGCAACAATTGCTCCGTCTTTCACATGATTTAAAGCAAACGGCTTTGCCGTATCGTTCGGTGTCATCCCAACTGAAGTCGTTTGAATGACAATATCATACTTGGCAAGATTATCCTCTGCTTCTTGAAAAGATAATGCGGAAGATGATGCACTAGAGGTATTTAAAGGCAGCAACGCCTCTGCACGTTCCTTCGTTCGGTTTGCAATATCTACTCGCTGCATATTCTCCTCTAATAAAGCTGCATATATTCCCCTTGCCGCTCCACCAGCACCTATAAGCAGCGCTTTTTTCTCCGATAAACGAGTATGTGGATATGTTTCTTGGAGCGAACGAACAAAACCTCTTCCATCCGTATTGTAACCAATCCACTTACCATCTCGCAAAAGTACCGTATTAACTGCACCTACTTTTTCGGCGTAAGGATCAATTTCGTCCAAATAATCCATCACTTTTTCCTTATATGGTACCGTGACGTTAAACCCATCTACAGCCAATTTTTTCATGGAGGATAACGTGTCTTTGAGCCCTTCAGGAGACGTTTCCCAAATCTGATATGCACCATGTAAGCTTTGTTGATCCAAGAAATGCTGATGAATCCAAGGAGACTTTGAGTGTTTGGCAGGATACCCAATTAATCCGAAAAGATAATTCATACTGTACTCCCTCCTGCTTATATTAATGATGAACGCAAGGAAACTCGAACTCCTTCAGGGGTATGTGCCGTAATAGAGACTCCTCCCTCTGGAACGGTAATCCATCCAAGCCCTGAAAACACAATATCTGTTTTTCCATCTTCAACATAAAAGGATTGTGCTTTTAATGGAGGTAATTGGGATCTTGTTTCTTCATCTGGAGGACTCAGCATGTCTCCTACCTGTTTCTCATACAATTCATCTGCATTTTCTAGTTTTGTGCGATGAATGAGTAAATCATTAGAGAAATAGCACACAAAGGAGTGCCTTTCCCCCTTCTCAAAATCAAGACGAGCTAACCCGCCAATATAGAGGGTTTGATTTTCATTTAATTGATACGTTTTAGGCTTCACTTCTTTATTAGGTGTAATCTGCTTCAAATCGTTTCTCGATACATAATGGGCCATCTGATGATGATTAATAATACCAGGCGTATCAAAGAGAGAAGAGGAATCATCCAATGGTATATCGATAAAACCTAGTGTGGTACCAGGAAAATAGGAAGTTGTGATAGCTTCCTTTTCTCCGGTCGAGCTGTGTATAAGATGATTAATAAACGTAGATTTTCCTACGTTCGTACAGCCAACTACATATACATCCTGCCCTTTCCTCAGCTGGTCCATTGCATTTGCCGTATCTTGCATACCTTCTCCGCTTTTGGCAGATACGAGATGAACATCTGTTACCTTTAGACCCTGATCTTTTGCAGATTTTCTCATCCATTGCTTTACTTTATTAGGGTTCACCGATTTAGGTAATAGATCCACTTTATTACCAACTAACAGAATCGGTTTATTCCCTGTAAATCGAGGCAGGCCCTGGATAAAGCTACCGTTAAAGTCAAAGATATCGATAATTTTAACAATGATACCATTTGCCTCACCAATCTGATTTAACATCTCCAGAAAGTCATCATTCGTTAAATCAACGTCCTGAACCTCATTATAATGCTTCAAACGAAAGCAGCGTTTACAGATAATTTCAGTTCGCTGCAATGCTGAAGCAGGAGCGTATCCTGGTGCGCTTTGGTCCTCGGTCTGAATTTCTGCCCCGCAGCCCTGACAAATCATTTTTTCCATTTCTGTTCCTCCCATGAAATCTTTCCTCGTTTTCGGAACCAGTTCAACAAACGGCGCTCTATTTTACGATTAAATCTAGTAATAAACCCGTCTGTCTGGACAATCGGAACGACTAATATCGTGTACAAATTAGCACGATTTCCTCCTAGGACATCCGTCAATAACTGATCACCAACTACTGCTATTTCCCCTTTTTCCAGGTTCATGGATTTCCTTGCTTTTCGGAAGGCCTGTCTAAGTGGTTTTCTGGCACTATATATAAATGGAATATTCAGCGGTTCTGAGAAGGTAGTGACACGATTTTCATTATTGTTCGATATAATGGTTACTTGAATACCATTATCCTTCATCAGCTTAAACCACTCGACAATTTCAGGTGTAGCATCTCTTTGGTCCCACGCCACAAGCGTATTGTCTAAATCTGTGACTACACCTTTAATGCCCTTCTCTTTCAGCTCAGAAGGTCGTATTTCAAATATAGATTCAACATGTTCATTTGGTAAAAACATTTTCAACACAAGGTTCACCTCATTAATTCCGGACAATTCACCACTTACTCATGATATACAATTTAGCTTTCCCTTTCAAAAGAAACTTTAACTTTTTTATCTTTTTTCTTCTCCTATAGCACATAAAAATGATTAGTAGATAGCATATGGTTGTCGAAAGATATTCATTGTAAGTCTGTCTAATAAAAAATGCAAGAAAGTGTTCGACAAATTCCTACAAATTTGAAAGTGTGGATAACTTGCTCCACATTACCCACAGCGTAACCATGGTTTATTCTTCCAATATTTTCGCGTTATTAACAAGTTATATACAATTGCCTGTGGATATCATGGTAGTTGTGGGGCTTTGTAATTCATGATAAAGTTAATTTACATTCAAACAATCACTTGTACGAACAACTCTTTGAGATAAACGGTTACATGTATTTCCTATAGGAGGTGTGAGCCTGTCTTTATTGCTGGCGAGTTCATATGGAGCATTTGTCTGACGAACTGTTAGTAGAGTCCTATCAAAAAGCCATTGAATTGAATTTAAGCTCTGAATTTATTCAGCTTATTGAAGAAGAACTACAACGAAGATCTCTCACCTACCCTATTAGAAGAACAAGTTAGGCAATTCTTCTATACCTTATCACTTAATTGTGATAAGGTTTTTTTTGTAGTTAATAAACATATTAAGATTACTCAACGACTCTCTTTATGGGTAAACTGAATCTTATAGTTTCTTTAGATAGTATCCATTCCTTTCCCAATTGCATTCCAATAGCGTTTGGTAGGTATCATTAGTTGAATCGAACCACATTTTTTGATTACAATGGAATGGATATAAATACAACACGAAATTCGTATGTGAGAGGAAATATAAACCTTTACACAACGTGGGAGGATTAAGGCTGAATGTTAATTGCTGTATTTTTACCTTTACTTTTTGCGATTTTTATACCTTTATTAAGCAGGCTCAAAGATAAAATACACACAGGCTGGTTTGTTTTGCTAGTTCCTTTAAGTGTGTTTATTTATCTTATCTCGAAGGTCGGGAGTGGATTCTCTCCAATAAAAGAATCCTATCCATGGATCCCGTCCCTCCATATTAACTTTTCTTTTTATATCGATGGCTTGGGGCTGCTGTTCGGTTTACTTATTAGTGGAATCGGTACCCTTGTTGTCCTGTATTCCGTGTATTACTTACATAAAACAGAACAATTAGCTCATTTTTACGTGTATTTACTCATGTTTATGGCTGCTATGTTTGGAGTGGTATTCTCCGACAACATTTATGTTCTGTACACATTCTGGGAGTTAACGTCCCTGTCTTCCTTCTTATTAATTGGATATTGGAATCATCGGAAAGGCTCCCGCTATGGTGCATTAAAATCCATGCTTATTACGGTTTTTGGTGGTTTGAGTTTACTGGGCGGTTTAATCTTATTAAATATTGCAGCCGATACGACTAGTATCCAAACTATGATGGAACAGAAGGATGTTATTTTTAACAGCCCATACTTTGGGTGGATTTTAGGGTTTGTATTTCTTGGTGCGTTTACTAAGTCAGCTCAGTTTCCATTCCACATCTGGCTGCCAGATGCTATGGAAGCACCAACTCCTGTTAGTGCCTATCTGCACTCAGCTACGATGGTTAAAGCCGGTATCTTTCTTATCGCTCGCTTTTTACCGATTTTCGCACAAAGCGAGTGGTTCTTTATCATCGTGAGCAGTTTTGGTATTGCTACCCTTTGCTGGGGCTCCTTTATGGCTGTTCGACAGACAGATTTAAAAGGGATTTTAGCTTATTCTACAATTAGTCAGCTTGGAATGATTATGGCAATGCTTGGCTTTGGTACGAGTACAGCCATTTTTGCTGCTGTCTTTCATATTCTGAACCATGCTACCTTTAAAGGAAGCCTCTTTATGGTAGCAGGCATAGTCGACCATGAAACGGGTACAAGAGATATTCGAAAGCTTGGCGGGCTTATGACATTAATGCCCATAACGGCAACATTAGCGTTATTCGGTACCTTTTCTATGGCAGGAGTGCCGTTGCCATTCTTAAATGGATTCTATAGTAAAGAATTGTTCTTTGATGCATCTGTACACTTAGCGGAAGAGGTTTCTTACGCTTCCTTGCTTTCAACCATCTTCCCTTATTTAGCAGTACTTGGCAGTATTTTTACTTTTGTGTATTCCATGTATTTATTCTTTGGTACTTTCAGAGGAAAATATCAAGAAGAGGAGCTTCCGAAGAAGGCACACGAGGCTCCATTTGGAATGCTAATTTCACCAATTATTCTAGTATTAGGTGTTATTATCATCGGTCTATTCCCTCATTTCGTTAATGAACCGCTTCTTGGTCACGTGTATGAAGCCATTAACGAAAAAGAAACAGACAAGCACATCAAATTCTGGCATGGATGGAAACCACCGCTATTTATGTCCTTAGCTGTGGTCGCAATTGGTACCCTGCTTACTATGACTCGAACACGATGGAATCGGATTTACTCCGTATTCCCAGGAACCTTGAGCTTTAACAGGGTATATGATTGGCTGGTTGATAAAGCAGAAAGCTTCTCCTCAGCATTGACTAAAACCTATATGACTGGGTCTATAAAGCATTATGTACAATATGTACTATCTGCCATCATAATAGTTACGTTTGCCGTGCTGTTCTTAACAGAAGGTATCAGCCTCCAAGGGACAGCCACAGCTTCCATTACTATACCGGAATTATTAGTAGTAGGAATGATGATATTCGCAGCCATTGCTACAATATTTACCAACAACCGTATCGCGGCCATTCTCATCCTGGGTGTTGTCGGTTATGGATTATCTATACTATTTGTCTTGTATAGAGCACCTGACCTTGCCCTAACACAATTGATCATTGAAACGGTCACTGTTGCATTGTTCCTACTAGCCTTTATGCATCTTCCTAAGCTTGAAAAAAGGCAGGAATCCTTTGGGACGAAATTATTGAACGGAACCATTGCGATTGCATTTGGAGCTATGATGACGCTGGTTGGAATTTCTTCTTATAACAGTAAGTGGTTTGAGCCTATCTCTGATTATTTCTTAGAAACCTCCAAATCACTCGGTGGCGGTAAAAACGTTGTAAACGTCATCCTTGTCGATATGCGTGGACTCGATACGTTATTCGAGATTGCTGTACTCGGCATTGCAGCTCTTGGCATCTATGGAATGATTAAACTTCGCCGTGGTAAGAAGGAGGCCGAATAAGATGGAAATAGTTACTTCCATGTTAGCTGGTATATTATTTGCCACTGGCATTTACAACCTACTTCAAAAGCAAATGCTTCGTATTGTTATAGGTACTGCATTATTATCTCACGGAGCACACTTGTTTATCTTAACAATGGGTAAGCTAAAGCGAGGGAAACCTCCTATTTTAGTAGAGGGTGTAACAAATTATGTAGACCCTCTACCTCAAGCTCTCATTTTGACCTCTATCGTAATAAGCTTTGGTGTTACCAGCTTTTTACTAGTGTTGGCTTATAGAGCTTCTCAATTAAACGAAACAGACAATATGGACGAATTAAGGGGCAGCGATCATGAGTAATTTAGCCGTATTACCTATACTAATACCACTCCTATCGGGAATCATAGCGGCCTTCATTCCTCGGAAGCTTACATTCGTGCGATTATTCTCGAAAATTATGGCAATTGTAAGTTTAGCTATAGCATTATACCTTGGATATGAAGTGTCAATGAACGGATCTGTCATACTAGAAACAGGTGGATGGAAAGCTCCCTACGGTATTATCCTTGTAGCGGATATGCTTTCTGTTCTACTAATTATTACTACCAATATTATTGGAGTAGCTTGTGTATTCTATGCCTCAAGAAGCTTGTCAGAGAAACAGGAATCCTTCTACTTCTATACCTTTTTCTTTCTTCTCATCACTGGCGTTTCCGGTGCTTTCTTAACCGGCGACCTCTTTAACCTATTTGTTTTCTTTGAGGTGCTGCTTATGGCCTCATACGGGTTAATTGTGTTGGGTTCAGGGAAGGTTCAATTAAGAGAATCCATTAAATACGTGCTGTTAAATCTGTTTTCCTCCATTCTTTTTGTTACTGTAATTTCTTTCTTATATTCAGTAGTTGGTACAGTCAACATGGCTCAAATTGGAGAACGTGTACAGCAAGTGGACCAAAAAGGAATCTTAACTACAATCGCTATACTATTATTCTTTGTGTTTGCTACGAAGGCAGCGATTTTCCCACTATATTATTGGTTACCTAAATCCTATATTGTTCCTAACCCTGTAGTATCTGCATTGTTTGGAGCTCTCCTAACTAAAGTGGGCATCTATTCTATTATTAGAGTGTTTACGATTATATTTGTACATGATACCGATATAACACATCAGTTATTTTTATGGCTAGCTGCCTTTACCATGCTCTTTGGAGTAATTGGCGCGTTATCCACACACAATATTAAACTAATCGTAGCGTACAATATCATTCCTGCAGTTGGGTTCATGCTAATGGGCATTGGCTTAAATACGGAAGCCTCACTCTCTGGCTCTGTTTACTATTTAGTACATGATATGATTGTAAAAGGATCACTGTTTTTACTTGTTGGAGCTATTGCTGCTCTTGCAGGTACGAGTGACTTACGAAAAATGGGTGGATTAATTCATCACTACCCTGTACTTGGCTGGTTGTTCTTAATCGCTTCTATCACTCTGGCAGGCATACCGCCGTTCAGCGGATTTATTGGCAAACTGCTATTATTGCAGGCTGGTTTAGAACAAGGCAGAATAGCTCTGGTTATAGTAGGTTTAATTACGAGTCTGTTGATTCTTTTCTCCATGATTCGAATCTTTATCCAAGGATTCTGGGGAGAGAAAGATGACACAATCACTCCGAACCTCACCTTGTCCAAGAAATACACTTGGCCGATTGCATTCCTAGTTTTCTTCTCAGTGTTCCTTGGGGCGGGCGCAGAGCTGGTTTATCCATTTGTAGAGGATATTTCCACCTATTTACTAGACCCATCCGAATATATTGAATCCGTATTAAAGGAGTAAACTACTTATGCCTTTTCAAATTGTATTAAATATAACAATAGCCATCATGTGGATGTTCCTGAATGAGAGCTATTCATTTAGCAACTTCGTCCTTGGTTATTTATTGGGAATTGTCCTCCTGTTCTTATTGCAGAGATTTATCCCAGATGAGTTTTATATGAAGCGTTTATTTAAGATTGTTTATTTGGTTTTATTGTTTGCGAAGGAATTAATACTCTCCAACATCTCCATCCTCAAATGGGTGTACAAACCAAACCTGAACATGGAACCTGGTATTTTCGCCTTACCGATTGACTTGAAAAGCAACTGGGAGATTACCCTATTGGCTAATCTTGTTACGCTTACTCCAGGAACATTATCCATTGCGGTTTCAAATGATCATTCCTATATATACGTTCATGCTATGAATATAGAGGATGTTGAGGAAGAAATCAGTGCCATTAAAGATTCCTTTGAACGTGCCATTAAGGAGGTGACAAGATAGTGAAGGAAGCTCTAGAGCTTACAGAGACCATTCTCTACAGCGTAACGGAAATTTGTATAGGAGTTGTATCCATATCCATCATTTTGCTTCTCTATCGTGCCATTAAAGGTCCTACTAACCCAGACCGGGCCGTTGCGCTCGATACGATTGGTATTAACCTTATGGCGTTAGCTGGCCTTATTGCCATCTATCTTGTCACTACTAAATTGAATGATGTTATATTATTGATTGGTATTTTGTTATTTATTGGTACTATAGCCATTGCAAAATTCCTAGAAAAGGGTGTTATCATTGAACGAGATGTTGATTGAAATGTTATGGCATATCGTTATCATTATCTTTCTCATAAGTGGAACTTTCTTTATATTGTCTAGTTCCATTGGCATCATTCGTTTCCCAGATGTGTACACTCGATTACATGCTGCAACTAAAGGGGCAACGCTTGGTGTTGCGGGAATTATGATTGGCGCATTCTTATTTATGTTCATTGAACATGGGATAGTTAGCGGTAAATTAATTCTTGGTATTATCTTCGTATTACTTACTGCCCCTGTATCAGGTCATATGATTTCCAGAGCCGCATATAGAAGTGGTGTAAAACTATGGGACCGAAGTGTGAAAGATGATTACCATAAAGCAATTAAATAAAGATTAAAAAACCTGACACCCCGTTGTGTCAGGTTTTTTTCATTGGTATCCTCCTCTTTTTCACAAGGACAGACACAATTCTTAATATCTCGCATAAGGTGACTATATAGGCAATTGCCTAAAGACCTATGTGGAGGTGCATGCGTTGTCCACTTTGTTGTCTGCTCTGGTATATCTCTTCAAAGAAACGATATTTTTTGTATCCTATGTAAAAAATCATGCCTTCCCACAACCTCTTAGTCCAGAAGAAGAAGCTAAATGTTTAGAGGATATGCAAAACGGTGATGAAGATGCCAGAAACAAATTGATTGAACACAACCTTCGTTTAGTTGCACATATCGTAAAGAAATTTGAAAACACCGGCGAGGATAATGAGGATTTAATTTCTATTGGAACAATTGGCTTGATTAAAGGCATTGAGAGCTTTTCACCAGGGAAGGGTACGAAATTAGCTACGTACGCAGCAAGGTGTATAGAAAATGAAATATTGATGCATCTAAGGGCGTTGAAAAAAACGAAAAAGGATGTCTCTCTTCAGGATCCAATTGGTCAGGACAAAGAAGGGAATGAGATTAGTCTCATTGATATCTTAAAGGCAGAAAACGCTGATGTAGTGGAGTTAATTCAATTAAATATGGAAGTGGAGAAGATACAGGAATACTTACAAATTTTAGATAAACGAGAGAAAGAAGTAATAATTGGAAGATACGGACTGGGTCTGAAAGATGAACTAACCCAAAGAGAAATAGCAAAAAAATTAGGCATTTCCAGAAGCTATGTTTCTCGCATTGAAAAACGAGCTTTAATGAAAATTTTTCATGAGTTCTATCGAAAAGAAAAACAAAAATCTTCCTCTTAACAGACACCAGCACTCTTTTTCATCAAACTCTCTTCTACTAGGCTCCTCCCCAAACGTTTTGCTGCTCCACTCATATCATGGTTATAACTATGATATATTTAAGGAGGGAGCAAATTGAGCTATTTGGGATATGGATGTTACCCCTATACCCCTTATCCAGTACCCTATGGCTATCGCCCATATTATGGCGGCTATGCTTTAGCACTGTTAGTCGTATTGTTAATTCTATTACTTGTCTTTGGTGGTTTTTATTACTATAGCTCGTATTACCGATAAGCTGCTGGGAGCTCAGCAGCTTTTTATATAGTACCTATTGATGGAAAGTTAATAAACTGAATCTTACGTGATAATTCCATTACCGCTTCTAGATCAACATGAACTCGGGCACAAGGTTTCCATATAAGGAAGCACCAAAGAAACGTTCCTCACCGTAAAGCCATAAAAAAAGATGCCCTATTTTGGACATCTTTTTATGCTTCCATTTCATGTAGCTGTTTATTTAATTTCTGCCATCGTTGTACAAATACACCAGCAGCTACAATACTTGCAATCGTTATCCCTAACAGAAGCAGGTTATAGCCACTTGGGTGAATAAACGTTGTAATGATAGTTCCCATGTAAAAATATACACTTAGGATAATTAAAGTCAAAATAAATCGCTTATAGTCTTCTACTTTTCCCTGTAATTGTTTGGTTAGTTGTTCCACGTCATCACCTCTCCCCTGATTAGCATGATAACATGGAATGATTGCTAGGTTAGATGGTAATTATTAGTAGCAGCGTTTACATCTTTGTTACCATACGCTGAATAAGGCTAGCTGCATTTTTTGCTGCTTTTTCTAGGTATTGATCAAAGGAGACATTCGATTCCTTCCCAGCAATATCGGATAAGGAACGGATAATAACAAACGGAGTGTTATATTGTACACAAACTTGTGCAATTGCAGCAGCCTCCATCTCAGCTGCTTGCAAAGTTGGAAACTTCTCTCTTACAAATTCAACACGTACTGGGTCTTGCATAAATGAATCCCCAGTAGCAATTAGCCCTCTCTTACAATGTATAGCAGGGACTTCAGCAGTCGCTTCCTCTGCCAAACTTACCAACGTTTCATCTGGTATATAGGCAGCTGGCATATTCGGCACTTGTCCGTACTCATACTGAAATGCTGTAACATCTACGTCATGGTGACGTACTTCAGAAGAGATAACGAGATCTCCCACCTGTAAATCATGAGCAAAGCCCCCAGCGGAACCTGTATTAATAATATGAGATGGGCGATAACGTTCCTGAAGAATAGTAGTAGCCATTGCGGCGTTTACCTTACCAATGCCAGACTTGAGTAAGACTACATCTTTCCCTTCTAATGTTCCTATATAGAAGGAGCAATTTGCAATTTGCTCTTCTTTTTCCAAATCCATATTATGCTTTAGAATTTCTACTTCTTCATCCATTGCACCAATTATACCAATTCTCATGCTCTCTCTCCCTTTTACACTTCTTTATTCTTAATTGTATGTTGGAGCGTCATTTTGTTTTAGCACTTCTACTTTTACAGGTTTCCAGCCTTTCCCTTCCACCCACTCAGCATACACTTTGTAATGATTCGTTTTAGATTGATCAGAGATGGTACCGACTACGCTCTGATTGTCTTTCCATCGCGAAGACCACCAATTAATCATGTTGTCTTTACTGATACCAGTAGCTTTACTAAATGCTTGCTCCATCTCTTCCCAGTCCTTTGAACCTTGCTGAAGAATAGAACCATGATTGGATTGCTGTGTAGGCACTGGCTCCCAATCCTTTGTTCTTACCTCTTTTACATTCTCATCATCTGACTGAGAGATTTTAATATCTTCCTCTGCATTTTCTTCCTCATTACTGCTTTCTTCTTTATCCTGTGAAGCATTGTCTTCTTCTTGTGAATTGTCTCCCTCAGTCTCATCCGATTGTTCCGACTGGTCATTAGTATCCTCTTCACTTGGTTGCTCGTCCTGCTCTTCTGTTTGGTCTGAAGCTGCTGGCGAACCATTCCCTCCAAATGGAAGCAGAATAATTAGCAGTAATGCGACTGCTAACAGCCCTCCTGCTACACCTAAATTGGTAATAACTTTTGTATTCTTTCGACGTTTATCATAACGATGTACTCTGGATTCATCACTCATCGTTCCACTCCTCCTTAAGTCCATTATACTATGGGCTACACGCGTAACCAATGCTTCTTCTTTCATGTTTTACTTATAGAAATCAGTCGTTGATACATTCTAATATACTTACTTGTTTCTTTACTTGAACAGTTCTATCTAAAATAAAACAACTAAAGCGCATAAAACTATTTCTTAGATACTAGCCAGTACGTTCTATCCTATTATGCCAAACATAAAACTATATGGGAAGGATGACTGATGTATCTACCTCCAAGTCTATTAGTTGCAAATACACATTAGTATAATTATACTACTAGTTAAAAGAAGGAATTTTCTGAAATTTGTCTAACTATATAGATTACTACTTTTCCGTAAAGGAGGAATGGCATATGAAGGTGACGACATTTGATCGCAAAAAATGGGGGCTGTTCACATTCGAGAAAATTGGATATGACCGTTCATCCCAACTGTTAATAGTTTTTTACTTAGATGGCTCTATGCTTGAAATATGCCCAATAGAAGAGCATAAAATTTTTGAACTGCTTCTCTCCACCGATAAGGAAACATTAATACACGAACACTTCCAAATTAAATACCCTTCCTTTGTTCATGAAAAAAGGACCTTCTTGTTAGCTTAGAAGGTCTGGTCGTTAGCATAAATAAATTCCACCATATCACGAAATACATTATAGGTCGGTATTTGGGAAGTGGACTGTAAATCCAATACCACCATGGCGTACCTTGGTTGCTCATAAGGAAAGAAGCCGGCAAACCAATGATAATCGTTACTTGCACCGTCATCTTCGGCTGTTCCAGATTTACCAGCCACTTCGAGACCCTTTAACGCTTTGCCTGTTCCTTGTGGATGTTCTGTAACTTGATACAATAATTCCTTTAATTTTAATGCATTATAAGCTGAAATCCGATTATCGTTATCCAGCTGTTCCTCAAACACCTTCATGGTGGCACCATTTTGGTATAAAATGCGCGAAACTCCTCTCACTTGCTTTTTAATACCATCATCAGCAATGGTCGCCATCATATTTACAACAGATAGTGGTGTCCATCTAACATTTTGCTGTCCAATAGCTGTGTGAGCAATCATATTGTCATCTTTCTTATGTTCTTCGCTTGCCCACATTTTATTTGTCTCTTCTTCCGGAAACTGTTCAAAATCCTGAAAATGATAAAGATTTCCTTCCCAGCCCACTGTTTCATTTAATCCTAATTTAGCTGCATAGTGGTCCAAAATAGCAGGATTTTTCTCCATCATTTCCTTAGCTAATTCTACAAAAGTATTATTACAGCTTCTTGCAAAACTCTCTTCAAAGCTAAGCATCCCAAGCTCCCTGGATGCTTCTCTTCCATTTATTCCAATATCACAATCATACTGCCTATACACATTTATTGTCGGATGCTCTAAAGCTGCTGAGGTGATAAGAGTCTTGAATATAGAGCCTGGCATAGTAGCTTTTAATGCATAGTTGTGCAGTGTATCATCGTGGGGATCATCTATGTTCTTGTATGGATTTGTATAGTCAATAGCTGGTCTACTAACCATAGTTAATACATCGCGACTTTGTACGTCCAAGATTATCACTGCGCCTTTGGATATTTGATGCTCATCCATTACCGCTTCGGCCTCTTCCTGGAATGGCATGTGTATTGTAGTTTTGAGCTGAACGGGATAAAATGCGTCCTGTAACCCTTGGTATTTTACGTTCAGGCCAAACATAGGCTCTCCGTGCCCATCCACATGGTAGATTAGCTTTTCGTCACCCTCAGGCTCTAAAAACGGTTCAAATGCCTTCTGAATGCCAGAAAGCCCCATTTTCTGTATTTCTTGTTCACTTGCCTGCTCTCTGACAAGACCAATAAAATGAGATGCACTTACGGGATCATCTGTTAATTGCCTTTGAACGGCATACACACCAGGATAACGCATGTCCTGAATTCGTTTAAATGCTTCTTCGGTAAGCTCCTGATCTATCATATCCGTTATGTAGAAGGGCTGCTCAGCGTTCTGCAAATAAGATTGAAGCGAATACTCATCTATGCTTAACACAGAAGCAATCTCTCCTGAAGGGAAATCAATATCTTTTAAGAAAGGGAAAAACACGACATCTTGTGCGGTAGGGTGAGAAATGGGGATATTATTTCGGTCCACCATTGTACCTCTTCCATCAGAAATCGTAATTTGTTCTGAACGTTGTGCTACACTGGCTTCTAATAAGTTAATGTTGGAAAGTCCGAAGCTTTCTGTTTTCCATAACTGTATAATTGCTAACCGAGTAAATAACACACTAAAGCCTATAAAAACGATACAGGCAATGACTATTGCCCTTCTTTTCTTCATCACACCTCACCTCCTCCTCCATTATGTCCGGGAAGAAGAGCTGGTAAACCAATCTTGCAGCAGGAAAAGCATCGTTACCTAGATTGGTTATTGTTCAAAAAAAACAGCAGCCTGTTTAAACACAGCCTGCTGTTTTCTTAGTTTCTATTGTACTTTGATAATTTTCACTTCAATGTCGCCACCTGGTGTAGCCACTGTTACTTGTTCTCCAATTTCATGGCCAATTAGGCTTTTCGCCATTGGAGATTCATTAGAAATTTTACCTTCGAATGGATCTGCTTCAGCACTACCGACGATTGTGTACGTTTCCTCATCGCCTTCTGGCAGCTCTTGGAATGTTACTGATTTACCCAATTGTACTTCATTGCTATTTCCAGTATCATTCTCAATTATGACTGCGTTACGAATCATATTTTCAACGTGAGAGATACGGGACTCTACAAAAGCCTGCTCGTCTTTTGCTGCATCATACTCAGAGTTCTCTGAAAGATCCCCGAATCCACGAGCAATTTTAATACGTTCTACTACCTCTTGGCGCTTTTCTGTTTTAAGGTAATGCAGTTCATCTTCTAGCTTCTGCTTCCCTTCTTCAGTCATATAATAGTTTTTTTCTTCACTCATTTTGACATTCACTCCTTAACTTCTACGAAAGAGTCTCCAATCCCTATATAAAAATGAGCGGCACTTTATGTGCGCTCATTTTTACGTGTATTCCATTTTATATAGCAAATTGGTCTTCTAGAACTACTACCACATATAATGGCAGATTTTCGGATTCTTTTCAATATCTTTTTACTAATCAGCAGGCTTTTTACCTAGTTAGAATAGGTTTTTTCTTCTAGAATGGTCTTAATCTTAGCTGCCATGAGATCGATGGCTACATGATTTTGGCCACCTTCAGGAATGATGATATCCGAATAACGCTTTGTAGGCTCTACGAATTGAAGGTGCATTGGACGAACTACATTGACGTATTGTTCAATAACCGAGTCTATGGTTCTTCCTCTTTCTTTAATATCACGTAATAGTCTGCGAATGATGCGCACATCAGCGTCTGTATCTACAAACACTTTGATATCCATTAAGTCTCTCAGACGTTCATCCTCTAACACCATGATGCCTTCTACAATGATGACATCTTTCGGTTCTGTATGGATAACTTCCTCTGAACGAGTGTGCAGCTTATAATCATAAACTGGCTTTTCTATTGCCTCTCTATCGATTAACTTCTTTAGGTGTTCTATCAATAAGTCATTATCAAACGCCAATGGATGATCATAATTTGTCGATAACCGTTCCTCGAAAGGAAGATGACTTTGATCTTTATAATAAAAATCCTGTTCCAACATTAGGATTGTCTTGTCTGTAAATTGTTGAATAATAGATCTTGTTACCGTGGTTTTTCCTGAACCAGTACCTCCGGCTACTCCTATTACTACAGGCTTCTCACTCATTATTATTTGCGTCTCCTTTCTTAATTGCTTTTTATCTTGGTGTATATGGGAAGACTGGTTAACCTTTGCCTTTGCTATTCTATTGATGAGAAGGGAATTGTGCTGTATATAATTCTGTATGAATCCCAAACTGCAGGTCACGACTTTAGGGAACCAATCGAAATAAACCTAAAAGTCGTTTTACCTCTTCCTGTATGAAAGATCCCCGTTGTATCGTTGCTATATGAGTATGCTCATCATAGGCAGTCACTAAACCCAGAAAGAAAAAGGATATGCTAGCTGTACTTATCTGATTTACTTACACTAGATGCTACTAGTAGCAGAACGACCCTGTTGCTTAGTCATAAGCTTCATCTCTTGACGCTTAAGGCAATACCATCACCAATGGGCATGATGGTTGTTTTGAATTGAGGATGTGCTAAAAGCCAGTCATTATAGCTTCTTATCTTACTTGCAATCTTAGCTGTATTGGAACCATCTGCTGAATGATTGGCAACATATCCTTTAAATAATACATTGTCGGATAGAATAAAGCCATTGTCTTCTAGCATTGGTTTATATGTTTCAAAAAATCGCTGATATTGCCCTTTGGCGGCATCTATGAACAGCATATCAAAAGGTCCGTGTACCTTAACGGTATCACTCACTTCTAAAGCATCCCCCTGGATAATCGTAATACGCTTCTCTAATTGGGCGCGAGCAATATTACGCCTTGCTTCATTATACCGATCCTCATCACGTTCAATCGTGGTAATATGAACATCTGGGTTACTGTATGCCATTTGAATGGCTGAGTATCCAATAGCTGTACCTATTTCCAGAATACGTACTGGCTCTTTTAAACGAATCATTTGCTGTACAAACTCCATGCCTAAGGGGTCCATAATGGGAACGTGATTTTCTTTCGCATATGCTTCCAGTTCCATCGTTAAACTATCTTTAGAATCAATCGTTTGAGTTAAGTACTGCTCTAATGCAGGATCTAGCAAAAGATAACCTCCTTATAGGTATATGGGATGTACGTTAATAATCTAATGACAACCCTATTATTGTAACACATAGAAAGAAAGGAATGCGAGGGACTTCGCATTCCTTTTTCTTCTTAAATTATTATTTTTACGAGTCTTGTTTTAAATATTTATCCACTTTATTTTGGTGTTCTTTATAGCTCTTCGAGTAATAAACTTCTCCATCTGGAGCAGCAATAAAATACAAATTGTCCGATGCTTTTGGATTGATAACAGCTTCCAATGAATTCTCAGCAAAATTAGATATAGGTCCCACTGGTAACCCTTTAACCTTATATGTGTTATATGGGGATTCTACATCCATATGCTTATGGAGCTCATCCTTCTTCTCTCTACCTACTGCGTATATTACAGTGGGATCGGTTTGAAGAGGCATATCTTCCTCTAATCTATTAAAAAACACACCGGAAATTAGTTTTCGATCATCCGGTTCAGGAGCTTCATTTTCAATTAGAGATGCCATGGTAATAGCTTCATGGACAGACATATCTTTCTCTTTAATACTATCCAGTTTAGGTCCAATGACCTTTTTGGATTTTTGGAGCATTTTTCTTACTACTTGATCCACACTCGGTTTTTCTTCGTAGTAATTGTAAGTCGCCGCAAACAAATACCCTTCTAGGGGAGTTTTAACTTCAGGTTTTAATATAGCATCACTTAGAAAGGATGGATATTGTTCAATCAGCTTTTCTACGTAGGCTTGATCATTCACTTTTGTAAGAAACTCTTCCTTGGAGAAAGACATCTTCTTAGCGTATAGACCAGCTATCTGCTCTACAGTCTTACCTTCAGGAATTGTCACAGTGAAGGTAGGATCCTGAGCAACTTTTCCTGTTTTCAAAGAAGCAATCAATTCATCCATCTTCATGGAAGAGGAGAATTGATAATCGCCAGCCTGGAAGCCTGATTCGTTTTTAAATTTTATATAGTAACGAAATACTCGGCCATCTTTAATAATATTATTTTCTTCTAATATGTTGGATATCTGGGAAACGGATGAACCAATTGGTATAGTTACCTTTTTGGTTGATTCGTCACTAGGGTCAACTGGTTTTAACGCTGAATTAATATAAAAATACCCGGAAATACCAACAACTAAAATAATAAGTGCAATAGCAGAGATAGTTATACCTACGATTTTACGCACCGTCTTCACTTCCTCTTGCCGATTGCCTTTACCATTTGGTTGGTCGCCTTTATTCGACGAAGACATGACAGCTCCTCCTTTCATCCGCTTCATTATACTATAAATCAACAGGATCTATCTATTATTTACCGATATTTTGTCCTTTTCAGAGGAAATTGTATCATGCATTGTCGTATTTTGAAAAAAGCTCCGTTATTGCTTGATATCCATTTTTGTTTAGCATCATTATGTAAAAGACTGGAAATTAAAAAATGGTCGTCGTTAATGGAAGAGTTAATTGGTCATAAATAAAATAGCTGCACTTTCCTGCTATACCACAAGAGGGGGAAGCTACTTTTCCCACAATCTTTCCTTTATCCCGTGCGCTTTTAAATTGTTCTCCCTAATAAAAAAAGAGCCTGCGCTACAGGCTCTGTTTAAATTATTCTTGTTCTTCTGTTAGGGTATTGAGGACTTCCTCAACCATTTCCCACTCTTCGTCTGATTCGATTTGATACAGCGCTAAATCATCTTCATCATTTTCCTTCTCTACATAACGAAAAGCAAATACTTCTACTTCCTCACTCTCCTGTTGTTCTACTGGAGCTACTGCAATGTAGGAATGACCTGTTTGATCTACATCGAATTCAAACAGTACTTCAAATAAATGCTCTTCTCCATTTTCATCAGGAATAATAATTCGCTCTTTTTCTTCCAGTGCCATTTTATTCATCCTTTCGCATCTAAATAACTTTGTAAAATCATAACGGCTGCCATCTTATCAATGACCTTCTTCCGTTTACTTCTACTTACGTCCGCGTCTAATAAAACACGCTCTGCTGCCATAGTTGTCAGCCGCTCATCCCATAATTCAACAGGTAATTGAAAGTATGCTTTCGCTTTCTCTGCAAACAATTGGCAAGCTTCTCCACGTTCGCCGATTGTACCATTCATGTTCTTAGGAAGTCCAACGACTAGTTTGTCCACTTCATGTTCTTTCATGTATGGATCAAGCTTTTGAAAAGCATCATCGAACTCACCTTCAGCCCATCGGATTGTAGTTATACCTTGTGCAGTCCATCCGAATGCATCGCTTATAGCAACGCCTATTGTTTTTTCTCCAACATCTAATCCGATTTTTTTCATGCTATCCCTCTTGCTGTTCTAAATAAAATTTAACTAATTCCTCGATTAGTTCGTCTCGTTCCATCTTTCGAATCATGTTCCTTGCATCATTGTGACGAGGGATATAGGCTGGGTCCCCGGAAAGCAGATATCCTACAATTTGATTAATAGGATTGTACCCTTTCTCTTTCAAAGCTGTGTGAACGGATAACAACACCTCTCTGACGTTGTCATCGAACGGTTCTTCGTTAAAATTAAACTTCATGGTCTTGTCCATGGAACTCATTGTATCACCTCATTAATAGATGTACCCGCTCATCCTATCCATGTATGCATGCATGTGACAGTAGCACGTATTTCTTCCATTATAACGGATTATTGACTAGAAGAAACAGATTGAACATAGGTTTTTGCATATTCTAGAGCTTCTTCTAATTGTTCAGGGTTCTTTCCACCAGCTTGAGCCATGTCTGGACGACCTCCTCCGCCGCCGCCACAGCGGGAAGCTACTTCTTTAATTAAGTTTCCGGCATGATATCCATGCTCCATTAAATCTTTGGAAACTCCAGCAGCTATTTGGACCTTTCCATCATTTACTGCTCCTAAAAGGACGATGCCTGATTCTATTTTCTGTTTTACATCATCGACCATACTACGAAGACCATTCATGTCAGAAACATCCACTTTCCTAGCTAATAAGGATACTCCATCCACGTCTTCAAATTGATCTAGAATAGAGGAGGCCTCCATATTGGCAAGTTTTGCTGCTAAGGATTCTTTTGCCCGTTCTATATCTTTCATTTCTTGATAGAGTCCTTCAATCCGTTCTGGAACATTCTCTGGTTTTGTCTTCAATTTATCTGCTGCTTGATGTAGTAGGGTTTCTCTACCGCTCATAAATTGATAAGCGCCTTTACCTGTTACTGCTTCTATACGTCTAGTTCCTGCACCAATACCTGTTTCAGAAATTATTTTGAACAAGCCTACTTCTGCTGTATTGAAAACGTGACATCCTCCACATAGCTCCACGGAGTAATTATCCACTTGGACAACACGAACAGTATCGCCATATTTCTCTCCAAATAAAGCCATAGCTCCCATTTCTTTTGCTTCTTCCAGGGAATGCGTATCTATTGTTACAGGGATAGACTCCCATACTTTTTCATTTACAAGCGTTTCTATTTGGGCGAGCTCTTCTGCAGATACAGAGCCAAAATGGGAGAAGTCGAACCGGAGGCGGTCAGGAGTTACTAATGATCCAGCCTGGTTCACATGGTCGCCCAGCACATCCTTTAATGCTTGATGTAATAAGTGTGTAGCCGTATGGTTTTTAACGGTATGAGATCTGGAGCCTCTTTCAACAGATGCTGTAACGCCTTCCCCTTTTTGAATAGTGCCTTCTTGGACAGTCGCACGATGGAGATGCTGTCCATTCGGAGCTTTTTGTACATCATGTACCTCAAGCGTTGCATGACCTGTCTGTAACCATCCACGGTCAGCAACTTGTCCACCACTTTCTGCATAGAAAGGAGTTTGTTCAAGAAATACATATACCTCTTCGCCTTCGGTAGCTTCTGAAGCGAAATCCTTTTCCTTTACCATTTCGGTAATGGTTGTTTCTACTTCTAGCTCGTTATATCCGATAAACTCACTAGCTACCGACACTTCTCCGAGAACTCCTTCCTGCACACTCATGGAATCTACCTTCTGCCTAGCATTACGAGCACGTTCTCTTTGGCGTTCCATTTCCTGCTGAAACCCTTCTTCGTCCAACGTAAATCCTGCTTCATGCACGTATTCTTCTGTTAATTCTTTTGGAAATCCATAGGTGTCATACAAACGGAATACTTCGGTACCAGGAAATACATTTTTTCCTTTTTCTGTTTCCTCTTTAATAATATTGGTCAGGATTGCTAATCCGTCATTTAATGTTTCGTGAAAACGTTCTTCCTCTGTCTTAATAACATTTTGAATGAAGTCCTGTTTTTCATAGACTTCTGGATAGAAATCATACATTATATTTGCTACTTGTGGAACAAGCTGATACATAAATGGCTTATGAATGTCTATTTGCTTTGCATAACGTACCGCTCTTCTTAATAATCGACGTAGAACATAGCCCCTGCCTTCGTTTGATGGAAGAGCACCATCTCCAATGGCAAAGGTTACACTACGAATATGGTCGGCAATTACTTTGAAGGAAACATCCTTCTCCTGGTCATCTCCATAGCTGTAATCTGCATACTTCTCTGTTTCTTTAATGACGGGCAGGAAGAGATCGGTTTCAAAGTTTGTCTGGGTATCTTGAATAACACATACCATTCGTTCTAAGCCCATGCCAGTATCAATGTTTTTCTTTGGCAGCGGAGTGTACGTATCGTCAGGATTGTGGTTGAACTGAGAGAACACTAAATTCCAGATTTCAAGATAGCGTTCATTTTCTCCACCGGGATATAATTCAGGATCTTTTTCATCATTTCCATAGAATTCGCCGCGATCATAAAAAATCTCCGTATTAGGACCACTAGGACCTTCCCCTATATCCCAGAAGTTCTCCTCTAATCGAATGATCCGTTCTGTCGGCAGCCCGACTTTATCTCTCCAAATCTCATAGGCTTCGTGGTCTTCAGGGTGAACAGTGACACTTAGTTTTTCAGGATCAAACGCAACCCATTTATCACTTGTTAGAAATTCCCAAGCATATTCAATTGCTTCTTCCTTGAAGTAATCACCAATGGAGAAATTGCCGAGCATCTCAAAGAATGTATGGTGCCGAGCCGTTTGCCCAACATTTTCAATATCATTAGTCCGAATAGACTTTTGGGCGTTCACAATACGGGGGTTCTGTGGAATCACACGCCCATCAAAATATTTCTTTAGCGTAGCAACTCCACTATTAATCCATAAAAGCGTTGGATCCTCATGTGGCACTAGAGAGGCACTTGGCTCTACATCGTGTCCCTTCTCTTTAAAAAAATCTAAAAACATTTGTCGTACCTGAGCAGATGTCAGTAATTTCATTTCTTCTTCCTCCTTCTCCTGTATCGAATAATAATGGGATTTATACAAACAAAAAACTCCCGTCCTGCATTTCTGCAGGGACGAGAGTTTAGTTTCGCGGTACCACCCTGGTTATGAATGATATAAACCATTCATCACTCCATAGAGAATATATAACATTCTCCTAACGCCATAACGAAGCGCACCGGCGGTGATTAAACCGCACTCCGGACTAGCAGCTGCATAACCCTTCATCCGAAGCGCCTCTCAGCCAAGGGTGCTTCTCTCTGCATATGGATGGTCTGTTATGGAGGGGGTCCATCAACGTGTTATTCATTCGATATAAGTATTGGTATCAAAAATTATAGACAACCCCAATCTAAATGTCAATCATTCCGTGCGATGCAAGCGAACGTGGTGAATGATGACACGAACGATTGTTAAAGCAGGCACAGCTAGAATCATTCCTGCAATGCCAGCAACCTCGCCCCCTACTAATAAAGCAAAAATAATTAATACAGGGTGGATGTGAAGACTTTTCCCTACAATATAAGGAGATAAAAGGTTGCTTTCAATAAGTTGGACAATAAATACAACAACGATTACAAACAACATCATTTTTGCATTAATAGTGAAGGCGATAATAACAGCTGGAATTGCTCCAAAAATCGGACCAAAATAAGGAATAATATTCGTAACACCCATGATAGCTCCAAGGACAAGTGGAAAATGCATGCCAATCAGCCATAATAATAAAATGGAAATAACTCCAACGAATAAGCACACCAATAATTGTCCTCTAATATAGCCGCCAAGGCTTTCATCTATCTCAGCTAGCATCTGCTTCCCTTCGTTCCGAAATTTACGTGGTGTCAACTGCCATAACAGTCTCTTCATCATAGGATAATCCTTAAGCATGTAAAACACGAGTACAGGAATAACCGCCAGCAGAATAATAATATCTAGCATACCAGTAATTCTCGTGCCGAGAGAGGCAATTAAATCCTCCCCCATTCTCTCAATGTTAAGGAGCATTACGTCCATACGGTCATGGACCGACTCAGGCAGAAAGGAAGTTCTCTCATACATTCCATAAATCCAGCTTCGGTACGTATCTACAAAGCCAGGGAGATTGTTAATCAGTTCCCTAAGCTGTTTGATGAAAACAGGATACATCTTATAGAGGACGTAACCAATCCCACCAAAAAACAAAATATAAATGAGGGAAATAGCTAACCACCTTGGCAGATTTTGTTTATATAATGCTTCAACCACAGGGTGCAATAAATAAGCAATAAACATCGATATTAAGAATGGAATTAGTAACGTAAATAATAAATGAAGAAATGGTTTATAGAAAGGAAATAATTTTACTAGCAAATAAACAATTAATAGGACGAGCACCGCAAGAATGGCTCTATACATCCATTTAACAGTTGAATCCTTCCAGTTTGCCACGGTTTCGCCACCACCTTATTAGTTGTACATACATAAAAAGGACAGACTCTTTAGTTAAGAGTCTGCCCAATTGTATTAACGAAATGCTTTTCTTACTCTCTTTCGCATACGCTTCATCGATTTTTGAGAAAAGAGGGTATTGTCTTTTCCTCTTCTTGAACGGGAGTAGACAGCTGCACCCAATCCAAGAGCCATAAGAGATGTGAACGTCCTATTCACTCGCTTCACCACCCTGAATGGATTTACCACTGGGCTGCTTGCTCTTCTTCTCCAAACAAATCGTCTAGAGAGCTTAGGGAACCATCTTCCTCTACCTGATGTACATGAACCTTTCCCTTTGTAAGAGAAAGCTCGATAAAACAATTCCAGCAATAGAATTGATTTGTACCTATTTTACCGATATCCTTACGATTACAATTAGGACAGTGCATTCAGATGGCAACTCCTTACCGATTAATTCCTTCTGAATAGCATTGTTTCCCAATTCCTACAAAATATACATCAGGCAGATCATGGACCCAGGTGGTAGGTTCACATAACGTGTGAACAATAATTAGTATACCTTTATTCCATAAAGTCATAAGGGGAAAGTTCTTCCTCATCCTCTGCTTCTGCTTGTACCTCTGTATGAGACAGCATGATTTCTAGTCGTTCCTTCAAACTCGTATATCTTCGGTTAGTATCGACTGTCTGCACACCTCTTCGAAAGGCTTCTTCGTCGCCGCAAATAATTAAGGAGGATTTGCTACGTGTAACAGCAGTGTACAACAAATTACGTCGAAGCATGCGAGCATATCCTCTAACAACAGGGATAATAACAATAGAAAACTCACTACCCTGTGACTTATGAATAGAGGTACAATAAGCATGCATTATTTGGCTAAGGTCTTTGCGTAAATATTCCACTTCTTTTCCATCGAAGGAAACGATCAACTTCTCTTTCTGTTCCTTTGTTTCATCCTCTTGAAAAATAGCTGCAATTTCCCCAATATCTCCGTTATATACCCCTGATTCTGCTTGATTGACGAGCTGAATTACTTTGTCGCCTGTTCGAAAGGTTACTTCTTTCGTCTTCATTTCTCGGCGTTGATTGCTTGGTGGATTGGCTAGTGCTTGAATGTCTTCGTTAAACCGATGAATACCCAGCTTGGTGCGATACATAGGGGCGAGTATTTGAATGTCACGAACTGTATGTCCTTTTTCCATAGCTCGTTGATAAACTGTTTGTACTACCTGTAACACTTTTAGTTCATCACACGAGATAAAGTTAAAATCCTTTGCCTTCGCAAGGGATTCCTCATTACAAATCCCATCTTTCATATCATGGGCAAGCTGAATAATTTTAGAACCTTCTTTTTGCCGATACACTTCTCTTAATGGAGTCGACGGAACTGTATTCATCGACAATAAGTCGGATAATACCTGTCCTGGTCCTACTGAAGGCAATTGATCTTCATCCCCCACCAATAAAACACGCATATCCGATGGGATAGCACGAAACAGTTGGTTCGCGAGCCAAATGTCTACCATAGAAAACTCATCAATAATCAGTATTTTACCACTTAACGGGTTGTTATGATCATGTTCAAAAGCCTCACTACCATTCCAGCCCAGCAGGCGGTGGATGGTTACCGCAGGGATGCCTGTTGATTCATTCATTCGTTTAGCAGCGCGTCCTGTTGGTGCTGTTAATAAGAAAGGAAATGGCTCGTCCTGCATATAATCTGCGGGCTTTAAAGATTTCCTGTTTAGCTTAGCATAGGCTGTGACAATACCTTTGATTACAGTCGTCTTCCCTGTACCTGGACCACCAGTTAATATCATCACATTGGAATGCAAAGCTTTTTCTATGGCGTCAAATTGCTCTTTACCATAACTAATCTCTTCTTCTTCCTCAATCTCCCCAATCACCTTCATTAACTCTGCCTGACTATATTCTTCTTCCACTTCCTCTATTAACAGCCTGCTTAATTGCTCCGCAAATCCGGATTCTGCATAGTATAAAGATGGAAGATAGAGGTTCCCTTCTTCTTCAATGAGTTTATCCTCCTCAGCCAGGCTGTTTATTTCTTGGGAAATGATATCAGGTGTTACTTCTTGTTCGCCTGTGTTCAATACAGACTGAACTTCATTCATTAGCACCTGTTCTGGTGCATACACATGTCCTTGTTGCGACCATTCATTTAATGTGTACATACATGCAGCTTGAATACGAGTAGGATGATCAAAAGCTATATTGTGACGAGATGCTACTTCATCTGCCCGTTTAAAACCGAATCCATTAATGTCAAAGACGAATTGATAAGGATTCTCCTGCAGTATTTCAAGAGCTCGATCGTTATACGCTTCGTAGATTTTCTGAGCCATTTGTAATCCAAAGCCATATTCGGAAAGAGATATGACAATATGCTCGAAGCTTTGATGCTCTTTTAAATCTGCAACGAGCTGCTCCGCTTTGTCTTTATTTAAATGGGGGACTCCATCTAGGACAGAAGGGTCCTTCAATATTTTGGGAATAGCTTGTTCGCCTAGCACTCCAACGATTCGCTCAGCTGTACGCTTTCCAATACCGTAAAATAAATCACTAGATAAATACAGCACTACTCCCTCTCTCGAAGTCGGTATTTCCTTTTGATAATGATCAACCTGATATTGGTCGCCAAACTTCGGATGGGTAGTAACATTCCCATAGAATATGTAATGCTCCCCTTTGTCTAAAGGAGAGAAGTGCCCTTTAATCACTACTTCTTTTTCTTCAATGGTTTCATTCGTTTCCAATATCCGAATTAGAGCAATGGAAAAGTGTTCCACATCATTTTGGTATATCATTCGGACAAGCTCTCCTTTGATATAGCCCTTTTCTTCTTGGAATTGTTCTTCAATTTGCTTTTCCATTGCGCTTTCTCCTTTACTACTCCTCGTTATGGCCGCTTAATGCCTCTTCCACTTTTGCTTTAGCATGGGAGGCCAGAATGTGATCCGGTTGAATTGTTAATGCTTTATTGAAATGGTCTAACGCTAGATGCGCCTCCTCCTTAAATAAGGCAGACACACCTAAATTATAATGAGCATCACTGTGACTTTCGT
Source organism: Pontibacillus salicampi (assembly GCF_042434395.1). Lineage (NCBI taxonomy): Bacteria > Bacillati > Bacillota > Bacilli > Caryophanales > Bacillaceae > Pontibacillus > Pontibacillus salicampi. Next base: position 264,352 of record NZ_JBHLTP010000003.1, on the reverse strand, counting down.
TCAGCTCGAGCACTCGGTGAAATGTGGTAATAGCTTCGTCAATCATATCTAACTGTGCAAGACACAACCCATACTGAAACATTTTCTCCTCATCCTCTGGAGTCAGTTCAGTCGCCCGTAACAAATAAGGCATGGCAGGCTTGAATTGTTCCTGATACAGCAAAGTTAAACCAAGCATATAATAAGCGTCACTCTCTTCCAATCCATACTGTATAGCTTGCTGGAAAGGAGCCATTGCTTTAGCGTACTCTCCTTGCTCATAATAGACATTTCCTAACCCATAGTATGCTGTAGCAGCTGATTCATCTAATTCAATGGCTTTTTCAAAAAAACGCGCTGCTCGCTCTAAATCATTCATGTGCATTAATAAGTTACCGAAATTTATATAACCAAGCGGCTCCTCTGGTTTCTCTTCAATTGCTTGTGTGAACTGCTTTGCCGCTTCTTCGTATTCTTGATCTTGCATGTATTGTATGCCTTTCTCCAGGTAATCCATCCTAATTCCTCCGTATCGCTTTGTGCTTTTCTGTTATTACCATTCGTCCATGATAAAATCTATATCTATTTTATCATAGTATGAAAAATCCTAGCATCACCTTTCCGATGCTAGGATTCCTCTCTCCCGATAGAGAGCAGCTATAGATACAGGTAAATATTATCCGACATACGTTAAATATTCGTCCTGCTTTACTACTTCATCAATGGTTCCGCCACCTAAACAAACCTCTCCATCATAAAACACGACTGCTTGTCCTGGTGTAATAGCGCGTTCTGCTTCATGAAACTCTACCTTCGCATGAGTACCATCTACTGGTGTTACTGTAACTTCACTATCATCTTGACGATAACGAAATTTCGCTGTACACGTAAACGGTTCTGTTGGAGCTTCACCAGATGTCCAATTGATTTCAGATGCTTCCAGTCCGTTTGAATAGAGATAATCATTGTGGTAGCCTTGACCGACATAAAGGATGTTATCTTTGACATTTTTACCAATAACAAACCATGGTTCACCGGGACCGCCAATACCTAACCCCTGGCGTTGACCTAATGTATAATACATAAGGCCATCATGCTTTCCTTTCACTTCGCCATCCATTGTCACCATATTTCCAGGCTGCGCTGGAATATATTGACTAAGGAACTCCTTAAAATTACGCTCTCCAATGAAGCAAATACCAGTAGAATCCTTTTTGGCAGCTGTTGCTAAATCATTTTCTTTTGCAATTTCCCGTACATCACTTTTATCCAAATGCCCAAGCGGGAACATAACTCTAGCTAGTACGTCTTGTGACAATTGATTTAAGAAATATGTTTGATCTTTATTATTGTCTTTCCCACGCAGCATTTCATAATGTTCTCCATTTTTGCGAACCTGGGCATAGTGTCCAGTTGCTACGTAATCTGCTCCTAGAGCCAGAGCATGGTCAAGGAAAGCTTTAAATTTAATTTCCTTGTTGCACATAACGTCCGGATTAGGTGTACGTCCTGCCTTGTATTCGTCAAGAAAGTACGTGAATACTTTATCCCAATATTGTTTTTCAAAATTGACAGCAAAGTAGGGGATGTCTAGTTGGTTACATACTCGAATGACATCATCATAGTCTTCGGTTGCTGTACAGACACCATTTTCATCTGTATCATCCCAGTTTTTCATAAATATACCTACTACGTCATAGCCTTGTTGTTTTAATAACAGCGCTGCAACAGAGGAATCTACACCACCGGACATACCAACGACAACCCGTGTGTCTTTAGGTTCTTTCATGCTTGTCACCACCTTATGATGTTTTCGTTAAACGTTGTACAATACTGGCTACTTTTCTCGCACCTTCTTGTACATTCTCTTCTGTATTGGCAAGTCCGAAGCTAAATCGAACCGAACTAGTTGTACGTTCATGACCTTCCCCAAACATCGCACTCAACACGTGGGAAGGTTCTACGGATCCTGCTGTACATGCGGAACCACTTGAAGCAGCTATTCCATCCAAATCAAAATTGGTAAGAAGCGTCTCCACGTTTGTCCCTGGAAAGTGTATATTAATAATAGACGGAATGTTAATTCTCCCTCCGTTGATGTCGTAATCTACACCTTCTTCCCTAAGTGTATCAAGAAATAGCTTTTTGTAGTGCTTATATGCTCGCAGGCGTTCTTTTTGATTTTCCTTTACTGTTTGCACCGCTTGAGCAAAGCCATGTGCTGCTACTGTATTTTCAGTACCAGGTCTCCGTTTTCGCTCCTGTTCTCCTCCATGCAGAGAAGGATGCAACGAAAGCCCTTCTTTAGCATACAATGCTCCAATTCCTTTAGGACCATTAATTTTATGCGCAGTAATAGTAAGCATGTCCACATTTAACGTTTTTACATTAATAGGCATAGCTCCGAATGCCTGTACCGCGTCTGTATGAAGCAGCGCCTGATGATCCTCTAGAATGGAACCAATCTCTGCGATTGGCTGAATACTACCTGTTTCATTATTCACATACATTACAGATACTAAAATCGTGTCCTCTCTTAAAGCATCCTTTAATTCATCAATTGATATTAAGCCCTCCTCATTAACAGAAAGGTAAGTAACATCAAATCCTTCTTCTTCCAAGTATTCAGCGGGATGCAGTACTGCATGGTGCTCCACCTGCGTAGTTATAATATGCTTTCCGAGATGTTGATGAGCTTTTGCTGCTCCGATGAGTGCCAGATTGTCAGCTTCTGTTCCACCGCTAGTAAAGATAATTTCCTTCTCCACCGCTCCCAGGGCATTTGCGATAATTTTTCTGGCGTCATCTAGAATTTTACGAGCTTTTCTCCCATAAGAATGAACACTTGATGGGTTTCCATAAACCTCTTGATAGATAGGGACCATTGCCTCGACGACCTCTGGACTGACCGGTGTCGTTGCGGCGTGGTCTAAATAAATCGATGCCATAAAGATCCCTCACTTTGTAAATTAAATAAATCGGCATTAAATATAGAACATATATGCTTCTTGATCGTCATCCTCGTCATGCTCTGCCAGATCATATAGAGTAGTGGTATCTAATACATCTTTGACAGCATCTCGCACTCTCATCCATAAAGCCTTTTTGGCAGGCTCCTCATCTTCAATCCCTTCCACCGGGCTGATGGGTCCCTCCAGGACACGGATAACATCGCCTGATGTTATTTGATCTGGATTACGAGTAAGCATGTACCCCCCATATGCTCCTCTGACACTCCTTACTAAGCCAGCGTTTCGCAATGGAGCAATGAGCTGTTCTAAATAGTGCTCTGATAAATGATGATCTCGTGCAATAGATTTTAATGAAATAGGACCTTCACCGTATTTCTTGGCTAGCGCGATCATGATGGTCAGTCCGTAACGACCCTTTGTTGAGATTTTCATTTCTTTCACCTCTTTGAATACAAATATCTAACCATTTTTTCGTTTGTGGTAATGTATATCCTACTAAGCTTCCTAAGAAAAAAGCAATAATAACAGTACCTACTCCAACCGGTCCTCCAAGGAGCCACCCTAGAAGGAATACCGTTATTTCAATACCATTTCTAACCCATTGAACTTTCCATCCTGTCCTATCTCTAATAACGAGCATAAGTCCGTCTCTTGGACCTGCACCTAGCTCCGGTGCCACATAAATTCCTATTCCATAAGCTAAAATAACCAGTCCAATTGCAAATATTATAATAGAAGATAATAGCGTTTCAGGCTCTGGGAGCAAGAAAGAAAAAATATCAATAAATACCCCAATAAGCACCATATTCAAAATAGTACCAATTTGTGGGAGAGTCTTGGTTATAATAGAGGTAAAGCCCACTACTACTATGCCAGCAATAATAGACCAGGTTCCAACAGTTAAGCCTAGCTGTTTATGGAGCCCAACATGAAACACATCCCATGGACCTATCCCAAGCTGCTTTCCTTTAATAGTCAACGCAATTCCGAAGGCAAGAATAATTAAGCCTATGACAAAAAAAGCCCAGCGTATAAGCTGTTCCCTTGCACCTCGCTGCTTTTGTTTCATTGTACCATGTATTACTTGTTGTTGTGTCATATCGCTAACCCTTTCTGCGATTGGATCCTAAAGTATGCAAACATTGCTATTATAGCATGAACGACACTTCCCTTGCATTTTATGTGCTGTATCTTTAAGCTAAAGAATAACTTTAGGAGCTCACGTTCCTTCATTATAATGTTTAAGAGGAATGCAAAACGTACATGTACCATATACACCAACTATTTACTATAAATCTCCAGACAAAGAAAGTAAAGATTTAGATAGAAAAACAGGATGTAAGGAGTTTCTATGATGAACCAACAACCATTAGCGTTTCGAATGAGACCGCAGCATATTAATGATATTATCGGACAGCACCATTTGGTCGGAGAAGGAAAGATGATTCGGAGAATGGTAGAAGCAAACCGCCTAGCCTCTATGATTTTATTCGGACCCCCTGGTACAGGAAAAACCTCCATGGCCATGGCATTAGCAAAAACATTACACTTGAAGGCGAAAACCTTAAACGCAGTTACAGATAAGAAAAAGGATATGGAAATAGCTGTTGAGGAAGCTAAAATGTCTGGACATTTGGTCATTATCCTTGATGAAGTACATCGGCTTGATAAAGCCAAGCAAGATTTCTTGCTTCCACATATCGAAAGTAACCTTCTTACCTTGATAGGATGTACCACAAGCAATCCATATCATTCTATTAATCCAGCCATACGAAGTCGTTGTCATTTATTTGAAGTGGAAAAGCTCGAGGTAGGCGATGTAAAGGAAGCTTTGCAAAAAGCTATAAAGGATGAAACATATGGTGTAGGTCAATATACAATTGATATAACAAAGGAGGCTATGAACCATTTCGCTTTTTCCTCAAACGGAGATTTACGAGCAGCTTTAAATGGCCTAGAGCTAGCTGTATTCTCTACACCTGAAAATAACAATGGTGTAGTTTATATCGATTTAGAAACAGCAGAGCAGTGTATGCAGAAGAAAAGCTTTTCTCATGATAGGGATGGAGATGCGCATTATGATGTATTGTCTGCTTTTCAAAAGTCCATAAGAGGAAGCGATGTGCAAGCTTCCCTCCATTATTTAGGGAGACTAATTGAAGCCGGAGACTTAGATAGCATCGCTCGAAGGATGATTGTCATTGCTTATGAGGATATTGGTCTTGCCAATCCCCAAGCAGGTCCAAGGGCCATCGCTGCTGTAGAAGCCGCAGAACGGTTAGGCTTCCCTGAAGCAAGGATCCCTCTAGCCAACTCGATTGTGGAACTAGCGCTATCCCCTAAATCAAATTCAGCATATAAAGCGTTAGATGCAGCACTTAGCGATATTAGAAAGGGAAAAAGCGGAGACGTACCAAAGCACTTAAAGGACAGCCATTATAAAGGTGCTGAGTATCTCGGCCACGGTATTGAATATAAGTATCCTCATAACTACGAAAATGCCTGGGTGAATCAGCAATATTTACCGGATTCTATTAAAAACGCTGTCTACTATTCACCGAAAAAGACAGGAAAGTTCGAAAAAGGACTGAGTCAGGTATATGAAAGCATAGAAAATAAGAAAAAATAACAAATATCTCCATAGGAAAGGTATATTTTCCAATTATCCGTTAACAATAGACACTAAAGAAAACAGCCAACCACATCACGAACATGATAATGTCAGAGATTTTGGTACAGCTGACAACTCACATTCACAAACTAGTTCTATTAAATTACAAAAGGATAAAGGAGATACGGAGATGGAAAACAATATGGTTAAAGTAAGGCAAGACGCCTGGTCTCATGAGGATGATTTACTTTTAGCAGAGACGGTATTACGTCATATTCGAGAGGGCAGCACACAGCTAAAGGCATTTGATGAGGTGGGAGATCACTTGAATCGTACCTCAGCTGCATGCGGATTTAGATGGAATGCAGAGGTACGCAAAAAATATATTCAAGCTATCGATATAGCAAAACGACAGCGAAAAGAGAAAAAACGAGCTATAGCAAGCCAGCAAAAGGTAGACAGAAAACCATTTACTTCTACGATGGTATTCTCGGAAGAGGACCAGGAAGAAATGGGCTGGAAGCCAGCTACCCAGAAAACATCTGAACCAGCTGCACCTATTTCATACCAAGAGCCCGTGTATCAAAACCAGGAAGAAGAAATTACCTTTGAACACGTTATACGACAAGTAAAAGCACTAAGAAACCATTATCATGCTTCTAGTAAGTCTCAATCTAAAGCTATGGAACTAGAACAAGAGAATGCTGTGCTGAAAGAAGAGAAAGCCAAGCTAGAGCAGAAAATACAATATATAGAAAAGCAATATAATGCAGTTCAGGAAGACTACCAAGTATTAATCCAGATAATGGATCGCGCACGTAAAATGGTGGTCTTCGATGAAGACGATCAATCTAAAGCAGCGTTCCGAATGGAGAAAAACGGTAATTTAGAGCAAGTTGCTAAGTAACATAGACACACGAAAGGCCTTGAGGATACCCTCAAGGCCTTTTTATGTACAACAACCAATCCCAATCGTGCCGTCTTAAAGCCAATGTTTTGAACCCGCACGCTGGCAGGTGGGTGCCCTGTTCCGAAGCTTGTGCGTCCTCTCGTTAGCAACGAGGCTTGCACGCCCTTCGGAAACACCGGGTTCCCGTAAATAAAATGTTCGGTCAAAACGATTTGGATGCTTAACGAACACATCAGGATTGGTTAAGTTTGTATAAGTATCATAGCATACAACTGGTATTCTATCAACTGCTTCGCACTAGTAATTGAAATTGGGTTTTTATACTCATTTCTGAAACAACGTCTATACAAAAGGATAACCTCTTTGCCTCTTTCTCTTCTCCTTCCTCCCTCTTCCTAAGTGTCTCAGATGTTCGTATATTTCCGAGGAGTGTGGATAGGAAACAATACCTAATGCCCCTTCCAATAACCCTCCCCTCCTTCTCAGCTGCTTATCCAGTACAAAAGGGTCAGAGCGAATAAATACGAATGTGTAGAGCTTTCTCAAAGCAGTGTTTAAGGAGTCCATATACAAATATTAACTATCATCATAATAAAAAAAGCTTGTAGAAAAACTTATGTTTCTCTACAAGCTAAAACCGTCTTAAACGAGAATTGGTTTCTCATTCCTGTTCATTTTGTTTTTGCTTAGCTTTGCCGTTTAATTCTAAATGTAGCTCGTGTAATTGCTCCGTACTCACACTGTCAGGAGCTTCTGTTAGTAAGTCTGACGCTGATGCTGTTTTAGGGAATAGGATGGTGTCACGAAGGTTAGTGCGCCCTGCCAGAATCATGACAAAACGGTCAAACCCAAGTGCAATCCCACCATGTGGTGGAGCTCCATATTCAAGAGCTTCGAGCAGGAAGCCGAATTGCTCTTCTGCTTCCTCTTTACTGAATCCAAGCACTTCGAACATTTTGTCCTGCAGCTCTTTTTCATAAATACGCAGACTTCCTCCTCCAATTTCATATCCGTTCAATACCAAGTCATATGCCTGAGCTCGTGCTTCGCCAGGCGCTTCTTCCATTTTAGGAATATCTTCTCGCTCTGGCATAGTGAACGGATGGTGGGCTGCAAAATATCGACCTAAGTCTTCATCGTATTCAAACAATGGCCAATCTGTTACCCAAAGGAAATTAAATGTACTATCATCGATAAGGTCTAATTCTTTTGCAAGCTTTTGACGCAGTGCACCAAGACTCTCCTGGACAACAGATGTCTTATCAGCCACAAACAGCAGCAGATCGCCATCTTCTACATTCAATACAGAACGTAGATTTTCTGCTTCTTCCCCTTGTATAAACTTGCTAATTGGACCCTGGAATGCCCCTTCATTGTGTTTAAGCCAAGCTAGACCTTTAGCGCCATAAATGCTCACAAACTCCGTCAGCTTATCAATGTCTTTTCTAGAGTATTCAGATGCTTTTCCTTTTACATTAATAGCACTTACACTTCCACCTTGTTCTACAGCTGTTCTAAATACTTTAAAATCAGACTGCTTCACAATTTCTGAAATAGTAACCAGCTCTAAACCAAAGCGAGTATCAGGTTTATCAGAACCATAGCGCTCCATTGCTTCATCATACCTTAAGCGAGGAAATGGAGTGGTAATATCAATGCCTTTTACTTCTTTCATAACCTTCTTCATCATACGCTCTGTCATGTCTTGGATATCTTCCTGAGTCATAAAGGAAGTCTCAATATCAACTTGCGTAAACTCTGGCTGGCGATCAGCACGTAAGTCCTCATCCCGGAAACAACGTGCTATTTGGTAATACTTCTCAAACCCAGACATCATAATGAGCTGTTTGAAGATTTGCGGTGATTGTGGAAGCGCATAGAATTCACCAGGATGTACACGGCTCGGTACAAGATAGTCACGAGCCCCTTCAGGTGTACTCTTAGTCAGCATTGGTGTTTCCATTTCAAGAAATTCTTCATTATTCAAGAAGGTTCGAATTGCTTGAGTGGCTTGGTGGCGTAATTTAAATGTTTCTTGTAATGGTGTACGGCGCAAATCTAAATAACGATATTTAAGCCTTAGCTCTTCCGATGTATCTGTCTCATCCTGAAGCAGAAAAGGAGGGTTTTTAGACTGATTCAAGATAGTAATCGAATCTGCTAATACTTCAATAGAGCCAGTAGCAAGATTTTGATTTACTGTAGCCTCGTCTCTCGCGATAACACTTCCCTCTATTTCAATAACGTATTCTGATCTTACTTTTTCAGCAGTCTGTAGTGCTGTACTGGAGACCTCTGGATTAAAAACGACTTGAACAATTCCAGAGCGATCGCGAAGATCAATGAAGATAAGCCCTCCTAAATCACGTCGTTTTTGCACCCAACCTTTTAATTTTACCTTTTCATCAATTTGGCTTTCACGTAAATAGCCACTCATTTGTCTCTCTAGCGCCATTATTTAGTCCTCCTTTAATTCCGATCTCATGTGCTGAACTACTTCTTGAATAGCTATCGTGTTTTGTTCCCCTGTTTCCATGTTCTTTACGTTTATTTGATTATTTTGTAATTCCTCTTCCCCTAACACGAGAACGTATCGAGCTTTCAGGCGATCAGCTGCTTTAAATTGAGCCTTCATTTTCTTACCTGCGTAATCTTTGTCTACTTGAATACCTTCCTGACGAAGTTTATAAATGATACCAGCTGCTTCTTGCTTCGCCTCATCTCCAAGGGTTGCTAGGTAGCAATCCAATTTCTCATCTATAGGTAATTCAATTCCTTCTGCCTCTAACGCCATCAACAGGCGTTCAATACTCATGGCAAAGCCAATTCCTGCTGTTTCCGGTCCACCAACTTCTTCTACCAATCCATTATATCGACCGCCACCGCTTAATGTAGTGATAGCACCGAACCCTTCTGACTCACTCATAATCTCAAAAGCAGTATGGTTGTAGTAATCAAGTCCCCGAACAAGATTAGGATCGATTTCATATGGAATACCCATGTTATCAAGTACAGCTTTCACTGTCTCAAAATACTCACGAGAATCGTTATTCAGATAATCCAAGATAGATGGGGCTGTTGCCATCGCTGGATGATCTCTATCCTTCTTACAGTCAAGAATACGCATTGGGTTTGATTCAAGACGCAATTGACAATCTTCACATAGTTCCTCTTTGTGTGGGGTGAAGTGTTGCTTTAATGCTTCTCTATGCCTGTTCCTGCTTTGTTTATCTCCAAGACTATTGATAACCAGCTTCAAAGAAGTAAGCCCTAATTCCTGATATGCATTCATAGCAAGAGCAATAACCTCAGCGTCAATGGCGGGATCGTCACTTCCTAGTGCCTCTACACCAAATTGTACAAATTGACGCATTCTCCCTTGCTGTGGTCTTTCATAACGAAACATAGGTCCAAAGTAAAACAACTTTGTTGGTTGATTGGGAGAACCGTACACCTTATGCTGCACAAACGAGCGTACAACAGAGGCAGTTCCTTCGGGGCGAAGCGTAACACTTCTACCTCCTCGATCTTCAAATGTGTACATTTCTTTTTGTACGATATCAGTGGAATCCCCTACTCCACGTTGAAACAATTCTGTATGTTCAAAGATTGGGGTTCTTATCTCTTTATAGTTGTAACGATTGCAAATATCCTGAAGCACCGTCTCGACATATTGCCACTTTTCAACCGAACCTGGTAAGATATCCTGCGTCCCTCGAGGGCCTTTCATATTACTCATATATATCCTCCTTTAAATGACTAACTCTTATGAAAAATAAAAATATCCCGTCCCTTATTCGACTTCTGCATCGAATAGGGACGGGATATTCCCGCGTTGCCACCCTAGTTGAAGCACATTTGTGCTTCCTCTTTAGCAGTTAACGCCTGCGTACGTTCTACACCTACTACCGCTGGGTTCGATGAGAAACCTAAGAAATGTCTTTCATTAAAGCAGCTTGCAAAAGTGCTTTCAGCCAACGGCACTTTCTCTCTAACCAACTGTCCTTTAATTACTTTTTCCCTCATTGGATCTAATTCTTATAGCTTTCATGTGTTTATATTCTCATAGCTTGTTACAAAGCATGTTTGGTTGAAAATAAAAGATTGAATTGATTACTATCATAAGGAGTAAATCACAACCTGTCAACCACGTTTCATATTTTGTTTCACAGTTTCTATATCATCTCTTGTAACTCCATAGCTTTCTGCCATAGTGATTTTACTATAAAATGAATCTGTCTCACAAGTTTTATGATATGTCATGCCAAATATATCCTGAGATGCTTGTTTCATGCTCCTTTGTTTGTAGCTTTCCTTCATATGTTACCCCTTCTCCAGCTCTTTTTGATTAGTTTTCCCTAAACGTAAAATTTTTTTCATGACGGAAGGAATTTTTTTTAGTATGTCGAACGTGTGTAGAGTAAATACTATACTGTTCTATCCAATTAAAGGGGGTAAGACAATTTGCACCAACAGCTACGAGTACTTCTCTTTATCCTAATGCTTTTTACAACCTTCACTGCTACTACAGGTTCATCTGTTTCAGCTGAAGGGCAAGTAGAAGTAAATGCTGAGCCCTTACAAGTTAGGGAAGGTCCAGGACTTAGCTACAAAGCAATAGGAGAGGTACATAAACAGGAATCCTATACAATCCTCTCTCAAGAAAATGATTGGATTAAAATTCAAGCGGATAGCGATACTACAGGCTGGGTTGCCAGCTGGCATGTCAGCATCACAGAGGACTCATCATCCACTATTACTTCAAATGCCGATGAATTACGAGTAAGAAGCGAAGCCTCTTCCTCCAGTAGTGTTATCGGAGCACTACAAGAAGGAGAAGAAGCCCCTCTTCTACAACAGAAGGAAGACTGGGTGCAAATCAGCTATAAGGGAGAAACAGGATATGTTTATAAGAATTACATCAGCATCACCTCTTCTTCTCCCCAATCCAGCACTATCATTAATGCAAACCATTTAAATGTAAGAGAAGAGCCTAGCACCTCTTCATCTGTGTTGGACCAGCTAAATAAAGGTATGTCTGTAGAAATACTGGAAAAGAAAAATACATGGACCAAAATAGCCTACCAACAAAAACAAGGCTGGGTTGCTAATGAATTCTTAATAGCAAATGCAAATGCTTCTAATAAAACAAATCAGTCAGGAACCATAACTGTGGAAACACCTGTTTTACATGTAAGAGCAAAACCAAACGTACAAAGCGACCTCATTGGAAAAGTAAAGGAAGGAACCAGCCTCTCCTTTTCCAAAGAGGAAGACGGCTGGTATTACATTACTCTCTCAAACGGAACTTCTGGTTGGATAGCCAGCTGGCTAGTATCTCAAAAAGGGGAAACGGCGAAGCAAGAGGACTGGATTACGTTTTTATATAATGCCACCAATATTCGAGAAGGTCCTTCTACCGATACATCAATAGTAGGCCGTGGTGGTACGGGAGATCAATTTAAGGTGTTGAATCATGAAGATAATTGGTACGAGATTGAGTACAATGGCCATTCTGCATATGTAGCCGATTGGATTGTGTCCCCAAGCGACGGATATATTAACGAGCCGTCTTCCCCTGGTTTACGGAATAAAACAATTGTCATAGACCCTGGTCATGGCGGACGAGATGTTGGAGCCATTGGCGCAAGTGGGATATTCGAGAAAGAAGTCGTATTAAGCACAGCGAAACACTTAGAGAATCGATTAAAAATGGCCGGAGCAAATGTTATTATGACGCGATCAACAGATTCATACGTGGCCTTGAGCTCAAGAGCTGCCACATCGAACATCCAAGATGCAGATGCATTTCTAAGCCTTCATTATAACAGCTTTCCAGAGGCCCCTTCTGCTAACGGAATTGGAACCTTTTATTACGATAGTCATCACCGCGAGCTTGCCAAAACGGTACAGGCCGCTATGGTAAAAGCCACAGGCCTAGACGACCGTAAAGCAAAACAAGAAGATTTCCACGTTATTAGAGAGAATCGTCAACCTTCCTTGCTGTTAGAGCTTGGGTTCCTTTCTAATAAACAGGAAGAAACGTACGTGCGTACCAACGATTATCAAGAGAATGTCTCAAAGGGAATTACCACTGGGTTAATGGAGTATTTTTCTAAATAGGCTGTATCCAAAAAAAGCTCAGCACATATATAATGTGCTGAGCTTTTACTGCTCTATATCATTAGACTGAGTCCTCAGCCTTTTTTATGACGGTCTTCACTGTCCACAATTAAAGTAACCGGTCCTACATTGGTAAGCTGAACATCCATCATTTCTCCAAATGCCCCTTTTTCCACAGGCACTCCCTGTTCCTCAACCAATGTATTAAACGTTTCATAAAGCTCTTTTGCAGGACCCGGCTTGGCTGCCTTCATAAAGTTAGGACGCCGACCCTTTTTCGTCTCCCCATACAAGGTGAATTGGGAGATAGAAAGCAATTGACCTTCTACATCCTTCAATGAATCATTCATCTTCTCCTCTTCATCTTCGAAAATGCGGAGATGTACAATTTTATCTGCGAGATATTTTGCATCCTCTTCTGTATCATCATGTGTTACACCCAAGAGTACAACTAAGCCATTTTTAATAAAGCCTGTCTGTTCTCCATTTACTGTAACACTTGCTTGTTTTCCTCTTTGAATAACAGCTCTCACCTTGAATTCCCCTTACTGTAGCATTCTTCTAACGGTATATACATCTGGTATTTGTTTAATACGATCAACAATTTTCCTCAAATGACCAATATTATGAATAAGGATCGTCATATGAATGGTTGCCATCTTGTTACGGTCTGATTTACCTGAAACAGCCGTTATATTAGTTTTCGTTTCATTTACTGCCTGTAGCACCTCATTCAGCAGGCCACGGCGATCATAGCCGGAAATTTCGATATCGAGGCTATATTGCTTACTATCCTCTCCTGTATTCTCCCACTCAACAGGTAACAAACGATGCTTAACATCCTCTGTATGAACGTTCGGACAGTCAGAGCGGTGAACAGATACACCACGACCTTTCGTGATATATCCTACAATATCATCTCCTGGAACAGGGTTACAGCATCGCGATAAACGGACGAGGAGGTTGTCTACTCCTTTCACCTTCACACCAGAATCCTTTTTCTTAGAGGCAGGCTTTGAAGGTGTTGCCTTCATTTCATTTTGAACTCCTTCAAGCGTTTCCTCTAAATCTTGCGTCTTTAATGGCTTCTGGCGCATCTTATCTGTGAGACGAGTTGCAATTTGAGCTGCTGTTATACCGTGATACCCAACAGCAGCATACATATCCTCATCATTGTTAAAATTAAACTTCTCGGCTACTCGCTTCAGATTATCCGATGTTAGTACTTCCTTCGGTTCAAGGTCCATGCTTCGAATTTCTTTATCAACGAGTTCTCTTCCTTTAGCGATGTTCTCATCCCGTCGCTGCTTCTTGAAAAACTGTTTTATTTTATTTTTAGCCTGGGATGTTTGACTAATCTTAATCCAGTCCTTTGAAGGACCATAGGAATGCTTAGAAGTCATTACCTCTACAATGTCGCCTGTTTTCAGCTTATAATCCAGAGGCTCCATCTTGCCATTGACCTTTGCCCCTATCGTTTGATTCCCTACCTCCGTATGAATCCGATACGCAAAGTCGATTGGTACTGAACCAGATGGAAGCTCAATGACATCTCCTTTTGGAGTAAACACATACACCATGTCCGAGAACAGGTCGACCTTAAGGGACTCCATAAATTCTTCTGCATCATGCGTTTCATTTTGCCATTCTAAAATTTCCCTGAACCAGCTTAACCGCTCATCAAAGGATTGATTGCTCTGATCAATATTCTTGCCTTCTTTATACGCCCAATGAGCAGCAATTCCATACTCAGCAATATCGTGCATGTCCTGGGTACGAATTTGTACTTCTAATGGATCGCCCTTTGGTCCAATAACAGTCGTATGAAGCGACTGATAAAGGTTTGGCTTTGGCATAGCGATATAATCCTTGAATCTACCAGGCATAGGCTTCCAGCATGTATGAATAATGCCTAGTACTGCATAGCAATCCTTAATACTATTTACAATAACCCGAACAGCAAGTAAGTCATATATCTCATTGAATTGCTTATTCTCTAAGACCATCTTACGATAAATGCTATATAAATGTTTTGGACGACCAGATATGTCCGCAGTAATCTTAACATCATCTAATTGATTGTTAATTTCGTCCATGACTTCCCCAATATAATGCTCTCGTTCATTTCGTTTCTGCTTCATTAAATGAACGATACGATAGTATTGCTGAGGATTTAAATAGCGGAGGGCAGTGTCCTCCAGCTCCCACTTAATGGTCGAAATACCAAGGCGATGTGCCAGCGGAGCAAAAATTTCTAACGTTTCATTAGAAATTCGTCTCTGTTTTTCAGGCGGAAGATGTTTGAGCGTTCTCATATTATGCAGACGGTCTGCTAACTTAATAAGAATGACACGTATGTCCTTAGCCATCGCTACAAACATTTTACGGTGATTTTCAGCTTGCTGTGCCTCTTTCGACTTATATTTAATTTTACCAAGCTTCGTTACACCATCCACGAGCATAGCGACTTCCTGGTTGAAATCATTCTCAAGATCCTCAACGGTTACATCGGTGTCTTCTACTACATCATGTAAGAAGCCACCTGCAATCGTCACAGGATCCATCTCAAGCTCTACTAGTATTCCAGCTACTTGGACAGGATGAATGATATAAGGCTCCCCTGATTTCCGATATTGCTCCTTATGCGCTTCTTGTGCATATTCATATGCACCACGAATAAAAGAAGTATCTTCGTCGGAAAGGTACCCGCTCGCTTGTTCCACCACTTCATCTGCTGTCAAAATTTTATCTTTAGACATCCTATCACCTTTATGAGTAAAATTCGTCAACAAGACCGTTTGCTCTTAACCTAACTATAATAAATGTTATATTGATTGTATAGAAAATTATTAGTAATATAAACCATTTTGATTACAATTGAAAAATACGACTTTTACCTATGTTGGTAAAAGTCGTGGAATGTATTTATTATATCACTTTTTCATTAAATACTATAGGAAAAGAGTACTCGTTACAGAGCACTCCTCTTATCTTAATATTGCATAAGCGTTAAAATGTCGTAGCCATCCAGCTTTTCACGTCCATGAAGGTACGTTAATTCAATTAAGAATGCACAGCCGACTACAACACCGCCTAGCTGTTCAACTAAATTAATAGTAGCTTCAATTGTCCCGCCAGTAGCTAATAAATCATCTGTAATAAGAACACGTTGACCAGGCTTGATAGCATCCTTATGGATAGTCAGGACATCCTTACCATATTCTAAACCATAATCCACTTTGATTGTCTCTCTAGGAAGTTTTCCTTCCTTACGTACCGGGGCGAATCCAGCTTCCATTGCATAGGAAACTGGGCAGCCAATAATAAAGCCACGAGCTTCCGGACCTACAACAAGGTCAATTTCCTTCTCACTCGCATACTCCACAATTTGATCTACCGCTGTTTTAAATGCTTTTCCATTATCCATTAAAGTGGTAATATCTTTGAATTTAATTCCCTCTGATGGCCAATCTTCTACCACTGTAACATAATCTTTAAGGTTCATTGATTACTTCCTCCTTAGGGTGCGCACCCTGATTGAACTGCTCTTCCAACCAGGCTCTTAACTGTCGATAGGATGAAAAATATAATGTTTGCTCGACGGTTAAATAGTCATGTTTAGATTGATATAACGTTGATTCTGACAAATCCTTCTTAGAAGGATTGTCATGTAGCGTCACAAGTCCATTCTCTATTCTAACAAATTCAAGTTCAAAAAACACGTTTGTAATAAATTCCACAGCATCGACGGACCAGCCTTTATGTGCAGCAAGCTTTGGTCCTTCATTCTGTAGATGGAATTGCTTTCGTTTCATTAACATACCGTAGAACCATTTGAAATGTTCTCTTGTTGGAACTGTTTTTAGAAAAGCCGCATCATCTGTTCGGTAACAGGCATAAATGTTCTTTGGTGCCAGTTTATGAAGGAGAGTAGATAAACGCTCCAGTGAGGGTGGAAGATCCATAATAAGTAAGTGATCTACTTCCTCTAAAGGTAAATCATCAGCCATCTCATCCTCGACAACCTCTAACACATCAAATGTACCAAACATCCATTCTTCCTCTCGTGGAACTGGGTGATGATACAGTGCTAACGTATTGTCCTTGGGTACATCCTGTACTGTTTTTTGAAGATGTCGATTACCCCGATAATCAAATAACTGCCATTCATCAACTTGCAGGTCCTTCATCATTAACTGGGGTTTTTTTCGCCCATTCCATTCATTTATCGAAAGCTCTCCAACAATGGTCAACCTCGACTTCGGAGCAATACGCGTGTACACATCTCCCAGTCCAAATCCAACCGCATCCATTTCCTTGCCATCAGCAGATAACTTTACCTTTAAGTGGTTTAACTTGCTGCCAATTTGCCGAATTTCCGACGGAGTTTCTTTCTCTAGAGCAAACAATGGCTTCGGATTTCCCATACCAAAAGGAGCTAATTTATTCACATCATCAATAGCTTCCAACGTGATGGACTGTATCTCTAGAGTCTGATCAATGTTTAGTACTTGCGCAAAATCCTCTGGTGCTAATTGAGCGTCAGCCTTTGCAGATAGCTCTTCACGCACAATATCAACATGGTTCAATGGCAGTGTCATTCCAGCCGCTTGGGCATGTCCTCCGAAATGAGTGAATAAATCTCGTACTTCCATACAATTTGTAAATAAATCAAATGCATCTATGCTTCGTGCGGATCCTTTAGCCGTATTATTTTCTGAATCTATCGAAAGAACGATAGCAGGTCTATCGTATTTCCCTACCAATCTGGAGGCAACTATACCTAATACACCTTGATTCCATCCTTCTTTAGCCACAACAATAACAGAAGGTAGAATATCCCCTTCTGCTTCCAGCATTGCTTCTGCTTCTTTGGCAATATCTGCGACAATTTGTTGACGCTCTTGGTTCAATTCGTGAATTTGATTGGCTAGCATAGCAGCCTCATCATTGTCTTCGGTAAGCATTAGTTCGACAGCCGGAGAAGCATCCTGAAGACGACCAACAGCATTGAGACGCGGACCGATAGCAAATCCAATATCTTCTTCTGTCATCGTTCCTTCCAGACTGCAAACCTTCTTTAACTCTTGAATTCCAGGTCTCAACGAACGGGTTAGAGCCTGTAGACCATAGTAAGCTAAAACTCTGTTTTCCCCATGTAAAGGCACTAGGTCTGCAATCGTCCCAATAACAACTAAATCTAGTAAATGCTTGGGTAAATCACCTAACAGTGCGTGGGCAAATTTAAATGCCACCCCTACACCCGCAAGCTCTTGAAAGGGATAAGAAGGAGAGCATTTAGGATGTACCACAGCATATGCTGCTGGGAGAGTTTCTTGAATTTCGTGGTGATCGGTAATAATTAAGTCGATACCTAACTCTTTGGCTACCAGAGCCTCATGGTGAGCTGCAATCCCTGTGTCTACCGTAATAATAAGGGATATTCCTGCCTCACTTGCTTTGTGAAAGGCTTGCTCATTTGGCCCGTAGCCTTCTGTAAAACGGTTAGGGATATAGTAGTCTACTACAGCGCCTAATTCTCTCAACGTTTCTATTAATAAAGCAGTAGAACTTACCCCATCTGCATCATAATCTCCAAATACTAATATACGTTCTTCATTTGTAATAGCTTCTTTCACTCGCGATACCGCTTTATCCATATCATGGATGAGCATCGGGTCATGTAAATGATTAAGCTTTGGGGATAAAAAATAATCCGCAGCTTCCTTTGTATGAATACCTCTTTGACGCAACAATTGATTAGTTAATGCCGATAACGAATCATCTATTGGCATGGCATGCTCATCACTTTGAACATAATTCCATTTAGCTTTACTCCGTAACATAGATTCACCCCTGACCTACTAATTATACAAGAGCGGGTCAGGGGTAGTAAACTGCCTTTCTATTTTAACTATTTTTGGATGGTTCAGACTCTTTTGAGCGCTGTTCTTCATCGCTTGTGTCTACCGTAGAGCTATGATGCGTTTGTTCAAGCTCATATTGTTTCAATTGCTGTTCTAGTGTTCTTTTTTCTCGTTGTAATTTGTATAAGCGCACCATCCCAAATGTACCAGCGATAAGACCTCCCATAAGAACTGAACCCAATATGACCAGCACAAGCGGTGCCTGCCCGGATCCAAATAGATAATTCACTTCTACTGGGTCCACATTAATAACAGCAAAAATAGCAACAATTAACGCAAAAATCAGTGCAAATATAAAATTCTTTTGACCTTTCATTCTATTACTCCTCTCCTAGTCCATCCCATCCATTTATTCCTTTACTTTACTATACTATTCCCAGCTGAAAAAGAACTAAAAACGAAGATAGAAAACTTCATTAAACAATGTTTTTATAAATACGAAGGAGAAAACAATAGGCATCATGCGCATTATAGCTGGTCTGTTGTGGAAAGATGAGTTGAGTGGTTGGAATAGCTTCGCTTAATTCGTCTTTACACGACAGGCAGAAAGCGAGTGACTTTCAGGCGATACCTTTCACTGTTAAACGCTTGACCCATCCCTTCAAACTATCTCGCACCAAGGTCTTCCACTATCTCCTTATTCGGAACAATATAACATCATTAATGCTAATGCACTATAAAGCCCCTGGAATAGCATACGCCATTCAGGGGCTTATAATAGGTCATTTTATACTTGTGGACCAGAAGGTTTCTTTTTCTCTTCGTATTTGATTGGCTTTTTCTTAAGCATGCTGCCTCTCCAAACTAACCACAGCTGAGCAGCGATGAAGAGGGAGGAGTACGTACCGGCTAGTAATCCAATCACTAGAGCGAAGGAGAAATTAGTGATAGAGGTAGCTCCAAATAATAACAGCATTAATGCAGCAAATATGACGGTTAGGACCGTATTTATACTACGTGCTAGTGTTTGCATTAAGCTTCGATTGACAATCTCAGATAGTTCCTTGAATGTCTTGACACGCTTTTTCTTCTTCAAGTTTTCCCTAATCCGGTCAAAGGTAACAATGGTATCGTTGACGGAATACCCGACGATTGTCAGTATTGCAGCGATAATAGTAATATCAAACTCCAACTTTGTAATACTAAACAGTGCCACAATGAAAAAGGCATCGTGTAAGAGCGCCACAATCGCTGTTAAAGCAAAGTAAATTTCAAATCGTATGGTCACATAGATAATGATACCAATAGAGGCAATCAGCACAGAGTAAATCGCATTCTTCACGAGCTCTTCCCCTACAATAGAGGAAACGACACTTGTACTAACATTCTCAGCACTGCTGTATTGCTTACCAATTTCACTCTTTATTTCGGCAATTTCTTCTTTAGTTAACACTTTATCAAAGCGTACGACCGCCACATCTTTGTTATCCCCAGAAGCAACTACCTTCTTCGGTGCGTATCCAAGATCTTGAAAATCTTGTTCTACATCCTCAGCAGTGACTGAATTATCTGCTTGTATTTGGACACGCGACCCACTTGTAAAGTCAATGCCCACATTCAAGCCCGTAAAGGATATAAATCCTACCCCAAATACAACAAGTAATATAGATATTGCAAAAAACTTATTACGGTGCTTCACGAAGTCAAAGGAACGCCCGAATACTTTCGGCTCCACTTCCTCATCATCAGCAATATCTTGGATATCCTTTTGCCGGACACCAAAGAAACCAGGCTTCTTATTTAATGCTTTACTGTTTACCCACAAGCCTAATAGCAGGCGGGAACCATACACAGCTGTAAGGAAGCTTACGATTATACTTAATATTAGCATGGTCGCAAATCCTTTAACGGAGCTTGTACCGAAGCTAAATAGAACAATCGCTGCTAATAGAGTTGTTATATTAGCATCCAATATTGTACTTAATGAGCGACTGTTACCCGCTTTAAAAGCAGAAATAGTTGATTTACCAGACCTCAACTCTTCCTTTATCCGTTCATAGGTAATGATATTAGCGTCAACAGCCATACCTACTCCTAGTACGAGTGCCGCAATACCAGGTAATGTTAACACTCCGTTCATCCATTCAAATACTTGCAGAATTAAATAGATATACACACTTAATGTGATAGTGGCTACCACACCAGGGAGACGATAGTAAAGCATCATAAAGACAAATATTAAGCCAATACCAATAGAACCAGCAAGAATGGTTTTATTCATTGCCTGCTCACCAAACTGCGCTCCCACGGAATTGGAATATAACTCCTCCATGTTAACGGGAAGCGAGCCAGCATTTAATATCTTGGCAAGCTCCTGAGCCTCTTCCTTCGTAAAATCTCCGTTAATTTGAACATTGTTAGTCATTAAGGTTTGGTCAACATTAGGTGCAGAAATATATTTGCGTTCATCTGCTGGTTTTTGTAATTCTTCAACAAAAGAATCGCCTTCCTGATAGTCCATCCATATTACCATTGCATTTGGCGAATATGGTACAGAGACGTCGGAATTCACAAGAGATTTCACCTTTTCTGTAACACTCGCAAAATCGTTAGCGTCCTTCACCTTAAGTGTAACGATAGGGGCACCAGATGGGCCAAATTCTTGCGAAGCACTTCCTTCCACGAGATCGTTCCCGTCGAAGATTTCCCCTTCTTCAGTATCAGGAGAGGTGTCTGTAGATTCTTCATCCATTTCCAGGCTTAATGGTTTATCGTTAATGCGAATCTGATCATCATCAATTGTCCGGAATGATAATCTTGCAGATGTTGAGAGAAGCTCTCTCGCTTTGTCTTGATCATCAATCCCTGCCAATTGCACACGAATTCGGTCTTCGCCCTCAATATTTATGTTAGTTTCGCTAATACCGAGTACGTTAACACGGTTTGTAAGTAATTCTACTGTATCCTCTAACACATCTCTGTTTAGATCCTGATCTTCTTCAATTGGTGTGACTTCATATAGTATTTCAAAGCCGCCTTGAAGGTCGAGTCCTAATCGTATGTCCTTCGTAATCCCTTGTATCGTTGTACTTATTGTTCCTGCAAAGAGTAGTATGAGGAGGAAAAATGCAACGATACGTCCCCGCTTAATCATGAATAAAAGTGCCTCCTTCGATTTCCAAAACCATATATATCTTCCGTATTTACGATTCATTCACTGACTTTATGCTAGTAAAGCAATTATAGAGAGGTTGTACTAGTGATGTCAATGCGCGTTCTCATCCGTCTCATCTTGCTGCTCATGAATTGGCCCGCTTAAAGCTTTTATGGAAGTCATTAAGTCTTCATTCCCTTGATAAGCTTGAATCGTCAAATAGCTCATATAAGTACCAATATTTAGATGGAAAATATCTTGAACAATTTGGTGCAGGCGCTTCTCTGGCTTTCCTTTCCATACTTTCTCTACCATACACTTCCATATACCTTCTTCATGAGCATTAGGGTAGCCTAGCAATTGAAATTCCTCCACTTTACTGTGCAACACTGGATAAACCATCCGCTTCCATTCCATTACATTTTTACTTTCTTCCAAGTGGTTCCCCTCCATTAACAATTTGTAATGATGCCACTACATATCATCCTAACCCTTGTATCCATTCTGATTGTCCTATGTACAGAATAAAGCCCACCCGTCTTAGAGTGGATTCGAAAAACATTCTATATGCTTGTCATGCTTGGCTACCTTTTTCGCATATACATTCATTGTATATGAATTTCAATTTTTTGAGAAGGTAGGGCTTTAATATGACTAAGCAAACCTTTCTACAGGGGACGCTGATTCTTATAGCTGCTGGCATGATTACTAGATTCCTTGGCTTTGTGAATCGCATTGTTATCGCGAGGATCATGGGAGAGGAGGGAGTAGGACTTTACATGATGGCGATTCCTACTCTTATTCTCGTTATCACGCTCACTCAATTTGGTTTACCAGTAGCCATTTCTAAACGAGTAGCAGAGGCAGAAGCACACGGAGATCTATTGAAGATAAAAAAAATCCTCGTCATCTCCCTTGTCATAACTGGAATACTAAGCATTATTTTCACAGCTGGTATGGTGATGCTTGCCCCTCTTCTTGCTAAAACACTATTAACGGATGAAAGAACCTTGTATCCGCTTCTTGCAATCAGTCCTATCGTTCCTATAGTAGCTATTTCATCTGTACTTCGAGGCTATTTCCAAGGTCGGCAAAACATGAAGCCTCAGGCGTATTCTCAAGTTATTGAGCAAATTGTACGCATTTCGTGTGTCGCTTTTTTCACAAGTGCGCTAGCTCCCTTAGGGGTGGAATATGCTGCAGCCGGTGCGATGATTTCTGTTGTGCTTGGAGAGTTCGTCTCCTTGTTATATATGATTCGGATGTTTAAGGTGAAAAAACGGATAAAAATACGCAACAAATTTTCCAATTATTTAAAAGAAGGAAAAGAGACCCTTCAGGAATTAATGTCCATTGCACTGCCTACCACAGGGAGTAGACTTGTAGGCTCTCTCTCCTTCTTTCTGGAGCCCATACTCGTAGCACAAAGCTTAGCGATTGCAGGCGTACAAACAGCCATCGCAACAAAGCAATATGGGGAATTAACTGGATACGCTCTTCCATTGCTCATGCTGCCAACCTTTATTACGCATTCCTTGTCGGTAGCTCTGGTACCTAATATCAGTGAGGCAGGTGCGAAACAAGACAAGCAGCTCATTCATTATCGGATTCACCAGGCAATACGTCTTTCCTTTGCCTCAGGTGCTCTAGCTACCGTCGTTATCGCGTTATTTGCAACACCTATATTGAGCTTTATGTATGGCAGTAGTAACGCTGCCCGATTTCTTGTTCTAATGTCGCCCTTCTTCCTACTACTATATTTTCAAGCTCCGCTACAGGCTGCTTTACAAGCTCTTGACCTAGCTAAAGCAGCCATGTGGAATAGCCTAATAGGAGCCGTAGTGAAATTCGGGGTGTTGCTTGCTTTAGCTACACAGCCTGATTTTGGCATAATGGGAGTCGCCCTAGCTATAGTAGTTGGAGTGATTCTCGTCACCTTCCTACATCTGTTTACGCTAATGAAGGCTATTGAATTCCGTTTACCATTTATTGATATTTGCAAAATGGTTAGCTTAATTATCATGACCTGGCTTGGAGGAGAATGGCTGCAAGACCTATTCCCCCATGCAACCAATCATGTGTGGTCATTCCTTGTCCTGCTTGTCGTGTTCACTATTGGCTATACTGCTCTACTATTCTTATTCCGTTTTATTACGAAAGACGAGCTGAAACAGCTTCCATTCTTCAAAGGATTTATCAAACCATGATTTCCCATGCATCATCATGATACATGGCTTTCTATAAAAAAATCAGCCGCTCGATGGAAAGCGGCTGATTGACATTCTATTGCTTCACTAGCATAGATAACCACATAAACGTTAATGCTTGTTGCAGCGGCCTAGCTAATGCTTCCGTATGGGCTGTTGTTACCCCTTCTTTATAGACAGGCTCCCCATCCTTGATTCTAAAGCCATTCTCAGCGGCAAGCTGCTCCAGCTCCCATGGCATCATCGTGTTACATATAACACTTTCTCCGTATAACCGATTATAGCTGTTCTGACGAGGTCCAGCAGTTGGTCCGAGCAATCCGACACATAAATGACCTCCAGGCTTTAACACCCTTCTCATTTCTTGTAGAGCTAGAAGCGGAGTCTCCGTCCATTCCATTGAGTTAATTGCAATTAATCCATCAAAGGAATGGTCTTCAAAAGGTAACGATGATAGATCCCCAACTTGAAACTGCAAGCCTTCTTGCGCTTGCTGATTTGCATATTCCACCATTTTTGGTGATATATCTACGCCAATAACAGAAAAGCCTGCTTGGTTCAGCTTGTATGATCCATATCCATCTCCACAGCCTACGTCAGCAACTCGACTCCCTGCTTCCACATGCTTCTCAAAAAAAGGGACTATGGAAGAACGACTCCCATTCTCCCACATGTCCTTACTCTTATCTGACCAGAATTGAACATTTCCGTCCCACCGTTTTTCTACTTCTTTATGCCAATTAAATTCCATACTCATGTATGCTATCCCCCATAATCTAAACTTTCCTATTTTATGATAGGTTCTCTACTTAAAAGGTATACTCCTTTATTGTTCGTTATTTTTGTCAATATACCATTTATTCTGCTGATCAATTGTTAGGAAAGAAATATCCCGAATCTCCTCATACCCTTTTTCTTTCAGCCGCTCCCTAAGCCAATCCTCATTTTTATGGTTTTGCTTCAGATTATCGTGGAGGATTTCTCCATCAACAATAAGGGGAAGGACAAACCCTTCATGCGGCATTTGCGGATCCTTCTCAAATATGGAAAGCTTCCCAGAAGGTTCTAACACAGCATAATCCACATCTCCAACATTTCTAGTTCCATTCTCCCGCAGCTGCATCATCAAATCATCGAAATTGTACCGCTGCCTTCTCATTTCATTTTCGTCTATTTTTCCTTTACGAATGATAACAGAAGGTTTTCCATCGACCAGATCTCTAAATCGCTGATTTTTCAAGGAAACCCAGGCAGTTCCTCGTTGAATGAACAATAAAACGACCATAGGGATAACAGCATGTATAAATTCGTCCTTTGGTTCTTCAATGGAGAATACTCCTATTTCCGCCAGCATAATGAATACAACTAGATCTAATACACTTAATTCCCCAATTTCCCGCTTTCCCATGAACCGAAAGATAATTAAAATAACAAAATAGGTTCCAAAGGTTCTCGCTATAATAATGAAAATTTCGTTTGCATCCACGTTCGTTCCCACTCTCTGTACACAATATGTTCTTAGTGTGAACTAAACGAATAGAGTTATGCCTAAAGAGAGTTGTGTAGAAACGGAAGTAAGTACCGGATGTACACATAAATTGTGGAAACAAGTAAAGAAAAGATAACCACAGGAAATCCATATAACAAAAACTTGACAAAGCCTATTGGATGCTTAGCACTTGATGCTAAGCCAGCAACTACTACGTTTGCAGATGCACCGATTAATGTACCGTTCCCGCCTAGACAAGCCCCAAGCGCAAGTGACCACCACAATGGATCTAAATTAGTAATGCCGTAAGACTGAAATTCCTGAATAACAGGAATCATAGCAGCAACAAAAGGGATATTATCCACTATGCCAGAGAAAATACCCGAAATCCATAATAGAAGCAGAGCCGTTGATGGTAAATCCCCTTCCGTAATCCACATAATCCCCCTTGCTAGCTCATCAATCACACCAACTTGTTCCAACCCGCCAACTAGCATAAACAGCCCGATAAAAAAGAACAGCGTAATCCACTCTACTTGCTTAAAAATTTCCTCTGCTTCCGCTTCCTTTTGTGTCAACAAAAGCAATAGCAATGCACCACAAACCGCTACGGTAGTCAACTCCACATGAACAAAGGCGTGGAGTGAAAATCCGCTCACCGTAAGGGAAAGGACTACTATGGATTGATACAGCATAGGAGTCCTAATGAGATAGCTTTCTGCATTCATATCCATTAATTTCATCCTATATTCTTCCTTCGTATGTAACTTCCTCCGAAACATCAATGCTAAGCAGCAGACCGTTGTAACAAATATAACTAGGACTACTGGTCCTAGATGAACGACAAACGAGAGGAAAGTAAGGTGTTCTACAGCCTGACCAATCATAATATTGGGAGGATCGCCTATCAACGTTGCCGTACCACCAATATTAGCGCTTAAAATAACTGTAAGCATATACGGAAATACCGGTAATTGTAACAAGTTCGTCAGCGTAAGCAGAATAGGTACAAACAAAAGCACAGTAGTTACGTTATCAAGCAATGCCGACCCAAGCGCCGTTAACACTGCTGTTACGACCAACAATGGAACAGGGAATCCTTGCACTTTCTGAGCCATTAGAATAGCAATGTATTCAAACAAACCTGTTTTTTTCGTAATAGAAATTAGCACCATCATGGAAAATAAAAGGGTAATCGTCCCCCAATCAATGAAATCTGTATAAGCATCTTCCCATTTGTATATCCCGCTCAATAGCATTAAAAAACCACCCGCCAAAGCGACCAGGGCACGATTTATTTTTTCTGTCATTATAAATATATAGCTAACTAGAAAGACCGCGATAGCCAGGGTTGTCTCCATTTGCAGTTCCCCTCTTCTTGTCCATTTATACTAATGTATTCAGGGGAGTAGGCGAAATATTTTATTCTATTTCAACTTCTTGTGCATATGTTAGTAGAAAATGGACAAACAGGGGGAAATCACAATGACAAAGGACCGCTTGATGGCTCTAATGTACGGGTGGATTGCCATTTTTATTCTAATGACTGTATCAAGCCTTATACTAGCAATCATCCTCCGCTTCTCTGAAATGACAGAATCGACATTGCAGTGGACAACACTCGTAATTGGATTACTAACCTTATTCGCTGGTGGCTTTATATCAGGTATGAAGGGGAAAGAAAAAGGTTGGCTGTTAGGGGTGCTGACAGGCGCAGGCTTTACCCTCATCGTCTTATTATTTCGTTATCTCGGTTATGAAGAAGGAATGGGATTAACGCAAATGCTCTATCACTCAGGATATGTTGCTATCGCATTGCTTGGTGGCATGATTGGTGTGAACATGAGCAGCAGTACTCAATAGGAATCTCTCCATAAAAAAAAGCACTATTCCGAGGAATAGCGCTTTTTTTATTAGTCTTTATTGACAACTTCTCTTACAGAAGATCGATCGAATGTTAATTTCGTTCCATCTTCTACGATAAGTACAATAGACCCTTCATTGATGGCATGTACATCTCCATGTAATCCGCCAATCGTAATTACTTTATCGCCTTTTTGCAAGTCAGCTTGCATTTGCTGTACTTGCTTTTGTTTTTTCTGTTGTGGGCGAATCAATAAGAAATAGAAAATCACAAACATTAAAATCAAGGGAATAATTGAAGCTAAAGTTCCACTCACGTTCCATTCATCCTTCCAATATTAAAAGTTTTTAGCATTAGGTTTATTAAAGCCATATTGCTCGAAGAACTCCTCGCGGAAATCCCCGAGGCGATCTTGCCGGATGGCTTCTCTAACTTGCTCCATTAAGTTTAACAGAAAATAGAGGTTATGATAAGTTGTTAGTCTGAAGCCGAATGTCTCATTTGCTTTAACAAGATGACGAATATATGCTCGAGAGTAATTGCGGCATGTATGACAATTACAAGCTTCATCAATTGGCCGGAAGTCCCGTGCAAATTTCGCATTACGCACGACGAGCCTTCCCTGAGATGTCATACACGTTCCATTCCGAGCAATTCTTGTTGGTAATACACAGTCAAACATATCTACACCGCGAATGGCGCCATCTATTAAAGAGTCTGGTGATCCTACTCCCATAAGATACCTCGGCTTATCTTCTGGAAGCAGTGGTGTAGTAAAATCTAGCACGCGGTTCATTACGTCTTTCGGCTCGCCAACAGACAATCCACCTATAGCATACCCGGGAAAATCAAGGGATGCAAGGTCTTGGGCACTCTGACGGCGTAACTCTTCGTATTCCCCGCCCTGGACTATGCCAAATAAGCCTTGGTCATGAGGGCGCTTGTGAGCGTCCAGACAACGTTCAGCCCAGCGGCTTGTGCGCTCTACAGATTTTTTCATATAATCAAAGCTCGCAGGATATGGTGGACATTCATCAAACGCCATCATAATATCAGATCCTAGTGCATTCTGGATGTTCATTGCTTTTTCAGGTGAAAGAAATAGCTTTTCCCCATTAATATGGTTACGGAAATGTACCCCTTCTTCTTTAATGTCCCTCAGTTTACTAAGACTGAAAACTTGAAACCCACCCGAATCTGTCAGGATTGATCCATCCCAGTTCATGAAGTTATGCAATCCACCAGCTTCCTCGATAATATCCTCTCCAGGACGCAGCCAGAGGTGGTAGGTGTTTGACAGAATAATGTTGGCACCCATTTCCTTAAGCTCTTCTGGAGCCATCGTTTTAACTGTTGCAAGCGTACCAACCGGCATAAAGGTTGGGGTATCAAAGGAGCCATGAGGTGTGTGGACACGCCCTAGTCTGGCACCCGTCTGTTTATCTGTTTTAATGTGTTCGTATTGTATTGCCATAATTCTATCCTTTCTCGTTGCGCTGAATTACTTAATAAACATGGCGTCTCCGAAGCTAAAGAATCGATACTGTTGTTCAATTGCTTCTTGATAGGCGGCCATAACGTGCTGCTTGCCAGCAAAGGCACTGATCATCATAATCAATGTTGACTTTGGCAGATGGAAGTTTGTAATTAAAGCATCGACCGCTTTAAATTCATACGGAGGATAGATAAAAATGTCCGTCCACCCTCTTGCCTCGGTATAATCGCCATGATCACGAACAATAGTCTCCAGCGTTCGTGTGGAGGTTGTACCCACAGTAATGACACGTCCGCCTCTTGCTCGTGTTTGCTTTAGCTTTTCAGCTGTCTCTTGATCCATCTCGTAAAATTCTGCATGCATGTCATGCTCTTCTACTGTTTCTGCACTGACCGGGCGGAACGTTCCTAATCCAACATGAAGGGTGATGTAAGCAATCTCCACTCCCATAGCCTGGATCTCTTGCAGTAGCTCTGATGTAAAATGCAGACCTGCAGTTGGAGCTGCTGCTGAGCCCTCCTCCTTGGAATATACAGTCTGATACCGCTCACGGTCCTCCAGCTGCTCTTTAATGTATGGAGGAAGTGGCATTTCACCAAGGGACTCCAGCACCTCTAGAAAAATACCTTCATACCTAAAGCGTACTATTCGTCCGCCATGCTCTTTAAGCTCTGTACATTCTGCTACTAATTGTCCATCCCCGAAAGTAATTCTAGTTCCTTCTTTCACCTTTTTGGCAGGCTTTACAAGTACTTCCCACACATCACCTTCTTGCTGATGAAGAAGCAGAACTTCTACCTTCGCACCTGTATCCTCTTTTGTCCCGAATAACCTGGCAGGCAATACGCGAGTGTTGTTTAACACGAGACAATCGCCAGCCTCCAGATAGGAAGGCAAGTCATAAAAATGCTGATGGTTTGTCTCCCCTGTCTCTTTATCGAGCACTAGCATACGAGAGGATGTTCTATTTAATAGTGGTGTTTGAGCAATCAATTCTTCAGGCAAATGAAAATCAAATTCTTTTATATCCATAATTCTCTCCCTGTTCTATATCAACGAAACTTACCAATTATATAAAAAATTAATGATAGCACGACGCTCACAATAATGGAAGTCATGATAGGAAAATAGAACGTTGTGTTTCCTTTCGTAAACGAAAAATCACCCGGCAATTTGCCAATAAACGTCCATATTAGCCCTACTACGATAAATATTATACCAATAATGATAAAGACCTTAGAGAATTCTGTCATTCTCCCGGAACCTCCCTATTGAAATGCGCATAGGCTTTATTGGTAACCAGTCTTCCCCTGGGGGTACGTTGTATAAACCCCATCTGCAAAAGAAATGGTTCATAAACATCCTCAATGGTTTGGGACTCCTCTCCAACAGTGGCAGCAATCGTATCAAGGCCCACTGGACCACCTTTGAAATGATCCATAATGCCTAATAACAGCTTATGGTCAATATGGTCAAGACCTTCCTGATCGACCTGCAGCATTCCTAAGGCGAGTTGAGTCGTTTCAAGGGAAATAACCTCTTCCCCTTTCACCTGTGCAATATCCCGCACACGCTTCAATAAGCGGTTAGCAATACGAGGAGTTCCTCTAGCTCTTCTGGCAATTTCTAATGCTGCATCCCTACCGATTCTCACATGAAATATTTCTGCCGTCCGTTCTACAATGGCACATAGATCTTCTTTGTCATAGTAATCAAGACGACTTAACACCCCAAAACGATCTCGAAGCGGAGCAGATAATAACCCCGCCCTTGTCGTAGCACCTACCAACGTGAATGGGGGCAAATCCAATCGTATAGAACGCGCTTCGGACCCTTGACCAATTACGATATCTAAACAAAAATCCTCCATCGCAGGATAAAGCACCTCTTCTACGGAACGGGGCAAACGATGTATTTCATCAATAAAGAGAACGTCTCCTGGCTCCAATGAGGAAAGAATAGCTGCCAAATCACCAGCTCTCTCAATCGCAGGGCCGGCAGTTGTACGAAACTGACCTCCCATTTCATTAGATATAATAGAAGCAAGTGTCGTTTTACCAAGGCCAGGTGGGCCATATAATAATACATGATCCAATGGCTCATCGCGCATCCTTGCTGCTTCAATGAAGATTTTTAAATTTTCCTTCGTTTTCGTTTGTCCGATATATTGTTGTAATCGTTTAGGACGTAGGCTTAATTCCACAGATTCATCATCCGCCTGGAGATCCCCACTAACCATACGATCCTCCATATTGTACCTCCTTTCTTACTTTTGCATCATCAATGCAAGACCAGCCCGAACAAGCTCATCAATGGAAGCATTCTGCTTCTGGCTTAAGGAAGGTTTTATTTTCTTTAATTCCTTATCAGAATAGCCTAGTGCTTTCAGCGCTTCCAACGCTTCATCCACTTGTTTATTACTTTCGTCATTTGTTTTTCCTTCGTAGAATAACGTTTCCTCTTCCTGTTCAACTGGCAGCCATTCCAACAGCTTCCCTTTCAAATCTAAAATCATTTGTCGAGCTGTCTTCTTCCCTACCCCAGGAAATTTCGTTAAGAAAGCGTCATCCTCCCGTTCCACAGCCGATACAAATTCTCCTACTGAAGTGGCGGCTAAAATAGCTAATGCTCCCTTTGGACCTATTCCAGAGACGTTTAATAGCTTTGAAAACAATGACTTTTGTTCCGACGATTTAAAACCGTACAGCATCTCATTATCTTCCCGAACGTAGTGATATGTATATATACGTAATGTTTTGTTCAATTGACTTTGGAAAGCATATGGGTTAGGGCATGCAATATGATATCCTACGCCATGTGTTTCGACAATGATACTCTCTGCATCTACAGAAGTAATCATGCCATGAATATATGCGATCATCTCATTAACTCCTTCTCTCTCACTTTACCTTTTCTTATTTTAACACAAAAGAGAGGTTTACTCGACGTAGAACATCGGACATACGTTCGTACGCTTAATTTCGAAACAAAAGAAATTTTTCGAAAATATTTGTTGACTGACTGGTCATTAAAACTTATCATAGAAGGTAGAAATGTCTCAAACAGTTATGAGGTGTTCTAGAATGAAAACTATTGATCGCATTATTCAATATCTAAAATCTTTAGGTGTGAATGCAGAGAAAGTTACTAGACAACCTAAGAGCTCTCGATAGCCCTCCCTTATACATATGATAAGGCGCAGCAAAGAAGAGAATACTATGATTCCATTAATACCGTAAAGCCTATAAAACCGTCCAGGAAAGCCCGGACGGTTTCTTTATGATCCATTCTGATTATAATAGCAAAGGGAGCACCACATGGGTACTCCCTTCTCCGTATCATTTTAGGACTTTCATTGATTCGAGATGGAGTACTGCTCGTACTCCTTAATCAAGCTTAAATATTGATCCTTCGAATTAATTTTTATCCCTTTTTGTAACTCTTCTGATTTTCTACTTTCGAGCTTGTCCGTATCAATATAAAAGAAGGATTGAATAGCCTTCTGGTTTTCAGGAATTCCATCGAATATGGTAAGCTCTCCCTCGTCATTCACACCAAAATACCCGTTCTTCTTAATAACTGGAGACAACTCATTCATTTCTTTTCCGAAAATAATCTGATTATCGGACTGATTAATAACCTCCCAGCCATCGTACGTAGCCCAAAAATCCTCCATTGCCCAAATGGTCTCCTCCATCCTTTCCTCCGTCACCACTCCATCCATGTAAGAACGCTGCAGCACCACTTCCAACACTAGAGGGTCCTGTTCCCAGGACTTAGCTCCATCTGTATCACGGGGCGGCTGATTCATAGATTCACTACCCTCAGCCTTCTGTTCTCCGCTATAAATAAACAATCCAACTAACAAAATTGCCATCATCGGATATAATCTCTTCATGCCATCCACACCCCCACGCAGGTTATGTCACTAAAAAAACTTCTAATCTCAGTATGACCTGAGTTTAGAAGTTTTATCCCTGTGAGGAAGGTATTATTTATGATTATGATATACTTCTTGAACGTCTTCCAAATCCTCAAGCATATCCACAAGTTTTTCCATCTTCTCTTTATCATCGCCCTCTAGATGAGCATAAGTTTGAGGGAAGAAAGTAACTTCAGCCTCTTCTAAGGAATAGCCTTGCTCTTCTAAGGAAGAACGAACGTCTTGAAAAGCTTCGGGAGTTGTATAAATTCCGAAAGCTCCTTCTTCTGTTTCCATCTCGTCCGCTCCGGCTTCAATAACCTCAAGCATCAGCTCTTCTTCGTCCACATCATTTTCTTCACTGCTAATGGCGATATATCCCTTTCGATCAAACATGAAGGAGACACAGCCATTTTCTCCAAGGTTTCCCCCATTCTTACTAAATGCGTGACGAACTTCAGAAGCAGTACGGTTGCGATTATCGGTTAACACCTCTACCATTACCGCAACGCCATTAGGGCCGTACCCTTCATACATGGCCTCTTCATAATTCGCTCCATCCAAATTTCCGGTTGCTTTATTTATCGCACGATCAATATTTTCGTTAGGTACATTATTTGCTTTGGCTTTATCAATTGCTTGACGGAGAGCTGGGTTTGTTTCTGGATCTCCGCCGCCTTCTTTCGCTGCGACATACAAATCCTTCGCTAGCTTCATAAAGATTTTCCCGCGTTTTTTATCCTGCGCACCCTTACGATGCTTAATATTGGCCCACTTAGAATGACCAGCCATAGGACATTCTCCTCTCTCTTTCCATAATTGCACATTCCTATATACTATAACATAATCACCTAACCGTTAAAAGATAACTAAAATCGCTGCAAATCCTCCCTTTCCCTATGTCCATGTTCCTGCTTAGCTGGCAGCTTGAAACCGAGATAATGATGGTTCGTTACCTTTATAGGAGAAAGGTATGGCCAGGAAAGGGCAGTTATTCCCCAACCATCAACACGGATTTTTAAAATCCTTCTGCAAAACTATCGCAAATTTTATAATCCCGCTATCTCCCATTTAATGGGTTACTTTTTAACAGAGTCTTCCATAAAAAAAAGGAGCATCCTTCTGCTCCTACTAGCGATAATTCTTATCTCTATGCTGATCGATTCCTTCAGGCATTTCCTCATCCTGATGAATTCTGCTCTTTAAATCCTTCATTCGGTCCCAATAGCGTTCATCCGTATAGATTACCACTTCTTTTCCCTTAACTTCAGGCATTTCCCTGACCATTTTGCGCACTTTTTCCGCTACGTCTACTCTTGTATAAGTAGCTCTTGAAGGTTCCTCCACTGCAACTACAACGGTATCATTGGTTACAACGACCTGTGCTGTCATCACAAACCTGGACTGTGCTAGCCGTTTGGAGATGGTTCTTGATTGTTGGTCGTAATCCTTATTGTTAGTAGACATAGCGTGAGGGTCAGATTTAGGTGTATTCTTTTTCGGATATTCATTACCAGTTGATTTTTGTCTTGCTCTGTTTAGTTCATACTGATTATGTTCTGAGTCCTCATTAGTTGTATATGAAGGCTCATTCTTTGCTTTTTCGGATTGTCCGTCCTCCATCATCTTTTCTTCAGACATATTATCCAATTCTGTGGAAAGAGATTCCGGCTGTAGATCAGGCTCAACAATGGATTCTTCCTGTATTCCACAACCAGCTGCAGACATCACTACCAATATACTTCCTAATAAGGCAAGTTTCTGTATCATATTAAAGGACCTCCCTTCCATTCTTAGCATGGATGAAGGAGGTCCTTTCTACTCAAGTTACTTTTAGGTAATTCCTCTTCTATTGACTAAAAAGATGTCATTAGTCAAAAGCTTTAGGAGCTGCAGCAAGCTGCCGTTTATGCTCTGTCCGTTTATGCATATCATCAATAATTTTCTTATCTTCTGCCGGGATTTCCTCACCTTTTAGGTAGCTGTCAATAGTATCGTATGTTACGCCCATTTCCTTCTCATCTGTTTGTCCTTCCCATAAACCAGCACTTGGAGCTTTATCAACAATTTCTGAAGGAACGCCAAGCTCTCGAGCCAGGTCACGAACTTCCCCTTTCGTCAAGTGGAGGAGAGGGACAAGATCCACACCCCCGTCTCCATATTTAGTGAAGTAGCCAGTGTGCCATTCCGCAGCATTATCTGTGCCAACGACAAGATACTTATAATTTGTCGCAAGAGTATATAGCGTGCTCATACGCAAACGAGCCCGAAGATTGGCATCTGCTAATCGCTCTTGATTTTCGTTGTAGTCTCCTTTAGTCTCTAGTTGTTGTTGCACTGTCGAATAGAGTACATTATGGGTTTTTGTTAAATCTACAGTGAGGGATTCAATACCACAGCTTTCTATTACTTTATAAGCTGCCTCCTGATCCCCTGGATTGCTCTTGCATGGCAGCACTACACCTAGGGACTGCTTAGGGAAAGCTCGTTGGATTAAATGAGCGACCACTGCAGAGTCAATACCTCCGCTAATGCCGACAAGGAGACCATTTACCCCTGCATCCTGAACCTGTTCCTGCAGCCACTCTACTAAATGATTTACCTTTTCTTGCATAAGTATATATCTTCCTCTCGTAGCAAAAATTATGTTAAGTTTTCTTTCATATTATGTTAGCACATGTTTGTAGTTGGCGACAAATGATTGGTGAATGTGCCATTGGTACTCTAACAATCGAATTCGCTTTGCTCTCTCTTCTGATGTCGGCTCCTTTAACAGAAAATGATTCCATTCTCTTATGATCCAAGCTGGAAAGGACAATCCATGATAAAACCATTCACTTCTATAAACAGGTTGGAATAGCAGCATTTTGCTTATTTCATCGGCACTGCTACCACCAGCAATGAAACGATGGCCTAGCTGAAGCTGATCATGGACAACAGGCCCACGATGCAGAAGATCAAAATCAATCAATTTAATATCATTGTGCCTCGTTATCATAAAATTATGAGAAGCTACATCCCCATGATTCCAACTTATATTATCCGCTGACATAAATGGATTAACGACTTCCTGAAGTTTAATAAGCTTTTCCTTAGCATATTGAATGATTTCCTGGTACATCTCCCGTTTACCTTCCTGGATAAAATACCGCTCGGTCAACTCGAAATCGAGCACTCTCCGTTTCCACTTTAGTAGAAGGGTTGGCCTTTGGATGAGGTCTGGGACGTCGATCTTTTTAGCTTTCTCGTGAAAAAATTGAAGAGACTGTTCTGCTGCATGTCGATGAACTGAATTGGAAAAATGAAGCCGATTGCCTTCAACAAATGGCATAAGGACCCATATGTACCCATCAGCATCATACAATGACTCCCGGTAGGTAGGGAACGAAATAAAAGGAACAATTTCCGGGATGGATTGCGCTCGAAAGAAATACCATTGCTGCTTTACAGGCATAATAGATGTATATACCTTTGTAATAAAGGGTCCGTGTGAAGTATTCAGTTTCCAAACCCTTTGATTTATTTGGGCTCGTTGGTGAATGATTAAACCACCTTGAAGATGAAAAAGAGAAAAGGGAATGTCAGGTACGACGTCCCCTTCTCTCTTATTAGTAGGAATCATATTATTATTCCTCATCATGATCGTAACGAGGCATTTCAAAAGAACCAAAAGGCTGGTTTCCACCAGGACCCATAAACGGCAACGGGTACCCATTATTAGGCATCATATTAGGCTGATTATTCATCATCCCTTGGGGCATGGAACCATCATTTTGCATAGGCTGCTGTTGTGGCTGCATACCGTTGCCATAGCCCGGCATATTCCCACCTTGTTGGGGTGCGCCATATCCGTATGGAGCCATTGGCATTCCGTAGCCGTATGCAGGCATACCATACCCGCTATGCGGCATAGGCTGATATCCTCCATATCCATCATCGCAACCACAATCATCTTGTTGATGCATACCTTGCATTTGCGGCATATCCATATCAGAAGATTCCATCATATACTGATCTGGTCCACCCTGCATAGCAGGACTCACCTGATTCATTGGACCATCTTGATAGCAATGCATTTCACTACCTAGATATTGCGGCATAGGCATACATGGAGGCGGCGGACAAGGATGACATGGGTGACACGGCACACAAGGCATGTAATGCATTTGTGGATAGTGATAAGTAGGCTGCTGCATTTGTGGCTTTACTTTTTCAGCAGGCTTCACTGCTTCCTTCTTCACTGGCTCTTCTTTCGGCTTTTGGTAGGTAGGCATCTGTGGAATGTTAACAGTTGTGTAATAATTTTGCATCTGCTGCTCCATAGTCGGGAATTGCATCTGTACCGGAGGCATTTGCGGCTGTTGCATTGGCATCATCGGTTTTTCTTTTTGCACCGGCTTTTCCTTCGGCTTTGGCATTTCCTTTTTTGGCATCTCTTTTTTCGGCATTTCCTTCGGCTTCTTCTCTTCTTTTATAACAGGAATTGGTTTTGGAGATTCATCTTTATAAGGATGCTCGGAAGGATATTTCCCTTTAGACATTTCTTTCTTTACTGGCTTAGAGTCGGCTGGGACTTTAATCTTCATCCCTGGCATTATCATATCGGGATTACTCAACTGAGTATTCATCGCTTTTAGCTCTTCAAAATTAACGCCATACTTTTTAGCGATTTTCCACAGTGTATCACCTTTTTGAACAACATGAATTTTCACCGCTGTTACTCCCTTCTTTCTGCTATTTTTCAAACAGGCTGATAAATAACAGTTCAACTCATTAAAAGCATATGCGACAACCTGTAAAAGGTTGATGAAAATGCCTAAAAAAATTGAAAAGGAAATGCATATAGCTCTATCATACACCTATACAGCTATCCTACATTATGGATAGTTGCCATAATACCAAGCTGAATATATGATTTAATCTTTTTGGATAGCTCCCTTATATGAAAGAGTTTAAGTGAAGTTGTTTTATTGAAGATGGGTCCGTTACGTTTATCTAAAGAAAGGAATGGGAGAAACGGCCTTCTCAACTTTCTTGATTCCATGATGATTTTTTGAGACTCCCTCTTCAAAAACGAATGAGCAGAGACTCCAGCTCAGGCGTTCTTTGCCGACTGAGGAAGCGGATTAACTTAACATGAACATGGAGCATGCATAATACCACAAAAAAAGAGCAATGGTTGGCGTAGGTACCAATTCATTGCTCTTGTCGCTTTATTTGTTTTGTAACGGAGACGGTTCTGTTACCCCTGGTGCTTCCACTTTGAAACAAGGGTACGTTCCAAGAATTTTGATTTGACAGCCTAATGCTGCAAGTTCTGCTTGAACAGCTGGGAACAGTACCGCGTCGTATGGCTGGTTTACATCGATGATAAAGAAATAGTTGCCAAGCCCTGTTTTCATTGGCCTGGATTCGATCTTGGACAGATTCATCTTCCGCCAAGCAAAGGCAGATAGCACTTGATGAAGCGCACCAGAATAGTCACTCGGCAGTGTTACCATCACGGTAGTTTTATGCGTGATTGCCGATAAATCTCTCATAGCCACCGGTTTTTGCTCCTTTTGCAATACAGCAAAGCGAGTATGATTATTGTCATAATCATGAATATTATGTTCTAGCACCTTCAAGCCATATTCCTTTGCTGCTAGCACATTTCCTATCGCTGCGTACCGAGTAGAAGAGGCTCCTACCATAGCTGCAGCCTCACCAGTTGAAGAGCTATATTCAACCTCAGCACCATTCATATGCTGATGTATATACTGGTGGCACTGGGCAATGGCATGAGTATGAGAGTAAACTTTTTCCACATCACTCGCATCTCCATCGAAATCTGGGTGCACCAGTAGATGCTGCTCAATTGGAATAACTACCTCTGCTATAATTGGAACATCCACTTGGTGGATCAAATAGTCAATCGTTAAATGAACTGTCCCTTCAATAGCATTCTCCATAGGAACGACTGCTAGATCAATATTCCCTTGCTCTACTGCATCCAGGCACTCTGGAATCGTTCGATAGCTTTTGGCGTTTACATTCTCGAATAGTGAATCAACGGCAACATTAGTGAATGTCCCTTTTGGTCCTAGATATCCTATAGCTGTCATAACAGTTCCCCCTACTAAGCTCCACTACTTAAAATTTCAACTCGATCAATGAATTCCAGTCTCTTAAAATCGGCAATCATCTCTTCAATCGTTTTCGTCATTGCGGTTGTATTTAATGAAAGCGTTACGTTCGCTTTCCCTTGAAGCGGTATTGTTTGGTGTATCGTAAGCACATTACATCCGGCATTTGCCACCATAGCCAATAGCTGGGACAAAGTGCCAGAGCGGTCTTCCAGATGGAAAAAAAGCGTTATGATTCGTTCCTTCACCATAGCTTGAAATGGAAAGACAGCATCGCGATATTTATAAAAGGCGCTCCTGCTCAAATCCACCTGCTGAACAGCTTCATGAACGGAATCCACTTTCCCTCTCTCTAGCAGTTCCTTAGCTTCTAAAGTCTTCTGCATAGATTCTGGCAGCACATCATTGCGCACTAAATAGAATTTCTCATTTCTCTGAACCATTGCTGATTCCCCTTAAGAATAGTCTATTCGACAAATTCGAATTCGTACCCCAATAAGCGGATGGTGTCCCCATCCTTCGCACCACGTTCTCTAAGTGCTTCGTCCACTCCCATTCCTCTTAATTGACGAGAGAAACGGTTAATTGTTTCATCACGAGAGAAGTCCGTCATCTTGAACAGCTTTTCAAGCTTATCTCCATGCAGGACAAACGCTCCGTCTGATTCTCTTGTAATGCTAAATGGTTGTTCTTCTTCTTTGAATTTATATAGAACTCGTTCATCTTTCTCTTCTATAGGTGTTTCCTCTTTTGGTACGGTTTCTAACAGATCAGCAATAGCGAAAAGCGCTTCATCTAGGCCTTCCTTGGTAATAGAAGATATAGGAAAAATGGGTACCCCTTCGCCGACCTTACCGCGAAATTCTTCGAGTCTTTCTTCTGCTTCAGGCATGTCCATCTTTGTAGCTATTACCATTTGAGGACGATGTTTAAGCCGCTCATCATACTGAATTAATTCCTCTTGAATGGTCTTATAATCCTCATAAGGATCCCGACCTTCAAGGCTTGCCATATCCACTACATGGACAATGACCCGAGTCCGTTCCACATGGCGAAGGAATTGAAATCCTAAGCCTACTCCTTCATGAGCTCCCTCAATTAAACCTGGCAGATCTGCTAATACAAAGCTGCGTTGATCCTTTGTTTCTACCACACCTAAGTTGGGTGCGATTGTTGTAAAGTGATACTCTGCAATCTTCGGTTTGGCCGCACTAACGACGGATAAAAGAGTAGATTTCCCTACACTTGGATATCCAACAAGCCCTACATCAGCCATTAATTTCAGCTCAAGCGTAATATCTCTGTCAATTCCTGGTTCTCCTTTTTCGGCCAACTCTGGTGCAGGATTGCGAGAACTAGCAAACTTAATATTACCTCTTCCGCCTCGCCCACCTTTGGCAATAACAGCTGTCTGTTTATGCTCTGTCAAATCAGCGAGAATCTCCCCTGTTGCAACATCCTTCACAGTTGTACCGGGCGGGACAGGGATAACGTAATCCTCAGCATTTTTACCATGAGCACCTTTTCCCATCCCGTTTTCTCCACGTTTCGCTTTAAAGTGACGTTGATAACGGAAGTCCATTAAGGTACTTAATCCTTCATCAACTTCAAAGACAATATCGCCGCCGTTACCGCCATCTCCACCGGCAGGTCCTCCTTTAGGAACATATTTCTCACGACGGAAGGCAACAACACCGTCCCCACCGTCTCCTGCTTTGATGTATACTTTTACGGAATCTACAAACATGTCTTTCACCTCTCCTTCGTCTTAATTGAAATAATATATAGAGTTTCATTTCTTTCCATGGTCGTATTTAGATCCTGCACATTTTCAAGAGAGGATATTCGTTCACAGAAGGCTTCTTCATTGTGAAGGGAACCATTCATCCGAATATGTACACATCCCTCTTTACCTTTCCCAATGTCAACGTGAAGCTGTATAAGGGAAAGCGTATCTTTATGGTCTTTTATAACAGAGACGACATCTGTGCACGTTTCAAATAAGGATTGATCTTCATTTGAAAAGTCCACAGTTGCCGTAACGTTATAGGTTAATCGAATATCTTGATGCATCATGTTAAACTGGATGAGCCACAAAGCAAACTGAGGAGCATGCAAGCTCATTAATTTGGATTCTTCCCGAGAAGCATCTATAATGGCTTGAACCTTTTCTTTCACTTTATCCATTTTATCCATAGAAGCATATCCATGCACCAATTGAAGCTGATTCATCCAATCATGACGATAATGCTTCAATAAATTCGTTACCTCTTGTATTTCCATACTTACGGTCCCTTTTTACTCATAATAGTAAAAGTATAGCAAATATAGCTATTGCCGGAAAGATGAAATACTGCTACTTCTCCTAGTATAGTGCGATAAACACCTTATCTTAATTCCTAAATAACAACTATGTTGTGATGAAAGAATCCTAAGATTAAAAAAACTCTAACCCGCAGGCTAGAGTTTTTTGAAAGGCTTACGCTTCTTGAGCTACTGGATAAACGCTAACCTTCTTACGGTTACGTCCGTAGCGTTCAAATTTAACCACACCATCTACTTTAGAATATAGTGTATCGTCGCCACCGATGCCAACATTAGCACCTGGGTAAATCTTTGTACCGCGCTGGCGGTAAAGGATTGATCCAGCTGTTGCAAACTGGCCATCTGCACGCTTTGCTCCAAGACGCTTGGAAATGGAGTCACGACCGTTCTTCGTACTACCTGTACCCTTTTTCTGGGCAAAGAACTGTAAATCAAGACGTAGCATTGGGCTGCACCTCCTTATGGTTCAGTAATTGTGATATATTCACCATAATCATATTCAATCGTTTTTAACGAAACCATCATCCCTTCAAGCAGGACACTCGCTTTGTGGAATGTTCCTTCTGGGAGCGAATTTGGAATTTGCACATGCAAATATCCTCCTTCTCCTCCTTGCTCAATGGATGGTTCAAATGTACATAGTTCCATTAATGCGTTTACTGTTCCAAACGTTACGGCTGAAACAGCTGCACACACTAAATCATGGCCATACGGTCCACTTTCAGCGTGTCCGCTAACTTCAAAATCGACTATATGTGATTCTGAATTTCTTGTAACAAGCACCTGTATCATCGTATTCGCCTAATTAGCTGTTGATTTTTTCAACAGTTAGTTTAGTGTACGGTTGACGATGACCTTGTTTACGCTTGTAGTTCTTTTTAGGCTTGTATTTGAAAACAGTAGTTTTCTTTTGACGACCTTGCTTCTCTACTTTAGCAGTAACAGAAGCTCCGTCAACAAATGGTGTACCGACTTTTGCATCGTCGCCACCTACTACAAGTACTTTATCGAACGTCACGCTTTCACCGTCGGCTGCTTCTACTTTTTCAACGAAGATTGTTTGACCTTCTTCTACTTTAAGCTGCTTGCCGCCTGCTTCAATAATTGCGTACATACTTGCACCTCCTTAATCACTCAGACTCGCCTTGCAGGTGCCTCTCGGGCTTTAATACCTGTTCGGAGCGGTTGTAGCATCGGGTGCTACGAGACATAACGTATTGATGTTACCACGTTTAAAACACCCTGTCAATAGAGTTGTGAAGATAGAATTCTCTTTCCTCCAGTGTTTCCTTTTCCCCGATAAAAAGGACTCTATAGGGAACATCACTTGTACCATTATTCAGGACATAAAAAGCTTTGTAAAGGGTAGATTTAAGATGCTCTAGATCTATTACCTCTTTAAATACCTCCAGCACTCTAGTATTGACCTCCATAGCAATTACACTTTGATCATATCGCTTGTAGGAGAGCAGTTCTCGTTCCAGTTGATATGCATATGTAACAGGTGAAAGAGAAGCTTCTTGTTCCAGAACGGGTTCTTGGAGCAAAGCAGGCAGCGAGCGCCCCTCTCGCTTTCTCGTCATCTCGACTAATCCTAATGCCGTGAACCCAAATACTTCTGTGCGAATAGGATCATTTCTCAAGGCTTTCTTTAAGGTTTGTATTACTCGGTCCCTGTCTCCTGCTTTCTTCATACTGATAAAGTCAATAACAATCATCCCGGAAAGGTTACGCACCTTTAATTGATGAGCAATTTCTTTGGCAGCCTCTTCATTGGTTTTTCGAACGGTCTGCTGTTTTTGATGTTTAGTGAATTTTGCTGTGTTTATATCAATGACGACCATAGCCTCTGTTTGGTCGATCCGAATTTCACTTCCATTGTCCAACGTGACGATGGGGGAGGTTAAGTTTCTGCTTAATTGGGCTAGTGTAAAGGGTAACAGACCCTCTATGTCTGACTGCCAGGAGCACTTATCATGTAACCTTGGCATATGTTGCTTTATTTCTTTCGCTTCCCGCACCTCATCCACATAAATATGCTCAACAGCATAGTCTGGATATTTCCTTAACAAGCGAAAAGGGATGTCTTTATCCTCCCATAAAAGCTTTGGAGGTTTTTGGTTTACAGATGATTGGTACAATGCTGTCCACCACTTTCGTAAATAATCTAATTCTGCTTGCCAACTGGCAGCTTCGATAGTGGCAGCACTGGTTCGAAACAGGATTCCTTCCTGCTCTTCTGTCACCTCATCAGCATGAGCTTTAAGCTCCTTTTGCCTTTCCAAATCTATTTTTTTTGAAGTTGCGTGGTAATTTCCAAACGGTAAATAAACTACATGTTTACCTGGAACCGTCACATTTGCTGTCAATTGGGCCCCTTTTTGATCAAATGCATCTTTCGTAACCTGCACCACAATAGACTGTCCTTCATGAACTAACCGTTCCATGGAAAGGGAAGCATCTATTCTCGCTTCCGGAAGTTCGTTCTTTCTGAGAAAACCAAGTTTAGGCTGCCCAAAATCAACGAAGGCAGCCTGTAAGCTTGGTTCTATGTTAACTATTCGTCCTTTATATAGATTCCCAATCTGACTTTTTGAATCTGGACGGTCAATCGTCACATGCTCGACACGGTTTCCATCCATAACAATGCCCCATTTTTCAGTAGAGCTTGTATGGATATATATCCTCTTCATGGTTCTAATCCTCACTTTACACTGCACACCATTCTGCTAAATCCTTCGCTTTGGCGGAAGACTGTTTTAAGGTGAAATAATAGTACAAGCATTCCCCTTCATCAATCACCACTCTCGTTTGATTAGGCACAATCACAAATATGTGATGATGCGCCCCTCTTCTAAAC
Organism: Pontibacillus salicampi; assembly: GCF_042434395.1. Taxonomy (NCBI): domain Bacteria; kingdom Bacillati; phylum Bacillota; class Bacilli; order Caryophanales; family Bacillaceae; genus Pontibacillus; species Pontibacillus salicampi. Next base: position 220,449 of record NZ_JBHLTP010000003.1, on the reverse strand, counting down.
GATTTGAATATGTGCCCTATCGGCATATCGCTCGGCACATGGATAGACTTAATGTCACGCACGGGACTCTTTTTCTCCTCATACCGCTTTAGAAGATAGCGCAAGAAGGTGTACTGTCTTTGCTTCCATTCTAGACGATTTTCCCATAATAAGAAACATGCAAGAAAAATAGTACTTAACGAAAAAGGCAGAAACAATAATCCTAGCATCGTGCTTATGACAATCATCATAACGGAAACATATAATACATACCGTTGCGCTTGGACGAAGGGAAGCTGATAGGACAATAGCAGAAACAATATCTTTCCTCCATCAAGCGGCCAAATAGGTAATAAGTTAAACACCAGTATCCACGTATTATATAGCAACAGCATTTCTATCATTCCAGAAGAGACAAGCTCCCATTTCCCAACAAGAAAAATCAGGCCGTATAGCCAAAAGTGTTGAAGCGGACCTGCCACAATAACTGCTAGCTCTTCCTTTAAGGGTCTAGTATGGTATTCATCTGTTTCCATCACTCCCCCAAACGGCCAGAGCATAACTGTACGGACTCGCCATTTAAAAAAGACAGCTGCTGCGTAATGACCTACTTCATGAGCAAAAATGATAACAAAAATAGCCAAAAGCTGAGGGAATGATCCTGTAAGAATACCTATTCCAATCATCCCCCACATAATAGGATGAATGTGAATGTCTCTCCACCAATTAAGGCTGATCATGGACTTCAATCACCTGTATAGGGTCAATAAATTGATTCCCTTTTTGAATAGCGAAATACAACGCCGCTCTCTCTCCTTCTGTGGTGGGGGTCATGATACCAATAGCATTCCCATTCGAGACTTGCTCATATTGCTCCACATCTATTTTACTCAGGTTTCCATAATAGGATTTCGTACCATCTGCGTGCTGAATAATAATCGTCTTTCCTGTATCTTCTTTATTCCCAGCAAAAAGGACGGTTCCATCCCTAGATGCCTTTACTTGTGCTTCCTGACTGGTTGCTAACAGGATACCTTGTCCATTAGTTTGGAACGATTCTTGAATGCTGCCATTCACGGGCAATGCATAATCCTCTCCAGTGGTAGCTACAGTTTGACTATTTTGTTCTGTTGCTTTAGGAAAAGTTGGCAGGAAGGCAAATGGTTCACCAAATTTCTCCTGATACCATTGATTTACAGATGCGAATTGAAACTCTTCTGTAACAGCTTTTTGCACGACAGATTTCGGCTTCTCTAACACTTGGCTGTCCATTTGATACACAATAGCAACGATAAAAAATAAGACCGCAGCCACAATACTTCTCAACAGAAAAGCCGTAAAATAGTTCTCCCCCAATGTTCCTTTGACTTCCGATGATGAAAAAGGCATGTATCCAAATTTCTCTTCGTCCTGAACAGGGGAAACAGCTGTGGTAGTCGTTCGCTGGTGTTCCCCACTTACTTCCCTTTGCTTCTTTCGTTGAGCAATAGATTTTCGAATATCACGTACATCTTTCTTCATCGTCTCTCCTCATTTCCTTCTCCATACTTTGTACAAGTTTATGAGAAGGATGGACAAGATATGAGAATTCAAAAAAAGTTCTGCTGACTAATCAGCAGAACTTTTTATTAGGAACGTATTCCAAAGAATTTCTTCACCTTCGCAAAAACACCTTTGTTCTCTTCTAGAGAAAGTAGCGGGACAGATTCACCAAGAATCCTTCTAGAAATATTACGATAAGCAAGAGATGCTTTTGTATTTGGTTGAAAAGCAATTGGCTCTCCATGATTGGATGCTTTAATAACTTCATCATCATCAGCAACGATACCTAGCAACTCAATAGAAAGCACCTGGACAATCTCGTCCACATCTAACATATCCCCTTGCTCTACCATATGATTACGAATACGATTAACAATTAGTCTTGGAGCCTCAACATCCTCCTGCTCTAACAAACCAATAATACGGTCAGCATCCCGAACGGCAGACTTTTCCGGTGTTGTGACCACGATGGCCTTATCAGCACCTACTACTGCATTTTTATAGCCTTGTTCAATACCAGCAGGACAGTCGATCAATATGTAATCATATTCCTGCTTCAATTCCTGAACAATAGCCACCATACCTTCTGGGGTTAGATCACTTTTGTCACTCGTTTGAGCAGCGGGCAATAAGGATAATGCCTCGAATCGCTTATCTTTAATTAAGGCTTGCTTCAACTTACAGCGCTCCTGTATTACATCAACAATATCATAAATAATGCGATTCTCCAGACCCATAACAACGTCTAGATTACGAAGGCCTATATCCGTATCAACAAGACATACTTTCTTTCCCATTAAGGCTAATGCTGTTCCTAAGTTTGCTGTGGTTGTTGTCTTTCCAACTCCACCTTTTCCTGAAGTTATTACTATCGATTCACCCATTCAGCATCCTCCTTTCTAAGCCTTTCAAATCTGGTCGCTTCTGGTAAAGAAGTTGGAGGCGGTCTATGATGATCTTCCCTTGATTAGAGTCTATGTATCCACATTCCATATACACACCGTCTACGTCATAATCAGGAGAACGGCTTATATAATTTGCAATTCTCAGCTGACTAGGCTTCATAAAGGAAGCTGCGATAACCGCATTTGTATCCCCATTCACTCCGGCATGAGCAATCCCCCTGAGATGGCCCATTACAAATATATTGCCAGTAGCCACCAACTTCCCGCCCGGGTTTATGTCACCAATTAATAGCACATCGCCACGGACGTTTTCTACCTGTCCACTGCGTACCACTTTGAACAAAGAGGTTACTTCAGTATCCTTCTTCCATTCCAATGCTTCTTCTTTTGTTACAACATCCGATTCGATGGACTGTACAACTAGTTTATTATGGGAACGGATGACATTTGTTAATTGATCCTTTTGATCTTCCTTCAAATAACGGTTACCTAATTGAATGGTAACCGTTATCATCGGCTGGTCTTCTCCTACGTCATTATGTGATAATTTACGATCTAACTCTCTTAGCACTTCTTCAAATGAACACGTATCATCAATGTGTAACGTTAATCCTTCTTTTGTCCCTTTTATGGTTACAATTTGCTTCTTGTTACTCACGGAAGCTTCACCTCAAACAATATATTCAACTAAAGAATGTCAAAATCCTTTAATTTTTCCTAAGACATATTACTTTTGTTGGAGTACTTGTTCTCCACGCATGTTACAAAACGTTCGTGCAAAGATGTACATTTATGACTCTCTTATATAGATTTGGAGTTTTTTAATTGAGTCTCAGACCACTCTTGTAATTTCCTAGGGAATATCGGAAATAGCACAAGAGCAAATAAGAGATTAGCAGCAAGAGTAGGCAATAAGCTTCTATATAAATAGCTTTCCCACGCTAGTGTCGTAGCCTTAATGAAAGAATAAAATACGTATATAGCAATATCAGCAAAAACAATAGCGACCACTGTTAATAACAACGTGACAAACACGTTGGAGTGGAGCATCTTCTTCACCCCATGTATTACATATACGACCAGACCATACGTAAACATATACACTCCGAGCATGTCCGTATAAATTAAATCAATCAATAAACCAAAGATAATGCCATACATGACGCAATAATACGTAGAGTCATAATCGTAGAAGATCGCCATGAATATTAAGAAGACCAACACCCAATGAGGAATAAAATGAAAATCCGCTAGCAGCCACTTTGTGGGTAGAAAATCCATAGCAGTTCCTTCTAAAACTAACAAGACAAGCAAGGAGAGAGGGAGATATAAACGCTTCATTCGCTCCCCTCCTCCTGTTCAGCAGAATCGGATTCTACATCTAGAGTGGAGGTGATTTTTCTATCTACTACCGCCACGTGGTTAATATCATACAGGTCAGCAGCTGGCTCGATGTACGCTGTTTGCGTAAGACCATACTCATCGACAACCACCTCATCTACTTTACCAATAAGCAACCCTTTCGGGAATACTCCTCCCATACCGGAGCTCCTTACTGTTTGACCTTTTTTAATTTCAGCTTCATATGGAATTCGTTTCAATTGTAACAAATCCTTTTGTTCCTCATCTGACGATTCAATTAAACCGAAATGATCCTTGCTGCCTTCCCCTTCAGCTTGAACCATCGCATGAATAACATTGGATCGATCAAACCCGCTCAAGAGTTGAACTTTAGAAGTATATTTAGATGTTGATTGGATTTTCCCGATAAGACCCTCGCCCGTAATGACAGCCATATTGGCCTTAATACCATCTTGCTTTCCCTTGTTAATGGTGAGTTGCTTAAACCATCTCGGTTCTGGACTTCGAGCGATTACCGTTGCATCAATCGTATCATACTCTGTGATACTTTCCTGCTTATCAATCAATTTTTGGAGATCTTTATTTTCCTGCTCCAAATTTTGAGCTTGGAATTTTAAATCCTTGAATTCATGGATGCGTTCCCTCAATAGTTGGTTTTCTTTATAGGTGTTACGTAAATCTTGAATGTTATCAATCGTACTTGTCACAAAATCAATTGGTGCATGAAAAACGGTTTGTACACCGCCAATAACATCCTGCATTAATTGCTCAGGTAACGTCAAATTATCACGATCTCTCATCGTAAAGCCAATTAATGCCACCAGGAATATTAAACTTACCAGAATAATAATGAGTCGTTTGTTACGAAAAAACGATGGCATGATTACACCTACTTACTCCATGTTTGTTCTCGTAGCGACATTTGGCTGGGACTTAAAGTGATGAATGTACTCAAGCGCCTTTCCTGTCCCGATGGCTACGCAATCTAAAGGGTCCTCTGCGACAAATACAGGCATCTGCGTTTCATTACTAATTACTTCGTCCAGATTTTTCAGGATAGCTCCGCCGCCAGTCAGAACAATCCCTCTGTCCATGATATCCGCTGCAAGCTCTGGAGGCGTCTTCTCAAGCGTTACTTTTACAGCATCTACAATTTGATCGACTGTGTCTTGCAAGGACTTGGAGATTTCTTTAGCCGTAATCTTGATGGTCTTCGGCAAGCCAGTAACTAAATCTCGACCACGAATATCCAGCTCTTCATCCTCTTTAGGTTCACCTGCTGTACCAATTTCCATTTTCAGTGTTTCAGCAGAACGCTCCCCAATCATTAAATTGTACTGTTTACGAATATATTGGGTAATAGCATCATCCATCTCATCACCAGCAACACGGATGGATTGACTGGTAACGATACCGCCTAAGGAGATGATAGCTACCTCTGTCGTACCTCCCCCAATGTCCACGACCATACTACCGGTAGGCTCCCAAACTGGCAATCCTGCGCCAATCGCAGCGGCAAAAGGCTCTGCAATAGGATAAGCATCTCTTGCGCCGGCTTGCTTTGTTGCATCAATAACAGCTCTCTCTTCCACCATAGTAATTCCAGAAGGTACACAGATCATCACATTCGGCTTTCTAGCAAAGGAGGAGCGATTTTTTTGTGCCTTTTTAATGTAATATTTCATCATAGCGGCAGTTGTATCATAATCTGCTATCACACCATCCTTCATTGGACGAATAACAGAAATATTAGCTGGAGTACGGCCTACCATATTTTTCGCAGAATTCCCCACTGCTTCAATCTGGCCGGACGTCATATTCTTCGCTACAACAGAAGGCTCGCGAACAACTACACCTTTTCCCTTCACAAAAACAAGTGTATTTGCTGTTCCTAAATCTATACCAAGGTCTTGAGAAAATCCAAAACTCACCACATTCATCTTCCTTTCTAATGTTAAAGCCATATAGGTTCCAATTAAGGTACGAAGGGTATTCCCTTTTTCCCATGTGTATGTATTAGCATGTATAACTATCTCCAAAATTCACGTTAAGAAGCGCCAAACGTCAAAATTTCATAACGAATGGCGCTTTAACAGATATTTTGATATCTCAATTATACGAAAAAATGTTAAAAATAGATAGTGTTATCCTGTGGCTTTTTCAGAAGTAGGAAGAAAGACAGGATTGTAAAGGTTTTCAGATACTTCATCTCCCTACAAATACCCTTTCTCCTTCAAGGAAATGTACTTTCGATCTCCAATTACAATGTGATCCAATAATTCAATTCCAAGCATCTTTCCGCATTCCGTTAATCTTCGTGTAACATGAATGTCTTCCTGGGATGGGGTTGGGTCGCCGGAAGGGTGGTTGTGGGCGCAAATAATCGAAGCAGCAGAGCGTTTGACCGCTTCCTTATATACTTCCCTGGGGTGAACAATGGAGGCGTTTAAACTGCCTATAAAAATGGTTTGTCGGTGAATGATCTGGTTTTTCGTGTTAAGGAAAATGCAAACGAAATGCTCCTGATGGAGATCTCTCATTTCTTCCATTACATAATCCGCTGCATCATCGGGGCTTTTTACCGCATAGCGTTCCCCGGGTCGTTGGTTATGCATGCGTTTCCCAATTTCAAGAGCGGCAATAATAACTACTGCTTTTGCGGTACCAATACCCTTTATAGCAGTAAGCTCTTCTACGGTTGCATCTCGCAATAGGGACAGCCCTTCAAAATGAACTAATACACGCTGAGCTACAGACATCACCGATTCGTTCCGAAGGCCGCTTCCGAGCAATATGGCTAGCAATTCTTGATTGGAAAGGTGTTTCGCCCCCAGCTCCATTAATCTTTCTCTCGGCCGATCAGACTGGGGGACATCCTTAATTAACACAGAGGCTTCTGTCAAAGATTCACCTCCTGTCCTGTTTAATTCCCTGTAACCTTTTGTTCTGGTTGAGCAAGGTCTGGATAAACACCGTATGCACGTAGGGAACGGACCACTCGAGATAATGGAAGACCAACAATATTGTAATAATCTCCTCTAATTTCTTTCACAAAAATAGATCCCTTAGATTGGATGCCATACCCTCCTGCTTTATCGAATGGCTCCTCCGAATCTAAGTAGTCATTAATCTCATCTTTTGATAGCGGCCAGAATTCAACAGTTGTTTTCTCCACAAACACAGTTTCTTGTTCTACAGAACGAATCATAACGCCCGTATACACCTGATGGACATTACCACTTAACATCGATAACATTTCAAAGGCTTCCCGACGATTTGCTGGCTTGCCAAGAATGTTGCCTTCAAAACTAACAATGGTATCCGCACTCATGATTACTTCATCGTCAACGGAGAAAGGGACAGATCGTCCTTTCTTCTCTGCAAGGGCTTGTACATAAGCACGTGGACTGCGACACGTCATGTTAGATTCATCGACATGTTGTTTACGAGTTTCAAAAGGAATATTCACTTGATTCAGCAAGTCTTTTCTTCTCGGAGAAGAAGAGGCAAGAACTAATTGTGTCATAATATACCATCCTTTAACTAAGTTGTTTTCGGTAACAGGGTATGTTCATCATAACTTGATATTGTTTCCAACTGCAAAGGCATAAATCCAAATTTTACACAATTTACACCATCTTAAAACTACATTGTTGGTGGAGGAAACTAGTAAACACATTCCTGTCGCTCCTGAAAAAAAAGAAAGGCATAGTACTGCCTTTCCTTCGCCCTTGGAATGTTACTCAGGCTTAATAAACGCTTCGTAGCCATGCCACACTTGTAGAAGCTCCTTTTGCATCTTCCAAAGCATAGCATCATCGGCAGGGACGGCTTGTCCACTCTCCGCAATGTTCGCTAGCCCTTCTGATAGAAAGGCTGTTTGTTCGGTAGCTTCATTTGGCATTTCCTTCCTCCAAACAGATACCGCCTTCGCATCCAGTGACTCCGAACTGGTACCAGCCAATAGTCTCGCCGACGCTCCAACCATTTCTTTCCATTCGCTCATTCCATCCACAATCCAGTCACCTTCTTTACTAGCGGATTGTCGATTCTGGCTCGCCACCGACCACTCTTTCACATAAGTTTCAAATCCTTCCTTCTCCAGCAAGGACGCTATCGCCTTCCCTTCTTCCTTCGTAGAGGCCACACCAGCTAACAGATAAAATTGGCCACCCTTCTCCCATACATAACTAGAGAACCCTTCGGAGGATAAAGCTTTCTGTCTAATTTCCGCATTAACCTGTTCGGAAAAAACTCCTCTTTGAATAACAAATGCAGAAACTTCTGGAAAGCTAAATACACCCGGCTGACTAGTAGCTGCGTTTCCTTGACTTGTATTAACAGGAGGAGTTGCAGGTAAGGAGGTATTTTGCTGTGCTGCCGTATCAGCCTCCATCCCTACTAGCAATCGTAATATGATAATACCTAAAATTACACTTACGAAAATGGCAGAAACACCGGACATGAGAATTTGTTTCATATTTGCCGGCATGGTTAACTTCTGTTTTTTCCATTGGGAATGCTGAAACAGTGTAGCAGGTCGCTTCTTGGAATTTTTAGAGGAAAGAGGCTTCGACTTCTTGTCCTTTTTCTTGGCTTGCTCCTCCATCCAATCTTCCATAGCAGAAGCTTGTTCTTCCTTGCCTCCTATAATTTCCTCCTGTGCTTCTTGTTCTTTTGGGTTAGTATTATGCTTATCACCGTTAATGCGAATTGATACTTTATTAGAATCACGCATACTTACCCCTCATTTCTCGTAATAGGTTTGTTTAACCCTATCACAGCAACGAAAAAAAAGAAGACGAGTTTTGTCATCTACCATTCTTCTCTTTTCGGCAAAGTATTTCAATCAACGAAAACGGTACTCTTTCGTTAGCTTCCAAACACAATCTTCCGCTAATGATATCTATCGAAGGACGCTGTCATAACCTGCATGGGATGGTATAACACTAATTTGCTTCGGGAGAGAGTGTGTATAAAAAAAGCTTTCCCTATCTAGGAAAGCTTTTTTCACAGCTATTGACTATCAGAAGAAGCACCGATTAGAGGATTATCTTTAAAGGATGGACTGCCGTAGTGATATTGTGGTAGTTCGTCCACCAAAATGGCATTGGACGAATCATAAAAGATGGAAACTGCTACTTCGTATTGCAGTAGGTTATTAGATGTGTTGATAGCTTGCTCCTTTTCTTCACCTGCTGAAGTGTCATTAAAAGAAACAGAAGTAATATCGACCATTCGTGGTAATGATTTAAGCTCCTGCAGGAACTGCACTAATTGTGAAAAATTTGGCGATTGGACAGATAATTGTACATTCATTTGATTGACGCCGACAATATTTTCTTCGCTCGCCTCCTTACTGGTCATCTCTTCCTCCTTCTCTTCTACGGAGGTACCCTTTTCTAGAGACGTTTGCTCTTGGTTGGATTTTGAAATATTGATTTCATTGGAGCCTTCCTGCTTAAATGATGTTACAAGGCTATTCGAGGCAATTTCTGATCTTTCTAATGCAATAAAAAACTGATCTATCACTGGTTCAACAGGTAACTTTCGTTGGATGTCTCGAGAGGATTCCTCGTTAAAGCTCTCTACACTTGTCGTTTTTTTCTTTTGTAGTGTAGTAAGAATTGTCTCCTCTGTTTCTAAAGAATCCTTAACGACTGCGAGATCTTCTCGAACAGGATGGATATACAATCGATCAGCCAACAAATATAAGGCGAGAACTCCAAGAAGCAAGACAATAGACCACATTATGTAGGCACGAGACCATTCAATCTTCATTTGTATCCTGCCCCTTTTCATATTTGGCTTCTTCCATTTGAATGGAGTAATGCGCCAAATACCGTGGCAGTATTTCCCCTCCATTTTGGGTCTCTAGTACATCCTGCGTTTCCATGCTGACTGAAACATCATCTATATAATCTTCCTGGTTTAAGGCGTTCGTGTACTTAGCTAGATCTTGCATACTATCAAATTGTGTATCTATCGTAACCTCTCCGCTTCCTTCATAAGCATATGTTAAGAAATAACCATCCTTTGGCAGTAATGCAACCATTCGTTCTAACAAATCGACGGTCGGAAACAAGGTAGCCTCTACCGTTATTGCCTTCTCCTGTAAATCGTCTCTGGCTGCTTGTTTATCGTTACTATTAGTTTGCTGTAATAGCTTTTGCTCTGTTTGAATCCTGCTTATACTTTCCTCCACAGACGCCTTTTCTTCTTGCAAATGATTATGACTAGTCATGATGAACAAACTCATACTTAATACCATGACAATAGTACAGAATAGAAAAAGGTAGGGAGCTATATTCCGTTTTTCTTTTTCATCTAATAAGTTAATATCAACCATCATGAGTTAATCACCTCCAGTTACAACAAGTAGCGAATTATGGCTTTATAGCAAGGCCAATCGTTTCAGCAAGTGTTGCGGGAAGCTGGTTCCCATCCTTATCTAGAAAATGCTTAGGCTCTAATACATTCACTGGAACAGAGAAGCGCTCCTGACTCCTATGTACTATTCCCTCTATATTAGGGAAATCTCCTATCATTATCACGTTGGTGATGGATGCTTTCCCTTTTGAGACAGAATAGCGATAGAAATCCATTAATCGCTCGATTTCCATTAGCTGATCATGTATGTAGGCATCCACATCTTGAAACTCTCCCTGAAATTGGAGTGGAGCTAAAGCATCACCCATTTGAGCAAAGGAGGATTGCTCTAAAGGAGTAGTCATATAGTTAGTAAATATTGGCCGATGTTCATGAAAAACGCTAACAACACCCCCGTCTATGTTCCACTGCACACACATAATGTGATCCTCTGCAGCAGCTACCCCTGATTCTTCAAATAATCTATATAAGGACAGAGAGGATATATCGGCTGCTTTTGGCTTCAATTTCACCTCTTCAAAAACACGCTCATATAGCCGTATATGCTCTTCCGGATAAGCGAACAACAGAATATGGGTGCTTTCCTCTCCCTCTTCTATTATATGAAAATCAAAAACAGGGTTATCAAATGGCAAATGAAGACCCTCCCCAAGCTGCATATAGAGATAACCTTTCATTTCAGAAGCTTCTATTTTGGAAGGAGCTTTATGCTCCTTAATGACGACAGACGCATCAGGCACACAGAAGTACAATCGTTTTCCCTTCCATTTATACTCCTCTACCATCTCTTCCATAATGGCTGAAAAGGCAGCTGCATCTTGTACTCTTCCTTCCTTGATTAACCCTGAAGGAAGCACATACTCACCATAATATTGGATAGCGTCCATACTATTGGAATCATTATAACTGAAACGGAGAACATGATCTTTCACCACTATATTCACCCGCTGCTTGGCTGGGTTATAAAACAATCGCATCGTATCACTCACCTAAATAGCGTAGTAACATACCAGTCTATCATGCTTTCTCCAACCAAATAAGCAACGATAGAGCCTAGTATGATATATGGTCCAAAAGGGATTGGTTTCTTTCGATCGATAATCCCCATAATGACAAGCATCCCACTAATGACCGCTCCGGTTAGGGTAGAAAGGAACAGTGCTAAAAGCACCTTTTTTACTCCCAGCACGATACCAAGTAACGCAAAAAGCTTCATATCCCCAGCACCCATACCACCTTTACTGACAATGATAATAATGGCAAGCAATCCACCACCGACAATTGCTCCAAGGATGGAGGCATACCAGGGGGATAAAGGCTCAAGGAATCGAAGAATAACAAAGATAGGGAGGAAAAACAGGAGTACTTTGTCCGGGATAATCATGTAGGTCATATCAGATACAAACACAATCATGAACAGCGACATAAGTGCTAAAGATAACCAAAGCTCCATTTGAAAACCAAACATCATCAAGCTTACAACAAACAACACAGCCGTGGTTACTTCTACTAGTGGATACAAATAAGAAATACGAGTAGCACAGCTGCGACATTTTCCCCTTTGTAGCAAGAAGGAGACGACAGGAATCAGCTCCACCCAGCTTAGCGTATGCCCACATCGAGGACACCTAGACCTAGAAGAGAAGAAGCCTTCGGATTGAGCAACCCGAAGGCCTACAACATTATAAAAAGAACCGAACATAAGACCGATTAGAAAAGTGTAGGATGTTAGAAATGCGGTCATGGGAGAAGTCTCCGTTAGGAGCCACTATTGCTTGTATTAGAATCTTGGAGTTGGGATAGGGTTTGTGCAGGAACATAGGTTTTAGCAGTTCCACCCCCAGTTGTACCTTTTAAAGTTACAGTGTACGTGCTACCGTCAGTACCTATTGCAACAAAACTATTCGCTGAATCGTAAGTACCTCCATCAGGGTTATCCGGTGTACCTTCCAAATAACCTGCAGCAATTAGTGTTTTCATATAATATCCATCTTTATCTGTATCAACAGTCTCGGTATCCGTACCACTTGCATAAGCAATTCTAGAAGCTTCTATCATTGTAATAGCGTTTGCATTGTGAGCTTCATCCTTTGTGTTACCAATAATACTCCCAATAGCAGGTACAGCAATCGCAGCAATAATTCCTAAAATAACAATAACAGCTAACAATTCGACGAGTGTAAAACCTTTTTCATTACCAAATGAGTTACGCAACTTTTTTACCATAGCAATCTCTCCTTTTTACTATTTTCATCGACAAAAACAATGTAAATGTTTACATTTATTTATGTATTTTTTAATATATTAATGCAAACACGCAACTTTATGCCCATATTTATTATAAGTACTTATTACTCATATGGAAAGCAATATTTGATAGATTAGTACATTTTTCTTTTGTAAACGACAAGATTTCCGTTATGGAAAACAGTACATTTGAGCTATAATGAAAGTAAATTATGACAATTAGGGTGGAAGCTATGAAACTATCTTTTTTCTCTGAAAAGGGGTACACATTAATCGAAATTCTGGCTGCAGTGGCTATTTTTACGACGGTTTGTTCCTTATTTCTTTCGATATTCCTTCAAGCATTTGATTTTTCTAAGGGGAATCAAAGTAAGTCTGTAGGGATTCAGGCTGCACGTAATGCAGTACATTATTTGGAAACTATTGATTTTGATATTGTCCAAAGTCATGTCGATCAAACAATCTCGGCTAGTGATTGTGGGGAAGTTGATTTGTTTCCATCAATCGAGCAATGTAGAAGCCTGTTAAGTCCAGTGGTAAATAATGTGGAATACAATGTGGAGCTATCTATTGAGGGATATAGCGTGAAGGATCTTGGTATTCCAAATGAGCTATCCTCTATATCAGATACACTAAAGGCAATGAAGAGCGATTCGGATTCAACCGTATCCAATCTGTTCGTTCAAACAAGAGCCAGCATTGATTGGGAGGAGGGGCATGATGGAAGAGAAACGTCACAGATTACCGGTTATGTCATGGACGAGCGTCTTCGATAAAAGATTTCGTAACCAAAAAGGAATTACGTTAGTTGAGTTACTTGCTGCATTGGCTATATCCACTCTATTTATGGGAATTATCGGTACTACCCTTTTTATCGGATTACATACCTATCAACAAGCCAACGGAAAAAATGACCTCCAAAATGAAGCGGATTACATCGTAACTTCCATCATACGAGAAATATATGAATTTTCACCGGATTACATTGAGAATACGACCAATGGCATCATAGCTAGAAAATACCAGGATGTAGCGATTTCCGATAACGGAGTTCTGAGAAGCTCCAAAGGAGAGGCACCCACGGAGTCCCTTGTCATAACAGTAAAAGAAGTTGATTCCTCCAACCAGTATCAAATAACAATTGCTCATGCTGGTTCAAGTACGAACAAGGTGCTGCAGGGAGAAGGTGCTGTACGGATTAGCAGGGATGAAAATGGTACAGAGCCTTCCATTTCTGCACAGTTCTCATCCAAAGAAAGCAGTGATACTTATCAGGAAACAGGAATCATAACTGTCAATTTATTTTTATCTACAGAGTCATTAGAACCAATGGCTATGGCAAGTTCATTTGGGTTTTAGCAAACTAACAATGGAGGGCATGTCTTTGTTTACTAACGAAAAGGGATCCGCGCTTATTTTCGTCTTACTTATGGTTGTTATGTTCTCTATACTTGGATTATCCGTCCTTGGTGCAACAGTGTCGACAGGGAAAAGAACAGAACTCCAGGAGGATCAGGTGGAATCCGTCCAACAGGCTAAAAAAGCAATCCAGCAAGGAGTTGTTCTGCTTCAATCCTACTTTGAAGATTATAGCTTAAAGGATATGAAAGCGTATAATAACGAAGTAAAGTCCTTTGAGGATATCGAGCTTTCTTATTCAGAAAACGGCTCACATGTAACCTATACCATTACCAATGTAACAAACGAAATTCCATCTATTGATCCAACCACTAATTATACAAGAGTATTTGACATTCGATCTGAGGCTTCCGTAGACGGAACAGGCGGTGCTCCTCCTCAGGTACATTCCTTTTCCAAACGAGTCTTTTTGTCCGCAACTCCAACAGCACTTCAAAATGGCATTGGATCTAAGGAGACGCTCACGTTGAATGGGAGTCCTTCCCTTATTGGAAATGTATATGCTGGAAAGCTCCTTTTGTCAGAGACGGGGAATTACATCTTTGGGAATACACAACCTGCCTTTAAAACGGAAGGACTCGCAGTGGTTACACCTGCATCCAGTACATTCCTCCAGCAACAGCAAGCGATCGTATCCATAACCAATACCGCTAACTTCCTGACAGTTCGTCAAAATGATGAGTTTCTAAGTAATGAGAACAGTGAATTCGCCTTAGAGAATAGTTCTGGTGAGAAATATCAAGGCATTGATGTGCAGAAAACATTTCAAGATAAATCCACTCAGCATAAGCCACCTATTTCAGAAGAGACGTGCATCGCTTTCGACACATTCGGCAATATCATACAAACTCCATCCAATCAGGAGGCCTACATACTTAGCAGCGCTTGTCCAGGAGCACCAGAAGGAATTAAGGACTTTGTTCTTTATGAGAGTGATAAATTAACAGGTGCGGATAAATGGCTTTATGTAGAAGGAAACTTAACGATTTATGGTTCCAAACCTGATGCTGATGGTGATGACGTCATGAATATTGAACAGAACATCCTAATTGATGGTGATTTGAACATTACAGGCACAATACGGTTTAATTCTGCTATTTATACTACGGGAACTAGTGAAATCTACAATACGAATATTATTGGAGATGAAACCGAGCAGCTTGCTCTTTTCAGTAAAGGAGATCTCACGATTTCTAGAATAAACGAATTTGAGAATCCAGTAGAAAAGGGGAGTTCCTTAAAATCGTTTTTTTATAGCGAAAAGCAGATTGAATTGTATGCGGTTGGGTCGTATATCCATATAATCGGCGGCATCTTTTCGGCTAAGGACTTAACAGTTAATGCCGCTCGTGGAGTAGTAGGCTATAAAGATGTCAAGGCTGGACGTCCTATCGGCTTAACAGATGGCCTGCCTCGACTTAAAATAGACTATGACCCTACTATCGTTTTCAACAAGTCCACAGCCCTTCCCAGGGTGGAGCGATTACAGGTATTCTCTAATTCACTAATAGAGCATACATACTCGTCCCAATAACCAAAAGCTCCTGGCATACTGCTGCCAGGAGCTTTGTTTTTACCATTTATTATGTTTGTTTTGCTCGGTAGTAACTTGAATAGTAAGAGAAGCCTTAATTCCGGAATCTAGCGTTAAGACTATTTCTGTGCTCCCTAATTTTTTTGCTGCGAGCGCTGATTCAGAGTCAATAATGGATACGATGTGAGATTGCACCACATCCCAATTTACTATTTTCGTTTGATGTAGCAATGAGTTATTTCTTTGTAATTGCTGATGAAGTGATTCAAAACTCCTCTTCTCCCCTAAAGACATGGAAACGGTACCGAGAGTAGGTTGAGTAACCTCCACCGGCACTCCAACTGGTTCAGTACTTTTAGTATCAACAACTAACGTTACGAAACCCGGCTTATTAGCTTTTAGAGTTGATTCATCTTGAGACACAATCTCTCCCTCGTTATCTCTTATGGACCAGGTCACATCTTTGATTACATTGTCAGCAGGGGTAAACAAAAGTTCCGATAGAAAATCTCTTGTTTCTCCTACACTCATATAATAGTTGTCCTTTTGAAAGGTTACATTTGTAGGAGCTTGCATTTTAGACTGGACTACGAACTCAGCTTGTTTAGAGCTATCCGCAAATCCTCCCTTTGCTGTTACGACAACTTGTTGATAAAGAGGTTGGAAGGAACGAACTGCTTCATAGCTCTTCTCCTTACTTAAGAAACCGCTGTCTACCAAATCACCACTCTTGTTAAACACCTCATACTGATATGATACTTCCTTTGTAGGAGGTATAAGATTATTAGGTTGCTGTTGGAAAGAAAATTGATCTCCTGTCCATTCAAAGAATGGTGATGATGCAATAGGAACTTGATAGGATTCTCCTTGCTCATTTTGTGCAGTAATCACAGGAGCAAGGTTAATTATGCGCTTCACACCATCTAAATAAGTAACCTGAATAGAAGCTTGATTTTTACCGTACATAATATCTGTGACAATGCCAGGGTAAGGGGCGGCAATGGCTACAAATTTGGACGTTGCCTCTGTATTGCCTGCTAACTTAGTGATCATTCCGTCTTGTAATGTTTTATAGAGCGTATAGAAATCATTCGCTTCATGTTCAAGCCACACTTCGTAATGGACAGTTTCATTAGGTTGGCCAAGCTGATTCATAAGCCTTCCAGCACTGCTATCGACATATCTTATTTCAGCAGCAGGTAAACGTGTCGTCACGGCTCCTACAGCTTCCAGCGGCAATGATGCAGACAGCTTTTCAGGAGTATAAGAGACTTCCCCTGTTGTATGGATTCTTATAGAAACAGGTTTTAGCTGATATGCTTCTTTCCATATGGAATTCCCCTCCAAGCCTGTAATATAAGTTGAGGTTTCATCTGCAAAAACAAGCTCTACATTATAGTCCCTATTATAGTTTTGATTTGTAACCAGCTCTAATTTCCAATTGTCTTGGTTTGTCTCTATAAGGGATATACTCGTAAAACCAAGCTGTTTATTGGTGTTGTTCCCTTCCATAAGGTCGATACTCTCTGGTTTTTCATTTGATAACTGACCATGATAAGCAACCGTATTCTGTAGGGAAAGTTTCGCATAGGTTATGCCATTCTCTTGTACAACAGGAATAGATTGATCCTTGGGGAGAATGCCAGAGGGCAGTGGTTGATATAGGACTAACTCTCTTAACTCTCCTTCTCCTATGCCGCCAATAGCCTGTAGCGCATAATCGACTGTGAAGGTGTTATTGATCTCGAGATTACCAGTTTCATCTCGAATGTTCCTTAACGATTCAACCGCTTCCCCTTCTCTAAAGCTAGCTGCTCCATTAAATCCAGGTGCAGCTTTTTCTACTACAGTAATAGAAAAAGGATCAAGTTTATGATTTTGTCGCTCTCCTTCTACATCTACATAGGAAAATTGAAGATCATCAAACGAGTAGGAGCCTGCTTTACTGAAGGATAACGGGAGATTATGTTGATAAACATCCTTCAATGCTCCTTCCTCTGTAAAAGAGATGTCCTCCAGACGAATCACAGCATAGTCCCCTTCCAATGTTGCGTTGGAGCCGCTTTGAATGGAAACGTTTTTAGGCAGCCTTACTCGCATGTTAATTTGGGAGATAGCTAATTCATTTATTTCCTTACTAATTTTATTGATTTCTGACTTAATAAATGCTGTAGTAGCATGAGAGGCTCTTCCTCCGGTATAGGAAGAAATCTCTTCTAAAAAGCTCATGTCCACATTTTCCTTTTCACCAAACCCAACCGAGTACAGCTTAATATTATTAGCTGCAAGCCTTTTCGCTGCGTCAACAATATGTCCTTCTATGCTTGCTTTTATCTGACTATATGTAAGGTCATATCTCCTTCGCCAGCTTCCATCGTATAAGTATTCCACTTTTGTTGTATTGTTGGTATATATAGTATAACGATGAGGCGCCTCAATCGTTATCTCCTCACGGTCATATATATCCTCACACCATCTACCAAAAAGGGTCCAGCGGCAATCTTCACCTACCTTCACCCATTTCTCATGTTTGACAATATCAGTCCCTTGCGATTCAGTAGGTTCTCCATCTGTTAAGAATATTACACTCTTGGTGCGCCCTGATCCCTCAAATACGGTATTTGCTTTTTCCAGCGCCTGAGTATAATTAGTACCGCCATAGGCTACTAATTCTTTTGCAAAGGTATTAATCGCATCTAAATTCTTCGTTAACTCCACAATATCTGTATTCTCATATTTCACACCATAGGACGTTCGTGAGATAATATCTACTTTCCCCACATCGCTAGAGAATGGTATGAAGGCGAAGCGATCATCAGGATGACCATTCTCTTGAAACTCGTTTACTGCATTAGTTAAGGCGGCTTTAGTATCGGATAACTTCGACCCATCGTTCATAGAACCCGATACATCAAATACAAATGCTACATCAATTGGCTGTCTTCTTTCTGAGGACAATGCACCTTCTGGTGATACTTCTAATTGAACGAATCCTTCTGCTGGACCATTAACTGGTTTGATGATACTTTTCTGAGAAGGGAAAAGAGTGGCATGAAGTGATGGCTTCCGCTTGTCGTCTGACGTTCCATCAGGACTTCCCTTTTCTATCTCCTCCTCTATGTTCTTTTCTGTTTCTCCATTTTTATTCTCTACCTTACTTGCATACATTCCGTTACCTGTACAAGGTCCTTCATGCACGTAGTCTGGCTTTTCTCCGGAATAATAAATGGTTCCTTCAACACATATATGACTGTTATTCCCCTTAAACGAAAAGTCCTGATCTTCTTCAAGGTATAAGTCCTTCTCCACCTTCCATTCACTATTCCCGGTAAGCATTCCGCCACCGTATAAATGGACGTGATTTCTTACAGTAAAGTCAGGAGTACCAGATATGGATATTCTTTCGAAGAAATACGCATCACCCTGTATCGTCATCGTTGGAGTTCCACTCATGGAAAAACCTTCTACGAAAGCTGCAGATTTAGTTACGACGGTAGGGTTACCAGCAATACTAAAAGACTGACTGAACTTATAATCTTTGGATGCGGTATAGCTGCGATTATCACTAATGTTATACTGTGGAGCTTCGTCCATTTCTACTAGAATGTCTTCCTTTGTTGCTGATTCTCCTTGAGGTACTCCAATTAATAGCGATATAACTAATAAAAAACAAAACGAATAACAGATTCTTTTTGGTACACTCAACAGTTCCAGCCCCCTTGCGACGCTAATATGTAATTTAATAGCACCACACACATGAATCCAAAGACCTATACCCACCTAATTTATCTGCTCAAATATAGAGAACATAGGTATAGCAATGGAAGCGACAATGGTGCCGACAATAATAGCAAGCATTGTAATCATTAATGGTTCTATCAGTGTTTTTAATCGATCAGTAGAATGGTCCAGCTCTGACTCATAAAAGTCAGCAACTTTTGACAGCATCTTGTCTAAGGAGCCCGTTTGTTCACCAACAGTAATCATTTGGGTAACTAAAGGTGGGAAAATCCAATGACTTGAAAACGGCTGCGCCATTGACTCTCCTTTCTCCAGCTGTGTTCTAGATTGGACTAATACCTTCTCTATAACTCTATTTCCTACTATCTTCTCTGTAATTCGAACAGATTCTAAGATGGGAACAGAACTGTGGAATAAAGAGCTTAAGGTACGTGTCATTCGTACAAGAGCTGCTTTTTGTAGTAATGGTCCGAAAACAGGGAGACGCAGTTTAAGATAATCCATTCGATAGGAAATAGCATCTACATGGCTCATATACTTCCATACCACCAAAGTAATGAAGGGCAGAAGAAGGAACAACCACCAAATTTTCTTTGTGATGCCTCCTAATTCTATGACAAACTGAGTAATCCACGGCAGTTCTCCTCCCATGGTTGCAAACATATCCGTAAATTGAGGAACGACTGAACTTAGTAGAAAAATGATAATGCCAATGGCAATAATCAGAACCACAGCTGGATAGGTAAGTGCTGATATTACTTTTTGCCTCATTTCGTTTTGTTTCTCGTAATAGTCAGCCATTTGTTCTAATATCTCATCCAAATTTCCACCCGCCTCCCCAGCTCTTATCATATTTACAAATAGAGATGGAAATACCTTGGGATGCTGTTCAGCGGAGTAGGAAAAAGATTGTCCACTTTCTAATTTACTTCTCACATCCATTAACGTATTTTTCATTATTTTGTTAGAAGTCTGTCGAGATAGTATCTCAGTAGACTGCACTAGAGATACTCCAGAATCAATGAGCGTAGAAAATTGTCTTAAATAAACGACAAAATCCTTGGGCTTAACCGCATTCCCTATCTGAATGTCTTTATAAAGAATACTGTTTATTTCTTGAATGGATGTGATAGACAAGCCTTCCGCTTTCAAAATCTCCATTGCCTCTCGTTTCGTATCTGCTTTTACTTTGCCTTGCTTTTGCTGCCCTTGCCGATTTCGGCCCTTATATCGATAATGAGCCATTTTATCCGTTCCTTTCTTCAAGATAAGGAGTTGCAAATTCCTCTGAAATAACCCCATCATCCAGCAATTGTTTAACTGACATTTGCAATGTATGCATCCCTTGGGATTTAGAGGTTTGCATAATATTAGGGATTTGGTGAATTTTTTCATTTCGGATTAAATTTTTTACGGCTGCTGTGTTTTTCAGTATTTCCGTTGCTGCCCTTCTGCCCCGCTTATCTGTAGTTTGAAACAGCCTCTGGGACACAACTGCTTGTAACACACCAGCTAGTTGTATTCGCACTTGCGGCTGTTGATTAGGCGGAAAGACATCAATGATTCGGTCGATGGTAGATGCGGCATCCGTGGTATGAAGCGTTCCCAGCACAAGATGGCCTGTTTCCGCAGCTGTTATAGCAGTCGCTATCGTTTCTAAATCTCTCATTTCACCAACTAAAATGACATCAGGGTCTTGGCGCAAACAAGCTCGAAGACCATTGGCAAAGTTTTGTGTATCAAACCCAACCTCCCGCTGATCTATAATACATTGATTGTGTGAGTGCAAGTACTCTATTGGGTCTTCTAAGGTGATGATATGCTTTCTTGATGAATAATTCATGTAATCAATCATCGAGGCAAGAGTGGTGGATTTTCCACTCCCTGTAGGACCGGTTACTAGGACAAGACCTTGAGGGCTTCTGGCAATGTCCTTTAAGATAGGCGGCATTTGTAAGTGATCCAGGGTGGGAATGCTCGTTGGCACAATACGTACAGCAAGAGATATACAATTGCGTTGATGGTAGGCATTAATTCTAAATCTGGAAATTCCAGGAATGCCGTAGGAAAAATCGATTTCCCCTTTTTCCTCAAACTTCTTTCGTAATGTTTCGGAAAGAATTGCGTCAAGCATGCGTTCCGTGTGGTCTGGTGATAATTTCTCCTTGCCGTATTGCTTCAAATCACCATGCACCCGAAAAACAGGTGGCATGGCTACCGTTAAGTGAATATCAGAAGCATGTAATTCAAATGCACTTGATAATAACTGATCAAACCGTTCCTTCATTGTTACCCACCCTCTTAGTTTCCTTGAGCTACTCGCAGTACTTCTTCTGTTGTAGTTAATCCTTGTTTCACCTTCAGCAACCCATCATCCACTAAAAAAATCATGCCATTTTTATAGGCGTAGTGATGGATTTCATTTATGGATTGATAATTCATCATCATTGTTTTGATAGAATCGTCGATGGTTAGTACTTCATGTATTGCCATCCTTCCTTTATAGCCTGTATATTGACAGCTGTTACAGCCTTTCCCTTTATATACATGGTCAAGCTGAATACCACGTTTAGCGAATTGTTTTTGTTCCATCTCTGTTGGAGCTTGCTCTGTTTTACAATCTCGACATATCTTCCTTACTAGCCGCTGCGCTACAATACCAGAAAGTGCAGATACGACAAGGTATGGTTCGACATCCATATCAAAGAGTCTTGGAATCGTTGCAATAGCACTATTGGTATGTAAAGTGCTGAAAACCAAGTGCCCCGTCAAAGAAGCTCGAATGGCAATTTCAGCTGTTTCAGAATCACGTATTTCCCCAACCATTACGATATTCGGGTCCTGCCGTAAAATGGATCGTAAACCCTTCGAGAAAGTAAGCCCAACAGCATTATTTACCTGTACTTGATTAATTCCTTCAACTTGGTACTCAACAGGGTCCTCTACGGTAATGATATTCACATTTTCTGTATTCAACTGGTTTAAAGAGGCATATAGCGTCGACGATTTCCCTGAACCAGTCGGTCCTGTAATGAGCACTAACCCTGATGGTTGATTAATTAATTCTAAAAACCGCTGGGAATTAATTTTATTAAACCCAAGCTCGTCTACTTTGCTTAGAGCCCCGCCTAGGTCCAAGATACGTATGACGATTTTTTCACCAAAGACAGTGGGGAGGGTAGAAATGCGCAAATCAACCGGATTTCGATCAATCGTTGTTTTTATTCTTCCATCCTGAGGAAGTCTTGTTTCTGTGATGTTCAGATTAGCCATAATTTTCACGCGGGCAGTTAAAGAGTTTTGGAATGATTTTGGCAGCGTTCTTTCTGTACGAAGAATGCCATCTATACGATAGCGAACAATGACCGTCGTCTCTTGTGGATCAATATGTATATCACTAGCCTTTAATTGCACTCCAGCCTGCAGCATTTGATTCATCAGCCGTATGGCAGGAGCATCGTTTGGGTCATCAGATTCTTGTAAGTCTTTATCCTGTAAGTTGTAGTGCCTGTTAATAGCTTGCAGTATTTCATCTTTCGTAGCAATAACAGGTGATATTTGAAAACCAGTGGAAATCTTCAAATCGTCAATTGCAAAATAATCCATTGGATCATTCATCGCAACAATTAACTGATTTCCTTCTTTATTCAATGGTATTAATATGTTCCGTTGAGCAAGCTCTTTCGGGACCGTATTAATAATGGCAGGATCAATGGGATACTGGTATAAAGAGATATGAGGAATACCTAGCTGGAATTCCAACACTTCAATAAGTCGTTGTTCGGTAATAAAACCCTTTTCTAACAAAGCATCCCCTAATTTTTGATCCTCTTTCTTAGTAGATATGGTATCTTGAATTTGTTCTTCGGTAATTAATCCTGCTTCTTTTAATAAATCCCCTAGTCTCTTCCGCTGTGCCATATGTCCCTTCCTCCCCCTTAAGAAAATGCGAACCCTAGCAAAAGGATTCGCATGTGTCACCAGGTGCTTTCTTATTTCTCAGGACTATCCGTAATGTCCCATCCATCCCCAGAACGAGCGTCTGTATTCTGTTCGGGGCTGGAATCGGAATTTAATTGATTCTCCTCTGACTCTGTACTGGTATTATCATGAGAAGATTGGCTATTTGAGTTGGTTTCATTATTCAATGCACCTTCTTGTTTACTAGCTCGTTCATATCTTACTTCCACCCTATTAACAGGCGCATAGTAATCCTCTGAAATAAACTCATCCAGCTTTTCATTATTTTCATCTACGCGAATGCGATGGACCTCAAATACTTCTCCGCTTGACCCTTTTTGCTTTAGCTCTGTTTCATAGGAGCTATCAGAATAGTGAACAATAGTACGAGGCTTCACTTCTTTATCATTCCGTATTTGTACCATATACTCATGAGGTAATGGATAGCCAATCCATTTTGCAATTACTTCCTCATCCGTTTGTTTTAGCTCTAACGTATAGGTGGCGTTGTTCTTATTTTGAACAATCAAATCATGTCCTTCTTCCATTTTAACGCTAGCTTCTCTCCCTTTTTCAATATACTCAGGACGATGCTGGTTAATATGACGCTGATTTATGGAGAAGTTAGTTTCTAAGACTGCACCATATATAGCAGAAGCGACAACGTTTAAGGCTGTTTCATTATGAAAAGAAGCACCCTTTGCGTGTTGTAAAATGGAAAAGGATTCAGCTCCCTTTACAGATTTGCCATTCAATTCTCTAACATAATAGCTAGGATCAGCATCATCTGGTATTGGTACTCGGAACTCGCTAACGGTTGTATATAACGCTTCTGTTTCCGGCTCTACATAATCATATATAGAGAAGCTAAGAGACGTTGCGGACAATGTTTGTGCTTTATTACGTATATCCTCTTGAAGCTTTTGCAGCAATACCTTCTCAAATATACGTACTCCTAAATCAGGTTGAAGTTTATTTAAATGAGTTTGATCGATAGACACAGATAAAACAGCATTTTCTGGTGAGTAATTTGCTATTGTATTTTCCAGGTGAAATTGAACAACATCTACAGATATAGGAATGTTCCGATCTTTGGTTTCTATGTTGATGACAGCTTGTTCTTTCCACTCCTGTACTCGTTTTTCCAGCTTCAACAGTGCCTCTGACTCCGTTAAATTGCTAATGTCAATTCCACTTATCTTTGTCTCTTTAGAATACGTTTGAGGTCCTGAGGTCACAGATTCATAGGCTAAACTTCCACCCGACATGATAGCCAACAGAAAGAGGGACATAGTTATTACAAGTAAGAAGATTCTGATACTACCCTTTTTAACCACTATAGTTCATCCTCACCCTATTACTCTGAGACATTCATCGTTACATCGACTACGACACCAGGCCCTTGACCTTGCACTTGTTTCACATCTTCCTCCGATAAATGGTGACCAGCATGAAACAACAATTGTCCATTCATTCCATAAATATCTTTCTGAACTACTTTTCCTTGGAGCAATTCTATCTGCTGCCTTGCCACCGTCCCTATTTGGGCCTCCACCTGCTGTTGGTCATTATCCGATGGAGGGGAGGATACGAGTGGAGGGGAAGATAAGTCTGTATCAGCTGATTCCGGGGCAGCAATACCAAAATCGTGTAAGGAGGTTATAAAAGAAACATAATTCTGATCTGTAATGATGGTGATATTCTCTCCATAAGTCATAATCCCATCTTGTTCTAAAACGGCTGCTTCTCCATCATATGGAAAAACAATCCCTAATACTTTCCCAGTTTCTTCATCGATATAGTACTCCTCGGCTTCCCCGAGTAGTTCCCCTTTACGCGTTACTAGCTTTGTGCTGGTAATATGTACATTTTTACTTATTAGTTGATTCGCAATCGGGATTTCATTCAAATCAAGAATGGAGGATTTACTCTCAATCATGACAGCGTATTCCCCAATACCAACTATTTTCTTGAATGGAATTGCCTTCACACTAACTTGCCAATTGACATGCTCAATGGTTATAAAATCTGCAGAGCCTGTTTCCGGATTTATTACCAGGTTTTTCACCAGGCCAATTTCGTCTCCATCCTCTATACTCACAATCGGTAAGTTTATAACTTGATTACTTTTTTTCATTGTCATCATCACACCTATGCTGTTTTATTTATACTAGATTGCTAGACATATTCTAGACATTGCTGTTCGTACAGCTCTATGTGCTGCAATAGTAGCGGACTGTTGTCATACTTTGTTCTTAAATCACCCGTTAAGGAAGCTAATTTGGTATATTCCATTTGGTTCATGTAGTGTTGCATAAGCATTGTGGCAAAGGTCAAATACTCTTGGTCAGGTAAGGAGTCATGCAGGAATTGTTGAATATAGTGTTCATATTGTAAGGAGGATAATGTCTCTTGTTTTAATTGTATATCTCTAATAAATGTAAGAAACATCATTTCTTGTATTGGGTTCCTCTGCTTTAGGGAACTTTTTACACCAGTTTCTGGGTTGTCATCAGCGGCATCAAGGTCTGACCCTACTTCCACATTCCTTTCTAGATTTTCCGTTAAGCTAAATAGTGATTCCTCTAATGGCTCTAATGTATCTTCATCCAACCATACTAGTCCTTCGTCTTCTTCGGGGTTTTCCTTAATTAAATCCGCCGCTTCCGAACTCTCTTCTTTTTCATCTGCTTCATACAACCTCTCCTCTAGGAATGGAGTATCAATTCTGTGTAAAAGCAGTTCTTCTACTACTAGCTGCTCCTCTTCATTGCCTAATTCTTCTTGCACATTCAGGTCGTTCATAGAGTATTGCTCATTATGGTCCGTCTCATTCCGATGTGCAACTAACAGTTCCTCAGGAGATATTGCTTCTGTATATGACATACCTTCATCAATGATATCCCATTCTATTGGCTCTTCTAGTTGATTCGCACCATCTTCCAATCTCTCCGTGTCATGAGGCGATAGGGTTTCTGTTATAAGTTCTTGTTGGTCTGATATTGAGTCCATTGGAGGGTTAAACGTTTCCAGAGATTCAGCGATATCTAGTTCGTTAGGTATAGGTGGTGTAGAGGGAACTTCTTCTTTTTCTTTTACATCGTCTGTTTCTAGTAATTCTTTAGCACTTATTTGTAATTCTTTTTCCATCTCTGATTGATTATTCTCATTCGGTACATTCGAATGAAAATGGGTTCCTTCGGGTAATGAAAATGGGACTACTGTACGGTGCATAACTGTTGTGATTAGTCCGGACAGTAGAATCAGTACTAGACTACTTTGCCATAAAGGTACTATTAAAAACGAAGCATAAGTGGCCAGCGCTACTATCAATGCACCTCCTATGACGTACAAGTTCCCCTTTTTTGTTAACTGGGTTACGGTAGGAAACAAGGCTATACACGTATAAATTAGCAAAACTCCAATTCCAGCAAACAACACTGGCACATCTTCACCCCCAATTCATTCAAAAAATGGATATTCTACGACTATGCTATATGGTTCATTGTATAATAAACCACATATAATGGGAAGGTTTACTTGCTACTTTTTACCCATTTCCTCTTAATGAACGGTGTTCGCTGCCAATAAAAAAAGAGTAGTACAAAAACTACTCTGCTGTCTCACTTAACCTTTCATAGCTTGCTACTTTGTTTCTTCCTTTTCGTTTTGCCCCCATATACATTGCTCGATCAGCGTGTCGTATCAACTCCACCGGCTCTTGACAATCATCTGGATAGGTAGCTACCCCTATGCTCGCTGTAATGTGGGCTTCTAATGGACCTTTCTGTTCCAATATGTGTTCGTGTAAAAAAAAGGGTTCATTTGCAATCTTTCTTCTGACATGCTCTGCAATGTGAAGAGCATGTTCTTGACTCACGTTAGGCAGCAATATAATGAATTCTTCTCCACCATATCTTGCAACTGTTCCTTTATCTCCAATAATAGAGGTTAATCGATTTGCTAGCTCGATTAGTGCTTCATTCCCGCTTTCATGACCATACTTATCATTGACCTGCTTAAAATGATCCAAATCAATTAACACTAATGACATAGGCTTTGGAGAGTCATCCTCTTGCATATATTGAAAATGCTCCTGCAATTTCTTCTCAAAATATCGGTAATTGTACAAGCCTGTTAGCGGGCAAATCTCACTCTCCCTTTTCGTTTGTTCATAGTTCCTTGCATTTTCTATAGCCACTGCTAAATAATTTGTAAGTATGTTAGCAATCATATATTGGTATTTCTCATATGCCCTTTTTTTCGAAGAAGCTAAGGTTAGTACTCCAACCACTTGTTGATTGCGGTCTATCGGCAGGGAGATGATGCTTTCTACATCCTCAGGAACATACTCCGGTGCGATACTAGCCCATTGTTTTCGATAACGGTAATATAAGCCACGCTTATTCCCCAAGACTCTACCACTTACTCCTTCAAATTTATGAAGCGTAACTTCTGGTAGCTGCTTTCTTTGATGCTTATCATGAAACCGAATGAGAGAAAGCCTCTCTTCCTTTTCCGCATCAAATACATAGGCATAATCCACTTCTAATAAGGAAGAAATGTTATCGACAAACCGATCCAAGACTTCAGATACCTCTAGCTTTTCTGTTAATGCATGTCCAATATCACTTGTTCGCTGTAAATAACTATTTATGCGCCGGCTTCGATAATACAGCATTAAAATAATGGACAGACTGATAAAAGGAACACCCACATAGAAGAGCGCTGCAATGCCTATTTCTATATATAAAATGTACAGCACTAATCCAACTGGTAAAACAAAGAGGTTGTTCACCAGTTCCCAAATTAAACTCTTATCTATCATTCTTACCTGTTGCTGAAATAACAAGCGTTTAATGCCAAGCAGAAAGAGTTGATTAATGCAGATTACAGCAAGGGGGTATACAAGGACTGGTAGCAGCTCTTGTGCAGAACGTATATTTATGACCCCGTGTGTTCCACCCAAAAGATAATACACAGCAGCTGATCCAAGGGAAACAAACATGAACATGAGCAGATTTAAAGGTATTTTGTAATGGTCTTCTTTCGCTAAACGAAGCTTGATAAACAAGACAAGATACGCAAGCTGTGTCAGCATCATCTCAGCAAACAAACCAAAATAGAGAAATACGACCAGACTAATTCCATGGATAAAAAAGACGGGGGTATCATTCACTATGATTGGAAACAAGGCTACAATAAACATAAAAAACGCAAAAAACAATATATCTAACCCTGCATCCTCGAATGCGGGAGCTTGTGTTTGGTAGACGAGCATGATGATTGCAGGCCAAATAACAGCCCAGATAATCCATAGCGATATCTTTTTCTGTTTTGTAATCATGAGACGCAACTCCTCGAGTTCAGCTTTTACTACTTCAAAACTCCCCTAGCATGTCTAATTAGTTGATGTCTCCGCGCTTTTTTGAAAATTAAGGAAATAATTAATACAAATATCTTAGCACAATATTCCTACTTATTCAAAAAATTTCCTCACTTCTGAAATGAAATACAAAGATCCTGAAATAATCAGCACATCATCTGCCTCCAACACTTCTACATAGTTATTCAGAGCTTTTTGCCAACTTTCCAGCTCCCTCTTATTTGGATGATCAGATAAGGCGCTCAGTTCTTTAGCACTAATAGCTCTAGGAAAATTAAAGCTTGTAAAGGTGACCTCATAAAATACATCATCAAAATGAGCAACCATATTGGCCAGCGGCTTATCGGATAACGCTGCAAACAGAACGTATTTCCTCTGTGTTGGAAAATGGCTCTGAACAGTTTTCACCATAGCTTGTATGCCCTCTTCATTATGAGCTCCATCTATGATGATAGTAGGCAAAGTGGAGACCTGTTCAAAACGTCCTACCCAACTTGTTTTTTCTAGTCCACTAATCACGTGTTCCTTCTTTATATCAGGGACCACTTGTATTACCCCTTCTACCGCAAGCGCTGCATTTCGCACCTGATGATAACCCTTCATTTGTATGGAAAGCTCTCCCCACTCTTTATCCTTGGATTGATATGAGAATATCTCACCGAATGGTGTAGTATCATCATGTTTAACAAAGAAATCATAATCCAGCTGTTGAAACGGTGCATTTTTATCCATTGCTGCTTCTTTGAGTATAGCTTGAGCTTCACTTTGCGTTACTCCTGAAAGGACAGGCCTCTCTTCTTTAATAATACCTGCCTTTTCCCATGTGATTGCTTCCACACTATCTCCTAAAATATGCATATGATCCTTGCCGATACTAGTAATGATAGAGAGCTCTGGTGTAATGATATTTGTGGAATCCAGCTTACCGCCAAGTCCGGTTTCTACAAGAGCATAATCAAGCTCAGCATAACCAAAGTAGTCATATGCCATAGCGGTTACTACTTCAAATTCTGTAGGAGGACCTAACTCCGTCTTCTCAAGCTCCTCTACAATCGGTTTTATTCGCTCGACAAGACTGACCCATTCCTTATTCTCTAGAAACACCCCATTGATGCTAATGCGTTCATTAAAATGAATAACATGAGGGGAAGTAAAAGTACCAACTCTCCAACCCGCTTCTCCTAATATGTGTCTTAGGAAAGAGATAGTAGACCCCTTCCCATTTGTCCCTGCCACATGAATAGCCTTGAACTGCTGTTCAGGGTTTCCCAATTTGTCCATTAACCAATGCATTCGGTCTAAGCCTGGTCGAATACCAAATTTATGGCGGCTATGAATCCAATCTAGTGCCTCTTGAAAATCCATACAATTTCTACCTCGTTTCCCATGCTTCTATGTAGTAACAAAGACGAACCCAAATGGATCCGTCTTTATACGCTGTCTTGTTTACATTAAGATTTTAATTCTTGAATTCGTTCCTCCACTTTGGAACGCTTTTCCATGTAATCTTGTTCCTTTTCTCGCTCAGCCTGCACAATATGCTCTGGAGCTTTATTGACAAATTTCTCATTAGATAGCTTTTTCTGAACAAGATTTACTTCATCGTCCCATTTCTTACGCTCTTTTTCAAGACGTGCAATCTCTTCCTCAATATCAATCAAGCCTTCTAAAGGCAAATAAATTTCTGCTCCTGTAATAACTGCCGACATCGCTTTTTCTGGAGCCTGAAGAGTGGAATCAATAATAAGATCACTCGGGTTACAGAATCGTTCTAGATAGTGACGATTGGTATCTAGTTGTGCTGCTACCTTTTCATCAGAGGCCTTAATCATTAATTGAATTTGCTTGGACATTGGCGTATCTACTTCAGCTCGAATGTTACGAACGGAACGGATAATCGATACCAGTCGTTTCATTTCTTCAGAAGCTTGTTCATTGTGCAAGTCTGCACGGCCCTCTGGCCATTGAGCAATTGTAATAGAATCTCCCTTAGTCGGTAACGCCTGCCAAATCTCTTCCGTAATAAATGGCATGAATGGGTGAAGCATACGCATTGTGTGATCGAGTACATAAGCAAGAACAGAACGAGTCGTTTGTTTCTTAGCCTCATCCTCTCCATATAACGGCAGCTTCGCCATTTCAATATACCAGTCACACAACTCATCCCAGATGAAATTATATAAATGACGACCTGCTTCACCAAACTCATATTTATCAATATTCTTTGTTACCTCTTCAATGGTTTCATTCAATCTTGTTAATATCCATTGGTCAGCAAGGGATTTCTCACCCTCTAGATTAATTTCATCATACGTAATGTTCCCCATATTCATGAGGGCAAATCGAGAAGCATTCCAAATCTTGTTGGCAAAGTTCCATGTCGCCTCTACTTTATCCCACATGAAACGTAAATCCTGGCCTGGTGTAGAGCTCGTAGAAAGGAAATAACGAAGGGAGTCAGCACCGTATTTATCAATTACATCCATAGGATCTACACCATTACCTAGTGATTTACTCATTTTTCGGCCTTCCGCATCTCGTACCAATCCGTGGATTAATACATCTTCAAATGGACGACGACCAGTAAACTCAATAGATTGGAAAATCATGCGAGATACCCAGAAGAAAATAATATCATAACCAGTAACTAGCACACCGGTTGGAAAATAGCGATTGTAATCTGAGCTTTCTTCATCTGGCCAGCCCATCGTAGAAAACGGCCATAACGCTGAAGAGAACCACGTGTCGAGTACGTCATTGTCTTGAACCCAGTTTTCTAAGTCCTTCGGTTCCTCCCTGCCTACATACAATTCACCTGTTTCTTTATGATACCAGGCAGGTATACGATGCCCCCACCATAACTGACGGGAAATACACCAGTCTCTAATGTTCTCCATCCAGCCAAGATATGTTTTCTCAAAACGGTCTGGAATAAAGTTGACTTTATCTTCCCCTCCTTGCAACTCAATTGCCTGATCGGCAAGGGGTCCCATTTTTACGAACCATTGTGTAGACAAATACGGCTCCACGACAGCCCCGCTCCGTTCTGAGTGACCAACTGAATGCATGTGCTCTTCAATCTTGAATAATACTCCCTCTTCTTGAAGATCCTTAATCAACCGCTTTCTGCATTCAAACCGATCCATCCCCTGGTATGAACCAGCTCTCTCATTCATCGTACCATCTTCATTCATGACGAGTACACGTTCTAGGTTGTGCCGATTCCCAATCTCAAAATCGTTAGGATCGTGTGCTGGTGTAATCTTAACAGCCCCGCTGCCAAATTCCATATCCACATAATCATCTGCTACGATTTCGATTTCGCGACCAACAATTGGCAGCTTTACTTTTTTGCCAATCAAATGCTGATAGCGTTCGTCATCCGGGTGAACAGCAACTGCTGTATCTCCTAGCATGGTCTCTGGTCGAGTCGTTGCAATTTCAATATGGTCACTGCCATCTACTAAAGGATAGCGCATATGGTAAAAGTGCCCTTGTACTTCTTGATAAATAACCTCTATATCGGAAAGTGCGGTTTTCGTATCAGGATCCCAATTAATGATATATTCCCCTCGGTAAATGAGACCTTTCTCATAAAGGGTAACAAATACTTCTCGAACCGCTTTTGACAACCCGTCATCCAGTGTGAAACGCTCCCTCGAATAATCTAATCCAAGTCCAAGCTTCTCCCATTGTTGACGAATAAAGCTTGCATATTCCTCTTTCCAATCCCAAGCCTGTTCTAGGAATCCTTCTCTGCCAAGATCATAGCGACTCTTCCCTTGTTCTTTCAGCTTTGCTTCTACTTTGGATTGAGTCGCAATTCCAGCATGGTCCATCCCCGGTAACCACAGTACATCATAGCCCTGCATCCGTTTCACTCGAGTAATAATATCTTGCAGTGTTGTATCCCAAGCATGACCAAGGTGTAAACGACCTGTTACGTTAGGGGGTGGAATAACAACGGTGTAAGGTTCCTTAGAAGCATCATCCTTTGCCTCAAAGAACTTTCCTTGTACCCAAAAATCGTAGCGCCCTTTCTCAATCGTATTAGGATCATATTTAGTCGGTAATGAAACATCCATCTGTTCGTTATCCATATCAGATTCCCTCCTCAAATTATTGCCTTCCCGAAGTTTTGGAAGGAGTGGCATGAATAGCAGCAACGCCGTATTTCCTGTTATTTTATGACATTACGCTAAACAAAAAAGCCCTTCTCATCCTATGTAAAGGACGAAAAGGGCTTCGCGGTACCACCTTTATTTCTAGATATGAGGATAGACTTCCCCCTACCTAAACACTTCCATTGTTAACGGAATATTATCCGGCTTCTTCTACTAGCTCTTCAAAGAAGCTGCATCTAGGGCGACCTTCTGTACTCAAGCACCTAAGAACTTCTCAGCAAATCGTTCTCTCTCTGCAAGGGTTTGATGTACGTACTCTTCCCCGTCACGGCATTTCGCATCTTAATTGTATTTATATTTTATCCACATTTACATCATTAAGTCAATCCTTGCTGCAAAAAACTTTCATTCACCAACAAGGGCGTATTCTTCATAAGATAGGGTAGAGGTAGGATATTTGCTGACAGGCAAGCTATTTTCTTACGTAACACTCTTATCGTCTTCTCGTGAACTCTTATAAAGGAGGTTATAGGTGATGGGGCAATATTATCGGTACAAACTTCCTCCCTGGTGCCGCCAGTGGCTGCTAATATTAGAGAAATGCTGTCTCCCTATTTTAATATTCCAACTATGCCGCACATTGCTGTTCCCAACCACATTCGATGTTTTTATTTTAGGTGTATGGCTTGGGTTATATTTTGCCTTCTACCTTAAATGGATTTAAGCTTCTTCACTTTGTTCCTCTTGCTGTTGAATAAATGTTCTTGCATTACTAAGCTGCTCCTGTACACTCAATGCATGCTGAAGAACAAAGTAAGAGCGTTCTAATTTCTGAACAAGAAATGGCTGCCCGCTGTCTCGGGCGCCTCCTACATAAGCATCGACTTGATCTATATAATGATCAGTATTTAATATATAAAGGGCAAATAAACATCGCTCTGAATTCAATAAATTAAATTTATCTTCATAAGAAGAAAAGGTAGAGATCAATTGCTCTACAGGTGCATCATGATAACGAATAATATTCCAATAATAAGAGGTTAAGTCAAAAACAGCATAGTTCCAGGATGCTCTTTCCCAATTCAGCAAATACGGTTTATTCTCATCATAAATAAAATGACTTGGCTTTAAATCCCCATGACATAAAGTAAGGCGGATTTTCTTGTCCTCCTCGATATCCTCAAGAAACCTGTCACACCATTCCTCAGACATTTCGTAAATCCGCAATAAATCTCTAAAGTGAGTACACACCTGTAATTCCAAAGGAGCCATATAATGATGCTTCTCAAATTCGATAACATAGCTTTCTAGCTTATCGCGATCCTGCACAATCCTTTGCTTCTTCTTCTCCATACGCTCTTCGAAATCTTCTTTTTTCACAACATGGGTTTTCGCTGTTTTTCGATGGACTTCTCCTAGAGTAGAATAAAACAATTCAAACGGATAGGGCGGTGAGTCCCGGTGAGGTGCCTCTATCCATGGCATTACATAATACGTTTTGTCCTGATGGTGCACGAAGAATTCCTCCCGAGGAGTCATATATAATGGAATAATACTCGGGACCTGATGTTCATTTGCACCTTGATATGCTGTAATAAAGTCAAGCTGCTGTTCCTGGGTCATACTAGTTTCCTTCACTGCTATGTTACCGATAGATGTAGATACTTTATATAATTTATCTGTCTGTTTCCTTATATCATTAGGATAGAAACCATAATGAGCAAGGACTTCTTGTAACGGTTCACTCATCTCCTTGTCTCCCCTTTTTGTGTTCACCCGTTTGCTTTACAGGAAAAGAGGCTGACGCCTATTCGACTGTCAGCCCCCTGCTCCTTTTTATGCTTTAGATGGTATATATAAGATCTGTCCTGCTGAAACATCGTCATCGCCCAAATTATTGACACGACTTAAATGAGTAGGAGGAATTTTATATTTCTGCGCCAATGAACCCAA
Source organism: Pontibacillus salicampi (assembly GCF_042434395.1). Classification (NCBI taxonomy): domain Bacteria; kingdom Bacillati; phylum Bacillota; class Bacilli; order Caryophanales; family Bacillaceae; genus Pontibacillus; species Pontibacillus salicampi. The sequence goes on along the minus strand of NZ_JBHLTP010000003.1, from coordinate 185,907 downwards.
TGTATCACTGTCTTGAACTATACACATCCGCATCTTTGTGTACGGCTCTTCTTCCCCACCAAACATAGAGGTTAAATACCTTGCATCTGGAGGCACTGCTTCTTCCGTTCTATCATACTCCTCTTCGTCCTCTTCCTCGTATTCATACTCATACTCTTCTTCCTCATCGTCCACGTCAGGTGTATCAGCCTTTTCCAGATTACCAAAAAACTCAGAGAACGACTGAGATTTGGTGAAATTCCATCTGCCTCCTTGGGCCTGTTCTTCTTCCTCTTCCTCAACATAATCAGGCTCTTCTAGAGAAGAGGGAGGTGTGTACGTATTTCTTTCTTCTACTTCTGCTTGCGGTTCATCTTCGTACTTTACATCAAAATGAAATCGCTGACCTAAATCTTCATACCCACCATAAGACGGGATAGACGGGAAGGATGATGCTGACTCTTCTGGTGATGAAGCAGCCCTCTCCTCTTTTACTCCATGGATGGCAACTGTAGCATTTAGCTTTAACTGACCTTTTTCCGGAAGCTCATAATCGAAGGCATCAATACTTACTGTTACATCATCCACACTATCTATTCTGTTTCTTGGAATAGATATTTCCACAGGAAAACGATGGTAGCATTCACTTACTCCGTCTTCATGTGTCTCTACTTCTTCTATTAAACGCTTGGATGCATGGTCTCTGAGGGATAGCACTTGATGTTCCTCTTCTTCCAATTGCGATGAACTTACCTGATAATATTCACCAGTTAATTCGATCACGCCTCTAATGGAAACCGTATCTCCGTATTCATGAATGGCGATATCAGGCTCTAAAGAAACTCCCATGAATTCATCTACTTCCTGTCCCTTTTGGAACCAAAGAGATTCATTCAAATGAAACGAAAACACATTCTGTTCATCATATGACAAACCTTTCTCCTCCCTTCAATCCACTAAAACATCACAACTCTCGTATCATTAAAGATATATGTAACTGCATGGTCAATTATGACAAAGGGACATACAGAACCTACATTGTTTCCGTTTCATCGAAAGAGGCTAGGGTAATGAGTCAATTTGATGGATGGTTGATCCATCAAGTGGGGAGATTGTGGAAGAGTTGGATTCGAGATTGTTTTATTAGAAAAGGGTCCGCACTGTTTAGCGGAAGATGGTATCGCCTGGAAAACGCTCGCTTTCCTGCTGCCCCGCACGACGTGGGGTAGCTCGGCTTTGCTACACGATGTAGCGATTTTAACCGAACCTCCTTACTACGGCCAAGCCTCCTCGAAGTAATGTGAATTAAGAGGGAAAAAATGAGTCTTTCATAATAATACCCCCCTTACCACTAGAATAGGTAAGGGGGGTATAAGTTAGGATTCTGAAATTGCAGCAAAGGCATTTCTTGCTGCTTTTATCGTTTTTTCAATATCTTCATCTGAGTGCTTTGTAGATAGGAAGATACCTTCATATTGGGACGGTCCAAGATAAATGCCTTCTTCAATCATGTGACGGTAAAATGTTGCAAACAACTCTGTGTCCGCAGTTTTGGCAGTCTCGTAGTTATATACCTCTTGGTCTGTAAAGAAGAAGCAAACCATAGAGCCAGCTCGATTAACCGTCAAGGGAATGTCATGTGCTGATGCCGCTTCTGTGAAGCCTTCGATAAGACGGTCTACTTTTCGATTAATCTCCTCATAAGAAGCCTTAGACAGAGCATTCAGTGTTTCGTAGCCTGCAATCATAGCAAGAGGATTACCGGACAATGTGCCTGCTTGATAAATCGGGCCGGTTGGGGCAATCATTTCCATAATTTCTTTCTTACCCCCGTAAGCTCCTACTGGGAGTCCTCCTCCGATGACTTTACCAAGACACGTTATATCAGGAGTTATTCCATATTCCCCTTGTGCACTATGATAGCCTACACGAAAGCCGGTCATTACTTCATCAAATATTAGCAAACTGCCATGTTCTTCTGTAATACGACGAAGTTCTGACAGGAACTGTTCTTTTGGAGGCACTACACCCATGTTACCGGAAACTGGTTCTACAATGACACCGGCAATATCATCTCCATACTCTTTAAAAGCATAATTCAGGCTTTCTAAATCATTGTATGGAACCGTGATCGTATTTTTTGCAATTCCTTCTGGTACACCTGGAGAATCGGGGAGTCCAAGTGTAGCAACACCAGATCCTGCTTTGATAAGAAGAGAATCGCCATGACCATGGTAGTTCCCCTCAAACTTCAAAATTTTATTTCTACCTGTGTATCCCCGGGCAAGACGTAAGGCACTCATAGTTGCTTCGGTTCCAGAGTTGACCATTCTGACCATTTCAATAGAAGGTACGCGTTCAATAACAAGCTCCGCAAGTTTGTTTTCTAAAAGAGTAGGCGCACCGAAGCTAGTCCCTTTAGATGCTACATCTTGCAGCTTATTTACTACATTGTCATCAGCATGTCCTAGAATAAGTGGACCATAGCTTAATACATAATCGATATACTCATTTCCGTCGATATCGTATATTTTGGAGCCTTTGCCGCTTTCCATAAATATTGGGTCCATTCCTACTGATTTAGAGGCTCTCACTGGAGAATTAACCCCACCAGGCATATATTGCTCAGCCTTTTGGAATGCATCCTTTGATTGTTTCATTTCACGCATCCTATTCACTCCTTCAACCATTATTCACTTAACCATCGTGCTGCATCTTTTGCAAAATACGTTATGATTAAATCTGCTCCCGCTCGTTTCATAGAGGTTAATTTTTCTAAGACAATTTCTTGTTCATTGACCCAGCCATTTTGTGCTGCTGCTTTAATCATGGAATACTCTCCACTTACATTATAAGCAACAAGTGGAAGGGAAAAACGATCTTTAACCTCTCGCATAATATCAAGGTAGGCTAAGGCAGGCTTTACAATTAAGAAGTCTGCTCCTTCTTCTACATCCGATTGAGCCTCTCTTATAGCTTCCAACCGGTTGGCAGGATCCATTTGATAAGCGCGGCGATCTCCAAACTGTGGAGAGCTATGAGCCGCATCACGGAATGGACCATAAAAAGAGGAGGCATATTTCACTGCATAGGACATAACAGGCGTATGGACAAAGCCAGCTTCATCTAAGCCTCGTCGAATAGCTGCAACGAATCCGTCCATCATATTAGATGGAGCGATAATATCAGCGCCCGCTTTTGCCTGGCTTATGGCAGTCTCTACAATAAGTTCAAGGGATTCATCATTAACAATTTCCCCTTCTTTCACGATACCGCAATGTCCGTGATCAGTATATTGACATAAACATGTATCAGCAATCACCGTTAATTCCGGTACATCCTGTTTAATTTGGCTGATTGCACGCTGCACTATACCATGCTCACAGTAGGCTTGAGTACCTTTCTCATCTTTTTCTTTCGGTACTCCAAATACAATGACAGAACGAACGCCTAAATCACGTAATTCTTCCATTTCAGGGGTTAAATAATCTAGGGATACTTGATGAACTCCCGGCATAGATGAAACTTCATTTTTTACCGCTTCCCCTTCTACAACGAAAATAGGGAAAATCAAATCATCTTTTCGTAAATGAGTCTCTCTTACAAGAGAACGCATAGATTCTGTGGTTCGTAAACGTCTGTGTCGATCGAATTGTAGATCATTCATAAATGCATCTATTCCTTTCTTCCATTTTCCATTTAATTAAGACATGCTACTGTGAATGCAACACATATTCTACCATTACTTCCATCATGCCTTCTACAGTGTATTGATTAGGGGCTAGTATAGATTGAAAGCCATAGTGTATAGCTGCTTCTTCTGTAGTAGGACCTATACAAACACAAGGAAGGGTCGCAACCTTTTCACCCCATTCTAAATCAGCCAAATCTATGAATGCTTTAATAGTAGAGGGACTTGTAAAGGTAAGAATATCCACCTCACCTGCCTGTAGTGTTGTTTTCAGCTTCTCCTTCATTTTAACATTTACGTTTGTTTCATACAGGATTGCCGTTTCAACATGGAACTTCTCATCTGTAAGCTCTTTTACCACTGCCTGTCTCGCTAAATTCCCTTGAATTACCAGCACTTTGTTTTCATTGCTTACTTCCTGCGCAAAATGTTTCCCCATAGATTGCCCCGTAAACGTATGAGGGACAAATTGTGCTGGTACCCCTTGATCTTGAAGCGCTTTCTCTGTCTTCGTTCCAACTACAGCACAATTCATTTCAGATAACTTCTTACGATTGATCTGGTAATAATCCAATAAAGTGAAAAAGAAATGAACACCATTGGCACTTGTAAAGAACAGCCATTCAAAATCTTCTATGCGTTCCAGCAGCTTCTGATTCTCCCTGCTATATAAAGCATGAAAGTGAAGAAGCGGAATTTCTATAGAAATTCCGCCTTGTTGTTCAATAAGGGAGGTGAGAGTGTACGCTTTATCAGCATCTCTAGTAACCAATACTCTCTTATCCTGAAGAGGCATCATTAGTTATCGATCTCCTCTTTTGCCTTTTCGATAATCTCTGCTCCACCACGTTCCCGAATTCGATCAGCGGCAATTTTCCCTACTTCATAATAGTCAGAACCACGTACTTCTTCTTTTAGTATCGTTTTTCCATCTGGGCTTCCAACCATAGCTGTTAATACAACTTCTTTCTTATCTAGATAAGCATAAGCTCCGATAGGGATCTGACAGCCTCCATCTAATAGGTCAAGGAAGGTCCTTTCAGCCATCACTGTATTATACGTGTATGCATGGTTAAGATGGCTGATGAGCTCAAGAATTTCTTTGTCTTCTGCTCGGCATTCTATAGCAAGAGCTCCTTGTCCCACTGCTGGCACGCATACGTCTGGCTCCATGTATTCAGTTATATATTCATCGGTCCAGCCCATTCTTCTTAATCCAGCTGTCGCAAGAATAATAGCGTCAAACCCTTCCTCTTTCAATTTTCTCAGGCGAGTATCGATATTACCTCGGATGGATTTTATGTGTATGTCTGGACGAGCTGCCAGAACCTGTGAAGCACGGCGTAAGCTGCTTGTCCCTACTACTGCTCCTTCAGGTAATTCATGAAATGGCACGTTGTCATTTGCTATATAAGCGTCCCGATGATCTTCCCGGATAGGGATACAGCCAATCGTTAACCCTGGAGGGGTTTCTGCTGGCACATCCTTCATACTGTGAACAGCAAAGTCGATTTCTTCCTTATACATCGCATCTTCTATTTCTTTCAGAAATAAAGCTTTGCCTCCAACTTTGGAAAGCGTGACGTTTTGTATTTTGTCCCCTTGTGTAACGATTTTCTTTACCTCGTACTCGTAATCGTAATCTAATTTTTGCAGCTGCTCGATAACCCAATTGGTTTGAGTCAAAGCCAGCTTACTCTTTCTAGTTCCAATTACAATTTTTCTCATAACCGTTCCTCCTGCCCATCACTAAAAATGAAAGTTTGATAACGTTCCAAATAAGAAAAAGTTAACTAATAAAAATAGGAATGCTCCTGTATTATACCAAGACATTGCTCTCCCCTGATACCCTCTCACTACACGTAAACCTAAGTACACAAGGTAAATTATAAGGACGGAGAAGGATCCTATTGTCTTGGAATCAAATATATAAAACTCATCAGAGGATGTGTACCCCCAAATAACTCCCAAAATATTTGCAATTAAAAGTAAAGGTGTACCTAGAACAACAGCTATATAGGAAAAGCTGTCTAATTGCCCAAGATCCCCTAATCTCAACAGCCATTTGTTCCATTTCTTTTGCTTCAGCAAACGATACTGCAACAGATACATTAATGAAAATATCGCTGAGAATGTAAAGAATCCATAAGAAACGATGGCAAGGGTTATATGGGTCACCAGTAATTCACTAACGAGCCTCAAAGATTGTTCTGTAGCATTTGCACTTGCTCTGGTGAAAATGTGTAAAACCATTAAGAAAAATGCCAATACATTCGTAAAGAAAATAAAGAAATCAATCCTAAATAAACGATTAATAACTAAAGAGAATGTAATGAGAATCCATGCGTAAAAATATAGTCCGTCATAAATGGTGGAAATCGGAAATTCTGAATTTCCTAACATTTGAATCAATAAAAAAAGGGTTTGTAACCCCCAAACCATACTAAGTAACCAGAAGGCAATTCGATTAGCCTTCCGGTTACTTTGAATGAAATCTATAAAATACCCTATAATACTGAGACAATACAAAATAATGATAAGTTCATATAGCCATTTTAATTCGTACATAAGGAATGTCCTTTCTTAAGAATTCGCTACATTTGGAGTTACTTGAAAGGATAGTTCCTCATCTGCATCTAGAACAGGTTTCTGGTTTTTTACTCGTTGCTTTTCTAATTCCTCTTGTACTTCCTCTTCAATGCCGAATATGTCTTTAAACATTTCGAGGTGCTGATCAGCTTCAGGATGAGCAGCGTATTCTTTCGCTTGGAGAATTGGCTGCTTCAGCATTTGATTAATAATGCTTTTTGTGTGTTTGTTGAGCACTTTCTTTTCTCGTTCTGTCAAGTCTGGCATTTTCCGCTCGATACTTTGCATCGTGTCAGCCTGAATAGTAAGAGCCTTATTTCGAAGGGCAGAAATGACAGGAACGACCCCAATCGTCTGCAACCATTCTTTAAATGCAACGATTTCAGCTTCAATCATCATTTCGATTTGCTCAGCCGCTTCTTTTCTAGCTTCTAAATTAGCATCAACTATTCCTTGTAAATCATCTATATCGTATAGGAAGACGCTGTCTAATTCATCAATAGCTGGGTCTAAATCCCTTGGAACAGCAATATCAACAAGGAACAACGGACGCCCTTTGCGCTGTTTATGCACTTGTTCAATCGTTTCCTTGTTAATAACGTAATCCTTAGACCCTGTTGAACTGATTAAAATGTCCGCAGAAGCTAGTACATCCGATAACTCCTCAACAGTTTTAGGTGTACCGTTGAATTGCTTGGCAAGTGTAATAGCTTTTTCTTTAGTTCGATTGACCACTGTAATTTTTTCTGCACCTGAACCGTGCAGGTTTTTAGCGGCAAGCTCGCCCATTTTTCCTGCACCATAAATGACAACATGCTTGTTTAGCAAATCACCAAATATTTTTTTAGACAATTCCACTGCGGCATAGCTGACTGAAACAGCATTTTCACCGATTTCGGTCTCTTTATGAGAACGCTTAGCTAACGTTACTGCCTGCTTAAATAACTGGTTGAATATGGTCCCTGTAGTCCCACTCTGCTGTCCAGTGAGGAAAGCTTGTTTCATTTGTCCTAAAATCTGTGTTTCTCCAAGTACCATGGAATCTAAACCACTAATAACCCGGAATAGATGTTCCATTGCACCATCTGTTTCGTATATGGATAAGTATGGAGAGAATTCTTCTTTATCAACGTTGAACCAATTGGCTAGAAATTGTTTTATATAATAACGGCCGGTATGCAGCTGATCTACGACTGCATAGATTTCCGTACGATTGCATGTAGAAATAATAACATTTTCAAGAACACTTTTTTGTTCGTTCAATGCCTTCATCGCTTTAGCAGTTTCCGTCTCAGGAAACGTCAGCTTTTCTCTAATTTCCACAGGGGCCGTTTTATAATTTAAGCCAACTACTAATATATGCACACCTTACACCCCCAAAACGACTTAAGAACGTACGACTTTTTATATCACATATTATTATAACATGTCTGCCTAGTTTGTTACGTTGGAAAAATGTGAACAGTTAATGAAAGGTTATGATACCATAGTATTGATATAACTTTGTTACTCTATTGACTAGTTCACACCGTATGTACCTTAACATAAGCTTAACAATCAAGCAAGAAATCCGTCTATTCCTAGATGCAGGGAGGAACGACTATGACGAAACAAAATACTTTCAGCGGAATCTTTCTCATCGGTATCGGACTTTATTTTCTTCTAAAGGAATTAAATATCCCGATCATTACTAATTTCTATTCCTGGCCTACTATTCTCATTATCATAGGAATTGCTATGATGCTGCATAGTTATCTATCCCGTGATCACGATAAACTCTTCCCTGGGACCGTAGTCCTTGGACTGGGAATTCATTTTCACGGTGTACAGCACTTTCGATTTTGGATCGATCATTGGGGCGTGTTTCTTTTCATAATTGGCATTGCCTTTCTAATACGCTATCAAAAGACAAGAAGTGGTTTATTCTCAGGAATCATACTAGTAGGACTATCCTTATTCACCATTTTCGTGAGCAATAAGCCTAGTTGGTTTCATTGGATTAACGCTCTAGTAAACATGATTGAAACATTCTGGCCCCTTCTCCTAGTGTTAACAGGATTGTATTTATTATTCTTTAAAAAGCGAACATAGGTGGTTCTTTACACGTTTTTAACCTATTAAAAAATGCAAGGAGGGAGCACCTCCTTGCATTTTTATTGAATATAAGCTTTAATTGTTCGCCAAACGTCTTCTACGCCTTCTCCAGTTTCTGCTGAAAATGGAATCAAGGTATCCTCAGGCTCTAGCTCTAACACTTCCATTATTCGCTGCAATTGCTTAGAACGTTGACCTTTCTTAATCTTATCCAGCTTAGTTGCGATGACAGTTATTGGTAAATTATAATGCTTCAAAAAGTCATACATAAGCTCATCGTCTTCTGATGGATCGTGGCGTATATCTACAATCATAACAACCATCCGCAAATGATCTCTGGTGGAGAAATACTCCTCCATCATTCTTCCCCATTTTGCCTTTTCCTTTTTAGACACTTTAGCGTATCCGTATCCAGGTACATCTACAAATAAAAAGCTCTCATTAATTCGATAGAAATTTAACGTGGCTGTTTTCCCTGGTTTGGAAGATGTTCTAGCTAATGCTTTACGCTGAATCAGCTTATTGATAAAAGATGATTTCCCCACGTTTGAACGACCAGCAAGTGCAATTTCAGGCATAGGTTCTTCCGGGTATTGTTGTTGACTAACGGCACTTATTACAAGCTCCGCATGATTTACCTTCATTATTTCTCCTCCACTAATGCATGTTTGAGCACTTCATCCAGATGATCAACTGGGATAAAATGCAAACCCTCTCTAATACTTTCTGGAATATCCTCTAAATCCTTTTCATTATCTTTTGGAATAATGACTGTTGTTAATCCAGCACGGTGCGCACTTAAGGACTTCTCCTTTAAACCACCAATTGGCAGGACACGGCCTCGAAGGGTGACTTCTCCCGTCATCCCAACTTCCTTTCTCACAGGTCTCCCTGTTAAAGCAGACACAAGAGCCGTTGCCATCGTTATACCCGCAGATGGTCCATCCTTAGGAGTAGCTCCTTCTGGCACGTGGATATGAATGTCGTTCTTATCATGAAATTCCGGATCAATCTTTAATTCTTCGGCTCGAGAGCGGATGTAGCTAAACGCCGCTTGCGCTGACTCCTTCATCACGTCGCCAAGCTTCCCTGTTAAAGTTAATTTACCTTTTCCTGGATATAAGGAAACCTCTATCGACAAAGTATCTCCTCCAGCAGAGGTGTACGCAAGCCCAGTAGCTGTGCCTACTTGGTCCTCAAGCTCTGCCTGTCCATAACGGAACAATGGTTTTCCTAATAACGTTTCTAGTTGCTTCTCTGTTACTACTACCCTTTTCTTATCTTCAGAAACAATAATTTTTGCAGCCTTCCGGCATACAGCAGCTAATTGACGCTCCAATCCCCTTACTCCAGCTTCTCTGGTGTAGCGGCGGACTAATTTAAGGAGCGCATCCTCTCTAACTTGTAACTGACTCTTTTTTAAGCCATTTTCTTTAATTTGCTTTGGTAATAGGTGTTCTTTAGCGATATGAAGTTTTTCTACCTCTGTATAGCCAGCAATAGAAATAACTTCCATCCGATCTAATAGCGGCCCTGGAATAGTATTCATATTATTAGCAGTAGCAATAAACATAACATTAGATAAATCATAAGTTTCTTCAATAAAATGATCACTAAATGTATTATTCTGCTCTGGATCTAATACTTCTAACATGGCAGAGGATGGATCTCCTCTGAAGTCACTAGCCATCTTATCAATTTCGTCAAGTAAGAATACCGGATTCACAGTTTCCGCCTTTTTCATCCCCTGAATAATTCGTCCTGGCATAGCACCTACATACGTTCTTCGATGCCCACGTATTTCAGCGTCATCTCTAACCCCGCCAAGTGAGGCGCGGACAAAATTACGATTCATAGAACGAGCTATAGAACGAGCTAGTGAGGTTTTTCCAACTCCTGGAGGCCCTACCAGGCATAGAATAGGTCCTTTAATAGACTCGGTTAATTTCTGAACCGCAAGATATTCAAGAATGCGTTCTTTTACTTTCTCTAAGCCGTAATGATCTGCATTCAAAATATCCTCGGCATGAGGGATGTCTAAGTTATCAACGGTTTCCTCGGTCCATGGCAGTGCAATTAACCATTCAATATAATTCCGAATAACCGAGCTTTCTGCTGAACTGCTCGGTATTTTCTCATATCTTCCCAGCTCTTTCTTTGCAACAGCTTCAATACGCTCCGGCATGTTCGCATTCTCAATTTTTTCAGTTAACTCAGCAACTTCACCAGATTTACCGTCCTTGTCGCCAAGCTCTTTTTGAATAGCTTTCATTTGTTCCCGAAGGTAATATTCCTTTTGAGTCCGTTCCATAGACTTCTTCACTTGCTGTCCGATCTTTTTCTCTAGATTCATGACTTCTTTCTCATTATTAATAAGTTCAATGATATGCTTCAATCGCTCAGGAACATCTGCAATTTCAAGAACCTTTTGCTTATCTTTTATTTTGAGTGGAAGATGGGAGGTAACAATATCAGCCAAGCGCCCAGGTATATCAATATCTTTAACGGAAGATACCGTTTCATCGCTTACTTTCTTGGACACTTTTATGTATTGTTCGAATTGCTCCACAAGACTGCGCATTAACGCTTCTTCTTCATTCCTGTCTCCATGCTCCTCTTCTAATTCAGAGATGCTCACTTTAAAGAATTCATTGTTTTCCATGTGATCCTCAATCTGAGCACGGTAAAGTCCTTCTACAAGGATACGAATGGTACCATTGGGTAGCTTCAGCATCTGTTTAATTTTCGCAACAGTCCCAATGTTATATATATCATCTGTAGATGGCTCATCTACACTTACTTCCCTTTGAGCAGAGAGGAATATCTCATTATCCTCCACCATTGCTGTTTCAATCGCAGCGACTGACTTATCTCGACCAACATCCAAATGCATAACCATGGAAGGGTACACCAACAATCCTCGTAAAGGAAGGAGGGGGATGTTATTTTTGTTTGTCATCTTATCTTACACCTCCGTATATAAAATTCCTAACGAGAAAACAGAGCATGGTCCTCCTAGAACAACACGCTCTTCCTTCTCCTTACGATAAGGTTCTTTAAAAGTATATAGAAAACCCATTCCTTTGTAAAATGATTCAATCAACCCAGTTTTCTGCGCTGGTTTCTTTACATAGTACCAGAGGAAGGATTAACGCTAGAACGAATACGTTTACTTGGCAGCAGTGCTTGAATATCCCCTGCAAGACTATAGGTCAATGCCTCTTGAATAGTATGAACAGGCACAACAGTAATCCCTTCTAACTTGTCAAACATCGCCTGCACATTATCAGCTGGAATCAGTACCTTGTTAGCCCCAGCCTTTCGAGCTGCCTTAATCTTTGCCATTACACCTCCTACAGGCTTTACATGACCATGAATACTTATCTCTCCCGTGATGGCTATATCATGCCGGACGGGCACTTTGTGGATAGCAGAATAAATCCCCACTGCCATTGCTATTCCGGCGGAAGGGCCATCTACTGGAATTCCACCTGGAAAGTTAACATGGATATCATATTCATGTGCAGGTATCCCAAGAGAACGCAGCACAGTAATGACATTTTCAATCGAACCCTTTGCCATACTCTTTCTTCGAATAGATTTACTTTGACTTCCTATACTTTCTTCTTCGGCAATTCCCGTAATATTTATAGCGCCTTCCTGATTAGTCGGTAACACACTGACCTCAATCTCTAATAATGAGCCCGTATTTGGACCATAAACCGCTAATCCATTCACAACCCCTATTTGGTTATGCTCAAAAACCTTCTTCTCATATCGTGGTGATAATTGAGACGCATCTACGACCCATTCAATTTCCGCCTGGGAAATAGACTGTTTATTCGACTTTTTCGTCAGACCAGATGCAATTTGAATCATGTTCACTGCTTCCCTGCCATTTCTAGCATAGTTGGCTAACGTCTCCACCCCTTTATCTTCTATTTCAAATTGTATCTTGCCCGCCGCTTTACGAGCAATTTCAATTACTTCAGGGTGCTCTAAATCCTTGAAAAAAACTTCAAGACACCGGGAACGGATGGCAGGTGGAATTTCATTAGGCATTCTAGTGGTCGCACCTATCATTCGAAAATCAGCCGGAAGCCCTTTTTTGAATATCTCATGAATATGTAAGGGAATTTGCTGATTCTCAGCACTGTAATAGGCACTCTCATAATAGACTTTTCTATCTTCTAACACTTTCAACAATTTATTCATTTGTATAGGATGTAATTCCCCAATTTCATCTATAAAAAGAACTCCTCCGTGTGCATTGGATACAGCACCCGGTTTAGGCTGGGGAATGCCAGCCTGTCCCATAGCACCGGCACCCTGGTAAATAGGATCGTGAACAGAACCAATTAACGGGTCCGCTATCCCTCGTTCATCAAAGCGAGCAGTAGTAGCGTCCAGTTCTACAAATACAGCATCAGGTTGAAACGGGGAAGCCTTCTCCTGTTTCGCCTCTTCAAGCACTAACCTGGCAGCAGCTGTCTTGCCTACACCTGGGGGTCCATACACAATGACATGTTGCGGGTTTGCTCCACATATTGCAGCACGAAGCGCTTCAATTCCGTCCTCTTGTCCCACAATATCCTCAAATGTCTTTGGTCTTACTTTTTCGGATAATGGTTCACTTAACTTTATCTGACGCATTTTTTTTAAGTCTGCCAATTCTTTTTTGGATTCCCGATCAATGGTCACTTTTTGTGATCGTTGGTTCTTAAGCAGATTCCAGAAATATAACCCAATAATCACCCCAAAAAATAGTTGAACAAACAAAGCAATACCAGCTAATGTCATAACGAATCCTCCTGAGCAAATCATCATTAATATTATCAGCTAGTATCTCCCCATTACGTCACATTAAACCCTAGAATTCATAAGGGAATTAGAAATAAGATTCAGAGCTCACCAGTCACTCTTCCGCTATCTCTAGAGGATTCCATCGAATACGGAACACAAGAAAAACTCGCCACACAGGGCGAGCTTTACTGGTTAGCACTCTTTTACGTTTGAAGAAGAGCAGCAACTGTACTAGGTAGCTGCTGCTCTGCTATGAAAAGTAATTATGCACTTTCCTTCGGTGTTTCGTTCTCATCTTTCACAGTACCGTCATTAAGCACAAACTTAGGACGTCCGTTTTCCTTCGTAACGGTATCGGCTGTAATAATGCACTGCTCTACATCATCACGGCCTGGCAGTTCATACATTACATCGAGCATAATACCCTCTATGATGGAACGCAGTCCACGAGCACCAGTTTTACGCTCAATTGCTTTACGAGCAATTTCACGAAGCGCTTCCTCTTCAAACTCCAACTCCACGTTGTCGATTTGGAATAGCTTTTGGTATTGCTTCACTAGTGCATTTTTAGGCTTAGTAAGAATTTCTACCAATGCGTCTTCATCAAGAGGCTCTAGAGCACCAATGACAGGTAGACGACCGATAAATTCAGGAATCAGCCCGTAACGCAACAAGTCTTCTGGAAGTACACTTGTTAGAAGGTCACCCTTATCCAAATCCTCTGCACTCTGGTCTTCAGAACCGAATCCAATTACCTTCTTACCTAAACGGCGCTTGATAATTTGGTCAATACCATCAAATGCACCACCAACAATAAACAATACATTACCGGTATCGATTTGGATAAATTCTTGATGAGGATGTTTACGACCGCCTTGAGGAGGCACACTTGCAACAGTCCCCTCTAGGATTTTCAGCAATGCTTGCTGTACACCTTCACCGGAAACATCACGAGTGATAGATGGATTTTCTGATTTACGTGCAACCTTATCAATTTCATCAATGTAGATAATACCTTTTTCTGCTTTTTCCACATCATAATCAGCAGACTGGATTAATTTAAGAAGAATATTTTCTACGTCTTCTCCTACATAACCAGCTTCTGTTAAGGATGTAGCATCTGCCATAGCAAATGGTACATTTAGAATTCTAGCCAATGTTTGAGCTAGTAACGTCTTACCGCTACCAGTCGGTCCAAGCATTAGGATGTTACTCTTAGCCAGCTCCACATCATCCTGCTTTTGGACAGCATTAATACGCTTGTAGTGATTGTAAACGGCTACAGACAAGGATTTCTTAGCATAATCTTGACCAATTACATAGTCATCAAGAATAGAGTTGATTTCTTGAGGCTTTGGCACCTCTTTAAATTCAACTTCCTCCTCATTACCTAGCTCTTCCTCCACAATTTCTGTGCAAAGTTCAATACATTCATCACATATATAAACTCCTGGTCCGGCTACAAGCTTACGGACTTGATCTTGAGTTTTTCCACAAAAGGAGCACTTTAATTGCCCTTTCTCTTCATTAAATTTGAACATGCTTTTCACCTCTCAAAGTAAAGTCACAACTATCTATACATAAACTTAACAAAAAATTATTAATCGAACCAAAACGTTCCTTTACGACATCATATCAAATAATAGATACGACTAAAAGTATAAATGCTTCAGCTACTGCATTTTTCCTATCTGCCATTTGTATTCATTATGTACATGAGTTAAAAAGAAGTCAATAAAAGCGCAATATCTCTGAGGTTAGGCAGCCAATTTGAACGGTTATGCTTAGCTGGTTCATAACCTTTGGCTATTGGTATGTATGGTTTTTCCTAACAGGATGGACTGTTTAGATGAAACCTGCACATGAGTATGGTTCTGATGTATAGCAGAAAAAAAGGGGTGTTGTTATATGTATTTTTCCAAAATGACGAACATTCCATACACTAATCTTTTAAATTAGAAAAATAACTATAGCATTAAAATATGTAAATAGGGAATCTCCGTAAGTCATTCTGATTACTACATTACTAATTATGTGTAAAAAAACAAGGCACGATCATATCGCGCCTTGTTTAAATGATATTATGCAGATTTGCTTTCCGCTACAAGGAAGTCGATCGCTTTTTTAATTTTCAGGTCTTCTTCTACCATGTCTGTATTACCACCAAGCATTTGCTTCAGTTGGTCTACATCCGTTTGGTACATAGAAGCCATATTCTCAAGTTCTTCGTTCACATCTTCATCAGTTACTTGAACACTTTCAGATTCAGCGATTGCTTCTAGAACAAGATTTGTTTTCACACGCTTAGAAGCATCTTCACGCATTTGTTCTTTGAGAGCATCCTCATCTTGACCAGAGAATTGATAGTACATATCTAACGTCATACCTTGCATCTGTAGACGCTGCTCAAATTCTTTAAGCATACGGTCTAACTCTGTATCTACCATTGCGTCAGGTACGTCAATTTGTGCGTTGTCTGTTGCTTGGTTTACAAGCTCTTCACGCATTGTATTTTCTGCTTCACGGCTTTTCTCTTCTTGCAGGCGAGTTTTCGTCTTCTCTTTAAGCTCTGCAAGCGTTTCTACTTCCTCATCTACATCTTTAGCGAACTCATCATCCATTTCAGGAAGTTCTTTTGTTTTCACTTCATGGATTGTCACTTTGAATGTCGCAGCTTTACCAGCAAGCTCTTCAGCATGATATTCCTCTGGGAAGTTAACTTCAACCTCTGGTTCTTCACCAGATGCTTTACCGACTAGCTGTTCTTCAAAGCCTGGAATGAATGTGCCAGATCCGATTTCAAGAGAATAGTTATCTGCTTGACCACCCTCAAAAGCTTCACCGTCTACGAATCCTTCAAAATCCATTACTACGGTATCACCGTTCTCAATTGTACCTTCTTCTTTTACAACCAGTTCAGCTTGTTGCTCTTGTTGTTTTTTAAGTTCTTCTACTACATCTTCATCTGTAACTTCTGTGTCCTGCTTTTCTACTTCAAGACCTTTGTAATTGCCTAATTCTACCTCAGGCTTAACCGTAACCTTTGCAGTGAAGATAAGATTAGAGCCTTTCTCGATTTGATCCACATCAACTTCCGGACGATCTACAGGAGTGATACCCGCTTCGTCAATAGCGTTTGAATACGCCTCTGGAAGAATGATGTCTAGCGCATCTTGATATAAAGATTCTACTCCGAAGCGCTGTTCAAAAATTGGACGAGGTACTTTTCCTTTACGGAATCCAGGCACCTGAACATCTTTTACAACTTTTTTGAATGCTTGATCTAGGGCACGGTCAAATTCCTTTGAATCTACTTCTATAGTTAATTGACCTTCGTTACCCTCTAACTTTTCCCATTTTACTGACATGATATTCCCTCCAACATCTATAAATTCCATATCATTGTGTGTTTAGGTTGTTCTAAAAATGAATAAAAGAAGGTAGTTTAATTCGCAACCACCTTATTATAACATAATCCATATTGACTTCAACACTCATACTTGATATCAAAATAACAATCCAAGTCATATCTAGTCTCTATGCTTTTCTATTTCAAACTATCATATTTTACAGTTACCGCAAAATTAATTACTGTCCAGCACAGAAAAGTAATGAAGCTCATAGTATTCTATTTGCTGCTTCCAAACATTCACTTCTTCTTCTGGAAGAGCCATTTGCATGGGAAACTTCTCATTTTCGAGCTGCATGTATGTTTTACTTAACTCAAATAATGCTTTCGCTATGTAAGGCAGTTCTTCATCTTCCGGTACAATCGGGAATCTAACATACATGTAACGGAAAAGTAACTGTTGGATAAAATCGAACAAAGTAGGGTTATTTTGCTCTACTTCATTCAGCAAATGCAATATATGTATAGAGGCTGGATGGGATAACACGTCCGGTAAATCATTTGGTGTAACAACGGTTGTATTTCCCAGCTTTTGAATTTGTACCTTCCGTTCAACACCAGATACCTGCATCCATTGCAATAAAGCTGTCTTAATGACAGGCTGCACCTTTTCAAGCTCTAAGAACGGAACTAGCTGATCTACATAAGGTTTAACATCTACCTTTTTTAACTTCGATATTAACTGCCATTGAAGCTTTGTATCTTCTGTTTGAAGAGCAAGAACTAATTCATCCAGATTTTCAGCCTGTTCGGATTGAGCTTCATCTACCTTCAGCTTATCTGTTATTTCATACAGCTGCCAAAACTGCTGACGTATGTCATGTGGTATATCTGTGCTTTCAAACACTTCATCTAATAATTCTAACAGTTCATCGTATTGACCTGTTTGAAACAATACAGTTAAATAAATATGTAAGTATTGAAAATAATGATCGTCTTCTCTATGCATCAATTCCCTGCACAATGATTCCGCTTCTTTATATCTGCCAAGCTCCATTAAAGAAACCAGTTTTCCCGTTAACACTTCCGAGCTGGCAGCATCAAATTCTATTAACGTATCAAAGGATTGGATTGCTTGCTCGTATTTTTTTGACTTAAGAGCTGCAAGTCCCTCACTCTCCAGCGTCGATTTCCATTTCGGAAACAACACCACGTCGCCCTTTTCGTTGCTCATACCTTTACCTCCCTTCGCTATATTATTGTCTGTTATCCATTAGTATGTATTCCACCCCCTATTCTTCATACATAAACCTCTAACCTTCCTTATATGAATTTCGATATAAAGGACCAAAGTCCTTTAATAAACCTATCGTCTTTTCATGTAATACTTTCAAACATCATAACATTATTAACAGAAAAAACAATAACGATACCCACTTGATAGCCTAATAGAAGAGGATAAAAAAACAGACGTTAAGCATTTATGCTTACGTCTGTTTTTTACATAATAGAATGTCCCAGGAGAGATTCGAACTCCCGACCTACGGCTTAGAAGGCCGTTGCTCTATCCAGCTGAGCTACTGGGACATAATGATAACCGGTATTCAGTTGATTTAGTAAGAACTTGCTTTTATCAATCAAATTCTCAACTTAAACCATGTGGTGAAAAGGAACTATCCACCAGTATATGTAATGGAGCGGGTGATGGGAATCGAACCCACGACATCAGCTTGGAAGGCTGAGGTTTTACCACTAAACTACACCCGCAAATAGTGTTTCGTATGTAAGTCCTATCGAATGGGACAAAAATTATTATATGAGTTATTTGTTCATATGTCAATGGATTTGGGCAGAAGAATTTTTTATTCTTCTGCCGTTAAGTCTACATCCACTGTCATATCAGGGATTATAATACCTTGATCGGAATAAAATTCAATAGTCGCTTCGCTTGGTTCTTCCCAATAAAGGGTGGCATATGTTTTTTCATCTCTACCCCTAGGTAAACGTATGCTGCCAGGATTTATAAATAATTTGTCTTTCACCTTTTCGGCAGCTGCTGTATGAGAATGTCCGAAGCAAATAATGCTGGCACCTAATTCATCCGCCCGATACGATAATGGCATTAATGTGGATTTTACATTGTGAAGATGTCCATGTGTCGCAAAAATGCTCACATTCCCAACATCAATACTCACTTCCTCAGGGTATCGGTTATCCATATCGCAGTTACCTTGTACTTTATAGTAACCATGCATTGGTTCGGCATCATATGCAAGCTCTGAGTCTCCGCAATGGATCATAATGTCTACTTCGTCAGCGTGACGTTCTTTAATAGCTTGTACTTCATCTGTTAAGCCGTGACTATCGCTAATGATTAATACTTTAGGCACACTATCTCTCCTTATACCCTATTAGATTGAATGAATTCTTCCATCTGGCGTAATGCATCTGCTCTGTGACTAATCGCATTCTTTTCCTCTGCAGTTAGTTGGGCCATGGATACCTCATATCCTTGGGGCTGGAAAACTGGGTCATACCCAAACCCATTCTCCCCTTTCGAATGATACAGAATAGATCCTTCACACGTACCTCTTTTTAATACGGTTTCCTGACCGGGAACAGCAAGTGCTAATACACACACAAACCGAGCAGCCCTATTTTCTTTATCGCTCATTTCCTCTAATACCTTCTCAAGATTACGCTGGTCGTTTTTGTCCTCCCCCGCATACCGAGCAGAATATACGCCAGGTGCTTTATGAAGTGCATCTATTTCAAGACCTGAATCATCAGCAAGTACAGGAATCTCTAATAAAGAGGAAATTGTTTCTGCTTTTAACGCTGCATTTTCTTCAAAGGTAGCTCCTGTTTCTTCAACATCAGGAATATCCTTATCCAGCTCCTCTAATCCTACTGTTTGTATATTATATTTCGCAAATAATTCTCTGAATTCTTTTACTTTACCTTGGTTTTTAGTAGCGATAATAAAAGTTTCCATACTTATTTATCCTTTATCTCAAGATTGATTTTGGTTTCTATTACGATCAATGTGAGCAGTCCATTCTCCTAGCACCGCTTTTTGTTGATCAAAAATGTCATTCATCCCTTTTTGAGCCAGTTCTAGCATCTTTTGCAGTTGATTATAAGAAAAAGTAGCTTCTTCTCCAGTACCTTGCAACTCCACAAATTCTCCATTTCCTGTCATTACGACGTTCATATCCACTAATGCTTCCGAATCTTCTTCATAGCACAAATCCAAAATCTCTTCCTGATTAGGAAGTACACCTACGGAAGTGGCAGCCAAATAATCCTTAACAGGTAATTCTTTAATAGACTTGCTTTGTATTAATGTACCGAATGCCAGCACCATGGCCACATAAGCACCTGTGATAGAAGCTGTGCGCGTCCCTCCATCAGCCTGAACGACATCACAATCAATCCAAAGTGTACGCTCTCCAAATTTCTCTAAATCAACGACTGCCCGAAGAGCACGACCGATTAATCGTTGAATTTCCATTGTCCGGCCAGAAACTTTCCCCTTGGAGGATTCTCTTATATTACGTTGCTGGGTTGCACGTGGGAGCATAGAATACTCAGCAGTTACCCACCCCTTGCCTTGCCCTCTCATGAAAGGGGGTACACGATCTTCAATACTTGCGTTACATATTACTTTCGTATCTCCTACGCTAATTAACACCGATCCTTCAGGGTGTTTAACGTACCCTGTTTCCATATGTATAGCTCTTAACTCATTCTGATTCCGTTCGTCCGTTCTTTTCATGACTTGCTCCTCCTTCATCATATCCTTGCTCATCGTAACATATTTTTGAACAAAAGTTTAAATAGAACTACTTTATCTACATGTGAAAAATAGCCTGTCTCCGAACAGACCTTGGTTCCATCCATACATGTACTCTTCTAGTAACAAAAAAGGAAAGAGGCTATTATATTCTAGCCTCTTTATCCGTAGTATGTTATCTTTTCCTCGTTTAAAAACTACCAGTATTAACCATATCAGGCCTGGACACAGGTTTCGATAATACTGCTCCTTGCTCCGTATATACTTGATCGTTATTCTCTACCTTCACATCCACCGCCTCTACACCATCCTGCTCTGTCAAAGATAGCACCAGGGAATCCATCACCTTTTGGGAGAGAATTGATTGATCCTCGAAATTATTTAGAATATGCTCATTAAAAGTTAAGGTGAGCACTCCATCTTTGTATTCCGGATTTTCTAACAGCTCTACCCCTTCGTTAAAAACACTTAATAGATTTAAATCATACGAAGGGCCATTCACTAATGATTGGACCACTGCTTTATATTCTTCCCCTTCCACAACATCCATGCGTTTTGTGACTGGTACATAATAAAAATGCTCATCATGCTGAGATGGATAATAAACTGTTACCGATTTACTATCCGTTAAATCCATGACATCTCCCACATGAATATTGATACCGTTTGCCCGAGAATATCCATCCTTCATTGGAGTACCATTAACTGGCATTTCCTCTGTAGCATGACCATTTATTTGCAGCATGACCTTCTTTACATTATCAAATTGAGTAAGCGTATAAGTCATCGATTGGAGTATTTTCAATTCATCTTCCGGTCGATACTCAGCAAATTCTTTAGAAACATCCACCACTAGTGTTCCATCTTCTTTTAAATTCAACCCGTTAATTTGGGTTCCAGCAGGAAGAACAGCTTGGAAGCCATTAGGGAGTACTTCTGTAACAGGCCCGCCTTTTACTAAAAACTCTAGCGCCTGCTTCGCTACTTCATTGGAGTCCGTTTTCGGTAATGGAACGGATCGAGGCACCACCATTCCATTTTGATCTAATAAGTATAATTGTCTATCTATGGTTTCTGAAACTACTTCCTCTTCTGCCTGCCCTTGTTCAGATTTGGAAGAGGCCTCAGAATTCTTATCTTCATTTACTGCTTCATTGGTTGTCTCGTCTTGAGGAGCGTCCATTTCTTCCAGTGTCTGCTCACCCTGGAACACACACCCTGATAAAAGTACCGCACTAAAAGCTATTCCTATAAACGATAAAGCACGCTTTCGCATGTTTTCCCCTCCTATGATGGTTTGTACTACCATATATACGAGCTCTTTTATAGTTTTAGACCATGGGATAGATTATTTTTGCAGGGAAGGGAGAAAGGATAATGAAAACAGCACCGCCCACTTGCTCATACGGACGATTTACCACTTTTAAATATAGATTAGCTCAAACATCACACTCATCCACAGCTAGAATTCATACTTAAATTAAGCTGATCGCCAATGTAGTCCTTCTAAACACATAAAAAAGCCGGCATAAAACATGCCGGGCTTTAATTATGGGTATTGATACCTTCCAAATCAAGCAAGCGTATGTTGAAAATTGGTTCATCAAACCAATCATTTGCCACTTGTTCAAATAGGTCCTTATCTCCTGTTGCGTAAAAGTGGTGCTCTGGAACACGCTCGCCTTCGTATAATGAATTATAGTAGTCTAGAATAACGCTCACTTCACGAGCTGTTTCATCTCCAGAACATATGATAGTTATTTGATCGCCCATTACTTCCTGAATCGTATCCTCCAGCAATGGGTAATGGGTACACCCAAGTATCAGTGTATCAATGTGATTGGATTCCTTCATTGGCTGAAGAGTTTCGCTCACAACATGTTTTGCCCGCGGCCCTGATAGTATCCCCTGCTCTACAAGCGGCACAAAAGGTGGGCAGGCTAAGCTGTTCACATGTATATGAGCATTAATGTGCTGAAGCGCATCCGTATATGCTCTGCTCGATATGGTGCCTTCAGTTCCTATAACGCCAATATGTAGATTTTTAGTGGATTTAATAGCCGCTCGTGCCCCCGGTTGAATGACACCGATAACAGGGATATCCAGCTCCTTCTTAAGCTCTTCCAATGTAAAGGCTGTCGCTGTATTACACGCTATTACTAGCATTTTAATATGCTTGGTTAATAGGAAGTTTACCATTTGCCATGTGAATTCTCTTACTTCTTGTTCGGGTCTTGGGCCATAAGGACAACGTAACGTATCGCCAACATATATCAGTTCTTCGTTAGGAAGCTGTCTCATTAACTCTCTAGCAACCGTCATGCCACCTACTCCCGAATCTATGACGCCAATAGGTCGGTTCAAAAATAATCGCCTCTTTTACTTTTAATCGGTATTAACTTCGGCTTGCGGATCCATCATTTCATCATGCATGGCGTTCAGCAGTTGCCGGAATAAGGAAACCTGTTCCTCAGAGAAAGTTCGTAACACTTGTTCTAGGTATGCCTGTCGTTTCTCAATTACTTCATGAATAATTGCTTCACCCTTCGTCTGTAGATGAATACGAACTACCCTTCTATCTTTTTTATCTCTAATTCGTTTAACTAACTCATTATTTTCCATCCGGTCAATAAGATCAGTTGTAGTGCTGCAGGCTAGATACATTTTATTAGATAATTCTCCAATTGTCATATCACCAGACTCTAACAGCCACTGAAGTGCAACAAATTGAGGAGGGGTTATCGGATAATGGTGTAATATTTCTCTACCCTTTTGCTTAATGTCACCGGCTATATATCGTAATTTTTTTTCAATATCAGCTATGGATGCTTCTGTTGTTGTTACATGATCCAAAGGACGTTCCTCCTTCTGAACTAGTTATACTCATTGTTACGGTTTTTCACTAAAATTGCAAGAAAGGAACATACCATTTGGTTCATACTAATGGAAAAGATAGAAACCGACTTCCGTCAGAAGCCGGTCTCCAACTATAACTTGAGTTCCCCCATACGAAGGAGCTCAACAACAGCCTGAGAACGCCCCTTTACGCCAAGCTTTTGCATAGCGTTAGAAATATGGTTTCGTACGGTTTTTTCAGATATGAAAAGTTCTTGAGCGATATCTTTAGTCGTTTTGTCCTGCACTAGCAATTCGAAGACCTCTTTTTCCCGTTTCGTCAGTAGTTGCTTCGGCTTATAGTCTTTGTCCTTCAAATGTAAACCCCTCCTTGCTGACTTAGAGCTGCATAAACGAGGGTAGTTATTTAGTCTTTACATCTTATGAAGGAACCGCCGCTGCTGTGCCACGATATAGAACCTCATTTTACGATTCTGAAATAAGTCCAAGCTCCTTTGCTTTCATTAACGCTTCTGTTCTGGAGCGAACCTCTAACTTGTTAAAGATTCCAGTTAGGGTGTACTCCACACTTCGTTGAGACATATGTAGGTTTTGAGCAATATGCCGATTGGTAAGCCCTTTAGACACCTCAATTAAAATACTTTGTTCCTTCTCATTTAAGGATATGGATTTAGTTTGTGTTTCTTGTTCATCATCCAAGGAAGGCGGACTAGCCTTCGCCTCCACTCTTCTCAACTGTTTAAATAAGTGTACCGGAACTACAACTTCTTCCCTAAGGGCGCAATGGATTGCCGTCACTAGTTGTTCTTTAGACGCGGTTTTACTCACGAAACCGGATATATTCGCTTCTACAAGCAGATTGAAGTGCGTATTTAAATCAAATCCAGTATAAATAAGAACTTTTAAATCAGGGTATTGTAGCCTTATTTGTTTTGTGAGTTCAATTCCATTCAGCCCTGGCATATACAAATCAAGTAATACAACATCATATTGATTTGCTTTAATTTGCTCCTCTGCCTCTAAGCTATCAGAAATCACATCCACTTCCATATCTTCTTCCTGCTCGAGCAGTGTTTTGGTTCCAGTCCCGACAGCTGGATGGTCATCAACAATTAATATACGAATCATAATGGTCTCCTCCCCCCATGATTGACAGCTTGATACAACACAACGTTTAACTGAAATCCTTCGTTTGGCTCTGAATATATGGTAATTTCCCCATTTAAACCGTTTACTCGCTGTTCAATACTAGATAGACCCATATGAGCAAAGGAATCAATGGGGGCCTCCATGTCCATCCCAACTCCATTATCAATATATTGCAGTTCTACATCTCCATTATTTTCTTTCAACGATAGCATGACCTTACTCGCTTCAGAGTGTTTCATTGCATTTGTCAGCAGCTCTTGCACCATTCTGTACAAACCAAGTACGTATTCACTATTTAACTCAGCACGAAAATAACTGCTGTCAAATTGAACCGTAAAGTTAGAGCGCAGCTGATAAACCTCAATAAGGTTTTCAAGAGAAGGGACAAGACCCATTTCTTCTAAGAAGGGTGGACGAAGCTCGTTACAGGTTTCTCGAATAAGATGGATATTGTCCAACATTTGCTCTCTCAAATGTACTAATTTCTCCTCTACATCTTCTTGTAGTGTGGAGTCATATCGGTTAATAAAATCATCCATCTGCCGATACAGAAATAATTGTTCCTGCAGAACTGTATCATGAAGATCTACTGCAATTTGCTTGCGTTGATTCTCAGACAAGGAGAACAATAATCTGGAAAGCCACATCGGATAGTGTTGCTGTGTATCGTTTTTCACCAGCTGTAACTCCTGAAATAAGTCTTCAATCAATAACAGATTTTCAAAGGCGATATTTGCATTATAGGACATTGTTTGCAGATAAGATTTTTCATCTAAGTTCAGTACTGTTTTGTTTGGTTTTTCAGAACAATATAGGTATGTTATTTTACTAACTGTGTGCCCAACGATTAGCACGTAACCCTCGTGCTTCTTCAAATACACAAGTGTTCCAGCCTCAGCACTCTCTTCCTTAATTCGTTGTTCACATTCCCTCATCAATTCCTCAGAAATGGAGTAATACACACAAAAATAATTAGAGATAGTATTTTTCGAGAAGATATGTACCATCTCCACCCCAATTACATCGAGCAATTCTCTGCGGAGTCTGGTGAATAGGCCTATTGCATGCTTCTCTGACTTCATTTCCTGCACAAAGCGCTGCATACTATGATTGTAATTGTTCTTTTCTGTAAAGAGATTTCGCTGGATGCGAAAGTCAAAGATTTCCTTTACATATAAGAATACAATTAGCATAAACCAGATACTGAAAAACAATTGAAACACGTGCCGAATTTCCCAATTAAAATCAATTAACAGCATAACGAGCAATAGCAACAAACTAGTGGGCACTACAGAAACGTACGCATAATACCTCACTCTTCCTATTACAAAGTCAATATCGAACAGCCGCTGAGCTGTAATAAGATAGATAAATGTAATGGGTAAAGCCAATAAAAAGATCAAAGTAATTTCAGCAGAAACAATGTTAACTTGAAACATGTATTGGGGAAGCAGCGAGAAAAAAGTAAATGGTATAAAGGCTGCAAAAATACCATACACCAAGTATTGAAGAATAGGTGCATATGGTGTTTTCCGAAACAATATATACCCTTTCACTACAATAATAAGAGCAGTCATGGCGAATGCCACAAATAATACTGATATTAATTGAGGATACCAGCTTGGATACCATTCCACATAAAAAAAGAAGGCTTCTATTATTGCTGCTAGAAGAGCAATTACTTTCATACCCTGAAAGGTTGCCCTTGAAAACCACCGTTCACGGAACGTCTTGAAGTAACTGTCTATGAAATCAAGCAGCAGCGCTGGTGTAAGTAAGAACATCAAAGTATTGGTGAAGGTCGAAACATATTCTCCTCTTGCTGTGCCGCTTCCTGCCAAGTAAGCCAGACCGATTGCCAGAAAGAAGAGCGTCAATCGGTTTCCAGCTTCATCATATCGTTTATGCCAAATAATAAAGAGGGAGAGGAGCAGCATTATAACCATAAATATGGATGGGAAAATAATATAAAACAGCCATTGGTCTAAACTGACCTCCTGCTCTATCCTTGTGAACGTGGTTGGCTGCCCTAATAGTAAAGTGATTGAGGAAGCCTTCTCAATGGTTTGAAACATTAATACTGTAGAATGTTCTTCTGGTGATTTCCCATCAATGGCCTGTACGATGGTGCCCTTTTCAATGTCATGCTTATCTGACCAACTGTGAGGTGCAACGCCTTCTACCACCCACTGCCCACTAGCATTCTCCTCCACATCAATTCCAATATAAGGGTACATTAAAATAACCCCTATTAAATAGGCAGACAGAAGAAGCACACATCCAATTAATATAAATAGTCGATTATGACGAAGTGATTTCGCTGTGAACATACACGTACCTCTTTTAAGTGTTTGTTTCTTTATCTAACTGTTAATTTAATCATATTCTACGTATCTCTATCAACTAGAGCTGGTATTTCCTACTTCCATTAGTGCTGCAGCCTCTTTTATTTCCCGGGGAATTTCGACAGGCTTCCCTGTATTCGGATTTATTTGCACGATTCTCCCCCTAGCTGTTAAACACACCTCTTCTTTTTCATTTATTGCCATGTAATGAAGGTCATAGGATGTATTTCCAATGTAATGGATTTTGACAAAAACCTTCAGTACTTGATCAAAATAAACTTGTTGTAAAAAGTCACACTGAAGATCGGCAGCAACAGGAACACTCTCTGCTTCCTTATGTATTTCCCCAAATGTTCCATAGCTTTTAAGAAATTCTATTCTCGCTTCCTCGAAGTAAACAAAGGGAGCAGTATTATTCATATGACCAAGCATATCAGTTTCGGAGAATCTAACTTTAACTGGTATGTAGAAGGAAAAACCATCGTACCATTCTTGCATATTTTCTATATAGGATATTTTCTTCATTGTATCCTACCTCCTGTTATACTCGTTATCTCAAGACACATATAAATCCTAGCACATCGATTGTGCTAGGATTTATTATGTTCGTAGTAAATCGTTTATGGTTATACTTTATGGTCACTTCCGAAAAAGCTCTTAAAGGAGTGCAGAGTAGTTTCCCGGTTCATGGATGCAATAGAATCAGTTAAAGGAATTCCTTTAGGACACGATTGCACACAGTTTTGAGAGTTACCACACTCTGCGAGGCCTCCCTCATCCATCAACGCTTCGAGTCGCTCATTCTTATTCATCGCACCAGTCGGATGAGCATTCATTAACCGTACTTGAGAAATGGCAGCAGGGCCGATGAAATCAGATTTACTGTTCACATTTGGACATGCCTCTAAACATACACCACAAGTCATACACTTAGATAACTCATAAGCCCACTGGCGGCGGTTTTCCGGCATTTTTGGACCTGGGCCAAGGTCGTATGTTCCATCAATTGGCACCCACGCTTTAACTTGTTTAAGTGCGTCAAACATACGACTTCTATCCACTGCAAGGTCACGTGTTACTGGGAAGGTTGTCATTGGAGCCAATCGAACTGGCTGCTCTAGCTGGTCTACTAGTGCGGTACAGGATTGGCGCGGCTTTCCGTTTATGACCATGGAGCATGCGCCACAAACCTCTTCCAGACAGCCCATATCCCAATATACAGGAGTTGTATCCTGACCATTAGCATTTACAGGATTACGACGAATTTCCATTAGGGCAGAGATAACATTCATGTTATTTCTGTATGGCACATGAAACGTTTCTTCATAAGGTGCTGACTCCGGATCATCTTGACGAGTAATAATAAGTGTAATATGGTTATTTTCTTCACTCATTATTTGTTACCCCCTTTACTATTTACTCTTCGAGTAGTCTCTCTTCCGTGGTTCAATTAAGGAAGTATCTACATCTTCATATTCAAATACCGGTGAGTTCGTTTCCGGATCAAACGAAGCTTTTGTAGTTTTCAGCCATTCTTCATCATTACGGTCAGGAAAGTCCGGTTTATAGTGAGCTCCACGGCTTTCATTTCGGTTATACGCCCCAATTGTAATGACACGTGCTAGATGAAGCATGTTCTCTAATTGACGGATGAACATTGCACCCTGGTTACTCCATCTAGTTGTATCATTCACGTTAATATCCTTGAATCTTTCTTGTAGCTCTTGTATTTTCTCATCGGTCTGCTGAAGTTTATCATTTTTACGGACAACGGTAACATTATCGGTCATCCACTCCCCAAGCTCTTTGTGGATTTGATACGCATTTTCTTTACCATCCATTTTCATGATTGCTTCAAACTTGTCTTGCTCTTCCTTAAGCTTCTGGTCAAATAAATCAGAGTGCATATCTTCTGCAATATGGTCTAGACCTTGCACATATTTTACAGCGTTTGGCCCTGCTTCCATCCCACCAAAGATGGATGATAGTAAGGAGTTGGCACCTAGACGGTTACCGCCATGCTGTGTATAATCACATTCCCCTGCTGCAAACACTCCAGGTATAGTGGTCATTTGATCATAGTCCACATACAACCCACCCATAGAATAGTGAACTGCAGGGAATATTTTCATCGGCACTTTACGAGGATCATCACCGACAAATTTTTCATAGATTTCAATAATACCGCCAAGCTTGACATCCAGCTCTTTAGAATCCTTGTGAGAAAGGTCTAAGTAAACCATGTTCTCTCCATTAATTCCTAGCTTTTGATTCACGCACACATCGAAAATTTCTCGAGTTGCTATATCACGCGGAACCAGGTTACCATAGGCTGGATATTTTTCCTCTAGGAAATACCAAGGCTCGCCATCTTTATAAGTCCATACACGTCCGCCTTCACCACGAGCGGATTCACTCATTAGGCGAAGTTTATCGTCTCCTGGTATGGCTGTAGGGTGAATTTGGATAAATTCCCCGTTTGCATATACTGCCCCTTGTTGGTACAGAGCGGATGCAGCGGAGCCTGTATTAATAACTGAGTTAGTAGATTTACCAAATATAATTCCAGGTCCGCCAGTTGCGATAATAGTAGCGTCTGCAGGAAACGCTTTAATCTCGTGGCTGTTTAAGTTCTGTGCTACTACACCACGACTTATACCTTCTTCATCGGTAATAGCAGAAAGGAATTCCCAGCCCTCATATTTCGTTACTAAACCAGCCACCTCATGCCTACGTACCTGCTCGTCCAACGCATACAGCAGCTGCTGACCCGTTGTTGCACCAGCATAAGCTGTGCGGTGGTGCTGTGTTCCACCGAAACGGCGAAAATCAAGAAGTCCTTCTGGAGTTCTATTAAACATAACTCCCATACGATCTAACATATGAATTATACTTGGTGCAGCATCACACATAGCTTTTACTGGAGGCTGATTAGCCAAAAAGTCTCCACCGTAAACTGTATCATCAAAGTGCTCCCAAGGAGAGTCTCCCTCTCCTTTAGTATTAACTGCTCCATTAATTCCACCTTGTGCACACACAGAGTGAGATCGCTTCACTGGTACAAGTGATAACAAGGTGACATGGACACCTGCTTCAGCGGCTTTAATGGTAGCCATTAAGCCTGCCAGGCCTCCGCCAACAACAACGATGTTTTGATTACTCATGGTACTGCTCACTCCCTTTCATTCGCGTTACGAACGACAACTTATATAAACGAAATAATATTAGTTTATGATTATACAAATGCAAGAATAGCTCTTACACCAATGACACTTAGTACAATAAACACACCTAGTGTAAAGTACGTGGAAATCTTTTGAGAACGAGGAGACAATGTGATACCCCACGTAACAAGGAAAGACCAAAGTCCATTGGAAAAGTGGAATGTAGTAGAAATGACACCCACTAAATAAAAAACAAGCATGATAGGATTACTCAAAATACCCTCCATTAAGGAAAAGTTAACTTCTGTATTCCCTAATGCATATTGAATACGCGTTTCCCAAACATGCCAGGTAACGAAAATTAACGTTATTACTCCGGAAATACGCTGCAAATAAAACATCCAGTTTCGGAAATAACCATATCTTGACACGTTATTTTTCGATGTAAAGGCTATGTACACACCGTAAATAGCGTGGAAATACAGTGGAATAAAAATAATGAATAGCTCAAGAAACACTCGGAATGGAAGAGCTTCCATAAAGTGAGCTGCATTATTAAAAGCTTCTGGTCCACGTGTTGCAAAATGGTTGACGATTAAGTGCTGGATCAAAAAAATTCCAACTGGTATGACTCCTAGTAATGAATGTAATCTGCGAAAGAAAAACTCTCGATTTGCTGCCATTTGTGACGTTTACCCCCCTCAAGAATAAATAACCCTCTAACAATATGCACTTTTCAGACAATAAAGCGCTTTAAATAGATGCAAAAAAAATTTAACATCATTATTTGTCGGCATTTGTCTGTAAAAATGTAAAATTTGTAACACGTATATTGTACTCCTACCCATTGGAAGCGTCAAGGAAACTTGTAGTTTATGATGGGTCAGAAGGTAGTTCTCGCTTTATTTCCCACTAAATCCATCTATTCACTTATCTATATAGTAACATGTACCAAAAACTTATGCTTAAATCATGCTTTCTACCATTGCACTGCACCTAGTTTGCCTGTAATAATTATTAGTAGACAGAGAGGATGAACACAATGAACGATCAGATTGCCAATTTATTTGACCAATACAAAGATATCCCTTCTACCCTTATTGGACACGAAGTTTTACGCACTCAACTGCTTCCTGAGCTTCTTGGTAAAGATCAAGACACTATCCTATACATAATGGGAAAGAATCTAGCTCGCCATTATCCGTGTGATTCGTTAGATGAACTCCAAACCTTCTTTGCTGCTATGAATTGGGACCAGCTTATGATTGAGAAAGAGAAAAAAAAGGAGTACTTTTTTACTTTAACGGGAGAGCTAACAGAAAAACGCCTATCTTATGACACTCCATACTCTTTTAAATTGGAAGCTGGGTTTCTAGCCGAGCAAGTAACGTTGCTCACAGAAAAGCAAGCCGAGTGCGCCTATGAAATATTAAAGAAGAAAAAGGGAGTAAGCTTCCACGTTCTTACCGTATAAAGAGGAGCGAATACTCTGCAATAAATAGACACAAGAAGAAGACTACTCTAATAAAGATAGAGATAAGCTAAAGAAGCTGCATGTATTACGTGCAGCTTCTTCTAGCTTAGACTCCTATTTGATTTAACGTTGTAATAATTTCCTTACTTATCTTCGAAGCTTTTTCAGCCTCTCCATCAGTAATCCATTCCATCCATCGCTCTGTTTTCTTTAATGCAGTGGAGGTCGCTTCCTCTCCCAGTTTATCTTTCATAGCTAATTCTATTGTTTTTGTTATCATATTGGCTTCCATTGCCTGTGCACGAGCAGAAGATATATTTCCTGAGGCCACACTTTCCGCAGCCTCTGAGTGGAAGCTCTGTACCCTCCCGACTAGTCCTTGCACAAATAAATGTCGTACCTTACCTGCGTCTATGGAGGATACATCTGTTTTATTTAGGCTAAGGAGGGTATTAATCTCATCAGCTGCATTTCCATCAACAGTGGATATAGAGCCTTTAATGGCCTGATAAAGCCCCCACGCCTTTGCTTGCAATGCAACAAGCTCTTCCTCTGTGCCAGTCTCACTAGACACCTCTTGCTCTATTTTTCCCACCGTTGATAGAACCGTCAAATAATAGCTACGATAAACGGAATGATGAGTAATCTGCTTATTAATACTAAATTCCTCTGAATTTGCATTTTCCACATTCCTTTTCTGAGCAGCCAATCCGGATTTTATCTTTTGGACTATACTAGAATCACCGTTCAATCCATAATATTCATCTTGTTTTTCTGCTATCGGGATAAACACTCGATCTGCTAAGTGTTTAAGCTGCTCCAACTGCTGAGAAGCTTGTGTTGTGTTATTTTTGTCCAGTAAAGTCTTGATGTTGCTATGCATGTTATGCTGCTTTTGATAAAAGTAGGATTGCGTTACAGTAACTATTAACCCTCCTGCAGCATTTTCATCTAAATTACCTTCTGAACCAGCTTCCATTGCTAAGGTTATCGCTTTATCGTAAGCTACATTCATTTCCGTTACGACAGGTTGTAATCTGTCCTCATAAAGAGACTGAACTCGATTCCAGTTCACTTCCTTATTTTCATTTATATGGTTTAATTCGTTAGTAATTTTATGATAAGCATTTAACTGTTCACCGATAGGAGAACTTGTTATGTCGAAAGAGCTAGATGCGGTTCCCTTTTCATGTTGTGAGGATGTCTTCATCTCATTCCCCATAGAAGTTTCAGCATCATTACTCTTTTCGATTGCACAACCTGCAATCATTAAGGAAAAAGATAAACTGCTAATTACGACTGCCTTTTTCCATTTAGTGGACATTCTGTTTCCCCCTACAAAGATGATAACCGTTTTCAAATTACGTCTCTGATTATATAGAGGCCTATTTTCAATGTCAAAGGGAATATGACAATTTATTAAATTCCCTTTAAATTCATTACAATCCTTTTACACCAAGCAGAGAGAATATAAAAAGACTGCCCACACTTGAGTGGACAGTCATAGTTCTTCTTCATTATCTTCCTCTGAAGATTTCGGCTGGTTTAGATGATGAATAATATCCTCCGCTGTATTACGGGGTATTCCTAGCTTAGCGATATCGTCAATGGATGCCTGCTTAATGTTCTCAACAGACGAGAAATGCTTTAACAGCAAGCGTCTTCGTTTTTCACCGACTCCTTGAATGCTATCAAGCTCCGACTGTATGGCTCCTTTACCACGTAATTGTCTGTGAAACGATATAGCAAATCGGTGCACCTCATCCTGAATTCTTTGAATGAGATAAAATTCCTGCGACTGTCTCTCCAAATCTACTACTGCGGGCGGGTCGCCGTAGAGAAGCTCACTTGTGCGGTGTTTGTCGTCTTTCGCGAGACCACATAACGGAATATCCAGACCTAATTCATTTTCAAGCACTTCCTGAGCAGCACTCATCTGGCCTTTTCCACCATCCACAAGGATCAAATCTGGTAAGGGTAGGCCCTCCTTTAACACTCGCTTGTACCGACGACGCACAACCTCTCTCATCGTATCGTAGTCATCTGGTCCTTTGACGTCTCTAATCTTATATTTTCGATACTCTTTCTTATCAGGCCGACCGTCTGTAAACACAACCATGGCGGAAACCGGGTCTGCTCCTTGAATGTTAGAGTTGTCAAAGGCTTCTATTCGATGAGGTGTTTCAATATGAAGCTTCTCTCCGAGCTCTTCTACAGCTTTAATGGTTCGCTCTTCGTTTTGCTCAACAAGAGAGAACTTCTCTTCCAGGGCAATTTGAGCATTCTTATGAGCAAGCTCTACCAACTCCTTCTTCCGTCCCCTGAGAGGGACATGGACGTCAATTTCCAGCAATTCTTTCAGCATATCTTTATCTGCTCCTACAGGAACTAGTACTTGCTTTGGTTTAATATGATTTTGGTGCAAATAGAAACGACCAATGAAGCTCAAAAATGTCTCTTCTGGATCATCAAAGAAAGGGAAAATAGAAACGTCACGCTCAATCAACTTTCCTTGACGCACAAAAAATACTTGAATGCACATCCAGCCTTTATTGTAAGAATATCCAAATACATCTCGATTTACTTGATCATTCATCGTCATCTTTTGCTGCTCCATGACAGAATCGATGTGCTGCATCTGGTCTCTTAATTCCTGAGCCCGTTCAAAGTCCATCTCCTCAGAAGCTTGATACATCTTTTGCTCTAAATCCTGTTTAATCTCCTTATGACCTCCACTTAGGAACTTGCTTATTTCATTCACTATTTCCTGATTTTGCTGGTCTGTAACAGTGTATTCACATGGTCCTAAACATTGGTTCATATGGTAATATAAACAAACACGATCAGGCATCGTATTGCATTTACGGAGCGGGTATAGGCGATCTAATAATCGCTTCGTTTCTCTGGCAGCAATTACATTCGGATAGGGACCAAAGTATTTCCCTTTATCCTTCTTTACATTTCGCGTCACGATTAAACGAGGATGTTTTTCAGACGTAATCTTTAAATATGGGTAGGTCTTGTCATCTTTTAACACTACATTATACTTTGGATCATACTTTTTTATTAAGTTCATTTCTAAAATGAGCGCTTCTAATTCTGAGGAAGTGACAATATATTCAAAATCAACAATCTCCTGAACGAGACGCTGCGTTTTCATATCATTCGCTCCAGTAAAATAAGAGCGCACTCGATTTTTCAATACTTTCGATTTTCCTACATAGATAATAGTCCCATTTTTATCCTTATATAAATAACAGCCGGGCTGGGCAGGCAGGACAGCCAGCTTCTCCTTTATCTTATCTAGCATTGCCTCATCACTCTCCCGCTTTCTATTCCTTAACACTTCTACTTGTATTCCTATATGTGTATCATACACTATTCTCTCTATGTACCAAACGTCTTCTGGCGCATAAAACAGCTACATATCCCAGATGTAAGAAGGTGAATACAATATTTACCATGAAATAGCTTTTTCAATTATTCTTAATCAGATATGCTCTGAAAAAAGCGACCTTATGTGGAAGACATGATTCGAGATATTATGGGTTACCTAAGTGAGAATGGATACACATTGTAATATCTCGAATCAAGTTTTCCACTTATTTTCTATTTATCTGGAACAAGCTAATGCCTACCGTGGGTATTGACATAGCCAATAAAAAAAGCCTGGAGAATTCCAGGCTTTTTGGGGTAGCGTTATTAGGAATGTTTATTTACTAGTTCAACTAGTGCTTCTTTCGGTTGGAAACCTACTACTTGATCCACTACTTTACCGTCTTTGAAAAGTAATAGTGTCGGAATACTCATTACTCCGAATTTACCAGCAGTTTCTTGGTTTTCATCAACGTCAAGCTTAACAATCTTAACTTGCTCGCTCATTTCTGTATCCATTTCTTCAAGTACAGGAGCGATCATTTTACAAGGTCCACACCATGGTGCCCAAAAGTCTGCCAATACAAGACCTTCTCCTGTTTCTTGTGAGAAGTTTTGATCAGTTGCATGTGTAATAGCCATAAGGGAATTCCTCCTCAATTGCTCATAAGAATTAAATTTCTTTTCAAAGTATATCACTTTTATTAGCCTTATGCTAATAATCTGTTCACTTTTACCATGCCCTTTAGGTAGGAGGTTCATTCCTTACCTAAATGAGCTTACTTTTATTTCAACAAACATTGACTTACATTGCAACCTAACTGCTTGCGCGTTAATAGTACAGAAGAAAAAGCACTGTGATATTCTATATCACAGCACTCCTCTCTCATTTAAGCATTAACTTTAATCTGCTTAATTTGCTCTGTCAATTTAGGGACAACATCAAACAAATCTCCTACGATGCCATAGTCTGCAACATTAAAAATATTAGCCTCTGGGTCTTTGTTAATGGCTACAATAATTTTAGAATTGGACATTCCAGCTAAGTGCTGGATAGCTCCAGAAATCCCGACAGCAATATAGAGGTCAGGAGTAACAACTTTTCCTGTTTGACCGATTTGGAGTGAATAATCACAATACCCAGCATCACAAGCACCTCGAGAAGCACCAAGAGCTGCTCCTAGAACATCTGCTAATTCCTCCAAGGGTTCGAAACCTTCAGCGCTCTTCACCCCACGTCCACCAGCAACGATGATGCTTGCTTCTGAAAGGTCAACTCCATCTGTAGATTTACGAATTACGTCTTGTATAACGGTTCTTAAATCTTTCATTTCAACAGACTTAGCTGTAACTTCACCGCTTCGGCTGTCATCTCTCTCCAGCGCTTTAATATTATTTGGCCTTATAGTAGCAAACAGTAAACCGTCGGTAATAATTTTCTTCTCAAAAGCTTTACCAGAATAGATAGGTCGAGTGAATACCAGATTCTCTCCTGTTTCTTCAATTTGGATAGCATCTGAAATTAAACCGGATTCCATTTTACTAGCTAGCTTAGGAGTAATATCTTTGCCGATTGCAGTATGCCCCATAATAATACCCTCAGGGCTTTCCTCATCTATTACCGCTAACAGTGCCTGACCATAGCCATCAGAGGTATATGTTTTTAACTGATCATTTTTAACGGTTATTACTCGGTCAGCTCCGTAATAAATCATCTCTTTTCCAGCCGCTTCCAAATCATCTGCACCGCATATTACCCCAACAATTTCACCGTCTGTGCTAACTTTCTTAGCGGCTGCAATTGCTTCAAACGTTACATTACGTAAAACTCCATCACGTGCTTCACCAATAACTAACATTTTTCTACTCATACCTATTCCCCTTTCTAGTCAACGTTCTATTAAAGGACTTTAGCCTCGTCACGTAAAAGCGTTACCAATTCTTTCACCTGGTCATCAATTTCCCCTTCTAGCACCTTACCGGCTTCTTTTTCAGGCGGAAGATAAATTTCGATCGTTTTGGTTTTCATTTCAACATCATCTTCCTCTAGATCTAAATCATCGAGCTCCAGTTCCTCTAATGGTTTCTTTTTCGCTTTCATAATACCTGGTAAAGAAGGGTAGCGCGGCTCATTCAGCCCTTGTTGACACGTTACAAGAAGAGGCAGTGAGGTATCTACCTTTTCCACGTCCCCTTCCACATCTCGTTCGATATGGACAGTGGTTCCTTCAATTTCAATATTCGTAATAGTAGTAACGTAAGGAATATCCAAACGCTCTGCTAAGCGTGGTCCTACCTGGCCACTTGCTTCATCAATAGCGACATTCCCCGCTAATAACAAATCGATTTCTTTATCTTGAAAGAATGCCTCTAGTATTTTCACTGTCGTGAATTGGTCGCCATCTTCCACATCATCTTCTGTGTTAATTAGGACAGATTTGTCAGCACCCATGGCTAACGCTGTTCGAAGCTGTTTTTCCGCTTCCTCGCCGCCTATGGTCACTACTGTCACTTCTCCACCATGCTCGTCACGCAATTGGATAGCTTCCTCAACCGCATACTCATCATATGGATTAATAATGAATTCTGCGCCTTCTTCCTCAATTTGACTATTATTAATCACAATTTTCTCTTCTGTATCAAACGTACGTTTCATTAATACATAAATATTCATCACATTACCCCCTTAAGGACTATTGATCATTAAATTGTGGTTTACGTTTTTCAATAAAGGCTTGAACGCCCTCTTTAGCATCTTTGTTCCCAAAAACCTTTCCAAATTCTTCTCCCTCACGTTTTAAACCGCTTTCAAAATTAGATGTAAAGGAGTATGGAATTAGACGCATAACAGCGTGAATGGAAGGTCCACTTTTTGCTGTAATTTTACTTGCCAGAGCCATAACGGTTGATTCTAATTCTTCTTCTGCAACTGCCATGTTTGCTAATCCTAAAGAAGCAGCTTCGTTACCAGTGATTGGTTCTCCAGTCAGAATCATTTCATATGCTTTCGCTTGGCCAACATAACGAGGTAATCGTTGTGTCCCCGCAAACCCAGGGATAATACCCAAATTCAGCTCTGGTAACCCAAGTTTCGCAGAGTTTGTCACAATTCTCATGTGGCAGGACATTGCCAGCTCAAGCCCCCCGCCTAATGCTGCCCCATGAATTGCTGCTATAACCGGAATGTGGAAGTTTTCTAATCTTGTGAATAAATCTTGGCCTTTTGTTGCTAGATTACTAAATTCACTTTGTTCTTGAAGAGAGGTGAATTCTTTAATGTCAGCTCCTGCTGAGAAGAACTTCCCTTCTCCCTTCAAGACAATCGCTTTAACTGACTGATCTTCTTCCAATTGATCAAGAGCTTTAGACAAATCCTTTAAAATGTAAGATGCCAACGCATTAGCTGGTGGACTTTGAATCGTTATCACAGCTACATGCTCTTTTTTTTCCAAATGAAGATAGTCCAACCGTAGTACCTCCTTTAGTTCGTTTTTTGTGCTAACCCATTTATTAATAATTGGTGGACACCCTTAGACTGCTTCATCAAATCATATTTCTGATCATTCATCACCCAATTTGTGACCGTTTCATCTAATGTCCCGAACACTAATTGGCGTACAAGTCTCATATCGAGGTTCTGATCGAAATGTTTTTCTTCCATTCCTTCCTCAACAATATGATCGATGACTAGCATATAACGCTTGAGTACATCATTAATCTTCAATCGAAGTTCCTTATTGGATTGACGCAACTCCAACTGTGTTACAATCGCTAAATGATGATTATGGGCCAACTGCTGGTAATGCATTTCTATCAGAGAAAGAAGCTTCTCTTTAGCATTCGACTTTGTTTTGATTTCTTCCTCTATTTTTTCGATAAATTGCCCCATTTTTTGTTCAAAAAGGGAGACTAATATATCTTCCTTATTCTTGAAATATAAATAGATAGTTCCATCTGCCACACCCGCCTTACGGGCTATTTTTGAAACCTGTGAGGCGTGATAGCCATTCTCTGCTATCACTTCTACTGCTGCATCGATTATTTGCTTGTACTTTGGTTTATTTTTCTTCATAGTAATCCCCTAACTCCATAACATTCCTGTCGAAAAAATGAATGAATCATCATTCACTATCATTGTACAGAAAGGGTTGTAGTATGTCAATACAAACCATGGAAGGTAACGTTTTTAAAAAAAATAAAAAGAGCCAGAGGCTCAGATAGTTTTTTGATTGTGCTCCTCTACCTTCTTTTTCTCTTCGTCTACCAGTGCTCTTCGCAAAATTTTTCCAACAGCTGTTTTAGGAAGCTCTTCTCTAAATTCATACATGCGAGGTACCTTGTATGCCGCAAGATGCTTTCGGCAATATTCATTTAACTCTTCTTCCGTTACATTGCTACCTTGTTTCAACACAATATAAGCCTTGACTGTTTCTCCTCGGTATGGATCCGGAATTCCTGCCACAACAGCTTCCTGAATAGATTCATGCTCGTATAGTACTTCTTCTATTTCCCTTGGATATATATTAAATCCCCCTGCGATAATCATGTCTTTCTTTCGATCTACAATATAAAAATAACCTCGTTCATCCATATAACCTAAATCACCAGTCAGGAACCATCCATCCTTCATAACGTTAGCTGTTTCTTCCGGTCTATTCCAATATCCCTTCATCACTTGCGGACCTTTAACAGCAATCTCACCAATTTCGTCTACATCCGCTTGCTCTAACGTATCGGTTCTAAATATTGTACTATCCGTATCAGGCCAAGGAACGCCAATACTTCCACCTACCCTAGTCCCCCAGACGAAGTTAGAATGAGTAATTGGAGACGTCTCTGTTAAACCGTAGCCCTCTACTAACTTACCATTAGTTACCTGTTCAAACTGCTCTTGCACCTCTGCGGGCAGTGGAGCCGAGCCACTAATACAAGCCTCGATAGAAGAAAGGTCATATTTGGATAAGGAAGGGTGATTCAATAACGCAATGTAAATAGTAGGTGCTCCCGGAAACAAAGTAGGCTTTTCTTTATGAATCGTCTTCAAAACGTCCTTCGCCTCAAATTTAGGCAGTAAAATCATTTTTGCTCCGATTGAAATGGAGTAGTTCATTACTGCTGTCATTCCATATACATGGAAAAATGGCAGGATTGCTAATATACTCTCTTCTCCCTCCTTGGACTTATACAGCCAAGCGAGACTCATTTGCGCATTGGCAACTAGGTTAAAGTGTGTAAGCATAACCCCTTTCGGATACCCTGTGGTACCACCTGTATATTGCAATAAAGCTAAATCTTCTTTTGAATCAATATCAACAGGAGTAACATCACCGTCAGACTCTAATATAATCGACTCAAACAGATGTGTATCTCCGCCGTGCTCAGGATGCACTACCATTTTATATTGACGTTTTTGTATCATTGGATAAATCATGTTCTTTGGGAAAGGTAGATAGTCCTTAATTCCCGTTACGATAACATGTTCTAAATCCGTTTTCCCTTTCACATTGGTCACTTTCGGATAAAGAATATCAAGACACACAATCATCCTAGCTCCAGAGTCCTTTAATTGGTACTCCAATTCTCTTTCCATATACAAAGGATTCGTCTGTACCACAATCCCCCCTGCCAGCAGAACCCCGTAATAGCTAATTACTGATTGGGGAGTATTCGGAAGCATAATCGCCACACGATCTCCTTTTTCTAAACCTAGACCTTGAAGATAACTAGCGAAGGAACAAACCTGTTCGTACAATTCCCCATACGTAAGTTCCTTCCCTAAAAAATGAAGCGCTTTCTTTTTTTCGTACTTTGCAGCGCTATCCTGTAAATAAGCATACAACGGTTTCTCATCGTATGAGATAGAAGTAGGTATCTCCTCCGGATAATGCTCCAACCAAAGTCTCTCCACCACATAACCCCCTTCACATAGACTTACTACTATTATACCGGTAAACCCTTGAATTTGAAATATAATTTACAATATTTCGAAAATATTAAATATAAAGCGAAGGGGGCCGTTTAGCGACGTATGGGTTGGAGGGCCGCGCATGAGATAAAGGAAACACGATGAACAACGTGAATCGATGTTGACTTATCGCAAGGAGCGGACCGAAACCCATACGTCGCTGGACACCGCAGCTGGATTAAATATAAAGCGGAGGCGACTGCCCAGCTCCGTACGCATAAGCAAGATTCACGCAGGAGGCGAGAAGCCTCTGGAGTGAAGATTGCTTATGACGCTAGGAGCTAGGAGCCACAGCTGGATTCCATATATAAAGCGGAGGGGTCCGTTTAGCGACGTATGGGTTGGAGGACCGCGCATGAGATAAAGGAAACACGATGAACAACGTGCATCGATGTTGACTTATCGCAAGAAGAGGACCGAAACCCACTAGTCGCTGGACACCGCAGCTGGATTAAATATAAAGCGGAGGCGACTGCCCAGCTCCGTACGCATAAGCAAGATTCACGCAGGATGCGGGTAGCCTCCGAAGTGAAGAATGCTTATGACGCAAGGAGCTAGGAGCCGCAGCTGGATTCCATATATAAAGCGAAGAGAGTCCGTTTAGCGACGTATGGGTTGGAGGACCGCGCAAAAATAGCTCCCTATCCATTAAACGGAAAGGGAGCTTCTCTACAATAGGCTTCTGATGCTTTCTCGTTAGTTGGAAGCCTAAGGAATACTTCTTATTCTTTCGTTCTTTATGCAAAGAACATCATATAGATAACACCTATGAGTGCAAATACTATTGCTACTACAGTTAGAACTTTAGCCAGGGTTTCCACAGTTCCTTCTCTCCCTTATCCTATGTTTGCTCCTATTACAAAAGAAAGTCCGACAGATATAACCATTGCAATAAATCCTACAGCTCGGTTGTCTTGCTTTATCTCATTATCTATACGGAAGCTAGGAGTAAGAAATTCAAAGATAAAATACCCCATTAACAATAAAAGAAATCCACCAAAGCCCCAGCTCATCATTTCCAGGAGAGAGTCATTGTGTTGGATGGAGAATCGAAAAATATTGGCAATCCCAAATATTTTCCCTCCTGTAGCCATAGCAACAGAAAAGTTTCCTTTTTTAATCTCATCCCAATTATTATAGCCTGTTACGATTTCGAATACGGCAAGACAGACAATTGCACAGAGTACTACGACGCTGTAGCTGGCAGCCGTCTCAATGAAAGGGTTCTCCCAAAAATTCATCTAACCTCTCCCTCTTTTATCTAGCGAAGCTCTAATACGGTAACACCGCTTCCACCTTCGTTCATTCCGCCGGACCGTGCAGCAGCTATAGATCGATGTCGTTTCGCAAACGCCTCTACCCCTTTACGGAGGGCACCTGTCCCCTTCCCATGAATGATAGAGACTTGGGGATATCCAGCCAGAGTTGCGTCATCAATATATTTCTCGAGTCGTTTTAAAGCATCCTCATATCGCTCCCCGCGAAGATCGAGTTCTGGTTTGACATGATAGCTCGATCCTTTGACTGTCGCCATTGGCTTTTCTTTTAACGGCTCTTCCCGTTTAACAAATTCCAGATCATTTGCTTTTACCTTCATTTTCATTATTCCCAGCTGCACCTGATATTCCTTATCGCTGATTTTCTCAATGATATGACCGGTTTGATTCCATGAGATGACTTTTACTTCATCCCCTTGTTGCAAGGAAGGCAGTGATTGCTTTTTCTGCTTTGGTTGTGCCTGTTTTTTAGCAAGCTCTGGTTGAGCCTCGTCTAAATGTTTTCTTGCTTCAATCCATTCATGCTCTTTCAATTCAGCCTGATTTTTCATTTGGCGCATTTCTGCTACGATATCTTCTGCTTCTTTCCTAGCTTTATCAATAGCTTTTTGAGCTTTTTCTTCCGCCTTTTGATACAATTCTTCTCGCTTTTGCTCAAACAATTCCCATTTTTCTTCCAGATCGCGATGAAGCTGTTGCGCCTGTTGTAGGTGCTCTTCTGCTTCCTCGTAATCTCTATCGGCGCCGCGCTTCGATTCTTCAAGAGAAGCAATCATATTTTCTACACTTTCCGACTCTTGCCCCATATGTCCCTTGGCTGTTTCTATAACGTTCTCTTTAAGTCCAAGCCGCCTGGAGATTTCGAAAGCATTACTTCGGCCCGGAACACCAATGAGAAGTCGATAGGTTGGCTGAAGCGTTTGTACGTCAAATTCAACGGAAGCATTAATAACGCCATCTCTATTGTATCCGAAGGCCTTTAATTCTGGATAATGGGTAGTGGCAATTACTGTTG
The DNA here is from genome assembly GCF_042434395.1 of Pontibacillus salicampi. NCBI lineage: Bacteria > Bacillati > Bacillota > Bacilli > Caryophanales > Bacillaceae > Pontibacillus > Pontibacillus salicampi. Next base: position 142,986 of record NZ_JBHLTP010000003.1, on the reverse strand, counting down.
CTCCTCTGTTTACTACATCGTCGAGTATAGACATAGCTAGTGCGGCACCTTCCTGAGGATCTGTCCCTGCTCCTAACTCATCAAACAGAACTAGAGATTTATGGTCTACCTTACTCAAAATATCCACGATATTCGTCATGTGGGAAGAGAAGGTACTCAAGGATTGCTCAATGGATTGTTCATCTCCAATATCAGCAAATACATTGTCAAATATCGTCATTTCACAGCCATCTAGAGCAGGTATTTGAAGGCCAGCCTGCGCCATTAGAGAGCATAACCCTACGAGCTTTAGCGTTACTGTCTTACCACCTGTATTTGGGCCTGTAATGACAATGGATGAATAATCTTCTCCTAGTTCAATATCGTTTGGCACGACATCTGAATCATCAATTAAAGGGTGTCGTGCTGACTTCATTTTAATTATCCCTTGATCATTCATTTTTGGTTTAGCACCTTTGATACTTTTAGAGAAGCGTGCTTTTGCAAACATAAAGTCTAGCTGCCCTAGAATAGTCACATTTTGGTATAAAAAGGATTCGTCATTTGCGATCTTATCGGATAATTCCATAAGAATACGCTCTATTTCATGCTTCTCCTGCACTTTGGCTTCTTGTAATTGATTATTCAGTTCTACTACTGCCTGAGGTTCAATAAATAAGGTTGCTCCAGAGGAGGATTGATCATGTACGATTCCTCCCATCGCTCCTCTGTATTCTTGCTTTACAGGTAGAACATACCGATCATTACGGATAGTAACAATAGCGTCCGATAGCATTTTACTCTTTGACTTTGTCCATCCCTCTAATTTATCCCGGACTCGACTTTCATTTGATCTAATTTTACTGCGGATGGTTCTTAATGTATCAGAAGCTCCATCCATTACTTTTCCATGATCATCAATACAGCTCTTTATCGCTCTCTCTAAGTCATTTAATGGTACAATATCCTCTACTAATTCATTCAATATGGGCAAATAAGCATCCTCAATTTCCTCTATAAAGGATTTCATCACTTTTCCGCCATAAATTGTACTGGCCACATCTAAGCATTCTTCTGGCTGCAGCATACCTCCGATGGTAGCTCTCTTTAAAATTGGTTTAATATCAGAAATACCGCCTAATGGTACATGCCCTTTTAATCGCAGTACATTAGCAGCTTCGTCTGTATCATTTTGCCGCTTCCGAACAATTTCAAGATCGCTGGAGGGTTTTAGCCCCTTTGCCTGCTCTCTCCCCAATGAAGAAGAGGCTTGCTGGGACAGCTGCTCTATAATTTTGTCGTATTCTAAAACATGAAATATACGATCATCCATGGTTTGAATCCCCTTTGTATCTGTCTATTGTTCTTTTTGCTGGTTCATAAAGGCTGTCAGCTGATCCTTAGTCCAGGTGTTTAACACATTCTCTTTACGTAACCACCCTTTTCTACCAACCCCAACGCCTATCTTCATATGATCTAACATAGGAAAATTGTGTGCATCTGTGTTAATAGCTATCTTAACCCCTCTATCCTGTGCTTTAATTACATTCTCCCAGGATAAATCGAGGCGGTTTGGATTGGCATTTAACTCCAATGCGGTATTCGTTTCGTATGCCCATTCCATTAGTTGATCCATATCAACTTCATATCCCGTTCTTCTACCGATTAACCGGCCAGTTGGATGGGCAATTAAATGGACATACGGACTATCCATTGCTGTTCTAATCCGATTCATAATTTGTTCTCTCGATTGACTGAAATTAGAGTGGATGGATGCTATGACAAAGTCCATTTCCTTAAGGAACTCATCGCTGAAATCCAGTGATCCATCTGGTAAAATATCCATTTCAATACCTGCAAATATATGAAACGAATCAAAGGTTTCATTTAATTTATCTATCTCTTCTTTTTGTTTACGTAAACGAGCTTCATCTAGCCCGTTAGCTACCTTTAAGTATTTGGAGTGGTCTGTAATAGCAATATACTCATATCCCATTTCTATAGCTTTATCTGCCATTTCCTTTAAAGATTGAGCCCCATCACTCCATGCAGTGTGCATGTGAAGATCACCTTTAATATCCTCCTGCTCCAGAAGAGTGACCTCTTGTTGAAATGCTTCCACTTCGCCTTTATTTTCCCTTACTTCAGGTGGAATATAATGTAAACCAAAATGAGCAAAAAACGCATCTTCTGATTTAAACGTCTTCATTTCTTCAGTTTCTATATCTTCAACCCCATACTCACTAATCTTTTCATTTTGAGCCTTCGCTAACTGGCGCATAGCAACATTATGATCCTTGGACCCTGTAAAATGATGGAGAGTAGAGGCAAATTCATGAGGCTCCACTAACCTAAAATCGACTCCAATATCATATCCTTCAGCCAGCACTAACGATACTTTTGTATCTCCCTTAGCTACTACTTCTTTAATCGACTCTATTTCTAATAGTTGCTCTCTAACCGCCTCATAATCATTTGTGGCGATGATAAAATCTATATCTTTGATGGTTTCTCTCATTCTTCGCAAACTGCCAGCTCTCGAATATTTTTCGATAGCACGCATGTTCGTTAAATGAGCTTCAATCTTTTCTGCTATTGGCAGCATTACAGCTATAGGTAACCGCTCTGGGCGCTTAGTAACGTCTTCTAGAGCCTGGAGGATTTTCTCCTCTGTTTTACTCCCGAACCCGCTTAATTGCTGGACCTTTCCTTCTTCACACGCTTGTTTTAAGGAAGCAGCATCTGTCACACCGAGCTCTTGGTAAAGCTTTGCCAGCTTCTTCCCACCAAGGCCCTGTAATTGGAGTAATGGAACTAAACCTGAAGGCACATCCTCTTCGAGTTGGGTTAACGTAGCTGATTCACCTGTTTCCACTAATTCATTAATAACAGCTGCCGTTCCCTTACCGATTCCACTCATCTTCGTGAAATCATCAATTTCTGATAGGGATCGATCATCTGTCTCTAATGCTTGGGCAGCCTTTCGATAGGCAGAAATTTTAAAAGGGTTTTCCCCTTTTAATTCCAGGTACACTGCAATGCGTTCTAATTTTTTAATTAATTCTTTTTTATCTATACTCATGAGTTCACCCATTTTCTTATAATTTCTTCGTGATAGTTTTAACAAAATTATCCAATAGTATAGAAAAAACTTCTCCATCAAGAGAAGTTTGGTAGGTGCTCTGCTACATGCTCAAACCATAACGTCTTGATTTGGTTAGATAGCAGCGGCGTGTGTTCAATAATCATTTGTGCTATAAAGGAGCCATCCACTGCATTTTGAATAAATGGAATTGGTACTAATGCTCCAAGATAAAGAAATAGGAAGACAATAAAATATATTTCAAGCAGCCCTAATACACCACCAAATAGGTTGTTTACCACATTCAGGACTGGTAAATCCGCCAGAAAATCAAGCATAGAAGCAATAATCTGCATTATTATCTTTATACCGAAGAAGATTATTGCAAACGCGACTGCGTTATAAAAGGCACTTTCTAGTGATACATTTTCTAAAAATATAGCCCATTGCTGGCTTTCTGGTAATTCAGGATAGGGAATCCATAAATCAAGCTTCGGGGACAAATCATCATAATATATGACGGCTACGACAAATGCGACAATAAAGCCCGTCATATGAAGAAGCTGAAGTACAAATCCACGTCGTAATCCAATTAGAAATCCTAATACAAATATGACAAGCAATAATAAATCAATCATGCTCTGTATGATCCTCATCTTTCTTTTTTTGTTCTAATAATTGATTGTAATCTTCTTTAAGTTTTATATAATCATTCATTGTATTTACTGCCGTTAAAACAGCTAGTTGAGCTGTATCTAAACGGGGGTTGGACTCTTGAATTTCTTTCATTTGTTGATCGACTAGACTCGCCACCATACGCATATGATGAATAGGCTCGTCTCCTACTATCTTATAGGTGCGGTTATGAATGTCAACCGTAGTTCGTTTTTTGTCAGATTGCGACACAGAGAAGCCCCCTCATCCACTATAGAATCCTAACGTATATATTAACATGAATATTATAAAGAAAAAAAGCATTATCATTCCAATCTTTCACATAACTATTTTTTTGATATACTGAATGAAACGCACTACAAAGGAGAAATAGCATGTCGCAATCTGTATTGAAGCTTTCGAAACAACAAATATACAGTATGAAAAAGCATTATTATACAAGTTTAAAAGGCTCCACCCCACCAGGCTCCATATTCTCTGCCAAGGTACAAGGGTGCTCTATTACTGCCTATCAATCTGGAAAGGTATTATTTCAGGGGCCTAATCATTTTCAGGAAGCAAATAAATGGGGAAATGCTGCCTCCTCTTCCCCTTCAAAAAAAAGCACAAAGCCCAATGCCGTAACACCCTATACTCCATCAGATAAAATCCTACAATCCAGTCATGTAGGCAGTGATGAAGCGGGTACTGGGGACTATTTCGGTCCTATAACCGTGGCTTGTGCGTATGTTACAGAGGAGCAAACACATGCCCTAAAGCAAATTGGAGTAAAGGATTCCAAACATTTAAAGGACCCGGAAATACAAAGAATCGCAAAGCGCATTGTCGAGATGAATATACCATATTCTCTAGTAGTACTAAGAAATGAGAAATATAATCAACTTCAGCAAAAAGGCTGGACACAAGGGAAGATGAAGACAATGCTGCATCATCAAGCTTATAAAAAATTAGTAAATAAACTGGGGTTTGAGCCGGAAGCTTGGGTAATTGATCAATTTGCCCAACCACAAGTATATAAAAAACACCTTGCTTCCGAAAAAGAGGTTTTACCGCCTAACACATACTTTCTAACAAAAGCTGAATCTCATTCTATAGCTGTTGCAGCAGGTTCTATCATTGCAAGATCTGCATTTGTAAAACAAATGAATAAGCTTTCTGAAGAAGCTGGGATGGAGCTATTAAAAGGTGCATCACAGCGAGTTGATCAAGTTGCTGCCACCCTTATCCAGCAACAAGGCTCAGAAGCTCTACAGGGATATGCCAAGGTTCACTTCGCTAATACAGAGAAAGCACTGGAAAGGCTGCACAAACGATAACGCTATTTATGAACGCATATAGATGATATGATCTTAAGCCTTGAAGGAGAAAATATAGAGGAATGGGAATAAAGTGGAGGGGCTGCACCGTAACAGAATATAGGGAGTAGGAAAGTTACCTATACATACAAAATAACCGTCCTTGTTAAAACAAGGACGGTTATTTACCTCTACTATTTTATTCATCAGCCGGTTCTTCGACCACTTGCTCTTCCGGGTGTTTTTCCGGAGGCTCTAATCCAATGACTCTCGTAATCCAAATAGGAATATCCGATACATCCGGGTCTCCTTGTTCATCTATATGATGGGTATGGATGTGCAATGGGACTTGAAGAGCTACTTTTCCGTCCTCACTTACATCATCCACATATACACCAACATAATACTCACCACTGTCCAGGTGTATGTCTACCCTTTCAATAGTCCGATTCACAAAATGCTCTGTAGCAAATTCTACAAATGGTTTCTTCTGGGTAGTATCTTCCGCTTTTTGGTTCTGCTCTGTCTTATCGGCAAACCTATAATGAACAGCTAATAATGGGCGTTTATCATATTGTATATATCCTCTAACCACCTCTGATACTTCAGGCTCATATACATTCGTTATCGTTTTACCTATTAACTTCTCCCTCATATGTTCTTCAATCATTGTTCCGTGCTTCTTTAAAAATGTATCCATTCCTATGTCTCCCTTCTCTTCCTATTTGCAGTATAGCTATTTAAATCCTCCACCAAACGCACCACGCACATCATGTATTACAACGAAAGCTTCAGAATCTACTTCTTCCACTAGTCTTTGCAGTCTAACCGTTTCTTGGAAATTAACAACTGCAAATAATACGTTCTTCTTTTCCTTGGTGTATCCACCTTGTCCATTAAAGACAGTCACACCTCTTGTGAAATTTTCATTTATTTTTTCTAATACTAGCTCAGAATCATCTGAAATAATAGTAACTGCCTTTCGTATATTCATACCATCCACAATAAAATCAATGGCTTTCGCCCCTACGTAGATTGCAATTAAAGTAAGCATTGCTTTTTTTTGTCCTATTACAAACACAGATGCCCCAATAACAAATAAATCGATTACAAGGGTAGCGCTGGCCATGCTCCATCCAAAGTATTGATTCAGCATTTTGGAGACGATTTGTGTTCCGCCTGATGTAGCACCAGAACGAAATGTTATCCCCACTCCTGCTCCAACGAATAATCCTGCATATATAGGTGCCAATAATGTATCATCTACAACAGGCTGTCCAATTCCTTCCGTTACCCACAAGGCAATGGACAGAGCAGCTACTCCATATAACGTATATCCCATCATATGCTTATCTAAAAACTTATACCCGATTCCAATTAGAATAATGTTAAGTATATAGGTGACGAGGCCTGTGGACCAATCCAACACATAGTGGAGTACGAGTGCAATCCCGATTACACCACCCTCTGCGAGTTTATTAGGAATAGCAAAATAATTAATACCGATTGCAAATATAAGCGACCCAATCGTGATCAGCACAATTCTAGACATTATTGACTTCACCGTCATCACCCATCCTTCCCCATATTAGTTTTTTATTAGATACTATTATGGGGGAAAAGACGTCAATCGTAAAATAGAATTCCTTGAAGGGCACATATACGAGGAAACTGTTTTCGATAATCATAGAAAAAGCTCCCAATCCTTTTCCGCTTGGAGGGGTTTGCGATTTTCTGGTGTGGTGCTCATAAATTTTGAAATTCGCTCATATTTTTTAAAATCAGCTTATAAATGTAAAAATTCGCCTATAAATGCTGGGAGAGCTGTTCCATCAGCCGTTCTTTTTCTAGTGTAGTGTACATGCTGAAAAACCCAGACAGGTTATACTGTCTGGGTTCTCTTTACCCTCTTAGCTCTGCATTAAATGACTCTTTTACTTTCTCAAGAATAGCTTGATGCGTCTCTTCTACCTCTTCGTCCGTTAATGTACGCTCAGGATTTAAATAACGAAGCGTGAAGGCAAGAGATTTCTTCCCTTCTGGTAAATGCTCTCCTTGATAAAGGTCAAAAACCAATGCGTGCTGAACCAATGGTTGTCCTGTTTCCATAATCGTACGCTGCAGCTCTGCTGCTTTTACATCTTCGTCCACCACTAGTGCAATATCTCGGCTGACAGATGGGTGGCGAGGGATTGGAGTATAGCTTTCTTCCTGTTCGGCAGCCTCTATCACAGCTTGTAGATCAATATCATATACAAACGTGCTCTTCAAATCGTATTGTTTTTGTAAGGAAGGATGAAGCTGACCGACGAAACCTATCGTTTGGTCATGCAGTATAACTTCTGCTGTTTGTCCAGGGTGCATTCCAGCTAATTTCGTTTGCTTAAAACGAACGGCTGATGTTACATCGAGGAAATGAAACAGTCCTTCTAGTATCCCCTTTGCCACAAAGAAATCGACTGCCTTCTTCTCTTGCTGCCATGCATGTGCTAACCAATTACCTGTCAACACACCAGCCAACCTTTCTTGCTCTATAGGTTGGGAAGTGAGCACTTCCTCTTCGGTCACATATACAGAACCTACTTCATAGAACATGACGTCCTGCTGCTTACGGGCGACGTTGTAGGATGCTGAAGCTAACAGCTCAGGAAGCATGCTTAAACGCAAATGACTATGCTCTTCACTCATCGGCATAGCCAAGTGAACGGGACGTTTGTTTCCTGTTGCCAGCTCAGGGGAAACTAATAAATTCGCTCTTTCATTTGTTGTTAACGAATAGGTAATAGCCTCGGATAAACCTGCCCCCTCGAGATAAGTGCGTACTTTCCGGCGCAAGGATTGATGATTCGTAAGTCCTCCAGCATTGGAAGCGCCTTGTGGCATAGTAAATGGAAGGTTGTCGTACCCATACATTCTTGCTATCTCTTCGACCATATCTTCAAAGATAGTTATATCCTGTCTGCGTGTAGGAACGTGTACTTCAAACGTTTCTCCATCTTGACTATACTCAAATTGAAGCTTACGTAAAATTTCTTTAATATCCTCATGGGTCATTTCAGCCCCGATAACATGATTCATCCTTGAAGTCGTAAAGGAAACCTTCTCCTCCTCATAGGATAGTTCATCAAAGTCGACGATTCCTTCTAATACTTCTCCACCAGCATACTGCACAAGTAATTGGCAGGCACGAAGTCCAGCACGTTTCACCCGGTCAGGATCGACGCCTTTTTCAAAACGGATAGAGGATTCACTTCTTAATCCATGAGCTTTAGATGTATTACGCACTGTTTGAGCATCAAAGTAAGCCGCTTCTACTAAAATGGTGCTTGTATCTTCTTGCACCTCTGAATCAGCCCCACCCATAACACCTGCTAGTGCAACGGGCTGTTGACCATTTGTGATTACCAACTGATCAGAAGAAAGAGTTCGCTCTTCATCATCGAGTGTACGGAATGTCTCCCCATTTACTGCTGTCCTTACAACGATCTCCTTCGAGCCAAAGCGGTCATAATCGAAAGCATGAAGTGGCTGACCATATTCCATCAATACGTAGTTCGTAATATCCACCACATTATTTATTGGACGAATACCGGCTGATATCAAACGATTTTTCATCCATAATGGAGAAGGCCCTACTGTAATGTTACGAATAACAAACGCCCCATAATACGGATTAAGCTCAGGATTCTCTACATTCACAGCGATAGCATCCTCCGCTTTCCTGTCTACTACTGGAACTTCTTCTTCAGGAAGGTGGAGCGGTTGATCCAATATAGCTGCTACTTCATAGGCTACTCCTAACATGCTTAATGCATCTGAACGATTAGGAGTCAAGCCAAGCTCTAAAATAACATCATCCAAATTCAGGAGTGCATTAGCATCTGCCCCTGTCTCTGCATCTTCCGGCATAACATAAATACCATCTTCGTATTCTTTTGGTACATATTTAGCATCAATACCAAGCTCTTGCAAGGAGCAAATCATACCATTTGATTCTACACCTCTCAGCTTAGCTTTTTTAATTGTAAAATTACCAGGAAGCACAGCGCCCGGCTTTGCCACTGCTACTTTCTGACCAGCAGCAATATTAGGTGCTCCACAAACAATTTGCAGCATCTCTTCTCCCACATTTACTTGACAGACATTTAATTTATCAGCATTCGGATGCTGTTCACACTCTTCAACATGGCCTACTACTAGCTGTTGGATATAAGATCCGAATGCTTCCACACCCTCAACCTCGATACCGGTTTTTGTGATTTTCTCTGCCAGCTCTTCTGGCGATAGCCCTTGTAGGTCTACATATTGCTTGAGCCAATTTAATGATACGAACATATGATTCCTCCTCCTTTACGCCTTATGGAATTGATTTAGGAAACGAACATCGTTGGTATAGAAATGTCTTATATCGTCGATTCCATATTTCAACATTGCTATTCTTTCCGGTCCCATACCAAAAGCAAACCCTGTATATTTGTTAGAATCGTAGCCAGCCATTTCTAATACGTTTGGATGAACCATACCTGCACCTAATATTTCGATCCATCCTGTCCCTTTACAAACTGAACAGCCTTCTCCACCACACATTTTACAGGAAATATCCATTTCTACAGATGGTTCTGTGAATGGGAAGAAGCTTGGACGAAGTCGTATTTCTCTCTCTTCACCAAACATTTGTTTAGCAAAAGCATTCAAAACACCTTTCAAGTCACTCATGCGAACGTGTTCGTCTACTAGTAAACCTTCAATTTGAGTGAATTGGTGAGAGTGAGTCGCGTCATCGGTATCACGGCGATACACCTTACCAGGGCAAATAACTTTCACAGGTCCTTTCCCCTCGTGCTTCTCCATGGATCTCGCTTGAACAGGAGAGGTGTGCGTTCTCATCAACAGCTCTTCTGTAATATAGAACGAATCCTGCATATCCCGAGCCGGGTGACCTTTTGGTAAGTTTAATGCTTCAAAGTTATAATAGTCTGTTTCTACTTCAGGACCTTCCGCGACTTCAAAGCCCATCCCTATAAACAGATCTTCTATCTCTTCAATGATATTGGTAAGGAGATGGCGGCCACCCTGCTGTACCGGCCGACCTGGCAACGTGACATCAATTGTTTCATCTTCTAACTGCTTTTCTAAGGCAGCTGCCTCAAGATTCGCCTGTTTTTGTTCAATAGCATTAGCTATTTCTTCGCGAACCTCGTTTGCAAGCTGACCAATTACAGGACGTTCTTCCGCAGACAATTTCCCCATTCCACGGAGCACTTCCGTAATAGGACCCTTTTTCCCAAGGTATTGTACTCTGACATCCTGAAGACCTTTCACGTCTGTTGCATGTGTTACTTTTTCAAGCGCTTCATGCTTCAGTTCCATTAACCTTTCCTTCATCACGTTTCCTCCTTTATAATCAAACCTATATACAAAAAAAAAGCCCCATCCCTATAAAAAGGGACGAGACTTATATATATCACGCGTTACCACCCTGGTTGACACTTGTATGACAAGTGACCACTCAATTTCATTGTTAACGGATTACAATCCGGAACACCTTTACTTACTATCGCAAGGTCCTAGTGTCAGCTCCAGAGTGAAATTTCAATGAGTACTACAGTAGAAATGCTCTCAGTCCATGACATTTCTTCCCTTTAACTGTAATGACGTAATCATTTACTAGCTCTTTCAACGCTTTTACGTATTATATTAACTTTAACTTATTATAGGGAAGCAAAGACAAAGTTGCAACCCTAGGAGCGTAAATAATACATTAAAATTCCGGAGGCAATTGCTACATTTAATGATTCAGCTTCTCCATAAATAGGAATGTGGACGCGTTCATCTGCTATCTCCAAGTAATCCTTCTGAACACCAGCTCCCTCATTCCCAACCATAAGTGCAACTGGTGTTACAGGTGGCAGGTGTTGGTAGGAGGTCGCTTCATCGAGAGCCGTTGCCCAGATAGCGAAGCCTTGTTGCTTTAGCTCAGCCGTCCATTTTGCTATGTCTCCCACATATATCGGTACATGAAACATAGAACCTTGCGTAGCTCGAAGCACTTTATCATTAAATGGATCTACCGTTCCCTGTCCTACGATTACTCCATCGAAGCCTGCTGCATCTGCCGTTCTAATTAAAGTTCCCAAGTTTCCAGGATCCTGAATAGAATCAAGCATTAACACTCGTGAGCCTCCAGACCATTCTATTTCCTTCATGCTAACGACTGCCGCAACACCCTGGGGATTTTCTGTTTGGGTAATTTCCTGAAATACCGCATCATTTACCTGAAACCATTTATAGGGCTGCCATTCGTTTTGAATATCGATACCCTCACGAAAAATTATCTCCTCCACTGTCCAATCGCTCTGTAACGCTTCTTCAAGCAGGTGGAACCCTTCAATAAGAAATGCCTGCTCCTTTTCCCTGCCTCTTTTACGTTTTAATTTTCGCCATTTTTTCACGTACCCATTTTGCAATGATGTAATCAAAGTCGCTCATCCTCTATCCTCTATTATGTCCCATAAGTTATGAAATCTAATCCATCATACATATTTCTAGTACGCTTGGTCAAACTATGCCCATACCGAACGTCTAAAGAAAAGAGGTGCGATGATGGATTTAAATCTTCGTAATGCCATTTTATCAAATGTTTCTGGAAATAATACAGATCAGTTGAAAGCAACAATTGTCGAGGCCATCCAAAGCGGAGAAGAAAAAATGCTTCCTGGATTAGGGGTTTTATTTGAGCTTATATGGGAAAATGCCGATGAAGCTGAAAAGAAAGAAATGCTGGAAACCTTAGAACAAGGGGTACAGCAAGCTGCTAAATAGACCGTGCTACACTGTTTATACCTTGGCTGTCGAGAAAGCCACAAGACCTTATTATGGTGAAAGCTCCCTTTCCGTTTACAGGATAGGGGGCTCATTTCGTCATGGCCTTATACAATAAAGCTCATCTATACATGCTATTGTGAGCTGCTCGATGAAAAAACGAGCCAATTCGTTCCAACATAGCGAAACACATCCATTTGGTTGATTGCCATTGCTTGATGGGACGTAGTATCGGGCGTCCTTTCTTATTAATTCAACCTTGTATTATCTCTACTCCGAATAACGATATCATACGACTGCCCATTTACATATTGTTCTACGATTTCATCTGCATACTGCTCCATCCTTTTCACCTCTATACTCCCCGATGTAAATAAGAGAGTGGAAAGATTGGTTCTTATAGTAATCACTAGATGATCACTGTTATAGGTGTGCTGTACTTCTTCAATAGCCTTAAAACTATTCATCAAACCATCCTCAACCTGTGAAATCATCAAAACCTTATCATGAACCGTTCCGTTCAGTACTTGTTCGTCTAAGGACAAATTATTTGTTTTGGCAATACTTCGCTTCTGTTCTCCATTTTCAGTTGACGTCAATAAAATGAAATATGATCCAAACAGTATCCCTGCGTATAGAAATATTGCTTTACGATTCATTCGAACCCTCCATTTCACTTTTTCAATCCAACATCCTCGCCAACTAATAAGACATCCCAGAGCATATAAAGCGCTTTCATTTAATTGTAGGTTTATATGGTAATATTGATTGTTGCATACGGAGCTTGTCAGCATCCTATATACAGAAAAAGACTCCCCTATAGTAGGAGAGTCTTTGTTGGTTAACAACTATTGTTTTTGAACGTTAGCTGCTTGTGGTCCACGGTTTCCTTCAACGATTTCGAAAGAAACTGTTTGATTTTCTTCTAGAGTTTTGAAACCTTCGCCTTGAATAGCAGAGAAATGAACGAATACATCGTCTTGACCTTCTACTTCAATAAAACCGAAACCTTTTTCTGCGTTAAACCATTTAACATTACCTTGTAACATATAGTTACCTCCTGCTGTGGATCAAGTCCACATTGTATTACTATTATTGCTCTGCATATTCATTCCAGACGAAAGTCACTTACAAGTTACTTTTTTCCTTCATTCGTAATCGAACAAGAATAATTAATTATTATTATAACGCCCTTTTTCTAAATCGTCAACTATTATTATAAATATAGTTAACTATCGCTGAGGGCTTTTATTTCCTTCTGATGAAAGGATACTGAGACTAACTTTACCGTTAAGATGTCTTATCCATAAAGCGACACCTCCATGCCGCACACACCACAAAGGAGCATTTCTATGCAGAAATGCTCCCTCGTTTACATTTATGAAAATGTTATTTCCTTTACTTTGTCACTATCTAGTCCCTTGATGACGTGGACTAGCAACTCTACAGCATGTTCAAAATCATCTCGATGAAGCATCGCTGCATGGGTATGAATATAGCGAGTCGCAATAGTAATGGCTAAAGCCGGCACTCCTTCTGCTGTTAAATGGATTGAACCTCCATCTGTAGCTCCGCCCGCTAGAACATCGTACTGATATGGAATATCATTTTCTTCCGCAGTATCCACTACGTAATCTCTTAAACCTTTATGAGATACTAGGGAAGCATCATACAGAATAATTTGAGGGCCTTCTCCCATATTACTGGCTGCTTCTTTATCTGATACACCTGGTGTGTCTCCCGCAATACCAACATCCACAGCAAACCCGATATCCGGGTTAATGGCATTCGTAGATGTCTTTGCCCCTCTTGTACCTACTTCTTCTTGAGAGGTTCCTACACCATAAACGATATTAGGATGGTTTTCTGTTTTTAGTCTACGAAGCACTTCAATTGCAATGGCACAGCCAATTCTATTATCCCATGCCTTCGCTAAAAGCATCTTCTCATTTGGCATTTGCGTAAATTCAAAATATGGAACAATAGCATCTCCTGGAGTAACTCCGAATTCCTTGGCCTCTTCTCTTGAAGCAGCACCAATATCGATAAACATGTCTTTTATTTCTACTGGTTTCTTTCTCTGCTCAGCAGATAGAATGTGAGGTGGTTTGGATCCAATTACACCAGTTAGCTCTCCTTTTCTTGTCATGATGGTAACTCGTTGAGCCAGCATTACCTGATTCCACCAGCCACCAACTGTTTGAAAGTATATAAATCCATGATCATCGATTCTCGTAACCATGAAGCCTACTTCATCTAAATGGCCTGCAACCATAATTTTCGGGCCGTTTTCCTCACCAACTTTTTTTGCTATTAAGCTGCCAAGGTTGTCGGTATATACTTCATCAGCGTAAGGTGTTATGTACTTCTTCATGACATCCCGCGGCTCTCTCTCGTTGCCGGGAATCCCTTTCGCATCTGTTAAATCTTTCAACATGGACAATGTATCATCCCATTTTGTCATGATTGATCCTCCTTATACACAAGATATTATTTGTTATTATATCTATATTTCCTAAGTTTAACAAAAGAATATATTTAATACCCTTGATCCTGCCTCTGGTGATTGACCTCATTCTTCAAATAATATGCCTCTTGAATTTCTCCTTCTTCAAATCCAAGCGTTTTTCCTAATCGTAGAAACTCATAAAATAGCTGCTCATAATGAGTAGAGGTTGGAGATTGCTGAAAAAGGTGAAGCTCTCCAAGTACTTTATGGAATTGAGTGGTCGTATCTTCCTCTTTGTCAAGCATGGTTCCTGTCCCCTGAAAGGATAATTGTTTTTCTAGTCCTAACGAGAGGATGAAATGCAGCCCATCCACATATTCCTCTAAAATAACCTTCTGTTCTTTTGCAGGTTTACTGCTCCAAAATTTGAAGCATCTCGTTTCATTTGCCAATTCTCCAAGCTCTACAAATAGTGCCATCACTTTTTTCGAGAAAAGGTCTTGATCAGTTAGGTGATGCTCTTCTTCTATTCGTTGATCCAGCTGCTGCTGCATTTGAAATAATTCCTTCCAATTCATGTCGAAGCCCCTTTTCTTTATATACTCCTCTCTATTATGTCAGAGTTCTTCTAGCGCATCCAATTGTTTTTAGCCGCTATATTCATTGTTTTGTAATAGCAGGGAAAATAAAAGCAAATAAAAAAGGCCCATCTAAAAAGTTTTTTATTTATGGTAAAAAACTTGAAACGTTTCCATACCTGTCCACGTACATACTACTACAGAATAGAAACCTGCTTAAAGGGAGTAGATTGCCCGTGATTATTCTAGTGCTTCGCCTGTTAATATTTATTGCGATGGTATTACTTATTTATACAGCTTATAAATATGTCATGAATCCTAAACGAAAACTGGAATTAGCTCAAGAAAAAAAACAATTTTATTACTATGATGATGTAGATAATGTAAAGAAAAATTTCCTAATCACATACAAGGGGGTTTTGTTCGAAGGAGAAAAATACCTAGGGACAACAGAAGACTCCTTTGAAGTCGTCTCCATAGCCATTTGGACAAAGCACCCTAATAAGCTTAAAGGTTTTGATAGACAAGATTTGTATTTCTTAGAAAAGGAAATTCTTATTCACTATCCTCACGCAAAAATAGAATGGAAGAATCCAATTGATCAATTATTGCTTACATGACTAAGGGTCCTTGAAGGAGCCTTAGTCATGCCACATTACATAGTCAGCCACTTTCTCAAAAGAAAGCTTTTCGTAAAAATGTTCTAGTTGTTTTTTATCAGCCTCATAAAATAAAAACGGTGTAATACCTTTATGAGACAAATGAACTCGTAATGCTTGCACAACTGCTCCTGCGTACCCCTTGCCTCCATCATCCTCATTGGTGTAAACTGCCCCTATTAATGCATATTCTTCTGTTTCAGAATGAGCAATGGCCGCCGACGCTATTGTCCCAGCTTCGTTTCTAACTACGAACACATTCCCCTGTGCTAACAGGCTATCCAGTAATTCCGCTAGCTCTAGTTGAATATTTTTCCCTTCATAAAAGGATAAGAGCTGCTGCTTGTCATTAAAAGTCGCCTGAGCCGCTACCCTCTCGTTAAACTCATCTTCTAATGGTGTTAAATATCCATAAGCATAAGGATGAGGACTACGATACGGAAATTCACCCATTTTTTCCAAAATATCTTTTCTGCCATACAAAAACGTGGAAGGAAGCGTGACCAATAAGTCATAAACTTCGTGTATGATGCCTTCTTCCTCTATAGCTACCCCCATGTTATAAGGGCTAAAATAAACAGCCGCTATTAATTGATCCTCTTTATATTTTCCATAAAACCCAAACCGGCTGTCGATATTAGACAAATAAGGGAGATACCCATAGAAGGGAAGATTATGTATCTTGTCCTTTTCCAGTAGATGAAGAAGGGCAGGCTCATCGTTTTTTTGTAATAAATGCAACATGTTACATCACTCCAACCTTATATTGTATGTTTAATGAAGACATAAGCAAAGTTACATAACAGGATGTACCTGTTTCTCAGGGAGACGCCTTACTCTGAATAGAATAACATAGTACTAACATAAAAAACGTCTGTTAGCACAGACGTTAAGAAACTTATTTCGCACCTTCAGCTGCAAAGAAATCCGCCCACTTAATAACGATTTCCTTTTTACGTAGAATATAGAACAGTGGCAGAAACGAAACGAGCACTGCAGCCATAATAATGGGTGATAAGCTTGATACCCATTGACCAACAGAAGTGTATAATACCGCTAAAGGTATATTAGTCAAGAAAGAGGTCTTCATATAGTCACGAAAATTAGTAGACATCTCAATAATACACAAGGATATTAAATGAAAATGAATGAACGGAACTAAGCGCAAAATAGCAATTTGACCTCTGGAAAAAGATGAATGCTTGCCAAAGAATTTATGCTTTAAAGAGACAAGCTTTTTAAGGGTTTTCGGCATCCACTCACTCATCTTATAAAACAACAGGCTTGACAAGGTAACTCCGACGACAGAATAAATAGAACCTGTTACAGTTCCAAACATAACTCCGCCAGATATACAAATAAAAGCAACAGGCAGAAATAATAAAGGACGAAGTAAATGAAAGCTAATGAACAATAACGGAGCAAACAAGCCGCTAGCTTCTACGATAGTCATCACAAGTGCTCCTAATTGCTGCACATATAGTCCTCCTCCCCTGGCAGTCAGCGGTCTATTACATGCTTATGACAAGAGACGAGCCTTTATGACAAAGTAAAGAATGATATGGATGATAAGGAGGATCGGCATTCCTACCACAAACGTCGTATGCTTTGTTTTATGGTGAAATACACTCATTCCAAGCCAACTCCCTATCGCTCCCCCTATCCAAGCAATCAACCATAATTTGTTCTCAGGTACACGCCACTCATGTTGCTGAGCTTTTCGCTTATCATATCCCATAGAAATAAATCCAACAACATTAATAATCAATAGATAGAAAACAACTATCATGCTAATCCCCCCTTACCTGGGAGCACCACCTATTCTTTATATTCCAAACAAGGGGCTGCCAGTTCTATACAAAAAAAGCCATCCCCATAAAAAGGAATGACTTCGTTGCCTTATTTATTTAAGAGCAGTTTTTGCTTGCTCTACAAGGTTTGCGAAACCTTTTTCATCTGTAACTGCTAGGTCTGCAAGCATTTTACGGTTAACTTCAATACCAGCTTGCTTAAGACCGTGCATTAGACGGCTGTAAGAGATGTCGTTCATACGAGCCGCTGCGTTAATACGTGCAATCCATAGACGACGGAAATCACGTTTTCTTTGACGACGGTCACGGTATGCATACTGACCTGATTTCATTACCTGCTGTTTTGCTTGTTTGAATAAAGCATGTTTCGAACCATAATAACCTTTAGCGAGCTTTAATACTCGGTTACGACGTTGGCGTGTAACTGTTCCACCTTTAACACGTGCCATAATAGTTCCCTCCTGTAAAAATATCTATTGTCGTGCTTTGCTTATTTCTTCGGTAGCATACTTTTAATACGCTTGTAATCACTGCGGTCTACAATGGTAGCTTTACGTAGCTTACGCTTTGTTTTTTGAGGCTTGTTAGCGAATAAGTGGCTTGTAAAAGCGTGGGAACGTTTCACCTTACCGCTACCCGTTTTAGAAAAACGTTTTTGAGAACCTTTATGAGTCTTCATCTTTGGCATAAGTAGTTCCTCCTTTAAGCTATTGGTTGCTGCTTTCTACTCCATTACTGCTTTTCGTTAACTGGAGCAAGCATCATAAACATATTACGACCTTCCATCTTAGGCTTTGTTTCAACCGTAGATAGGTCTTTACATTCTTGTGCCATACGATCTAGAACCTCTTGTCCTAGCTCTTTGTGGGTGATTGCGCGTCCGCGGAAGCGGATAGTCGCTTTCACTTTATCGCCTTTAGAAAGGAATTTACGTGCGTTACGAAGTTTTGTATTAAAGTCATGCTCTTCAATACCAGGACTTAAACGTACTTCCTTCACGTTAATTACCTTTTGATTTTTACGCTGTTCTTTCTCTTTCTTTTGCTGCTCAAAACGATACTTACCGTAGTCCATAATACGACAGACAGGTGGTTTTGCGTTTGGAGCAACCATTACTAGATCAAGATTAGCTTTCTCAGCGATATCCAACGCTTCGCTCTTTGTTTTGACACCTAATTGATCACCGTTTGCATCAATAAGGCGTACTTCACGAGCACGGATTTTGTCATTGACGATCATTTCTTTGCTAATAACCAGCCACCTCCAGGGTTTAGATAAAAATACTATTTTAGTCTCGACAAGTTATATGCTCATTCTGGAATGTAAACATTAAAAAAGTGTCGGTACATACTGCACCCACACGTCTCCCATTCACGTTCAAGATTGGAAACCCGTCAACTGTTCAGTAAGAACGTCAATCAGGTGAGAAGCGGGTGCTTCTACTTGTCTTTGACCAATATTTAATTTCACTTTTACTAATATAACACGTGGCTAGTAGTATGTCAACGATATCCCCAATAATCCTAATCGGCTTTTCCACATGACTTTTTATAGAATACATGATTTATTATCCACGCGCAAGTCCTTTTTCAACGATTTTAGGAGGTAGGTAGGAATAGTGGTTACAAAGTGAAGGTACCAAATAAAATAACGAATCTATCCTAAACGTCCGTTATAAATCAATTCTAGATTTTGCTAAGATATGATTAAAATTTTATGACCACTCACCTGCTATGCTAGGAATCATTGGATACTGTACACAATAACAGCGGTAATCATTTAGAAAACCTGAGCAGACGCGCTCAGGTTTTCCTGTTTATGCTTTATCATTAATTTCAGATTTCACTTTGTCTATAAACGTTTGAAGCTCCAGTGTTTCGGAGTCTTGCTCGCCGTAGCGTCGAACATTAACGCCGTCTTGTTCAATTTCTTTATCTCCTACCACTAGCTGGTAAGGAACTTTCTGCATTTGGGCTTCTCGAATTTTATAGCCGATCTTCTCGTCTCTTTCATCAAGCTCTACTCGTACTCCTGCATAGCGAAGGGAATCCTCGACCTTCTTTGCATAATCAAGATGAGCGTCTAAGGAGACTGGAATAATTTTGGCTTGAACTGGGGCTAGCCATGTCGGGAAAGCCCCTTTATATTCCTCAATCAGAAATGCTACAAAGCGTTCCATTGTAGATACAACACCACGGTGTATAACAACAGGACGATGATGATTTCCATCCTCACCCACATAGGTCAAATCGAAGCGTTCTGGTAAATGGAAATCCAATTGAACAGTCGAGAGGGTCTCATCCTTCCCTAATGCTGTCTTCACCTGAACATCGAGTTTTGGACCGTAAAATGCAGCTTCTCCTTCTGCTTCCACATACTCCAGCTCCATGTCCTCCATCGTTTCTTTTAGAAGAGCTTGGGCTTTCTCCCACATCTCATCATTATCTACATACTTCTCAGTATCATCCTTGTCACGATAGGATAAGCGGAAGTAATAATCATTCAAACCGAAATCCTTATACACCTCTTGAATCATGCGTACCACACGAATGAATTCATCTTTTAATTGATCAGGTCGAGCAAAGATGTGCGCGTCGTTCAAAGTCATCGCTCGAACACGCTGCAGTCCGGCAAGTGCACCAGACATTTCATAACGATGCATGGTTCCAAGCTCTGCAATACGTACCGGTAAATTACGATAACTGTGGAATTGACTTTTGTATATCATCATATGATGCGGACAGTTCATTGGACGAAGCACAAGGTCTTCATTATCCATTTCCATAGTTGGGAACATATCTTCCTGATAATGATCCCAATGTCCGCTTGTCTTGTATAAATCAACAGATCCTAATACTGGTGTGTAGACGTGATCATACCCCAGACGTTCTTCTAAATCAACAATATAACGCTCAATAGTACGACGAATTGTTGCCCCCTTTGGCAGCCATAGAGGAAGCCCTTGCCCTACCTTTTGAGACACAGTAAAGATATCTAATTCTTTACCAAGCTTACGATGATCACGCTCCTTGGCTTCTTCAAGCATGTGTAAGTATTCTTTCAAATGGTCTTTCTTCTCAAACGCAGTACCATAAATACGTTGCAGCATCTTATTATCACTGTCACCACGCCAATAGGCACCGGAAACACTCAATAATTTAACAACCTTTATTTTCGAAGTGGAGGGCACGTGAGGTCCACGACACAAATCAAAGAATTCCCCTTGTTTGTATATGGTCACTTGCTCTCCTTCTGGAATATCTTCTAGTAGCTCAAGCTTCAACTCATCTCCTATTTCTTCATACATCCGCTTTGCTTCCTCGCGGCTTACTTCCATGCGTTCAATTGGTAAGTTCTCACTTACAATCTTCTGCATTTCCTTTTCAATTTTAGGAAGGTCTTCAGAAGTGATTGAGTCCGATACATCCATATCATAATAAAAGCCATTTTCAATAACCGGCCCTACTCCTAAATGAACGTTCCCATACAACCGTTTGACTGCTTGAGCCATTAAATGAGCAGTAGAGTGGCGTAAAACCTCAATTCCTTCTTCATCTCGTAATGTTACAATTTCAATTGTTCCGTCTTCGAATAGCTCTCGTTTCAAATCAAGTAATTGCCCGTTTAACTTCCCTGCTATAGCTTGCTTTTTCAAACCAGAGCTAATGGAAGCTGCTACATCTTCAGTCGTCGAACCTTTCGGGAATTCCTTTACTGCACCATCTGGAAATGTTAGTTGAATAGCTTCCGACATGTATTGTCACTCCTTCAATGTATTATAAATTATCTTTAACAGCACTAAAAAACGCCCATCCCTTGCATTGTAGCGAAGGGACGAGCGTTATACCCGTGGTTCCACCCTAATTTCCACCGCTGGAGGTGGCTTCATTAAGTACATCCTTAACGTGGACAAAGCGCTGTTAATTACTAAAGGTTCACTAACAGGGTTCAGAGGTGGTAAATAATAGTTCGTTCTTAGGAAGCTCGCAGCCCATATGGCTTCCCTCTCTGATAAGTCGAATGGTATTATTGTGATCCTCATCCTTACCGTATTTATATCAAGGAATAGTTGTTTTTTCGTTATGTTTTATATTATATGGCGTTTTATGCTTGAAAGCAAGTCCATTTTCCTGTTAGGTGGACAGCAATTCTTTATATGGAAATTGATGTATCGAATACATAGACGCCCTCTCCTGGAACACATTCATCACTGTCAGCGTTTTTGGGTCTGCTACATCACTTCCGTAGATGGATATCCGTTTCGGGGCTAACGCCATTATCGGTGTTAAATTCAACTCTTCCTGCCCTAGTCCAAATACAAAAAGGGGTTCCTGCTTTGCAAGCTCCTTAATCATGTTCTTCGTTAATGGCTTCCCCTCTTCTCCAAAAAATCTAAATGCTCCATCCTTTTGCACCACGTGTAACTGGTCAAGTCTTGGGCGCTTTGTTTGTAGGTATTCTCTCAATTGCTCAACATAGTTTTGATACTCTTCTTCTCTTTTATACTCATCAATTGCTGTGCCAACAAATTCAATTAGATCTTCATAGTACAATTGTAATCGAAAGGTAATGACAGAATCAAAGTGCAGCCTGTCTTTCTGTTCTTGAATAGCATTTTCCAAAACCCTCGATAACATCATGACGAGGCGTTTATGACTAATCTTCCCATTCAGAACATGTTCTCCTGCTTCTCCTTCCATAAAGGATCGGCAAACCTCTAGAATATGACCAATTTCATCCTCGTCCTGATAATAGTAGCAATCACGAATGATATCATGTAACCATATATGTTCTCTATGTAGTGTAAATACATGAATCAACCCTGTTACTATCTTATTCACTAAAGCCTGTCCATCTAGCTGACTACATTCTATGTGTACGGAATGCCCCCACTTTTTTGTATAATTCCAGCGAACAGTTGCTTCTAAGGAACTATTCATCATAAAATCACAAAAAGCTAAAGCCTCCCTTTTCTGTTCAAAGCAAACCTCTCTCAAGTCCATTCCCCCTCTCCCATGAAACTGTTACATTATATGGGATTAAGGAGGAAAACATGTACGTTTTTATTCATATTCCTTTATACAATAAAAAAAAACAACCTTTCATCAGGCTGTTTTTTTATTACTCAGAGGTTTTCGTTGTCATTCGCTCCAGTAGCACATTGAAACTATTACAGTAAACTAGATAATTACTTCTATCTAGCTTACTGAATCTTTGCTCAACAAGTCTATCCTCTTCTATTTTGACCTATAACCTCGACAGGCTTACTTACTGCTTTAATTCGTTCTATTATTCTCCCCGCTTTCAATTCTTCCACTTCACCACGTGTATTAGTCATTAGGTGTTTCTCGAGGTCCTTTAAGGAATAATTAGATGTAAAGAAAACAGGCAATCGTTCCATCATTCGGTATTGTAAGATGGAGCCTAACACCTCATCGCGGAACCAGGAAGACATGGATTCAGCACCAATATCATCTATCATCAGGACAGGAGTGGTCTTAAACTTTTCAATTTTTTCATTAAGTGTATTATCACCCAAGGAAGATTTCATCTCTCTTACAAACTCTGGCATATAAATGAGGTACGATGGTATACGCTTGTTGGCAAGCTTATTAGCGATGGCACCTAGAAGATGAGTTTTCCCCACTCCAAAACGACCGTAAAAGTAGAGCCCTTTTTGTCCGTTTTCGGAGTCATAGTTTTCCGTGTAATTCATTGCCTGCCGGATAGCCTCGTAGCGGTCATCCGGATCTAAGTCTTTAAACTTGGCTTCCAGAATGTCCTTTGGCATATGAAGGCTGCTAATAAAGGAACGCTTCTCTGATTGTTCTTGATGCTGTCTTTTATTTGGACACATTTCATACGTTAAACGCACAGATTGGCCTTCTACATGTAGACTTGGAGAATAACCTGGCACCAGATTTTTACACTCATTTAGAGAAGGACAATTCTCACAGCGTTTGGACTGAGATTCATATTCATAGAACTTAATTAAATGACGTTCTATATCTTGTTCGGTCAGATGAGGATTTTGTTCAAGAATTTGCTGAACATCTTTATCACGCAGTATAGCCTGACGCATACTGTCGTAATGCTGTTGAAAATTCTTACTTTCTCTCATCCATTTTTTCAAAGCTGTTTGGATCGGTTCCATGTCACTCATCCTTAAATCAATTTATTCGCTACTTCCATTAATCATCCATGTTCTTTAACGCTTCAGCCAATTCCTGTTTTTCCCTCTCAATATCTTCCGAGGATCTTTCATTTTCTTGCTGTTTCTCTGCTTGCTGCACTTGTTTTGAATTTTGTTCTTTTTGATGGTCTTTAAACCAATCTGGAAGTACTTCTTTATTATGTTTTCGGTTTCCGCTCTTCCGTTTGTTAGCTAATTGCTGATATTTTTGATTCTCGGATTTAGCTACCTGCATGGCTTCACGTACCGTTTTCACTTGTAATCTTGCCCAATGACCAGCAATGGTTTCCATATAGGGCTTGGAAAGCTTCATATCCGTTTTCAATAGGACATAATAAATCAACACATTCATAACACCCGCTGATAATCCTTGCTGTGTCATAATATCTCGAATGGTCTTTAATTCCTTCTGAGTGGGTTCACCACCATCTGATAAATCTACCAGCAACTGTCGAGGAGAAATGTGCTCTAATCTTTTAATTAGTGCCTCTCCTTTATCATCATCAGTGTTTTTTTCTTTAGCGGAGTCGCCGTTAACTGCTGAAACCCTATCCCGTCGCTCTGTCAGCTGTACACTACCTTGCTGTTGCTTAGATTGATATAAGTCGTGACAAGCTTCTTTTAATTCTGTCACATCCAGCTCATTTTCATCAGTCAAGGACCATTGAATAGCTTTCTCTAACTCAAATGTTGCTAACTGATATAATAATGTCAACTGATTCATAATCTTTTTATTATGCTCGGTAAATATAGTATGAACGGGAAGCATCCTTTGTTGCAAATTCTGTTGAAGCATATTAAAATCAATCATTGATTTTTGTAAATTTGCACCCATACTCTTCGATGTAACTATTCTGGAAGATTGGCCTTCTTCTTGCGCCTGGGGCATATCCTGCTGGTATTCTCCTAAAGAGAATACTTCTTCAAATGTAGAAGTAACTTCCGTAGAAGAATCTTCCACTATCACTTTCACATAAAACGCATCTCTTAAACGATAATATTTCTCTTCACCGATATGATGATACAGTAACAAAGAAAGCATATCATCTTCAAAGAATTCACTTGGAGTAAAGGGCTTTTGGAGAACATACGTATAAGTAGTCTCCTCTTCTGTTTGATGAAGAAATGTCCTCAACAACCCGATAGCCTCTAATCGCTTCCTTGCCTCATATAACTGATCTAGAGGTAAATGTAAATAACTCATTAATAAATGATGCGTTCTTGGATGACTCTCTCTCTGTTGCAATTCATATTCTGTTAACAATGTCTGATAAAAGGAAATGGCAGACATCCCTATGAGTGGTTGATATAAATGAGTCAGGGAGGTGGACATGTTCACCGTGATATTTAATGGTATTTGAACTTTAAATCCATCTACAGGCAACAATTTTCCGATATTTGTGTTATGCACAGTAGTTTACTCTCCCTTCTCTGCTGACTTTCTTCTGCATAAGTATAGTAGAGGGATGACTATAAATAAGAAAAGAGCCCGCTTTCGGCCCTCTCATAGCAATTACCCCTCTGAGTCGTGCTTAATTAAATCCTTTAATTCATCTAAAAAAACATTAATATCTTTAAACTGCCGATAAACAGATGCAAACCGTACATAGGCTACTTCATCTATTCCAGACAGGCGATCCATTACCATTTCCCCAATTTCTTTACTTTGCACCTCTGAAACACCACGATTGCGCAATTCCCGTTCCACATTTCCAGCAATATTCTCTAGTTCTTCCACTGCCACCGGTCTTTTCTCGCACGCTCGAATTAAGCCTCGCATCAATTTCTCTCGGCTAAACTCTTCTCGAGTGCCTTCCTTTTTCACAATTATGAGTGGAACTTCCTCTATGCGCTCAAAAGTGGTAAATCGAAAATTGCACTGGTCACATTCTCTTCTCCGACGTATGGATTTCCCTTCTTCCACAGGTCTCGAATCCAATACTCTTGTACTTTTGTAGCCACAATTGGGGCACTTCACTACATATCAACTCCAAATCAGTATTCCAGCTTCTATATTTTATGCGCCATTGATGTTTCTATAAAAGGAAGATCTTGTTTTAGCCATTTATATTGATTTTCTATTACCTTATGGCTGTATCCAAAGTCAATTGGTAATGCCGATTCTGTAGTAACAGAAAAATCTATAGCGGTGTGGTAAGGTCTTACCATGATAACACTTACAACCATAAAGGCTTTCTTACCTTGCTTAATTTGAACACTTATTTCCCCATGCTCTTCTGAAACAGAAACCGTATGGTAGGAATTGGAACGCTCATAGTACTCCTTCAATACTTTCATCGCTTTATCTTTTGTCGTTTTAAAATAATGCGTCTTTAAAGCATCATGACCATGGTCTTCCTGTGATTCAGAATGATTGGTGAAATATGTAGCTATCCATTGTTTTAGTTTCATACGTGTACACCTCTTATCTATTATATCAAAAAATAAAAAAGGTTAAATACATACATTCCAGTGAAATAATGAAGAATGAATGTGAACTAAAAGAGACAGAAGGTCGTTATAGTGGATTTTATTCAACTTTTTCAAACGTTGAAATACTAGTTGAAGGTATTTCCCATGTAAACAGAAGAGATAATAGGGGTGGCAAAAGAAAAGAGATGTACTCCTGTACACCTCTTTTTTATTATAAAACGTTATATTTTTTAACTTCTACAGGTCCCATTCCTCGCGGAACTTCAACTGTTTCTTTTGTTTTAGATTCTAGTGCATCTGCTATATGTTGTGCTGCCACATTGGGATCAATTCGATCACCACAAGTATACACGTCAATACTGGCATATCCATGCTCAGGAAAGCTGTGTATTGTTAAATGTGATTCAGAAATAATGACAACCCCGCTTACTCCATGTGGAGCAAATTTATGAAAGGCTACCTCACGAACTTCTGCACCTGATTTCAATGCAGCATCGACAAAAATCTGTTCAATTAAATTCATATCATTCAATTTGCTAATGTTACAATCCCAAAGTTCTGCAATTACGTGTCTACCCATTGTATCCATTGGGAATCCCCCTTTTACAAGCTATAAGTTTACTTCTTAAATGACTTACAAATGTACTACCACGGGGGAAAGTTAGTCCGATGAGGTCCTAACCCTTTAAGCAGCCATTCAACTATAATTCAGAAGTTCAAAAGTTAGTATATATGGTTTCCTTCCTTTTTGCAATACAAAAAGGCAAAGATTTTCGAAATCTCTGCCTTAATTTTACCAAATAAACCTTATTTTTCCTTGCATGAATGTTCTCAGGAAACACTAGCTTCTTCCTTTTTTTTCAGATGGCTGCCCACAAATTTAACTAAATCGACCACACGCTTTGAATATCCCCACTCATTATCATACCAAGCAAGCACTTTCACTTTACGATCCTCTATAACAATTGTGGATAGCCCGTCAATAATGGAAGAAAACTCGGAAGTGGTGTAATCAATTGATACTAATGGCTCCTCTGAATAATCCAATATGCCATCTAAGCTAGTTTTTGATGCGGTTTGAAAAGCATTGTTTACCTGCTCTGCAGTAACATCCTGCTTTACATCCACTACTAAATCTACAAGAGACACATTAGGGGTAGGTACGCGTAGAGCCATCCCATGCATTTTCCCATCTAAGTGAGGCAGCACTTGACCGAGCGCCTTCGCAGCTCCAGTGGATGTGGGTATAATAGATTGTGTACAACCTCTAGCACGGCGTAAGTCTTTATGTGGATTATCTAAGTTTTGCTGATCGTTAGTAAAAGCATGAACGGTAGTCATTAACCCGTTTTCAATACCAAATTGCTCATCTAAAATCTTTACGACAGGAGCTAGACAGTTTGTTGTACAGGAAGCATTAGAAATTACATGATGCTC
Source organism: Pontibacillus salicampi (assembly GCF_042434395.1). Classification (NCBI taxonomy): domain Bacteria; kingdom Bacillati; phylum Bacillota; class Bacilli; order Caryophanales; family Bacillaceae; genus Pontibacillus; species Pontibacillus salicampi. The sequence goes on along the minus strand of NZ_JBHLTP010000003.1, from coordinate 115,573 downwards.
TTCCGGATTGTAAACGTTGTCATTTACACCCATAACAATGGTTGCATCAACACCTTTGCCTGGAGCTGTGATGACAACTTTTTTCGCTCCTGCCTCGATATGTGCCCCGGCTGTTTCATTAGTTTTAAATTTCCCTGTAGCTTCAATAACAATATCAATCTCGTGCTCTGTCCATGGAAGCTTTTTAGGATCACGCTGAGCAGTAAGGAGAATTTTCTTCCCATTAACCTCGATACCATCCTGAAGCGCTTTCACTTCTCCTTCAAAACGACCATGTACAGAATCATATTTAATAAGGTGAGCTAACGTCTCTGGCGGATAACTCGCATTAACTGCTATTAAATCTATAGAATCATCCTGTACCGCAAGACGAAATGCCATCCTTCCAATTCGTCCAAATCCATTAATTGCTACACGTGGCTTCATAAAAACTACCCCTCTCCACTTATGTGATATACTACATTTATTTATGTACAATTAGTATAACACATTTCGATACTGGTGAGTGACATAATGTAAAAAAATCCACGAGAAACCATATAAAAAGTGCCGAGTCTTATCATCAAGAACTCGGCACTTAAAGGTAGCAAGGAGGCTATGCCACTATGCCCCACTTTCTAAGTATATGATCTAGCTGGTCATACGATGACTGTTTAGACCCAGAGTTATCTATAACTTCATCTGCTTTCTTTGCCTTTTCCGCTACTGGGATTTGAGAATTGATTCTGCTCATTGCCTCCTCTTCGGAACTCCCATCTCTTTCCATAAGACGACTAAGCTGCGTACCCTCATCTACATATACCACTAGCACTTTATCTACATAATCCATTAAATTACTTTCAAATAGAAGAGGAATGTCCAGTACAACCGCACGTACTTCTTTCGCAATGTAATCATCCCGTTTGGTCAGCATTCGCTCCCTTACAGCTGGATGGACAATACTATTCAATTGTTTTCTCTTCTCTTCATCTTGAAACACTATATTCCCTAAAGCTTTTCGATCAATCGTCTGGTCCTCCCGTAAAACAGAGGAACCGAACGTATAGACAATTTCCTCATACGCCTTTTCTCCAGGCTCCACAACCTCACGGGATAACTTATCTGCATCAATTACAGGGATGTTATAGTCATCAAACATAAGGGATACTGTACTTTTGCCACTTGCAATACTCCCCGTTAAACCAACAACCACTGTCATAATATATGCCCCCCTTTACGTCATTTTCATAACGCCTAATAATATAAGTAGGATACCCGGCAGGAAGGATAGCTGATTTACCCACCTCCAATAAGACAGTAAATAGCCACTCTTCAACCCTATCCATAAAAACGAACTACTCATAAAAGCTATAGTAAGTGCTGTATACACTGGCGGGAAGCCAAACATTGCAGCACCAATACCCGCTCCAAACGCATCTAATGACAAAGCCAGCCCAAGGAGAATCGCTTCGATTCCATTAATGGACCCAGATCGGTCCATATCCGCACTCATCGGCTTCTCCAGAATTTGAATCACAATCCCAAGCGACTGGATTTCCATTTTAAAGATATACGGCTCCTTAGATACTGGAGAAGAATTAGACCTATTACTCTTAAAAAATTGATAAATCACCCAAACCCCTATTAGGATGAGAATACTACCACCCAACACCTCTGTAATATGGGGCGATAAAATAAACGATAGCCCTTTTCCAATCATCATCGAAGCAAAAAAAGACAACGCCGAGATACAAGCAATCAAAAGAATAGCCCGAACCGACAATCCCATCTTCCGCATGCCATACGTAAACCCAACCGTAAAACTATCCAAGCTCACCGCAAAAGCAAGCAGAATTAACGTAATCAAATCATACAAATCCCCCGCCCCCTCCATACAAATATGTATCATAGTATATGGAGGGAGCATATTACACGAAACTTGTATTATATGATAAAAAGCGGAGGGGGTCCGTTTAGCGACGTATGGGTTGGAGGGCCGCGCATGAGATAAAGGAAACACGATGAACAACGTGCATCGATGTTGACTTATCGCAAGAAGCGGACCGAAACCCACTAGTCGCTGGACACCGCAGCTGGATTCATATAAAAAGCGGAGGGGGTCCGTTTAGCGACGTATGGGCTGGAGGGCCGCGCATGAGATAAAGGAAACACGATGAACAACGTGCATCGATGTTGACTTATTAGCAGGACAAGCAAGGAAGCATCTATTCACTCGCTTGTATTTTTTGGCATTTCAAGCATACATGTGTACCTCTTCCTCCAACCTTCATTTTGGAGACCGGCGTTGTACATACTCGGCATTCTTCTTCCTCTCGCCCGTAAACATATAACTGGTGCTGAAACATTCCTATTTGGCCCTGGGTATTCACATAGGAGCGAATTGTCGTTCCACCTTGTTGGACTGCTTCCTCTAACGTATCTATAATAGACTTGTGCAGAGCGTTTACTTCTTTTTCGTTGAGATCTGAGGAAACACGCATAGGATGAATAGATGCACGGAATAACGCCTCATCCACGTAAATGTTACCAAGGCCAGCTACTATGGTTTGGTCTAATAAAGCAGTTTTAACAAATCTGCTTGTCTTGCGTAAGCGTTGAGCTAGATGCTCCGTAGAAAAGGATACATCAAACGGCTCGGGGCCAAGCTTTTTTAATGGATCACGATTCCATTCTTCTCCAATTGGAAATACGTGCATCGTGCCAAATTTACGCACGTCGTGATAACGAAGCTCATATCCATCAGTAAAATGGAAAATAACGTGCGTATGCTTTGCTACAGGCGTACCTTCCTCAAACACACCATACTTGCCCTCCATACGTAAATGGGAGATAAGAATGTGTGTATCGAGGTAAAACAGTAAAAATTTCCCTCGACGACGCAGCTTCTGAATTGTTTGACCTTGCACAACGGTTGAAAAAGCACTTGTATCATCTGGTTCCTGCACAATATTTGGCCAAAACACGGTTACCCTTTCAATCGTTTTCCCTAATACTAAGTGTTCTAAAGTTTTCTTGATCGTCTCTACTTCTGGAAGTTCTGGCATGTTTCTCTCTCCTTACTTTGCATCATACCAGGTGTTCCCGTATGCATAATCTACCTCAAGGGGAACCTCAAGCGATACGGTCTCTTCCATCACTCTGGCAACTAATTCTTTTAATGTATCTAATTCATGTTCTGGAGCTTCCATAATTAATTCATCGTGTACTTGAAGAAGCATGCGAGCTTCCAGCTTTTCGTCCTCTAATGCCGCATACAAATCAATCATTGCTTTCTTTATAATATCAGCTGCTGTTCCCTGAATAGGTGTGTTCATAGCCGTTCGTTCAGCAAAGCTTCTTCTATTAAAGTTGCGACTTGTTATTTCTGGCAAATACCTGCGACGATTCATTAGTGTCGTTACGTACCCCTTTTGCTTTGCGTCCTGAACAACATCATCCATATAGGCCTTTACCCCAGGATAGCTTTCAAAATAACGCTCAATGAATTTTTTTGCTTCTCTTCTTGTAATCCCTAAGCTTTGGGATAATCCAAAATCACTAATGCCATATACAATTCCAAAATTAACTGCCTTTGCTTGTCTTCTCATCATATCAGTGACATCATCTTTCTCTACATGGAAAACATCCATCGCTGTTTGAGTATGAATATCTTCCCCGTTGTTGAACGCTTGAATAAGCTTAGTGTCATTGGAGATATGTGCAAGAACGCGCAGCTCAATCTGAGAGTAATCGGAAGAAAATATTCTCCATCCCTCTTGCGACGGAATAAATGCCTGGCGAATCTTTCTTCCTTCCTCTAACCGGATTGGTATATTCTGTAAATTAGGATCCGTAGAACTTAAACGTCCTGTTTGAGTTAAGGCTTGGTTAAAGCGGGTGTGGATTTTATGGGATTCTTGATCGACAACCTTCAATAAACCTTCAATATAAGTGGATTGTAATTTCCCTAATTGACGATACAATAAGATTTTAGGGATAATTGCATGTTGATCTCTTAGCTGCTCTAGCACATCAGCTGAGGTGGAATAACCAGTTTTGGTTTTTTTCACAACAGGCAGCTCTAATTTTTCGAACAGAATAGGGCCCAATTGTTTAGGCGAGTTTAAGTTAAAGGACTCTCCTGCCAGCTCATATACTTCTTCCTCAATATCTGCCAGCCGCTTCTGTAATTCCTCACCCATGTTCTCCAATCGTTCTACATCTAGAGACACTCCCGTATGCTCCATTACACCAAGTATAATGGACAACGGCATTTCCAGCTCATGATACAATTCCCATTGACTATTCTCTCTTAAATGTTCTTCAGCTTGCTCTTTTAATCCATACAGCATATTGGTTTTTCTGCCTACATGATCTGCCAGAATAGCTTGTTCAGGGACTTTGACCTTAGCTCCCTTCCCATATATATCTTCATCGAATGCGACTCCCTTTTTTTCCAAACGATGGCTAATGGAAGGAATGTCGTGATAATTTTCGGCAGGGTTAATTAAATAGGAAGCTATCAATAAATCGAATTCAATACCCTTCATATGAATACCTTGACGCTGCATTAATACAAACGTCTTCTTGGCATCAAATACCCACTTCTTTTTTGATTCGTCTTCTGCCCATTTTATAAATGTACTTGACTGAAACGCCATCTCCGTTGGGATGAAATACGCGCCGTTATCGTTAACCAGACCAATCCCTTCTATATTTGCATAATGGTAATTCTCTCCAAGCATCTCTACGACAAGAGCAGATGTCTCTGCAAGCATGTCTTCCGTTACTTCCTCTACTATTTTCACATCGAATGCTGGTAAAGCTTCTACAGCTTCTTCACTACGTTCCTCATCACTTTGAACTCGTTCTAATAGAGAATTAAATCCGAAGTCGCGGAAAACATGCGTAACACTTGGAGTTTCATACCCTTTATATATGACATCCTCTATCCCAATTTCAATGGGACTTTCTATATTTATCGTGACAAGATCCCTGCTCATATACGCTTCTTCTTTATTATTCTCTAGTTTCTCTTTCAGCTTCTTACCACTTACTTCATCTAAATTAGCATACACGTTGTCCAAGTTTTCAAATTGATTGAGTAATTTCACAGCTGTCTTTTCCCCTACTCCTGGCACGCCAGGGATGTTATCGGAACTATCCCCCATTAGCGCTTTTAAATCAATAATCTGCTCGGGGATAATATCCATTTTCTCTTTCATGAAAGAAGGCGTATAGTTTTCTACATTCGTAATCCCTTTTTTCGTAAGAGCAACAGTAATATGATTGGATACGAGCTGAAGTAAATCTCGATCTCCACTAATCACCTTTACTTCCCAATCTTCTTTTTCTGCTTGTCTTGCCAAAGTACCAATAATATCATCTGCTTCATATTGCTCTAGCTGATAATGGGAAATGTGAAACGCATCTAACAACTCATGCAGAAGCGGGAATTGTTCAGAGAGCTCTGGCGGAGTTTTTTGACGTCCGCCCTTATACTCCTCATAGGTCTTATGACGAAAGGTCGTTTTCCCCGCATCAAATGCTACTAGCATATGACTTGGACTTTCTTCCTCTAATATTTTTAGAAGCATTGTTGTAAAACCATATACTGCGTTTGTATGTACACCTTTATCATTATTTAACAACGGCAGCGCAAAAAAGGCTCGATAGGCAATGCTATTTCCATCGATCAACACTAGCTTTTTAGTCATTCGTAAAGCACTCCTTCATCGTTCTTCATGTTATTTGGAATATATAATAGTGAGGGCAAATCTTCTTCTCTTCATCTTCTCACAAAATAAAAACTTTAACAGGCTATAGTATTACTTTTTTCACGAGAAAAAAGAGACGCCATTTTCATCTATTTTACCATGATAAGGTATAGATGAAAAAAGACGCCCCTTGGACTATAGATTCTTGAGATAATCGTTTTGCCTAATTAAGCTCTTATTCTAGGTACCCTGCTAAGGTATTAGCATATGGGGAATCCTGCGGGAGAATAATTGTGGTCTCTCCATCAATGGTCTTCTTATAGGACTCCAGTGTTCTATAAAGCTGATAGAATTCTTCGTCCTTTTCAAAAGCATCATTGTAAATCTTTGCAGCTTCCTGCTCTCCTTGGGCTCTAATTTCAGATGCTTGTTTATTAGCTTTTGCGATCATTTCCTGAACTTCCCTGTCTGTCTTAGCAATAATACGTTTCTTATTCGCTTCTCCCTGGGACAAGTACTCTTGAGCTTTCGTTTCTCGATCAGATATCATATTCCGAAATACTGCCTGCTCATTCTCATCCGGAAGATCTGTTCTTTTAATCCGTACATCCACAACTTCAATACCGTAATTATCCCGCTTCAACAAGCTATTTACTTTTTCCGTTACGGTTGCATTTACATCCCCTCTGGAAGATTTCTCATCATTGACTATTTCCTCCAGATTCATCTGACCAAGCTGCGACCTTACGGTAGAGAAAATAAATTCTCCCATACGGGCTTCTGCATTAATGACCGTTTTGGCGTTGGTTATCATTTTTTGTGGGTCTGTAATACGCCAAACGGTATAGTTATCAATAATAATCCGTTTTTTATCTAACGTATTTACTTCCTTTTGGTCTACATCATACACCTGCTTCTTTTTCGGAAGGGTGGTAGCACTTTGGATAAATGGTATCTTGAATTGCAGTCCAGGCTTATCTTTAATGGAAACTACCTCACCAAATTGGCGAACTACCTTGTATTCCCCTTCCTTCACAATCATCATACTATTTAACAAAATACCAATTAGAACGATAAATGCTAGTATGAATACACCCGCTTTAATGTAATGACGATAATTACCACCGCCACCTGAGCCTTCTTTCATATCTACTACGTTCTCATCAGCCATTATTGTTCTCTCCTTCCTGATCCTCTTTCTTATCATCCTCATTTTCATCATTAGATTGCTGCGGCAAGGATTGTACTTGATTATTACCAATCGGCAAATATTTAACTGTATTACCGTCATCATTCATGATATAAATATTGGCTTTTGGCAATACTTCCTCTAGCGTTTCAATGACGAGCCTATCCCGAGTAACAGCAGGAGAGTTTGAATACTCCTCGTATAGAGCATTAAATTTAGCTACATCGCCCTTCGCTTCTTCTACTCGGGAAACTTTGTCGCCCTCTGCGCGGGAGATAACCGCATCTTTCTCCCCAAGCGCTTCCTCGTATTTCTCATTATTGTACTTGTCCGCTTCATTCTTTTTAGTATTTTTAGTTTCCTTCGCATCCTGTACCTTCGTGAAGGCTTCCCGTACCTCTTTATTTGGCAGGTCTACTTCTCGAAGTTTAACATCAATGATAGAAATACCGATTTTATAATCATCTATCAGTGTACTTAAAAGTTCTCTTACCTCGTTTTCAATCTCTGCCTTTCCAGACGTCAATGCATCATCAATAGTAGAGGTACCAATAATTTGACGAAGGGAGGATGAAGTAGCATTACTGAGTACCAGTTTCGGATCCTCCGATTGATATAAGTATTGAGCTGGCTCTGTTATTTTCCACTGTACCACAAGGTTTGCAAGTACTATGTTTTCATCTCCAGTAATCATCTGCACTTTATCAGCTGATTTTCCATCTGGATCTTTCGAAAATGTATAACTGAATGTTTCTTTAGATAATTTCTGTTTTTCTTGAATCGGCCAAGGCAGTTTAAAATGTAACCCTGGACTAGTTATGTTCTCTTCCGCCTTCCCAAATGTCAGGATGACAGCTTGCTCGGATTCATCCACCGTGTACCAACTTGTAACCCCTACAATAGCTAGTATGATAATCCCAATAACCATACCGACCCATGTATAAATCTGACGTAACGTCATGGCGTACTCCCCCTCTTTTTCTGTAATATATATACTTACGAGACAGTAATAGGAGAGGTTTCACATTTATAGGTATCCCTTCAACAAAAAAAAATCCTGACACAAATTGTGTGCCAGGAGTCCAGTACGATAGCTCACTCTATGCAGAATGAGTTACCTTCTAAGTATGCTAATGTTAATGAAAAAAGGACGGAAGCGGGATTGGCCTCCGTCACCATTAAAACGCCTTGGATGAAAGGGTTTCAATTTATACTATAGCAACAGTCTATAAAAGATAAATTAATGTAGTATTAACTTTTTGTAAATTTTTCAGGTAAATAGATCCGGAACGTTGTACCCTCCTGATGAGCGCTTTCTACTTCAATACTACCATGATGCCCTTCCACAATATGTTTTACAATGGCTAACCCTAGTCCTGTCCCGCCAGAGTTACGACTTCTCGCTTTGTCTACACGATAAAACCGTTCAAATATTCGTGGAATATCCTCCTCCGGGATACCTACTCCACTGTCTGAGACAGTTATTTTAACTTTATCGAAATGCTTCTCCAATGTAACGGTGACATCCCCATTACTAGGTGTATAATTAATGGCGTTCGTTACAAGATTAATGACGACTTGTTTTAAACGGGCCGAGTCCCCATCAATGATAGTATCGCTCTGCAGTTCTTGATGGAGCTTAATGTCCTTCTCTTCAGCCTGATGTTCTACAATGGGAATGATATCCTGGATTAGATCCTTCACGGATACTTGCTCGATATTTAATTCAAATTCTTCCTTCTCAAGCTTAGAAAGTTCCAGTAGATCGTGAATTAGCGACTGAAGACGCTGACTTTCTTTTAGAATTATTTTTATGAATTGCTCCCTTAAAGCATCGTCCTGCATAGCACCATCTAATAGCGTCTCCGAGAAGCCTCTAATGGAGGTGATTGGTGTTTTCAATTCATGAGACACATTTGCAACGAAATCCTTGCGCATCTGCTCCAAATTCTTGAGTTCCGTTATATCGTGGAACACAAGCACTACACCTTTCCATTCATTAGATTCGTTAATGATTGGTGCTCCGAGAACCTCCAGAAAGCGACGCTCAATTTGCAAACGACGGATGAAGGAATGGCGGACACGATCCTCTGTCATAAAGACTTCCTTTACAGCCTTATGAATCTCTTCTTCCTCAATGGCATGATAATATAAATGCCCGAGGTAATCGTTATACTCCCCGCCAAAGCTTTCAATAAAAGCCCTATTAACTAGGTGGACATACCCCTTTTCATCAATAAGGACGAGTCCATTACCCATGTTATTAATAACTGCTTCCAGCCTATCCTTTTGCATTTCTTGTACCATTGTCATTTCTTGCAGATTGCGTGCTAATACATTAATAGATGTAGTGAGCTGGGCTGCTTCCCCAAAGTTACCTTCATATGTTCTTGCCCGGTAATTTCCTTGTGCCAGTTCATCAGCCACTCTTGCTGCTGATCGAATAGGCTTAATATACTTCTCAAAAATACTTCTACCCAAGGTAGCCATGACCATAATACCTATTAGAACAGTTATTCCAATAATTAACCAGATATTTTTTGTTATATTCGTTAAGGATTGCACCTTGATGACCATTACTAGTGTTCCTGTTAAATTCTCATTGGTACTCGCCTGAAACGGATAATAAAACATATGGTCACGAATGTGGCCTTTGCTGTATTTACCCTCCTGCTCATTTAAGCTGGACAAAAAAGAGTCAATATTATTCGCCTCTTTTGGAGTAGGTTCTAGTATATCGTCGGTGGTATCTAAAACAATATCTCCGTCATTTCTATAAATCAACCCAATATCCAGCTGTTCACTCATACTTCTCAGCTGTTCTACATCTTCAGCAGAGTCAACAACTTCTACTAAATAACGTGCATCATTTTTAATCCTATCTTCGATGATATCAACTACAAAATTCTTTGTTAACTGCGCTAATACAAGCCCTAGCCCTAACATAAGAATAATCGCCAAAATGGAATAACTTAAAAAAGGGCGTGTATCATGTTTACGCATCCTTTGTTGGATCCTCCATTTTATACCCTAATCCACGGATAGTTTTAATATAAACTGGCTTTTTCGTATCGGGTTCAATTTTCTCTCTTAGATGACTAATATGCACATCTACAATACGAGTATCACCGACAAAATCATAATTCCATACGGCACTCAACAATTGATCTCGAGAAAGGACGCGCCCTTTATTCTTAGTCAGATACAAGAGCAATTCAAATTCTTTAGGGGTTAAGATTAGCCCTGCTCCTTTGACAGTTGCTTCATATTGCTCTGGATAAACCATAAGATCGGCTATTTTATAGCTTTCACTTTCCTGGTCCTCATCAGGAGAACGGTAGGAGACACGTCGTAAAATGGCTTTGATACGAGCTACCACTTCTCTCGGACTGAATGGTTTAGTTAAATAGTCATCTGCCCCTAGCTCCAAGCCTAATACTTTATCAAATTCATCATCCTTAGCAGTCAGCATAAGAATAGGGGTCTGTACCTGTGTTTGCCTCATCTGTTTACACACTTCCATGCCATCCATTTCTGGAAGCATTACATCTAATACAATTAAATCAAAGGATTGTTTACTAGCTTTATCCAATGCTTCACTTCCTGTGTAAGCCACATCGGTTGTAAAGCCTGCTTGTTCGATATTGTATTTCAATAACGTTACGATTGATTCTTCATCATCCACTATCAATATATGTTGAGCCATCTTCGATCACACCTCAGTTCAATTTCTATTTACATCATACAATGAAGATTAATATTTCAAAAGATATAACTAACAAAAGGCTACGATGTTAACAATAATTTTACATAGAATTTTCTTCACCTTAATATAAACAGTTGATTTCACCAAACTCTTCCTCTATATAAAGGATTTGTTTAATACTCTTTCCTTTCTATTCTCTATCAAACAGATATGTAATTATACCTGTCACGCACTTCCTACGCTTCTTCATTTTACCAAATAAAAAACCCCCTATGCTAAGGACAGCATAGAGGAATTAGATTATTACGCATATTAGAACTTCCTAATAAAAGTTCTCCAGTGATTTTGCATTCATAGATTCCGGCTCGTACGCAGGACATACAGTTACAGTTCCTTCGACAATCACCTTCGACTGGTCATCTGCTCCACGTACATGAACCGTAATCGTGTGTTCTTCTTCTTGAATGGAAGTTACCTCCAAATGAATCGTCACTTCTGCATAATGGTGAACCGGATTAGGATATTGAATAGATTGATCAATAATATGGGATCCTGGTCCAGGGAGATGCATGGAGATGGCAGAAGTTATTATTCCATATATCATTACTGGGGGAACGACTGGACGTTTGAAAGGAGTTTCTGACGCATAATCGTGCTGAATATAAAGTGGATTTGCATCATCAGTAAGACCAAGATACAACAACAAATCTCTATCCTCAATCTTGTGAGTAGTTGTGTAGGAATTTCCAAGCTTAATTTCTTTCAGCTTTTTCCCTAGCTTTCTCTTTTTTCCTAGCATGTAATCATCCCCTTTTTTTGAAAGCGTTTTCTTTTTTGTGGAAAGAAAAGCTCGGTACCTTACCGAGCTTTTCTAACCTTATTAAGCTTATTCTACTACTTTCATTACGTTTTTAACAGAATCTGCTGATTTATCTAATTGCGCTTTCTCTTCTTCCGTAAGATCAAGCTCGATAATATCTTCAATTCCATTCCCTCCAATGATAGTAGGGACGCCTAGATATATATCCTCGTACCCATACTCTCCCTGGAGGTAAGCAATAGCAGGAAGTACGCGACGCTGATCCTTCAGAATAGCTTCTGCCATTTCTGTCAAGGATGCCGCAGGGGCGTAATAAGCACTACCATTGCCTAGTAATCCTACTATTTCTCCTCCACCTTTACGAGTACGCTCTACAATCTCTTCTAAACGTTCAGGAGAGATTAATTTCTCTAACGGAATGCCTCCAGCATAGGAATAACGGATAAGAGGTACCATATCATCACCGTGTCCGCCTAATACAAATCCTGTGATATCCTTAACAGATAGGTTTAGCTCTTGAGCAATAAACGTGCGGAAACGGGCTGTATCCAGAACTCCGCTCTGGCCGATTACACGGTGTTTAGGGAAACCAGATTCCTTATACACGCTATATGTCATGGCATCAACTGGATTTGTCAGCACTAAAATGGTTGTTTCCGGTGAATGTGAAACAATTTGCTGAGTTACACTCTTCATAATTTTAGAGTTGGTAGCCACCAAATCATCACGACTCATTCCAGGCTTTCTTGCTATGCCTGCAGTAATAATCACAAGGTCTGATCCTGCCGTATCTTCATAGTTAGATGTACCAACAATATTAGAATCGAATCCTTGTACAGGGCTCGCCTCCAACATATCGAGAGCTTTCCCCTGCGTTGGTTTTTCCTGATCAGGAATATCTACTAACACAACATCCGCTAACTCTTTTTGTGCAATCATCAGTGCCGTAGTAGCACCAGTAAACCCAGCCCCTATAACGGATACTTTTCTTCTTGAAATAGCCATTGGTTGTCCACCTTTCTCTGCTTACTATTATTAATCCATGTTTTGAATGAGTGCGTCACCAAATTCAGAGCACTTCACTTCTGTTGCTTCGTCCATTTGACGAGCAAAGTCGTACGTTACTGTTTTGTTTCCGATAGTTTTATCCATAGATTTTGCGATTAGGTCAGCTGCTTCTCTCCATTCTAAATGCTCAAGCATTAACACGGCAGATAGAATAACAGAAGAAGGATTGACTTTGTCCTGACCAGCATACTTAGGTGCTGTTCCATGGGTAGCTTCAAAGATAGCGTGTCCTGTTTCAAAGTTAATGTTAGCTCCAGGGGCGATTCCAATTCCACCTACCTGTGCAGCTAATGCATCTGAAATATAATCACCATTTAAGTTCATCGTCGCCACTACATCAAACTCTTTAGGACGAAGTAAAATCTGCTGTAAGAAGATGTCAGCGATAGCGTCTTTGACAACAATCTTACCTTCGGCTTTTGCTTCATCTTCAGCCTTATTAGCAGCTTCTTTACCTTCTTTTTCTACAATCTCGTCATACTGCCTCCAAGTGAAAACCTTGTCGCCAAACTCCTGTTCAGCTACATCATATCCCCATGCTTTAAAGGAACCTTCTGTAAACTTCATAATGTTCCCTTTATGAACAAGCGTAACGTTTTCGCGGTTTTCACGAAGTGCGTATTCAATTGCAGATCGAACTAAACGCTTTGTCCCCTCTTCAGATATTGGCTTAACACCAATTCCTGAAGTCTCAGGGAAGCGAATGTTATGTACACCCATCTCTTCTTGAAGGAAATCAATAACCTTTTTAGCTTCCGGTGTTCCTTGCTCCCATTCAATACCAGCATAGATATCTTCTGTATTTTCACGGAAAATAACCATATCAGTGTCTTCAGGATGCTTAACAGGAGATGGCACACCCTGGAACCAGCGAACTGGACGAAGACATGTAAACAAATCAAGCTCTTGTCGAAGCGCTACGTTTAAAGAACGAATTCCGCCACCGATAGGTGTTGTTAGTGGTCCTTTAATTGCAATTTTGTAATCACGAATTGTATCCAACGTTTCATTCGGAAGCCATTCGCCAGTTTTATCGTATGCTTTTTGGCCAGCGTACACTTCTTTCCATTCAATACTTTTTGTATCCCCGTATGCCTTTTCCACTGCTGCTTCAATAACTCTGCTAGCGGAAGCCCAAATATCTGGACCAATTCCGTCCCCTTCAATAAATGGGATAATAGCGTGGTTTGGTACGTTCATAACACCGTTTTCTACTGTAATTTTTTCACCTTTTGACAATGTTCATACCTCCTAGTACAAATCTTTAAAATTGTTGCAATACAATATTATCATACGACATAAACACTAAAAGATAAATGGGACAGACTCAGAAGATGACTGAGCCCCCCTCCTTTATTACCTTTGTTCCATTGGAGTGTACTGTTGTTTTTTCGGTCCTACATATTCAGCACGCGGGCGTATGAGACGATTGTTTTCATATTGTTCCAGAATATGTGCTATCCATCCAGACACACGGCTTACTGCAAAAATTGGTGTGAATAGATCATGATCGATGCCCAGACTATGGTAGACAGAAGCAGAGTAAAAGTCCACGTTTGCAGGTAGACCCTTGTGTTCTTTAATATGCTCTTCAATTTTCACAGACATATTATACCATTTCGAATTACCTGTAATTTTAGTTAACTCCTTAGACATTTCTCTAAGGTGCTTCGCTCTAGGATCACCTTGCTCATACACTCGGTGGCCCATTCCCATAATCTTCTCTTTATTCTCCAGTTTTTCATTTATATAATCGATGGCTTTATCTTCCTCACCGATTTCGGTAAGCATGCTCATCACACGCTCGTTCGCTCCCCCGTGCAGTGGCCCTTTCAAGGCTCCAATTGCAGCTGTAATACCGCTGTATATATCAGAGAGGGTTGCTACACACACGCGAGCTGTGAATGTAGACGCATTTAATTCATGGTCTGCATGAAGCACAAGAGCTTTGTTAAACGCTTCTACTTCAAGATCCTTTGGTTCCTCTCCATTTAACATGTATAGGAAGTTAGCTGCATAGCTATATTCTTGCTTGGGCTGGATAGGATCTAATCCTTTACGAATCCGGCCAAAGGCTGTAACAATGGAGGAAATTTTAGCCTGAATACGAATGGCCTTACGATTGTTTGCTGATTCTTCAATGGTATCAGCTTCCTCATCATACAACCCTAAAATGGAAACAGCTGAGCGTAGTGCCGCCATTGGATGAACTGTACTTAAATCATACGACTGTAAATGATTAATAACAGCCTGGGGAAGTGTCATTTCTTGTGCTAAAGAGCTTTTAAATTGATTAAGCTCGGTCTCGTTAGGTAATTTCTTATTCCAAAGAAGGTAGATTACCTCTTCGAAACTAGAATTTTGTGCTAAATCATCAATATCGTAACCAACATAGGTTAGCTGGTCATCAATAATAGAACTAATAGAAGATTCTGTTGCAATAATACCTTCAAGTCCTCTAGTTACTGTCATGAACCTCTCTCCTTTTTACGATAAATTCCACTTAAGCGCATCTTCTTACGGAAGAAAACGCTTTATCGGCCTATTAAAATTTTTTCAGGTATTGTCCCCCAATTACAATTATAAACAAATATCAGATTTTTGTGAATTGAAACCGTTTAAATTATTCACATTTTCTATCTTTCTAAATATTCAAACTATTATAGGATCTATATATTGTTTTTAGCATCTTTGCCTATATAGGTTGGTTAATGAACAATAATGGGAGGGACATAAGCTGCACA
The DNA here is from genome assembly GCF_042434395.1 of Pontibacillus salicampi. Taxonomy (NCBI): domain Bacteria; kingdom Bacillati; phylum Bacillota; class Bacilli; order Caryophanales; family Bacillaceae; genus Pontibacillus; species Pontibacillus salicampi. The sequence continues at coordinate 100,350 of NZ_JBHLTP010000003.1, read as the reverse complement.
ATACCCTTATCCTTCACATCTCTATTAAAATTTTTCACTCTTTCCAACGATTTAAACCTAAAATTGGCAATTTTTTAAGAATCTGTTTCAAACCAATATCAACGGTAAGCAGATTTCCTTAAAGGAATGCTCGGGAAAGAATTGGATGACATTAGTTTTATTAGTGAATGGGCCGTACCATTGTTTGGAGTAAAATAAGACCTGTAAGCAACGAAGAACCGCGTCGTTTGGGTATAGAGTATTCCCAGTCCAGACAACTCTACTCAGGAAATGTTCTACTTATAGGATAGCTATTATGTCAAAATGTCTTTCAAAAAAAGAGCCTATACTGAAATATCTACACCGAATAACCATTCGTTTATAATAGGAAAACCATGTAAATAATAAAGTGTCAACCAACATACAAAGGAGTTTACTATTATATAATAGAAGTACATGTAGTAAGGAGGAGATAGCTTTTATGGACATGGATAAATTCTGGCTATATTTTTGGAGAATAGCTCGATTCTTTTTTGTAGCGTTAATTATTTTCGTAGGTTTCTATCTGTTTATTTATTTAGCACGCTATACATATCCATTTCTAATAGCTATTGTGATTGCCTTTGCTATTAACCCACTAGTCAATGTATTAGAAAGCAGGACCAGGCTCCCTAGAGCCATTGCAGTTCTATTATCCATTATTGTGATTCTAGCTATTATTATCGGAGCTATAACACTTTTGATAGTAGAGCTTATTGCCGGAACTAGATACTTATCAGAGAAGATACCAGAGCATTTTACCGACTTGGTAAATTATATAGAGGATTTCTTTACCTCACAGTTAATACCTATATACGATAGACTAACATCTCTTTTAAACGATTTAGACCCTAGCCAGCAGCAACAAATTATTAAACAAATAGAGAATATTGGAGAAACTATTGCTGCCAGTGGAGCAGCTATACTTGAGGGATTGTTGAGGTGGCTTCCAGATACTATTACCCAACTGCCAAATTTAGCAACGGTCTTACTATTTTCCCTGCTTGGCACCTTCTTTATAAGCAAGGACTGGTATCGTTGGAGCAAAAAGGTAGATGAAATTACTCCAGAACGTGTAAAGAATTCTGGAGGAAATGTATTTCGCGGCCTCCAGAAGGCTCTATTTGGGTTTATGAAGGCCCAACTGACCCTAATCTCTATTACGGCTCTCATTGTTTTAGCTGGACTACTCATTATGCGAGTCGATTATGCCGTTACCATTGCAATTATAACAGGTGCAGTGGATTTACTACCGTATCTCGGAACTGGACTTATCTTTGTTCCTTGGATTATCTATATGTTCTTTACAGGGAATTACTTCTTAACGATAGGCTTATCCATACTATACATTATCGTTATTATCCAAAGACAAATGATGGAGCCGAAGGTACTTTCAACTAATATTGACTTAGACCCTTTAGCAACCTTGGTTTCCCTATTTGTAGGCTATCAAATATTTGGGTTTCTTGGGTTAATTATAGGCCCAGTCACATTAGTAATTGTAAAAACTCTATACCAAACCGGAGTGCTTCATGAAATATGGCACTTTATTATGGGACCAGAGAGAACATCAAAGTAACTGCAAAGGAAAGAGGGTGCCCCTAATGGAATAAGGGACACCCTCTTTTTCTTTATCTTCTAAAAACAGTTATTCTACCACTTTCCATCATTCGTTTTACCACTTTCTGAAGCCCGCGCTTAATAGGCTGACGGGAATATGGTAAAAGAAGGGTGAACCCAATAGCGTCTGTAATAAAACCGGGGGTTAGTAGCACTACAGCCCCAATTAATATACAGATTCCATCAAATATTTCTTCTTGCGGCAGAATGCCCATTCGCATATTGTCTTGTGCTTTTCGCAGCGTTTCTAACCCTTGCTGCTTAGCTAGAAATGCACCTAAAATACCTGTTGCTATTATAAGCAGGATTACCCACCATGGTCCAATCCAATTGCCTGCCCATACCAAAACACCTATTTCTAAAGCTGGTACGATTAAAATAAATAGCAATAACCAGCGAAACAAATCCATCTTCCTTTCAATTCCATACTTAATCTTGTACTTGTATTATACATGAAAGATGACCTGCACGCGAATAGAAGAGCAACATCCTGCAGACGCAAAGAAATAAGAAAGGAGACCACTTCATATAACCCAGATAGAGCGCACTATTGAAAGAGGAACTAAGGGCAGAACACACCAAAAAAAGAAGAGGCTTAGCACCCCTTCTTTTTACAATCGTTTATAATACACTTGCGTGACCTTCATAAATATCGCCACGGGACGCATCAATTGTAATTTCTCCTGCATCCTGGATAAGTGTAGTTGCTTCTTTCACTCCCACTACAACAGGAATACCGAGGCTAAGCCCAACTACTGCTGCATGAGAAGTCAAACCGCCTTCTTCAGTAACTAATCCGCTCGCTTTTTCAATTGCAGGCATCATATCCTTATCCGTACTAATTGTTACCAGGATGTCGCCTTCATTTATATTCTCATTCGCTTCTTCAGCAGATTTAGCTACAGTTGCATTGCCAAAGGCTGATTTTTTACCAATTCCTTGTCCTTTTGCCAATACATCACCTACTACGTGTACCTTCATGATGTTCGTTGTTCCACTTTCACCAACCGGCACTCCTGCAGTGATAATCACACGATCGCCACGGTTAAATACGCCAGTCTTTAGACCACTGTCAATTGCGACAGATAGCATATCATCCGTTGTTTCAGAGGCTTCACCCATAACTGCTTGAACGCCCCATACAAGAGTTAGCATTCTATTTACACGCTCGTTGAATGTAACAGCCACAAGCGGTGCCTGTGGGCGATACTTAGAAATCATGCGTGCTGTATGCCCACTTTCTGTAGGAGCTAAAATAGCCGTCACATTTAGGTTCATAGCAGTATGCGTTACCGATTGGCTAATAGCATCTGTTATTGTCATATCACTAGTGCGAGAACGATTGCTTAAGATAATTTGATGGTCGAGTGCAGACTCAGCACGCAGGGCAATATTAAACATAGTTGTAACAGCTTCTACTGGATATTCTCCAGCTGCTGTTTCCCCACTAAGCATAATCGCATCTGTTCCGTCAAAAATGGCGTTTGCCACGTCACTAGCTTCCGCTCTTGTCGGGCGCGGGTTCCGCTGCATAGAATCCAGCATTTGCGTTGCAGTGATGACTGGCTTGCCGGCTGTGTTACACTGACGAATTAAATCCTTCTGTACAAGAGGTACTTCTTCTGCCGGAATTTCCACACCAAGGTCGCCACGGGCTACCATTAGTCCGTCACTTACCTCTAGAATTTCCTTAATATTGTCTACGCCTTCCTGATTTTCAATCTTAGGAATGATTTGAATATGGGTCGCGTCGTGCTTCTCTAGAAGCTCACGAATTTCAAGCACATCAGTGGCACGGCGGACGAAGGACGCAGCAATAAAATCGATATCCTGTTCGATACCAAAAATTATATCATTAGCATCTTTGTCCGTAATACCAGGTAAACTGACACTTACATTTGGAACGTTTACGCCTTTTTTATTTTTCAAAGGTCCATTATTCAAGACGCGAGTTTTTATTTCATTCTGGCTCTTTAGAACTTCCAATACTTCTAGCTCTACTAACCCGTCATCTAAAAGAATTTTGCCGCCTACATGAACATCATCAATTAGCCCAGGATACGTTACAGAAAAACGTTCTGCATCTCCTTCAATTTCATCCATAGTAACATGCGTAATAGATCCTTTTTCCAGGTAAACTTCCCCGTCCTTAAGAGTGCCAGTCCGAATCTCAGGACCTTTCGTGTCCAAGAGAATTCCTACGGTTTGGCCTGTTTGACGAGAAGCTTCACGGATATTCTTAATACGCTGGCCATGCTCTTCAAAGTCGCCATGAGAGAAGTTGAGGCGTGCAACATTCATCCCATTATTAATTAGCTCTACTAATGTTTCTACAGACTCTGAAGCAGGTCCAATCGTACATACAATTTTTGTTTTTTTCATCTTAATGATATCCTCCTCTAATCTTACTTTCTTATATCAAATCAAACTGAGAACGTTCCCACAGTTATGAGGATGTTTATTTTTATATAGAAAGTTCCTTCGATAGCTTATACATGCCTAAATCGAGCTCATGCTTAGTATCTAACGCTTCAATAATGTCATGGTTCACAAGTTGGTTGTTTTGAATACCTACCATGCGCCCTGCTTTACCTTGCAGCAATAAATCGACTGCTTCCGCACCTAGACGGCTGGCAAGTACTCTGTCAAAGGCTGTAGGTGACCCACCCCGCTGCGTGTGACCTAATACAGTGACGCGGGTTTCTAAGTCCGTTGCATCCTGAATGCGTTGACCAAATTCAAAGCCTGATCCGACACCTTCTGCAACAATAATAATACTGTGTTTTTTCCCGCGTTCATGTCCGCGCTTTAGACGATCCACAATATTATCAAAATCCTCATCTACTTCTGGTATCAGGATGGTCTCCGCTCCATCAGCAAGACCTGCCCATAAAGCAATGTCACCAGCATTTCTTCCCATAACTTCAATCACATATGTTCGTTCATGAGATGTTGCCGTATCTCGGATTTTATCAATTGCTTCAATTACTGTATTTAATGCTGTATCAAAACCGATTGTAAAATCTGTAGCAGGGATATCATTATCAATCGTTCCAGGAACTCCAACACATGGATAGCCTAATTCCGTCAGTTTCTTAGCTCCCATAAAGGAACCATCTCCACCGATTACTACTAAGCCTTCAATTCCATGCTTATTTAACTGTTCTATAGCCTTACCGCGACCTTCTTCAGTTTTAAATTCCGGACAACGTGCAGTGTACAGCATCGTGCCGCCCCGTTGAATAATGTCACCAACTGAGCCGAGCTCCATTTTTTCAATATGTCCATCAATAAGTCCTTGATATCCATGATATATACCATAGACTTCAACATTATGGTAGATACATTTACGCACTACGGAACGAATGGCTGCATTCATTCCAGGTGCATCTCCACCACTGGTAAGTACGCCAATTTTCTTCATCCCTCATCACCTCGTTTTACGGTATCTTCATCTCATTTAGTTGTCTCCCCATTCAAAGATAATGCTAAACACCTCTTTTGACAACCATAAAGAGCGAATCGGCAAAAGTTTCAACTTCAGAAATGTTCAGAAAACAACTATGTAATCGTTTTATTTCTTTTTATTACCATTACCTAATGCTATATGCATTCTTTTCTTCCTAATCGTTCCCAATAATGCTATATTTTTTTCTAATTAGTAAACCCTTTATCTTTTCTGGGAAAGAACACTTGCTGCCATTGTCACAAATCAAATCCCCTTGTGAGACGAGAAGTCGCGTCTCTCCAGGGGGATTTGACTTGTAAGTAAAGGCTCTAACAACCTAGCTGTATAGGCTAGGTTGTTGTATAAGAACCAATTTGTTTATATTTTTCCCATCTTTTCTCAAGTAATTCTTCTTTCGATAAATCTTTCAATTCCTTTAGTGAATTGGAAATGTATGCTTCTATATTTTTCGCTTGCTCTTCAACATCACGATGTGCTCCACCACGTACCTCTGGAATAATATCATCAATAACACCTAGCTTCTGTAGGTCGTAGGAAGTAATCATCATCGTTTCTGCTGCCTTTTGAGCCTGTCCAGAATCTTTCCATAACAAGGCTGCTGCCCCTTCTGGCGAAATAACAGAGTAAGTAGAATTCTCGAGCATATAGATTTTATCTCCTACGCCTAAGCCTAATGCTCCCCCACTTCCTCCTTCTCCAATTACGACGCAAATGACAGGCACAACAAGTCCTGACATTTCCATCAGGTTCCTTGCTATAGCCTCACTTTGTCCACGCTCTTCGGCCGCCTTTCCAGGATAAGCACCTTTTGTATCAATAAAGCATACGATGGGGCGGCCAAATTTTTCAGCCTGCTTCATATGTCGAAGAGCTTTTCGATACCCTTCCGGATGAGGCATCCCAAAGTTACGACGAATGTTCTCTTTCGTATCTTTCCCGCGCTGGTGACCCACTATAGTAATCGGCTGGCCTTGAAATTTGGCCACACCAGCCACAATTGCTTCATCATCTCCATAAAGACGATCACCATGGAATTCTAAAAAGTTCGTAAATATTTCATCGATATAGTCAAGTGTAGTAGGTCGTTCACTATGACGAGCCATTTGAACTCGGTCCCAAGGTTTCATGTTGTCATATACGTCTTCCTCTACTCTTGCTAATCGGTTTTCTAATGTTTTTATTTCATCCGTTAAATCCACATCACTCTCAGTGGTGAACTTTTTTAGCTCAGCAATTTTCTCACGAAGTTCTATTACAGGCTTCTCAAATTCCAAAATCTGTTTGTTTTTCATAGTTATTGTGTCCCTCCCTGGTGAAGGTCTAACAGAGTGGAAAGAACATCCTTCATCTCATGTCTGGGAATTACTTGGTCTAGTTGGCCATGCTTCAATAGAAATTCAGCTGTTTGGAAATCCTCTGGTAATTCCTCTCGTATAGTTTGTTCAATAATACGACGACCAGCAAATCCAATTAATGCTCCAGGTTCAGCGAAGTTATAATCGCCAATAGAGGCAAAGCTTGCTGATACACCACCTGTTGTAGGGTGTGTCATGACAGAAATCAATAGCTGTCCTGCTTCACTATGCCGCTTTATCGCTACAGAGGTTTTTGTCATTTGCATCAGGCTGAGTACACCCTCTTGCATACGAGCACCACCGCTTGCTGTAAAAATCACAAAAGGAATGTGAAGGTCTTTAGCATGTTCAATAGCATTAGCTATTTTTTCACCGACGACAGACCCCATGCTTCCCATGCGGAAACGAGAATCCATAATAGCACACGCTGTTTCTACTCCATCGATTGTCCCTTTTCCGGTTACAACAGCTTCATTAAGACCTGTTTTCTTCCGGTCCTTTTCCAGCTTCTCTTCGTATTCAGGAAATCCAAGAGGATTCTCCGAAATCATGCCTTGATCCCATTCTTCAAAACTTCCCTCATCAAACAGGCTCTCAATTCTTTCATAGGCCGGCATTTGATGGTGAAATTCACAGTTAGGGCAGACATTCAAATTCTTATCCAGCTCTTTGCGATAAAAGATTTTATGACATGAAGGGCACTTTTGCATTAATCCCTCAGGAATATCCTGTTTGGCTTCTTCCCTTGGTATGGATGCATATTTTTTCTTCTTGCTAAAAAAGTCTTTAAGCAAGGGGGATTCCTCCTTTAAAACAAATCGAGCCTGTCTATCTACTTTAGCTAATTCTGAATAAAAATGTTGTAGAATACTGTCTGCATTCTTTTTATTCTGTATCTACATATAAATTAGCACATAATGCATCTAATCTATCTACTTGCTTGTTCTCCAATGCATGTATGATTTGTTTGTACATTTGAATATCATACACTGGTTTATGGAAGGTTCTAGAGAATTCCTCCATCAGCCTCCATATTTTCATTAATAGCTGATTCTCAATCGAGCGGAAAATAATGAAAAAGAAATCAAAGTGAAAGGTCTCCACTCCAGGCTCAAATTGCTCTATTTTCATACGCAACGATTGGAAATCATCTTGATCTAATTGAGATACAGCTAGCTTAGCCGCTTCCCGCTCAATTAATTGCTTTGTTGTTTTTAAATTCTCTTTTGTTTTTGCCTCTTGAAGAATAAATGCGGATAGTATCTCTACCATGTGATAAGGACGATATGAGCTAAGGAATGTACCTTCGCCTCTTCTTGTTTCAATCAGGCCTAACAGCTCCATAGCACGTAAAGCTTCCCTTACTGAGGAACGGCCAGCTTGAAGACGGTCGGCTAGCTCGCGCTCAGAGGGAAGCTTATCACCAGGTGACAGTCCTTGATCTTCAATAAAATGACGTATTTCCTTTAATACCTCTTCATAGACCTTTGATTTAGATGGCAATGTCACGGATTAGGATCACTCCTTTAACAAATCCATGAAATAAATTTACATCATGATTCGTCTATTAAGGCTAACTGTCTAGTCTTTTCTGCTACTTGTTCAGGGTCAACATGGTGTCGAGCTACCCCGGATTCCATTGCAGCTCTGGCAACACTTGCTGCTACTGCAGGTGCTACGCGGGGATCAAAAGGCTCTGGAATAACATAATCTGCACTTAATTCCTCTTCACCTACAAGCGACGCAATAGCCTCAGCTGCTGCAATTTTCATCTTTTCATTAATTCTCGTTGCTCTCACATCAAGAGCTCCACGGAATATACCAGGGAAGGCTAGCACATTATTTACCTGATTTGGAAAGTCAGAGCGCCCCGTACCAATCACACTTGCTCCCGCATCCTTAGCATCCGATGGCATAATTTCTGGCTCTGGATTAGCCATTGCGAATATGATTGGATTATCACTCATGTTATGAACCATTTCCTTCGACAATAGTCCACCCACAGAAACACCGATAAATACATCTGCACCTTCAAGCATTTCCTCCATGGAACCTTCCTGCCGATCCTTATTCGTAATCTGAGCAATTTCATCCTTCACATCATTCATTCCATAGCTGCGTCCCTCGAAAATGGCACCCTTTGAGTCACACATGATAATGTCACGTACACCGAAATGATACAACAGCTTAATAATTGCAATACCGGCTGCGCCCGCACCATTAGCTACTACTTTAATGTCTGACCATTTCTTTTCAGACAGTTTCAAGGCGTTCATCAGCGCCGCTACCGTTACGATAGCTGTTCCGTGCTGATCGTCATGAAAGATAGGAATACTGGTTTCCTTCTTAAGCCTATCCTCAATGATGAAGCAATTAGGTGCGGCTATATCTTCCAGGTTCACCCCGCCAAAGGTAGGCTCCATCAGCTTAACTGTATTTACAATTTCATCTATATCATTGGTACTAAGACAGATTGGAAAAGCATCTACTCCTGCAAAGCTCTTAAATAACGCAGCTTTTCCTTCCATTACTGGTAAAGAGGCTTCCGCTCCAATATTGCCCAATCCAAGCACAGCTGAACCATCACTTACGACTGCAACCATGTTTCCCTTCATTGTGTAATCATATACCGTTTCTTTATGTTCATATATTTCCTTACAAGGCTCCGCAACTCCTGGAGAATAAGCTAAGCTTAAGTCCTCCTTGTTCCGAACTGGAACTTTAGAATGGGTCGCAAGCTTTCCTTTATGGACTCGATGCATGTGTAGTGCCTCTTCACGTAATTTTGACAACGATACCCGCTCCTTTTATATCTCAACAATAATTTCTTGTAAATTGGTCTGACCACTAATCTACTTCATTATAACAAATGGCTTTTCCATGTAAAGTATAGAATGCAGCGGTCCTGGAGCAAGAAATATCTTCTACTAATTCCCGTGAGGAGGATTCATGAACGGATTATTTCAATACTACATTATCTTTACCAGCTAGCATACTTATATTCTCCAAAGCATCTCTATTAGGTTCTACCGCATATTGAGAACTTAATTGGAAGGTTTCTTTCGTTTCAGCAATATGGATGATCATGGGTACCTCTCCTGGAAAGCGCTCGGCTATAGCTTTCACATGAGCTAATAATTCCTCCTTCTTCTCTTTTGAAACACGAATAAAGAGGCGTTGGTGTGACATCGGCTGTAATTCTTCCTGCTGAAATGGTCTCATTTGTTCTACAATCCATTGAGGATTCCCATTTCGCTCCTCTGTTCTTCCTTCAATAAATACTAGCATTTCTTCTGATAGCCATCTACGGATATCACGAAAGGCATCCGGAAATAGAACAGCATCCATTTCTGTCCTTTCATCACTAATGGTGAGAAAAGCCATTGGATCTCCTCTCTTTGTTCTAATAGTTTTTACCTCTTGAATAACTACGGCAGCTTTTAACCGCTTCTTTCGCTCCGAAGAGAGAACGTTTTGTAAGGAAAGAAAGCCTGACTGACGTAATTGCTCTCTGAAGGTTGCTAACGGGTGAGAAGAGACATAAAAACCCATTACCTCTTTTTCTAAGGATAGTTTCTTTAATTGGTCAAATGGTTCGGCTGAAACATAATGGGCATCCAGCTCAATATCCGTACTAAAGAAGGATTCCTGTCCACCCATATCGCTGAATAACTCGCCCTGCTCCATTGCTTGCTGAATGCTTGCTAGTAAGGATGATCGATTGCTAAAGGTTTCATCAAATGCACCAGCTAACACAAGTGCCTCCAATATAGAACGATTGATGATGTGTAAAGGGACACGCCTGCAAAAATCGAATATACTGGAAAACTCTTTCTCTTTTCTTGCCTCTAAAATACTTTGTATAGCGTTTTTCCCAACCCCTTTTATGGTAGAAAGACCCATTCTAATTCCGTGATTTTCAACTGTGAACTTGGCGAAGCTGTTATTGATAGAAGGAGGGAAGACTTCTATCCCTAATTCCTGCGTTTCTCTAATAAAACCATGCAATTTGTCATTTGAAACAGAACTCATTAGCTCCGACATAAAATGGGCTGGGTAACGCGCCTTTAAATACGCTAATTGATAAGATATAACACTGTAAGCAACTGCATGGCTACGGTTAAAACCATAATTGGAGAAGCGAACAATCCATTGAAATAGTTCTTCTGCTACTTCCTGAGCGTAGCCGTTTTGAATACAGCCTTCTATAAAAGCCTGCTTTTGCTGGTTCATAGTGTCCAGCTCTTTCTTACTTACAGCTCGTCTTAGTAAATCTGCTTGTCCTAGAGAAAATCCTGCGACACGATTGGCAATCTGCATAATTTGTTCCTGATATACAAGTACCCCATACGTTTTCTTAAGAATTGGCTCTAAATCCTCGTGTGGATAGGAAACCGCTTCTTTACCATGCTTTCTTTTAATATAAGTTGGAATATATTCCATAGGACCTGGTCGATACAAAGCATTTACAGCTACGATATCCTCAAAATGGGTTGGTTTTAGCTGTTCTAATACATCCCGCATCCCTTTCGACTCTAGCTGAAACACACCCGTTGTTCTCCCGCTTCGTAACAGGGCAAAGGCTTTCTCATCGGCCATTTCTTTCCCTTGGAACGAGGGGCTCGTTCCTTCCTTCTCATAAATACTTTTTACAATACGCTCGATTAGTGTCAAATTCCTTAGCCCAAGAAAATCCATCTTCAACAGGCCAATAGCTTCTAAATCATTCATTGCATACTGAGTCAGCGGTACTCCCTCATGCCCTTCTGTCAGCGGGACGTGCCGCTGAAGGGGAGACTGACTAATAACGACTCCAGCTGCGTGAGTAGAAGCATGGCGTGGCAACCCTTCTATTTTAGTCGCAATCTTAAATAGTGTTCTTAACGTTTGGGATTGTTGAATGTATTGCTTAAGATCTGAGGATTGCTGCACAATTTCTACTATTGATTGTGTAGTGGACTGAGGAATAAATCTCATTAGGTAATTGGTTTCCTGTTGGTCGACACTCATTACCTTCGTTAACTCTCTTATTACCGAGCGGGCGCCAAAGGTACCGAATGTAATGATTTGTGCGACATGATCGGCCCCATATTTGTCTGTCACATATTGAATGACTCTATCCCGTTTCACATCAGCAAAATCAATATCAATATCAGGCATAGATATACGCTCAGGGTTTAAAAAACGCTCAAATAATAAATCGTAATGAACAGGGTCCACGTCCGTAATACCTAGTAAATAAGCTACTAATGAACCAGCAGCTGACCCTCTTCCAGGACCCGTTGTAATCCCATTTCTTTTTGCATAGGCGATAAAATCCCACACAATCAGGAAATAATCGCTAAATTGCATTGATTGAATGACCTGTAACTCATAAGCAAGTCTGTCCCGTACTTCCTTTGATGGGGCACCGAACCGACGTTCCATTCCCTTTCGGCAAAGTTGCTCCAGGTAATCGTCTGATTTCCCATTTTCCGGAACAGGGTACGCTGGCAGCATCATTTGATGGAAGGAGAGCTCTACATTACAAGCACCAGCAATATTACCAGCATTGTACAGGGAGGAAGACGCCCAATCCTCAAACAGAACAGCCATCTCTTCTTTGCTTCGCAGGTGACGCTGCTTCATAGATGTATCCTCTATCGTTTGGGACCAACGCTTGTTCAACCGAATACTTTGCATACAATCATAAACGAGAGCATCTTGTTCGTGCAGGTACCTCACATCATTTAATGCAACGAGAGGCAGCTTGCCCTCCGCCATATAAGGCTCCAATGCTACATGAAGTCTTCTCTCCTCCTCTAGCCCATGATCTTCAATTCCTAAATAGAAGGAGTCTTTATCGATAGCTTCATACCAGCTGTTTATCCCACTCACTAAAGCATCCTTATCATTATGTAGAAGACTAGCTTCTATATGGGATTTAAAAATTGGTAAAATAGCAAAACAATGCTCCGTATAGGATGAAAGAACATCCATCGTTAATGCCCGTTCTTCCATCTGTAGTAAACTGCTTAGCGCTAATAAATTCTGATACCCATGTATATTCTTTGCTAGTAACACTAAGTCATTTGTTTCTTGTTCGTTTACAATAACAGGCACGGTCAAGCCTATTATTGGTTTTACGCCATACTCTTTACAGGTCTGATAAAATTCTACAGCTCCATGCATAACCAGCTCATCAGTTAAAGCAAGGGACGTATAGTCTAACTCCTTTGCTCTTTGGACGAGCTTACGGATAGTATTGGTGCTTTTCATAAAGCTATAGCCGCTTCTCACCTGTAAATGAACAAAATCCATACCTATTCCCGCCTCATCATTAAATTCTCTTCTATTATAGCTTACAACGGAAGCAGAACAAAAGTACACCAGCTCCCATTATCACTAATAGACGATTCACTGTCATAGGCAGCATTTTTCCCCCATAAGATGATAGTAAGGAAAGCTGGACAAACTATAAGGAGCGAAACCATGATGGAGGAACGCTTTTTTGCAACGATATTTCAATATTATTTTATTGCTCTTGGTGTCATGATTGGTGGAACATTAATTGGAAGCATTGGTGCATTTGCAGCGGGAGAAGCTCCTTTTACGTATATAAATCGCTTAGCAAAAAGTTTACGCATTTGGGCTATCGTAGCGGCCATTGGCGGCACATTTGATGCTATTACTAATTTTGAAAAAGGGTTATATGCTGGTTCAACCGTGGATATGTTCAAGCAGATTGTATGTATAATAGCCGCTATGGGTGGCGTACAGACAGCACTGCTTATTATAGAATGGCTAATTCAGGAGGAAATCACGTAATGCATATCCCTCCATATTATAAGAGAAGGGATTGGCAGCGTTTTTTAGCAGGGGTGTTTATTGGGGGAATTATAGCCTATGCATGCTTTTTGTTTATGTACGGAACCTATGTAGAAAACTGGATAGAGAAAAACCTAGAACTACATGAGAAGATTAGGGATTTAGAATCAACAAATGAAATGCTTATTCAAGATAAAGAAGAATTAAATAAGAAACAAAAAGATATTATCCAGGTGCATGCAGTAGATATTCAATTTTCTAATGAGAAGAAACTAATTGAGCAGCACTCTATTGATAAATTGACTGTGTTCAACCTTAGAAGGCTTGTGAAGGAGCAGACACCTGACTTAATTGGACAGGATACGAATTCTTTGTATGATAATGCCAGTTTAATCTATCGTGCCATTGAGGCCAGAACATATAAGGTAGATGACTTAAAATATGAAATGAAAGTAGAAAGACTGCTCATATCCCAAAATGTTTCCATCACCATCCGTATTGTTCCTGTTCCAGGGTAACAATTGAACAATATGTGAATAATTATGAAAACGATAGCATTTTTGCTAAACCTTGGATACAATAAAATTAGGTTAAAGATCTTCTACGAAAGTGGGGTGAGTGTTTATGTTATACATGAACCGGAGAAGGTTGCTAGAAGACAAGATTGAACGACTATTAAATGGTCAAACCGCTTATGCCGAATCACAAGAACTCATCCGTCTATTAAAACGGGAGCTGGACAAACGAAACATTACAGTACTAATGGATCAAACAGACAGTGGATGCTGGTTTATTCCTGAACATAGAAAAGCAAATTAATTTGTACACATAGGAACGTCTGGAATATATATTCCAGACGTTATTCTTTGTATATATATACAAATTAACTAGTATAGGCCTGACAGACATCCTTCAAGTCTGAAATAACATTCTCCATTTCATCCCAAGAGTAAATCGTTGCGCCAGAAGCCATTGGATGTCCTCCACCATTATATTTAGCTGCAACTTCGTTAATTACAGGTCCTTTCGAGCGGAGACGGACACGTATTTGCTCCTCTTCTTCTACAAAAATAACCCAAGCAAGAATTCCTTCAATATCCCCAAGCACACCAACCAGCGCAGATGTTTCAGTAGCGGTAATATCATATCTTTCTAATAACTCTTTGGTTAATTGTACTGTGCTTAAACCAGAATCAGATACAGTAAAGTTTTGTAATATATATCCTTTTAACTTGGCTATTTTGTGGCTCGTCCTATACATTCCATCGTAAAGAGAAGAACGATCAAAATCATAAGCCACTAGCTCAGCTGCAATTTGAAGCGTTCGCTTGGTAGAGCTAGGAAATAAAAAGCGGCCCGTATCCCCTACTATACCAGCATATAATAGGCGAGCAGCTTCTTCAGACATTGTTAATGGCAGTCCCGCTTCTTTACTATAAGCATACAGTTCGTACACCATTTCCGATGCAGAGCTAGCCGTCGTATCTACCCATTGAATATCTCCATAGGCGTCCACTTCAGGGTGATGATCGATTTTAATTAGCTTACTGCCTTGATTATAGCGCTGATCGCTTATTCGAGCTTGATTAGCTGTATCACATACGATGATAAGGGCATCTTGGAACACGTCATCCTCTATTGTATCCATTGTAGATAAAAAGCTTAAGGACTCCTCCGCTTCCCCTACTAAGTGCACTGTCTTGTCTGGATATGTATTTCGGATTAGCTCAGCTAAACCACTTTGAGAACCAAGTGCATCCGGGTCAGGTCGTACATGCCGATGTATGATAATGGTATTAAATTCTTGGATCGTTTTAATAATGGATTCTTTACACATATTGGGAAACTCCTTTGTCTGTTTGATTACTATTTAACCATATCAGGAAAAAAATCGGTAGCATATTTTTCTAAATATAGATACAATAGAAAAAGTTACGGTTACAAACGGAAAGGTTGATAAACATATGGTCATCTTCCCTATTATTATCGTGCTCTCTTTTGTTATTTACTTTTATTTCAAAGTAGCTATATGGCGTAGGAAAGATCCTCTCACTCAAGAGTACACCAACGCCAAAGCCCGAATTGCTCTTGGTATTTTCATGACGGCGTTTGGAATAAATCAATATGCTGCCCTTCAGTCCAAGTTAGCTTTATATATTTGTATTGTTTTTCTTCTTTTTGGGGTTACCCAATTAGTATATGGATATAAAACTACACGGTTTTACGGTAAACAGCTAAAAGAGAGAATGGAGCAAGAGAGTACTTCATAGAGAATCCTGGCAAGTGCCAGGATTCTCTTTTTATATACGGTTACACAACCTATAGCTTACTAATAGTATGAAGGCAGCTTATCGGTCGATAAGCTGTGCCATAATAAGCGCCTTCCCTACTAGCGCTTCTTCATTAAATACTTCCACATCCACTTTAGCTACTTTTCGCCCGACCTCCAGTATCCTTGGCTTAATTTCCAGCATGCTTTCTAATTGAACTGGTTTAATAAAGTAAACAGATAGATTCTCTACTACTAGGTCTCCCTTTTTATGTTGATGAAGCAGCCTGCTGCCTGCTCCGATTACTAAAGAGGTGAAGACCCCATAGGAAAGGGTACCCAGCTGATTGGTCATTTGCGGTGTAACCTCTGTCTGGTACATTGTTTCCTCATTTTCATCAACGGTTTCGACTAATTGACCTGTAGCAAGGTCGTCTATCGTTTCGCCAACTTGAGGCTGTCGCTGTAAATGCTGTAGAGCTTTTAAAACATCCTGACGTGAAATGAGCCCCTGAATTTTCTGATTCTGATTTACAACCGGCATTACTTCGATGCCTTCCCACACCATAATATGAGCTGCATTAGCAAGGGATGTATTAGTTTGTACGGTCATTGGCTTTCTGGTCATCACCTTCTCTACCAGCATGTTACGGTCTTTTCCGATAATATCTTTAGAAGTAACCATACCGACCACTCTCATTTGATTATCGACCACAGGGTAACGATTATGTGTAGTACGTTCATTCATTTCGTGCCATTTCTCTACTCTATCATCGGTGTAAAGGAAAAAGGAGTTTTCCAGCGTAGTATAAATATCTTCGACCAAAACGATTTCCTTTTTGATCATTTGATCATATATAGCTCTGTTTATCATCGTAGCTACTGTGAAGGAATCGTAGCTAGAAGAGATGATAGGCAATTCCTTTTCATCCGCTAACCGCTTCACATGTTCATCTGTGTCAAAGCCACCTGTGATTAAGACAGCAGCCCCTTCCTGAAGTGCCAACTCATGAGCGTTTGTTCTATTCCCAACAATTAGAAGAGACCCTGCTTCTGTGTAGCGCATCATGGCATCTAATTTCATCGCACCGATTACAAATTTATTCAGTGTTTTATATAGCCCTGCTCGTCCACCAAGAACCTGTCCTTCCACAATATTAACTATTTCCGCGAAGGTTAAGCGCTCAATATTATCTTTCTTTTTTCGTTCAATCCGAATGGTACCTACCCGCTCTATGGTACTTACTAATCCTTGATTTTCCGCCTCTTTAATGGCACGATAAGCCGTTCCTTCGCTTACTTGAAGGACTTTGGCAATACCGCGCACGGAAATTTTATTTCCAACCGTCAACGACTCTATGTGTTCTAAAATTTGTTCGTGTTTAGTTGCCATTCATTCACCAATCTTTCCTTTGGAAACTGTACTAGTCTATATGGGGTCTATTGTTATTATACAGATGAATGAAATGCGCTTCAATTTTTTCCATGAGATAGTTGCTTTTTGCCTTCAAGAGATGGCTCTTTAAACTTAGGTGGACTCGATAGTTGCAGTAGCAAGGCAAGATTTCCACCAGCTACTAATACGAAAAATACCATCCAGCCTATCCAAAAATAATTAGCCAGTGTCTCACCCTGTACCCTTAAGAAAGGCCATGCCATATATAACAAGAAACAAGCAAGCAGTAACCGAAGTAGTGCATTTTGTCTCATTATCTTTCCCCCTTAACGATAAAGAACCTCGTCCTAATGTATGCACACTTCACATAAATAATGCGTAATCATCCTTATTCAGCAATAAGCTTTTCTTTTCCGTTGCTCTGGTAACGACCTTCACTTAGTGTGAAACCGCAGGAGGCGTTGCTATTTCCTACCACTCAACTCGGTTACAGGTTAACGATTCTCATAAAAAGAGGCTGACGCTCTAGTAGCGTCAGCCTCTTTAATATTTCATTTATAAAGATATAGTTTCTCCGACTTCCATTACCTTACCTGTGTTATTTGCTAATGAATTAGCAAACGCCTTCCCATCCTGGTTTATGAGCGGGAAGGTATTATAATGGACAGGAACAACTTGCTTTGCTTGAATCCAATCAGCTGCAAGGGCAGCATCTTCTGGTCCCATAGTGAAATTGTCTCCGATTGGCAGGAACGCCAGATCTATGTCATTGCGTTCACCTATTAGCTTCATGTCAGAAAAGAGACCTGTATCTCCTGCATGATAGATAGTTTTGCCATTATACGTAAAGAGGATTCCAGTTGGCATTCCTGTATACACAATTGTTCCGTCCTCTTCTGTATAGGCAGAACCATGAAACGCTTGTGTGAATTTCACTTTTCCGAATTCGAACTCATGAGCTCCACCAATATGCATCGGATGAGTATTTAACCCTTGATTACCAAGATAGGTTGCTAGTTCGAATGGTGCCACTACGAAGGATTCATTGCGTTTCGCGATATCTACTGTATCTCCCACATGATCGTTATGACCATGGGTTAGTAGAATGATGTCTGCTTGAACAGTTGATGCATCGAGATCACAGGTTTCATTTCCTGTAATAAAAGGATCGATTAAAATAGTGTGTTCGTTTGTTTCCACTTTTACGACTGAATGTCCATGATAGGATACGTTCATGTATAACCCTCTCCTTTATGTTGTTTATGATCTATTGATACAATTCAATAGACTCTCCACTATTCCTCTACCCGTTTAATAGTCCTTCCATGCTTGTTCATATAATTCAATTAAATGCGGCTCAATTAAAGTATTTGGTTTCCATTGTACTCTAGATCCATTTTTATCTATTATAGAGTCCTCATCTTTACCGAAAAAAGTAAGCGAGGGAATCATTTCTGTCGTTAAGAAATCAGTCTCCACCGTTACCTCTAGACGTTCCTTTTCTATTGGCTCCCTGCTTGCGAGCACAAAGCCCCAATTACCGAAGCTTGGGATATCCACATGAAAATTCTCTACTTTGAGTCCTGTTGCTGCTATTGTTTCAGTTATTGTCCAATACACAGAGGTTGCAAACACAGGGCTGGTGGATTGCACCATCATCGCTCCATCCTCTGTTAGATGATTTCGCAGCAGGGAGTAGAATTCTTTTGTGTAAAGTTTGTTTAGACTTTCATTGTTCGGGTCAGGTAAGTCTGAAATAATAACGTCATACCAATCATCTGTTTGCTCGATATACTCGTATGCATCCTTGTGTACAACTGTAACCTTTTCATTTTGGAGTGACCCTTTATTCAATTTCAATAAGTGATAATTCGTGTTAGCTAATTCCGTTACTCTGGGATCCAGGTCAACCAGCGTGATAGAATGGATAGACTCATATTTCAGTAATTCTCTTACAGCCAGCCCATCTCCTCCGCCCAATATCAATATGTCCTTAGGTTCTGGAGCATGGGACATTGGAAGATGGACTAATAGTTCATGATAACGATGCTCATCCGATGAGCTGAATTGAAGAGCACCGTCTAAATACATGCGGGTATCGCCTTGTTCCTTGGTTAACACAATTCTTTGATAAGCCGATTCCTCTGTATGAATAATCGGGTCCTTGTATAAGTTCTTTTCGAAGGAATAGGCTGCTGCCTCCCCAAAGAACACTCCCCATATCAATCCAGCTCCAATTATCATACCAACTGCTGCCAATTTCTTAGGGTGGTTAATTTCTTTACGAAAGAGGTACAGTACTGTGAAAGCAACTCCTAAATTAATACAACCAACTACAAATGCACTCTGGACCATTCCCATTTGCGGACGAAGCAGGAACACGAATAAAAGACCACCAATTAATCCTCCCGCATAATCTGAAAAAAGGACACGGGCTGTGCTTTTATTTAGCTCCACTCCTAGTTCATTTGCTTTACGAATGAGAATCGGTAATTCAATTCCAGTTAGGCCGCCTACTAGAAAAGTAACCATATATAAATAAAATGCATCTGCACCACCTGCACTATAGGCAGTTACACCAAACATAGTCAGACTAGCGAAGCCCCCAATGAGAGCAACCGCATATTCCACCATGACAAACCGCGTTATTAAATGTCGGTTCACCCGTTCGCTTAAGGAAGCACCTACCCCCATCCCAGTTAAAAACAAGGATATGGTAAGGGTATATTGCTTAACGCCATCCCCTAATATGTATGAGCCTAATGCTCCAAACAAGACTTCAAAAATAATACCACAAATGGACACTATACCTGATGCCCAATAGATAATTGTACTCTTTCTTCTAGCAGTCGCATCCACGGGGTTCTCCCCTCCATTCCAAACCTTCGTTTATTACAAATAGTAAATCCCGCTACCATAAGCAGCAGGATTTGTTGGTTTCACGTATTAGGTAATAGAAGCTCCTACGACAAAGGCCAGCCCAATAGATACGCCCATGGAAACAATTCCCACAGCGATATTGTTTTCATGCAATTTCTCCTCCACAGAGAATTTACGGGTTAGTCCTTCAAAGATTAAGTAGGCTAACATTTGCAGCACAACACCGACAGCTCCCCAAATCAAGGTATCCCATATTTGCAATGAATTATAAATGGCAAAAGATAAAATAATACAAATTCCGATAATCTTTCCTGAAACGGACAATGCTACTGCTGTATTACCATTTTGAATTTCTTCCCAGTCTTTATACTTTCTTGTCAGATTTTCAAAAATAACAAGTCCAACGACAACCACTACAATAGCTGCAAAGAAAAATAACAACGTAAAAATTAAATCTTGCATATTAGTCACTCCTATCTAATCTATATTTACTTACCAGTACTTGGACCGCCACCTCTTGTACCAGAGGATCCACGGATGCCTCCTTGAGATGGGGCTTTATATTTACTTGCTGAATATCCACCATAACAACTGCCAGTCAAACAATTATTTTTTCGCTTTTTATGCCAGTCATCTACATCTAAAACCTCATCCAAAATCCATAGAGCTAACAATCCATCAAAGAAGTCTGGAGAATAATTATTCCGAACAAACTGATCGGATGCAATCTCCATTAAAACAGCATCTTCATTCTGCTCACTTTGCTGCAGCGTAATAAAGTAATCCGGGTAAATAAGCACCTTTTTCCCTTCCTTATTATCACTTTCTCTCTCTGGCTTGAATTGTTCTGTGACAATAGAGGACACTTCATCTATTGTAAACTGCCTTGTCACATAAATACGAGCTTCATCATTATTGTCCCCTTTCACATTATCAAATAATGGGAATGTACTGGACACCAGCTCCTTCGCAGAAGCATAACTCTTTTGCTGAATGGTTTGTTCAATACTGCTTTTCTCCGGTTCATCAGGAAATTCATATGTATCACTTCCAGAAATTCCACTATTTGTATTTGTGAAGCTTCCCTGAGCACAACTTGTAATAAGAAGCAGCATACTTAATAGAAGTGGCAGAAATGCTACCTTCCTTGTCATTTATGACTCCCTCCTTTCCTTACAAACAGACACAATAAAGGATTGGCCTCCAAATGGAGACCAATCATCTACAGATTATCTCTTATTCTTTCCCTAGCTTCTTTTTTAAGGCAGCCAATTCATCATCTACGCCATTCTTTTCAAGCTTCTCAAATTCATCATCTAGAGATCGACTAGACTCTGATAGATCTTCACTTGTTTCGGCTTCTGCTTCATACTGCATTACCTTTTCTTCCATTCGTTCAAAACCATGGCGCGATTCATCACTATTAATCCCTGACATAGTCCGATTCATTTTCGTACGGGTTTTAGCAGACTCAGCCCGTGCTTTTAAGGAATCCTTCTTCAGTTTCATCTCTTGATATTCTTTCTTCATCTCATCAAGCTTCTGACGAAGAGAGCTTGAATCTGCTTTTGCACGATCATAAGAGTCTTTTAAGGAGTTTGCCTGCTCCTCTTGATTATTTTTATCCTCCAAAGCTCTTCTCGCTAGATCTTCATCTCCTGCTTCAATTGCCTTTTCTGCCTGCTGCTGACGTTTTTCCACAAGAGCATGAGCATCATCATATTTTCGCTTCAGCATTTTTTCATTAGCTATTTGTTTAGCAACAGCACTTTCGGCTTCTCTGATATCCGCTTCCATATCCCGCATAAATTGATCAAGCATTTTCACTGGGTCCTCTGCTTTATCCAGCATAGCATTTAATTCAGAGTTAACAACTGTTCCTACTCGTTTAAAAAATTTAAACATGTAATATCCTCCTTTTATTGTGAACCTGCAATAATGGATACTTCAAATTCTTGAATGGCGTGCCCTACACTAACTTCTATTTCAGAGCCCCACGTTTCCAAGCTGATGAATTTCTCTTCAGTGTCATCTATATAATCGGCGTAGTGTGTAGTTCTGCCATTAATATTCTCGCTTCTTCCCTCTCCTGTAACACGCGCTTCCCCTTTTTCCTCTAAGTAGTAAGTTATTCCCTCATACTCCAGTTTTTCAGGAAAAGGCTTTGATACTTGTAAGGGAATGCTCCGATAGATTCCAAGCTCTAGAGATTCATCCATTTCAGCAGCGAGCCAGAGCGTATTACGTCCTTCTAATAATTGATAGGAATACCATTTATAGGAGCCATCCTGATAGATTATTTTCCCTACTACCTCATAATCCACAAGATCATAGGTTACAATATCCCCTATCTTAATGTTTAAAGGGGTTCGTTCTGTAACGGACGAGTTGTTGTTCGACTTTTTGTTTGAAAACAGCTTAGAAAACCATCCCATGCATTCACCTCTTTTCTATGTGACTTTCGTTTCAGTAATGTATTACGTATGCGTCTTAAGAAACGTTTCACTTTTTTAATATTTTGATGTATTTTTTGCTCGTGGTAAAAAAAGATTGATGAGGAGTAAGCAAACGGCACTTTTGTATGGAACAGCTATGGTAGGAGAGACATAATTAGGTGGACAAGCATTTGCTTGTCCACACACTCACGTTAATAAGGTATGGGCATCGCAATAATTCAAACCATGTGCTTCAGCTACTGCTTTAAAGGTAACAAAACCGTCTAGCGTATTAATTCCTTTTAATAACGCTTCATTGTCAGTACATGCTTTCTTATAGCCTTTCTTAGCCAACTGAAGGGCATATGGAACAGTTACATTTGTTAGGCCAATAGTAGAGGTTCGAGGGACAGCACCAGGCATATTAGCTACCGCATAATGAAGAACACCATGTTTCTCATAGGTCGGATTATCATGTGTAGTAATACGATCCGTTGTTTCGAAAATTCCACCCTGATCAATGGCAACATCTACAATCACAGACCCATCCGGCATTTGTTTGACCATATCCTCTGTAACTAGCTTTGGTGCTTTAGCGCCTGGAATAAGGACAGCACCGATAACTAAATCTGATTCTTGTAATGCTTCTGTTATATTTAACGGGTTGGACATCAATGTATTAATAGAAGAACCAAAGATATCGTCCAATTCTCTTAAGCGCTCTGGATTGAGATCGATAATGGTTACATCTGCACCTAATCCCATTGCTATTTTCGCAGCATTTGTACCTACTACTCCTCCGCCTATTACCGTTACTTTCCCTCTTCTAACACCCGGAATACCACCAAGGAGAATTCCCATCCCTCCTCGAGACTTTTCGAGGAATTGGGCACCAATTTGAGAAGCCATCCGCCCAGCTACCTCACTCATCGGTGTTAACAAAGGCAGGGTTCCTTTGGCTGACTGTACAGTTTCATAAGCAATACTAACTACTTTACGTTCAATAAGCGCTTTGGTCAGCTCTGGCTCTGCTGCTAAATGAAGATACGTGAAAAGCATGAGGCCTTCATGGAAGTATTCATATTCTTCTGGCAGGGGCTCCTTTACCTTCATGACCATTGGATGTTCCCATGCCTCTTTTGCGGTAAAAACTATAGTTGCACCCGCTTCTATGTATTCCTGATCTGTAAATCCTGACCCAGCACCAGCTGAAGTTTCTACATATAATTCGTGGCCCGCATCCTTCAGCGTCATGACTCCCGCTGGCGTCATCGCTACACGGTTTTCATTATTTTTGATTTCTCTTGGTATGCCTATTTTCATTTGTTACACAACCTCCCAGTATAAATCACCTTATTAGCATCCCCTGTTCAGATGAAAAAGCACGATTATTGTAAGCCTTTTCATTGTAACAAATTCCCTTCTTTTATCCTATCTATTTTTGCTTGCGATACTTGTGAATAACATCAACACCTCCTGTTACCTCCATTATGGTTCCAGTAATCATATCAGAATTATCATTACACAGGAACAGGATTGTTCTGGATATATCTTCTCCTGACCCAGGTCTTCCAATTGGTGTGTGTGGGTCATGATGCAATCTACTATCGGCTATAGCGCCTTCTTTCAATTCTCCTTCAATCTTACCAGGACATACCATATTAACGGTAATTCCATTTTCCGCTTCTTCATAAGCTACTGATTTTGTTAAGGACACTAACCCTGTTTTCGCAGCAGCAAATGCAGATCGATACACCCAACCTGGTGCTGTATTGGCATCTTGAAATCCATAATTAATAATTCGTCCGAACTGTTGATTTCTCATGATAGGAACCACTTTCTTCATAAGATGAAAAACAGCATCTAGGTTACCTCGAATCATATCATCCCATTCTTGTTCCCTATAATCCATCAACTTCTTTCTCTCAAAAATATACGGGCCGGCATTGTTTACAAGCACATCAATGCGTCCAAACACCTCCATCGCTTGATCTACTAAGGAGATAAGATCATTTTTCTTAGTTACATCAGCTTGTACACATTGAATACGGTTATGAAAGGCAGGGTATTTACTCCATAAGGCCTCTGCCTTTTCCTTATCCTGACGATAAGAAATGGTGACACTATATCCAGCTTCTATAAACTGTTCTGCTACTTTTCTCCCCAATCCCTTTGAGCCTGCTGTTATTAAGGCATGTCGCATCAAACTTTCCTCCTTACTAATTTACAATACTTCCATTATTTATGTACAATGAGGTGAGCTGAAGGAGTGAGTCAAATAAGTACATCAGAGCGAGCTATCCAATCAAAAGTCATAGAGACCATGGGATTAGAGGCAGTACCTTTCTCCTTGAGAACTACACCGTGGTACAGATATATGTTTATTCAGATTGCTATCTCTGCCAACGCTGGAAACTTTCTTATCCCTGCCCTTGCTGTATTAGAAGGTGGACTCTCGTTCACTTCTGCTATTGCAGCTACAAGTGTTGGCGCTATTATTGCATTTATATTCGTTTCCTATTTATCCTTACCTGGCGGGAGATATGGACTCCCTTCTCAGTATGCCATTCGAACGATGCTTGGCGGGAAAGGTGCACGATTTCTCGCCTCCCCTATTCGCAGTCTTACGTCCTTATACTGGTTTAGTGTCCAGACCATAGGAGGGACCTATGTCATTCAACAACTTATTGTAAGGTTAACAGGTACAGAGTATCCATTTTTAATGCTCTCTATCCCTATATCCCTCATCATGATATTACTGGCTATCATCGGTTTTGAAGCAGTAAAAAGAGCCACTACGTATTTCCTTCCTCTCTTATTAGCCGGGGAAGGGACAATGCTATATATCTACTTTACTACATCAGAAAGCAATCATTCATTATTTACGCTTACACCAGAAGGAGGACACGGTTCCTTTTCCGCTATGGCCTTTTACGCAAGTCTTGCCTTTGTTCAATATATTTCTGGTGTAAGTGCATCAGCAGATATGACAAGATATGCAAAGTCTCCTCGTCAAGGGGCCATTGGATTAATGCTTGGGAATAGCTTCGGTTTTATGCTGACGGCGATTCTTGGCAGCGGCTCTGCTTATTTATTCGGGGAATTAAATCCTTACGTTTCTGCCTCCGAGCATACTAGCATACCTATTTTTATTGCTATTATTACAGCGACAGCTATCCTATCAATGCTATCCATCAATATGAGTAATGCCTATACAGGAGGATACAGTCTGTTAAATACGTTCCCCTCCCTTACCAGGCTGCAGAGCGCTCTCCTATTCGGTATATTTGGAATATCGTTCAGCTCTGTTCCGGCATTAGTAAATGAGGCAGAGCAATTTATCTCGGGCTTGGGAGGGCTGATAATACCTATCTCAGCTGTAATAGTTATTGATTTCTTATATGTTAAGCGTAGCAGCATTTCAAATAGTGATTTACTCTCCATAAATGAAAACAACCGGATAAGTATTCTCCCCCTCATCTCCATTGGTCTCGGGACTATTTGTTATTTTGCTTTGCCCGTCGCCATATCACCAGGATTTATCACCTTTGTCCTTGTAAGTATTTTGTATGGTTTGCTTGCAAAAGCCAAATGTAAAAGCTCATCTTCCTTCGTTTAGGAGGAGGATGAGCTTTTCCTTTTACTTCATTCGTTCTTGACGAGAACCTTTTTTATCGGATTGTTTAGGTGGGTCAAATTCTTCTATTACACCACTTTGATAACTTTCTGAAAGCTGCTCAGACGTCATTTTTTCCCCGTCCGGATCAAATTGTAAGCCAAGTTTATTTTTTTCGCCCATTTTGGTGACACCTCCTTGTGATAGTATGTCACAAAACCTTCTGATTCTTCGTCACACCTTTTTCCATTTACCACCTTCCCCATGTTATAATAGAAAAAAGTGAAGGGAGAGAACCCATATGCCATTTGAATATAAACGAATTGTTGTCGCTATAGATGGTTCCGAGGCATCTGAACATGCTTTTGAGAAGGCTGTGGAGATTGCAAAACGAAATGATGCTACGTTATTTGTGTCTCATGTTGTGGATACAAGAGCTTTTGCAACAGTGGAGGCTTACGATCGTACCTTAGCAGAGCGTGCGGATAAATATGCAGCAGAATTACTGGCAAGGTACGAGAGAAAGGCTAAAGAAGCGGGCTTGCAACACATTCAGGTGGATATTGACTATGGATCTCCTAAAGTAAAAATCGCAAAAGAAGTCGCCCCAAAGTTCGAAGCCGACCTAATTATCTGTGGAGCAACAGGGTTAAATGCAGTGGAGAGGTTCTTTATAGGAAGTGTTTCTGAGCATATAACCCGGTATGCCAATTGTGATGTATTAGTCATTCGGCCAGATAAAGAATAGAAGCAAATAAAGAGAGAGCATCAATGGATGCTCTCTCCTTATTTGCTTCCTATATGATGTTTGTTCAGTTATCATTGGATTTATTGTTTTGGTCCTGGTTCAATTTCCATTTGTTAAATTCAAGAAATTCTTTAAATTGATCTTTCGTCACCCCTGAATGTTGAGCTTCTTTCACCAAATCAACCCAGTCCCGATCTAGATTTTCATCGTACTCATGAGGGTTATTACTATGTAGCAATTGTTCAAGAGGCACATTTAATACCTTAGAAATCTTCTCGAGAAATTGAATGGACGGGTTCTGTTGTAAATTTCGTTCAATGGAACTTAAATAAGACTTGGCCACGCCTGCTTTTTCTGCTAGTTCAGATAAGGATAACTTTTTTTCTTGCCTCATAGCTTTAATCTTTTCACCTATCATGGCACTTCACCTACTTCCTGAAATGAAGTATACCACATTTCGTTAATAGGTTTCATTCCATTTTTCAAACAATTCGTTTTAAAGAATATTATATCGATTCATTGCCTGTTTATTGTTCCCCGCCGCCTTCAAAAAAATGGATACTTCTTCTTTACTCAACCCCATTTCTTTGGCTTGCTTCATCAATTCAAGCCATTCTTGATCAAGTTCATACGTCTTAGTATTCATATCGCTCATATGGCCTCCTCCAAACCTGATTATTTCAGGTAGCCCAGCCGTCATGGTACCCTCTGTACGGTAGACCTGTGACTTTGCGACCCAGCCTTTCAGCTAGTATGCCTTTTTCTGAAGGACTTGTATGGAATTACTATACAGAACTTGTCTTAAAAATGATGTTGGAATTTGTCAGGAACATTAATTTTTGGAAAATTTTTTAAATGCCATAAAAAACTGTTATTAAATTAACTATATTATATACTGTTTCATAAAGTTAAGATAGTTTTATTAATACTTCTCCAAGCTCCAAATATTATCTTTGGTTATTAATTATTCAATATTACTGTCGATATAAAGAAGGGAAATTCAATTAACGGCAGCAAGGTTAGGTTGAAAAAGAAAAATGCTTCAATAAAGATTGCAGAGTACTAGAAGGCACACGTAGTGTTATTTTCTTACTTCTGTTACACAATGGTAAAGCTCTGGAAGGATAAGACGCTTCATAGCGAGAGTAACAGCTCCACTTGAGCCTGGTGCAGAGAAAATAACCGTCTCCGCTCTAACGCCAGCAATTGCCCTGGATAACATAGCTTTTGAGCCGATATCTTCCGTAAAGCTAAGCATGCGAAATAATTCTCCAAAACCGACCATTTCCTTCTCCAGCAACCTTCCTACCGTTTCAATCGTTACATCTCTCTTGGCTATACCAGTACCACCGCTTGTAATGATGACATCTATATGTTTATTCTGACAGCCTGCTAATACACTCTCTTCAATGGCTGCCTCTTCATCCTTTACAAGCTCGTAAGCAACAACATTATGGCCAGCACCCTCTACATATTCCTTTACAATCCTTCCGCTTTTATCGGTTTGCTCTGTACGTGTATCTGAAATAGTGATCACTTTACAATTTAGACCCACTCCATCTTTACTATCTATAGACATTATTCCCATTCTCCTTGCTCTAGTAAGTAACGATATTGATAAAACCTTAATGCAAACTCCGTAACCTGTCTCGTCAACTGATAATTGAGGGTAGCTCCTACAACCATGCTCACAATCGGAAGACCTTGAATCATTTTCTTTCTAAACATTAGAATGAACATGGACTTCATGCTTTGCTTCAATGGCTGTT
Source organism: Pontibacillus salicampi (assembly GCF_042434395.1). Classification (NCBI taxonomy): domain Bacteria; kingdom Bacillati; phylum Bacillota; class Bacilli; order Caryophanales; family Bacillaceae; genus Pontibacillus; species Pontibacillus salicampi. Next base: position 71,968 of record NZ_JBHLTP010000003.1, on the reverse strand, counting down.
CAAGCCATGTCTCATCTGTTAACGCATCCTCTCCTGCATATATAAAGGGAGAGGAGTAATGATTCAGCTCTTCTTTGAGTTGATCCCAAGCCCCTTTTTGTAATCTCTTTGGGAGGGTAGCAGCATGAAATATCTTAAGAGAAAGCATCATTTCATAGGGGTGATTTACTTCATAACCGAATGTAAGGCCTATTAACTGTACAGCTCGTAGATTTAAAATAATCATCATAGGAAAGTCCACTCCGAGCAGAAGATACCCTCCCGTGCCAGTTAATCCCCCTTGTGCAAAAGAGTACATCTTGCCTTTCGCAATATGTTGATACGCTAAATAGGTAAGCTGGTCAATGGATAATTCCTTCATATCCTCCAAATGTTCCACATCAGGCACAAAAATACGACCACTGGTGAGAATTCGTTCTCGCGCTTCATTTTGAAACGCAGTCCCTTGTATGTAGGAATGTGTATGGAATAACCATTGGTCCATGCGGTGGAAAAACGTTTTTTTATTCTTTCCCTTCATACTAGCAAATGCTTTTTGCATCCATTGTTCGTACAGCATCTCAAAGTCATTTGCCCTATAGTCCTTCCATTGATCTTCCCAATGCTTTATATCCTCCCACACTTTTTGCTCACTCACCTATAAACGCCCCCTAGTTCTTAGAGTATATATTTATTGTAGCTTATTTTCTTAGGTATGCGAACATGCGCAGCAAGGAATAAAAGATAAAACAAAAAAGCTGCCTACGTTATTATGCGCAAGCAGCTTTGTGTATCTATTTATTTTCTTCAATTAAACGAACCGTATCACGAGCAATCATAACTTCTTCGTTTGTTGGAATAACCATTACTTTTACTGGAGAATGCGGATAGCTGATAAATGCTTCTTCTCCACGGGTTTGGTTAAGAGCTGGATCCCAATATACACCCATAAACTCTAGACCTTTTAATATTCTAGCACGAATAGCATCGCTATTTTCGCCAATACCAGCAGTGAATACAATAGCATCCAATCCATGCATGCGGGCAGCATAGGAACCGATATATTTGTGAATGCGAGAGGCGAATACTTCAAGAGCTAGCTCAGAACGCTCATCCCCCGCTTCTGCTTTATCCTTAATATCACGAAGGTCACTGGAGAAACCTGAGATAGCAAGCATTCCACTTTCCTTATTTAAAACGTGAAGCACTTCTTCAGCTGATTTGCCAGTCTTCTCCATAATAAATGGAATTAACGCTGGGTCAATGTTACCTGAACGAGTTCCCATCGTAACACCTGCTAGAGGTGTAAAGCCCATGGATGTATCGACGGATTTTCCCCCTTCAATAGCTGCAATACTCGCTCCATTTCCAAGGTGACAGGAAAGAACCCGTAGCTGTTCAATCGGACGATTTAGCATTTCAGCAGCACGTTGGGACACATATTTATGGGAAGTTCCATGGAAGCCATACTTACGAATTCCATATTCCTCATAATATTCATAAGGAAGGCTGTAAAGATATGATTGCTCCGGCATGGATTGGTGGAAAGCCGTATCAAATACAACAACAGCCGGTACATTAGGCAAAATTTGTTGAAACGCACGAATGCCTGTAAGGTTAGCCGGATTATGAAGCGGAGCTAGGTCGGATACTTCTTCTATTTCCTTAATAACATCTTCTGTTACTAACGCAGAATCACTGAAGCGCTCTCCTCCATGTACTACTCTATGACCAATACCTTCTATTTCATCTAACGACTGAACAGCACCAGTACTAGTAAGTTTATCGACTAGAATTTCTACTGCGCGTTCGTGATTTGGAATATCTGTTACTGTTTTGTCTTTCTCGCCATTTATTTCAATTGTAAATACAGCGTCTTCTAAGCCAATTCGTTCTACTAATCCTTTAGTTACCACTTCTTCATTTGGCATTTCAATTAGCTGGAATTTCAAGGAAGAACTACCTGCATTAATTGCTAACGTTTTGCTCACTATTCTTCATCCCCTTATACTAGGTTCAAGTTTACCACTATCCATTTAAACACCCGTTATGAACCTTTTCAAGTCGCTTGTGAAATTGGCAACGCTTTCCGTCCAAAATCTTTATTTTCTCACAATTCTTACCCTCTATATTCTTTAAACCAAGCGTTGATTTTCTCAAGCATTTCATTCATTGCTTCAGCATCCGAGAAGGCGGGCAGCTTCGCTAATAATGCTTCCGTTGGCGCCTTGGTATGCGTACCTTTCTTCTGAAGAATTAGCACACTCTTTCCAAATTGCTCCTTCTTAAACATGGAATCCGGAAGCTGAAGTACACCTACGACGTGCACATGCTGCTGGAAATAATCGTGAAGCAGTTCAGATTGATCACTTTCAAATAAGAAGTTTGGTACTAAATATACACCAAAACCGCCTTCCTTCAGATAATTAATGCTTTGTTCCATCAACAAGTGGTGGGCAAAGGTATGGCCAGAAGGTGCTTTCATAGTAAATTTACTGGCTTGTACATCGTCAGGATAATACCCTACTGGAAGGTCCGCAACCACACTATCTACCGGCTCTAATAAGAATGGCTGTAAGCTATCCTGGTGAAAGAATTCCACGGATGTATGCTGCAAATCAGCATTCATTAAGGCTAGCTGTAATAGCGATTGATCTACATCACTACCATAGGCTTCCACATTTTTATCCAATTGATTAATAACTGCTGTTATTAAATTTCCGCTTCCTACAACAGGGTCAAATAACCGCAGCTCAGATAGGTCTGAGAGAAGCTTCTCCAAAATATATCCCATAAAAATAGCAACAGAGTCAGGTGTAATCATATGCTGCTGCTGAGTGTAGCCTTTCATCCCTTTTAATGTAGCAAGCTGAACAGCTTTACGTACCTCTTCCTTATTGTATTCCTCCAAGTTAATTACCGACAATTTATCATTCATGTACGCACGTAAATTATCACTATATTCCTCAGGAATTTGCTGCTCAAATAAAACACGCGCCGCCATCGGCAATAAATCTATATAAGGGTGGTCGTGTTCCTCCCCAATCTTCTCAGACACTTCATCTATCCAATTATATAATTGCTCTGTCATGGATTCTGTCAATTCATTAACCTCCTATCCTGTCTTTAACCTTCCCTATTCTAGCAAAAGATGATAGGTAGAATAAAGCAGAATACAATTTTTATTCCGTTTCACATTCAATTCTATCTCACAAGAAAGCCCGGCACGAGTGCCGGGCTTAGGTTAGCTTATTTTGCTTCTTGAGCTGCTTGAAGTGCTGCCTCATAATTCGGATGATCTGTTGCTTCGGGAACATATTCAGCATATACCACTTCATCTTCGCTATTCACAACAAATACGGCACGAGTTAACAAGCGCATTTCTTTAATAAGCACACCAAATGCTTCACCAAAATAAGCATCACGGTGGTCCGATAATGTGTCTACGTTCTCAATACCATTAGCTCCACACCAGCGCTTTTGTGCAAATGGAAGATCCATACTTACAGTAAGTACTTTTACGTTATCTAGCTTATCTGCTTCTTCATTAAATTTACGTGTTTGTGCATCACAAACTCCTGTGTCAAGAGATGGGACTACACTAATAAGCTTCACATTGCCTTTATAATCATCTAATGAAACCTCTGATAAGTCATTTGCAAGAACTGTAAATGCAGGAGCCTTTTCTCCAACCTTTACTTCGTCTCCTACTAGAGTTACTGGGTTGTTTTTAAATGTTACGTTTGCCACGATAATTCCTCCCTCATGATTATCATTCATTAGATTGTGCAGTTCCTATCAAAAACTGCCTCCATTTCTAATTATGAAGGCAGTTTTCCTATATGTCTAATCATATCCATTACCAGGAGTAATTTTGGTTCCCATTTCCTTCTCCGCCACTAGAGGAGGAGCGACCATTTTGGTGCTGGTCCGATTGATGTTTCTTACCAAGAGCTTCTTGAATCTTCTCCACAGCTTGAGGAGCAAGATCCAGTAAACGCTCATAGAGATGGGTATGCTCATCAAGATGAATCATCTTTACACCTGAAGTTTTATTCACAATTAGAAATGCGATAGGAGTAATTGAGACTCCACCCCCACTACCTCCACCAAATGGAAGCTCGCTTTCGCTCTGATTTCCTTGACCGTTGCTACCATTGTTTGATCGGCCTTGGTTCTGTCCATGTTTTTGCTGGTCCATGTAAAATTCACTACCACCTGCTGCAAAGCCGAATCCTACTTTCGAAACAGTAATGATTAAAGTACTGCCGTCTGGTGTTTCCACTGGATCACCAATTATGGTATTTACATCAATCATATCTTTCAAATTTTCCATTGCCGTGGTCATAAGACCTTGGATAGGATGTTCTGACATGATTATTCCTCCTTTAAGTAACTACGCCGTTTTTCTTCTCCACTTAGGTACCTTCCCGCGTGTGTACCGGACGATTTGAAATACTGCGAAAATAGCTTGCCCAAAACGAAACGAAATCATACACTCTAGTCTTGTATAGGAATGCGTTTGCTGAAAAAAAGGAGTCACCTTCATATCCGGTCTCGTTTTCAGCTGCATAAAATGAGAAAGCACTCCAACTACAGAGCCCTTAGCAGCCCAAATCGCCCCACATACCATTCCTGTAGTGCTGGCAGATGGTAATCCTACCTGCGTCTCCCATTGGAAGGAATGAATAGAGACTTTTCGTAGAAACCTTCTTATAATACGGTGCATCCCTACTACTCGTTGTAGAGCAGACTGAAACTCCTTTATACGATGCAGTATTTCTTTAGGGGTATAATTTTTACTTTCCTCTCCCTTATTCTGATTGCCCACTTCTGTCTTCTCTTCCGTTTTAATCGACATATCCTCTTTATCAAATGCAACTAATGGAATTTCTTTTTTTATTTTTACAAAATGAAGAAAGCGGAGCTCAAGCCTTACAAAATCCTTATCATCCTTATGTAGATAAAGTAACGATAAACGCAATTTAGACAGGATGATGATACAAAGATTTAAAATTAGAAATAAAATAATGCCAATCATCCACATACGTCACCCTCCTCACCTTCACAGTGTAAGCCAGTCTGCTACAGTTTAAACCTAAATCGTTATTTTAACGGGACTGCTAACGACTATTTGGAGGAGAATGATATGGTTATCGGGGAAAACGTAATTGTGAAAAAATATATAGAACAGGTTCGTTACGTTTATCGACGGAAAAGCACTCCATCCCTGCCTATATTTCCCCACTTTAAGACGAGACATTAAAGCTCAATACAGAACAAGCAATTACGTTTGCCAACCGATCACCTTAGCAGGAGTTCTATGAAATCGATTTCTTTTTTGGTATGATAAATGCAAATGATTCGTTGGAGGGATACATATGGCAGAAAGAAAGAATCTATACTTTTTTTACAAAAAAGATAAAGAATTACAGGAGAAACTTAATCCATTATTTGATTTAGCAGTAGAAAATGGCTTTCATATTGTCGATTCTGCTGAAGACGCAAACATTATTGTGAGCGTGGGTGGGGACGGAATGTTTTTACAGGCCGTAAGACAGACAGGCTTCCGTCAGGATTGTCTATACACTGGTATTAAGCATGCTGGTGCTGATGCCGGATTATATTGTGATTTCAATATGGAACACTTTAATGAGATGGTAGAATCGATGAAATATGAAGAGCTTGAGGTAAGAAGGTTCCCTGTTATTGAAGCTAATGTAAACAACAGCTCCTCCTTCTACTGCTTAAATGAAGTAAGCATTCGCTCTAGTTTAATTAAAACTATTAGCTTGCATGTATATATCGATGATTTGCATTTTGAGAGTTTTCGAGGAGACGGACTGATTGTAGCAACGCCTACTGGAAGTACTGCTTATAATAAATCCATCAGTGGTGCCGTTGTAGATCCTAAAATCCCTTGTTTTCAAGTATCAGAACTAGCTTCTTTAAATAATAATCGCTTTAGAACATTGGGCTCTTCCTTTATCCTTGGCGGAGAAAGAAAGCTTGTTCTTCAGATGGAGCAGGATGGTAATGATTACCCCATCATTGGAGTAGACAATGAAGCATTACCTATCCGCAACATGACGGATATAACAATTACGCTGAGTGACAGGATAGTAAAGACGATTAAGCTCAAGAATAACTCCTATTGGGAACGGGTAAAAAGAACTTTTCTATAAAATCAGATTAAAAAAGGACGACATTTTAAGGTCGTCCTTTTTTAATGGAATTCAACAAATGTATCGTTCTATATATTCTCATACATAATGGTTCCGTCTACAACGGTTTTGGTGACAGAAACTTGTAACATGTTTTCTGGGTCAATTGTGAACAAATCTCTGTCTAGAATCGTAAAATCTGCTGTGTACCCTTCCTGTATCTGTCCCTTTCTATTCGCCTGCCCGATTGCTTGTGCAGGAGCAGTAGTATATAATGAGACAGCCTCAAAAGGTGTTAGCCGCTGCTCTTCGCCATACACTTTATGGTCTAAGTAGGAAGTACGGGTAATGGCAGACTGAATGCCTTGAATTGGACTAATCTCTTCAATGGGTGCATCCGAACCACCGGCACATACAATTCCATGCTCTAAGAAAGTCTTCCATGGATATGCCTGTGGTTCACGATGCTGCCCTAATCGATCTAAAACCCAGGGGAAATCAGAGGAAACAAAAGTAGGTTGGATATCTATGATGATATTGCCCTGTTTTATCTTATCATACAGTTCATCCCTCATAACCTGCGCATGAATAATCCTGTCTGGGAGAGTAGATGTGGAAGGATATGCTACAAGCACATTAGCCGCTTCCTCTACTGCCCTATCCCCAATGGCATGTATAGCTATTGGCATGTGATAGTTCCTTGCCTGCTGTACAAGTGCTTCCAAATCTTTGGATTTATGTATCGGGATTCCTGTATTATTGTGATCATCTTGATACGGCTCTGATAACCAGGCTGTTCTCCCACCTAAAGCACCATCTGAAAACACCTTCATCGCTCCACACTCTACAAAGTCAGTATCTTGAACAATCCCGCAATGCTGCATATTCTCTATAACATCATGATGAACTAATAAATGGGTGCGAAACTTAATCTTATCTTCTGAAATAATGTTCTTAAATGCTTTATAGGTTTGGTCAAACGATCCATAATAGGCCAAATCTTCTGTATGTCCTCCTACAATTCCATGCCTTAGGAGATCCTCTACGGCTAATCGTATAGCATGTTCAATATAGCTTTGATTGAAAGAGGGCATTGCTTTCTTAATTAAATCCTGAGCTGTATCCAGAAATAGACCAGTCAATCCATTGGCATCCCTCTCTATTTTTCCACCTTGAGGATGAGAGGTTTGTTCGGTTATTCCAGCCAGCTCCATTGCTTTACTGTTAGCAAGTAAAGCATGTCTGCATACTCTAGATAGCATAATAGGATGCTCGGTTGATATAAGATCTAGTTCTCTTCGATGAATCGGTGTTGGTGTGTCCCATTGATTCTCATTCCAGCCCTCACCAATTAACCACTGTCCTGCTTCTAAATGTCTCACTTGCTGGGATAGAGCCTGGATTACTTCCTCTTTGGAAGTATAGTACGCTAAATGTAACCGCATCAGCTTTTCCCCATGGCCCACCAAATGAAGATGGCTGTCTACAAACCCCGGGTACATGACTTGCCCTTGTAAATTGATTTCTTGCAAGACACTAGCTTTGTAATGATTTCTTAGCTTATGTTCATCGCCCACAGCTTGTATCACACCATTCTCCACATAGACCGCTTCGACTGTGTCCTGCTCGTGCTCCATAGTATATATTGTTCCTCCAAACCACAATTCTCCCATGTTGTGCAACTCCCTTGTCATACTTTTTTGTTGTACCTTAGCATATACAGGATGAAAATGGAAGACAAACTATATAAAGAAGAAGAGCAGTGTTTTCACTGCCCTCCTAGCCAATCTTATTCGTATTATTTTCCGCTGTACTGCTGTTCAGCCATTTGTACTAGACGCTTTGTGATTTCACCGCCAACAGAACCGTTTTGGCGAGCTGTAGAATCTGGACCAAGTTGTACGCCAAATTCTTGAGCAATTTCAGTTTTCATTTGATCTAATGCTTGTTGTACACCAGGTACTACAAGTTGGTTAGAGTTGTTATATGCCATGATGAATTCACCTCCTTGTTACTAACTAGGGTGCGCAACCATAAGGGGTGAATACTAATCAAATTTTACCAATACATTAGAATAAGTCGGAAAATTCATTGACCTCTTCCGCTTCTTCATCATAAAACTCTAACACTTCAATATTTTCAATTGTTCTCTCAAATTCTTCTCCGTAGTCTATTTGTGCTTCTATTCCTGAAACCTTTTCTTTATCTGGCTTTGTTTTTGGTTGCTTCGGAACAAAGACAGTACAACAATCCTCGTATGGTCTAATGGATATGTCGTACGTATCAATTTTCTTAGAAATATCAATGATATCAAGCTTGTCCATAGCTACTAAAGGTCGGATAATTGGATAATTTGTTACTTGATTAATGGTGTGCATACTCTCCATTGTTTGACTGGCGACCTGCCCTAAGCTTTCACCGGTCGTAAAGCTCAGGATACCTTCTTTTTCAGCCACACGTTCACTAATTTGCAGCATGAGTCTGCGCATAATAGTCATGCCATAGTGCTGGGGTATTTGCCTGAACATTGATTGCTGCAATGCTGTAAATGGAACTACATGCAGCCTGACTTTATGTCCGAATCTTGTTAATTTCTTAGCCAAATCGATCACTTTTTGCTTCGACCGCTCGCTTGTGAAAGGAGGTGAATGGAAGTGTATTGCCTCAATTTCCACACCTCGCTTCATTGTTAAATACCCTGCAACAGGACTATCGATTCCTCCTGACAAGAGTAATAGGCTTTTACCAGCTGTCCCAACTGGCAGCCCGCCTGCCCCTTGAATTTTCTCAGAGGTGATATATGTCCCTTCTTTTCTAATTTCTACTGAAATTTCAATATCAGGCTGGTGGACATCAACTGTATATCCGTCTGTTGATTGAAGTAGGTGACCGCCTAGGACACGATTCATATCCTGAGAATTAATAGGAAATTGTTTATCCACTCTTCTCGTTGAAATTTTAAATGTTTTTACACCAGCTGGGTCTGTTAAGGTGTGTAATGCAGCCTCCTTAATAGCTTCTTCCTCGCTATTCACCTTTAAAGCAAGACTCATGGATTGAATTCCGAAGATATCCTTCAATACCTCTATAATGGGCTGTGGCTCCTCGCCGTTTAAGAGAACGTACATTCTGTCATGTGTTTTGGTCAGTTCAATATTTGGGAATTTCTTTAGTTTAAACTTAACATTGTGAGAAAGCTGACCAACAAAGTGCTTTTTGTTTTTGCCCTTTAACGCCATCTCACCGTATCGAATTAATATATGATTGTATTGCATCATTATCTACCCCATTACTCCACTTAGTTCGGTTAATACTTCCTGTAAAGCACTAACACAGTTGTTTACTTCTTCTTTTGAATTCTCATAGGACAGGCTAATCCGTAATGCCGAGGCAGAGAGCTCTCTACTTAGACCACACGCATTCAGGATTGCACTTTCATCCTCCTGTTTAGAAGAACAGGCTGATTTTGTAGAAATAAATATTCCTCTTTCACCCAAAGCATGAATCACTACTTCTGGCTTAAATCCCGGTACGGAGAAATTAAGGATGTGTGGCGCACCAGATTCAGGTGAATTGAGATACACATTTGGCAGTTGAGATAACTCACTGCGAAGCTTATCTCGCAAGCCCACAAGATGGTCGAACTTGTTCTTTTGCTTCTCCAGCACCATTCGCAATGCTTTCACCATAGAAACTATCCCTGCAAGGTTCTCTGTCCCTGCTCGGTAGGAGGCTTCCTGGCTTCCTCCGTGCAAAAGAGGGAATAAGGAGGTGCCTTTTTGTATATAAAGCATACCGGTTCCTTTTAAACCGTGAATTTTATGGCTAGACATAGTACATAAATCAATACCACTCTGTCTCATGTTTAAGGTTACTTTACCCAATCCTTGCACGTAATCAACATGAAAATATAATTTAGGATATTGATTAGCAACTTTGGCAATTTCATCTATAGGCTGAATCGTGCCTAATTCATTATTTACATGCATAACACTAATTAAAATAGTATCCTCTCTTATGGCATTTTGCACAGAGTCCACACTAATTCTTCCTTCACCATCTACTGGCAGATAGGTGATTTCAAACCCAAGTGCTTCTATAGATTTACATGCTTCTAAAACGGAAGGGTGCTCAACCTGTGTTGTGATAACGTGCTTTCCTCTATTCTGATGCTGAAGTGCAATTCCTTTAATTGCTAAATTATTTCCTTCGGTTCCTCCTGAAGTGAATACAACTTCATCTGGTTCTACTCCCAACAACTGACCTGCTTGTTTTTTGGATTGGAGTAAAAGTCGTTCTGCATCACTGCCGAACCGATGAATGGAAGAAGGATTTGCATAATATTGTTCCGATACGTGACGAAATGTCTCCAGCACTTCAGGGTATGGCTTAGTAGTTGCACTATTATCAAAATAAATCATGATGGTAACCCCTTTTTCATTTTTGCAATCTAATATGTTATCATACTTTCCTTAAACAATAAACATCCATACATCTAGCATAACATAGGAGTACCCCAGACCTGTTAAAGGTACTGGGGTACAAGATAATTCAAGCCTTATTGTGTAAAGGACTCAAGCAAGTCGTCAATAGATATCCTATTATCTCCAGGTTGACTCGCCACCCATTCACTAGTAATTCCTGCTTGTTTTATTTGGTTATCGCTTTCTTCAACATCTTTCATAGAAATGACCGTCAACCGTTCCACAAAAGTATCGGTTGTTTTGGTATCTGGATGAAATTCTTTTCCAGTATGTGGATTCGCTATATTCTTACCACTACCGTCCGTCACCAGAATGACGATGGTCAACATCCATACCGAAATGGAAAGAATAGATAAACCAAGGACGATTTTCTTTTGCACCTATTATCACCTATCCCACAGGCGTATTCATTATTTCTTTAATGCGTTCCACTGCACCCGGCTCAATTTCTTCAATTGCATAACTCGCTTTCCTTAACGCTTCATCATATTGATAAGCTCGAAAAGCTTGTTCTGCTTCATTTAATTGAGCGGCCACCTTTGGATATTTGCTGCGATATCGATTACCATATTGAATGGCTTGTTCTGCTAAATGCGCTTCATCCAATAAGGAATCCGTTTGCTCTTTGGCTTGTTGTACATCATGTAAAGCTTTATCTAATGTCGATTGGACCTGAGTCATATCAAGAGGCTGATCCTCAATCTTATATTGCACGTCCATTAGTGAAGCTCTGCTCTGCTCTAACACATCATCTATGTAGGATGGTACACCAGGGATATTACTTTTCTGCAGCTTTCGATAAACAGACATTAAATCTTGTTTGGCTTGGTGAATAGAATCCTTTGCTTCTCTTTCTCCTTTACGCAAGGTGTACAAGTGATCCTGATATTGCCTATGCTGATCTGTTAACTCTTGTAACTGACTGGAGAAACTTTCTACTTTGGAGCGGATTGTAATATAGGAAGTTTCATCATCATTAATATCCTGACGAATATCCTCTAGTTGGTGTGTTAGCTTGTTAATCCATTTTTCCAGACTTACATACATTTCGATATCTTTATCTTCTACATGATACATGTTCTGTAGTTGCTCAACTTCTTCCTTAGTATCGGCAATATCATCAGAAATGTTAGTTAAATTGTCTAAAAGCTGCTCTTGATGCTTTTCCACATAGCTCTTTGCTACTGCCTCTTTTTCCAATTCCGTGTACATTTCCTGAATTCTATTTTCTAATTCTGGAAGGTAGGATTGAGCTTCTTCTAGCTCTGCGTTTTCCAGTGATTCTACATACTCATCAATCTGCTGTTGATACTTCAATACCTCTTCTTCAAATCCATAATGGTCTATGCGAAAGCCATTTTCTTTCATTTCCTTAATTCCATTATTTAATTGCTCTAGTTGATCAGGAAGGTCCCGTTTATATAGTTTATATAACTCAGGGAACGCTTCTATCTTCTCCTGCAGCGTATCTAATTCCAGCTTAATCGATTCCACCATTTCGTATGCTTCAAAATAGTTTCCATATTCTACTAATTGATAGTAGCTGGCCATTTGCTGTTGAGCTTCGCTAATCTTCTCTTCGAATTTAGCCTCCGCTTTACCAAACATGTACCGTTGCTGAAGCAGCTTCTTCTTCAATTCCTTAATTTGAGGCTCAATAAGTTCTACATTTTCCCTGGAATTCTGTTCCGAGTTTAGCAGTGTATCTAATTCTTCCAGCATTGCATCAATAGACTGCTCTATAGATTGTAAGGATTGCTCAATGTCTTTCAGCACGCCGTTCGCTTTTCGGAAGCGGTAACGATCAGCATGTTCTTCTGCATAAAATAACCCTTCTTCTAAATCTGGGAGCTGTCTAGAAAGGATATCATCCCAATCGGAACGCCATTTCTCGAATCTATCCTGCGTTTCCCCGGAGAGGTTCAAATTCTTCACCTTTGATAACTCTTCCGTTACATTTCGATTAGATATATCTAATTTCCAATATTCTAAACGATCGACTTGATCATAGACTTTTTTGCGCAGGATTAGTCCGTAAATTACTACCACTACCATTGCAAGTAAAACAGCGATGACGTACTCCATAAAGGTCCTCCTAACTAGTGTCAAGTACATCTATATAAACGAACGACAAATTATGTATTCACGTTGATTTTATGATACCATGTAAACCTTCCTTTTGGCTAAAATTTTTCAAAATTATTAACTAAATTGACATAATTTCCCTCGAAATGAACTACTACACAAAAAAAGTACTGCTTCTTTGTGGGGAGCAGTACTCAACTTTTAGAGAAAACCCTATCTTGATAGGTGCCTACCTTTATTTACGAAGGCTATTTTGGTTTCTCTTATTTTGACTCTAAGGACAATTGGTTAAAGGGAAGAGATTCCGGTAAAACCGCTACGTCCTGTAGCAGATTGAACTACCCCACATCGTGTTGGGCAGCAGGAGAACAGGTGTTTTCCAGACCATACCTTCCTATCCATTAAACGGACTTTCATTATCTCGGAATGGAAGCTTATATTTTCACTTTATTTACATGGACCGGATGCAGCAGCTACATAACTTCCATTTCATAGCCTTTTGGAGTATTCATGCCGCAAATATGCTCCAGCCAATTAAATACTGTTTGAGAATATTGCTTTATAAAAAAGTCGTGAGAATGATCTGTAAGTACATACTCCTTCATTTCATACGTCATAAGAAACGGTGTCATTACCATCCCTTTTAAATGAATATAGTAATAATTTATTTTAATAGGTTTAATCCCCTGCGCCAGTAGGACATGTTTAAACAAATTAAACAAAACATATTTCTCTTTAGCTAAATAAGTAACCATCATCTCTCTCACAAACACATTGTCATGCGTCAATTCTCTATGGATGAAACACGTAAATTGATAGTGTTTCTGTTTGTATTGTATAATTGCTTCAATCATTTGACAAAGCTTTACTTTACTAGGATGATCAGTATCTACCTGATAAACGGATTCCAACATGTCAATATATCCTTCAAAGTACGTAACGATGAGATGCTCTAACAAACCTTGTTTATTTTTAAAATAGTAGCTGATTAAAGACACATTCACATTAGCTTTTGATGCAATGTCTCTCACCGAAGTGCCATTGTATCCTTGCGTATAAAAAAGGTAACTAGCAGCATCCATCACTTTCTGCTTAGTGGACGTCTTTGTCATGCTTATCCCTCCTACTTTGAATAATTCTTCTTCCTTCGTGAGGGGGATTCCTGCATGTTTCGCTCGTCAATAACTGCATGCATTTTGTCGAATTTTTACTAGAAATTATATAATATGAATATCTAAGGAGGAATATTGAATGTTTAATGTCGAACAATACAGTGGAAATAAATCTCAAAACTATGATCTTGTTATCAAACAGTTAAGGGCACTTTTAGAGGATGAACCAGACCAACTAGCAAACCTATCCAACGCCTCCGCGTTATTGAACCAATTTTTAGATGAAGTCAATTGGGTTGGCTTTTATATCTGGAAGCAAGATCAGTTGGTACTCGGTCCATTTCAAGGTCTCCCCGCTTGTGTTCGTATCCCAAGTGGAAAAGGGGTTTGCGGGACAGCTGTTTCCGAGGGGAAAACACAAAGAGTTGCAGATGTAAACCAATTCCCTGGGCACATCGCCTGTGATGCAGCTAGTCAATCTGAAATAGTAGTTCCCGTATTTAAGGATGGAGAGATATTTGGAGTCTTAGATATTGATAGCCCCGTTAAACATCGATTTGATGAACATGATGAACAATATTTAGAGCAATTTGTTCACGTGTTAAGTGAATTTATTTAGATAATGCCCTTTCCTATACAAACAAACCCCTGGAATGTGAATTGCACAATGTCAGGGGTTTCTTATTCTTCCTCTTAATTCCCTTTTTGAGTAACATCATAATGTTCTACTCTAACAGTATTTTTTCCAGCCTCTTTTGCTTTGTACAAAGCTTTATCCGCCCTCATAAATAAATGTTTCCCGTCTAGATGAACAGACGGATTCCAATAAGAAACTCCACATGAAACAGTAACACTAGGATTCGTATCAGCTTCAATTTTACCAACGATTTTCTGACCTAATTCATATCCTTCCTCTAACGTTAGGAAAGGTAAATAAACTGCTATTTCTTCCCCTCCCCACCTAGCACATATACCTAAACTTCCTACACACTCTTTAATAATGGTCGATACTTGGACAAGTATACGGTCTCCCGTCTGGTGACCATATACATCATTAACGAGTTTAAAGTTATCAATATCCATTATTATAAAGGAACCTTCATGCTCTAAATCGATATGGGTCTGAATCGCTTCATCTAAATATTTTCTCGAATGTAATTTCGTTAGATAATCCGTTCTAACCAACTGCTCTAATTCCTCTCTTAGCATGGAATTGGCAAAGGCTAAAGTGGAGTGATGAATAAGCGATTGCAATAGCTTGAATGTATCGAAGCTAAAGAAATATGGAGTCTGATGCAGCACCACTGCCATTCCTGTCAACTCCCCCCTTTGTATCATAGGGATAGCCATGATAGCCTGATAATTGGTTGACCATTTAGGAAATTTGCTTTGTACATCCCCAACGAATAATGGTTCACTCTTATTCTTTAATTGCATAGCCAGCCAATTAACTAGAGGATAGGAAGCTTCTTTGTCAAAGAATGTAGTGCTTCCCTTTAACAACTGGTAGCTACTACCATTTTGCTCATCAAATAGAATAAATCCTACTTCCTCGGCATTAAAAGAATATGTTATACGTTCCGTCATATAAGTAATGGTTTCAGACAAACGTAAATTGGAGTTCAATTTATGAGACGTTTCATTTATTAATTGAAGATCCGTAATAATTTTCCTGGATTGATGATACAATCTCGCATTTTCCAGAGAGTTTCCCGCAGCATTAGCTAACATTGTAATAAGCTCTATATCCTTTTCTGGAAATAGAATGAAACGTGGCGCTACAATCTCCAGCACGCCATAAACCCCTTGCTTCCCTTTAAGAGGGGCATAGAAGTAAGACTGTCTCGAACGATGACAATCCTCGAGCTGGTGCTCCCCTGTCAAATAAGCCTGTGTACTCGCTCTGGCCGTTTCATTTAAATCATATGACAATTCTTTGATAGGTAAATGTGGAACACTAGAATAATCATGGGATAAATGAAGATAGTAATCAAACTCTGCATAAAAATCCTCTAGCGTATCTATGATTTCCTTTAATATTTCTTCCAATTCCATAGTAGAATGAAAATTTTTCGTTACATTAAATAATTTCTCATACTTTCTTTCCTCTTGAAGCATAAAGCGCATGCCATTTAAACGCTGCATAAACTTGCGGATTTCTTCTCCTATATCTCTCAAAAGAACGTCAAACTCCGTATTATCTTGCTTCTCACGGAAGTCCAGAATAATATACCCTTGAGTATTTCCTTGTTCACACAAAGGAATAAGAGATTGCTGTCCATACCTCTCTATCGTGGTGCACGGCCGGGTTTTCATATATGTAATTAAGGGTGCATGGAGCTCTATAATGGAGGTCTGCTCCATCCTGCTACCAGGGAGATCCGCAACAGCAGTCAGAGAAAAGTCATCATCCCATTCATTGTATGTATATATAGTAGCTCGCTTCCCTTCGAGCTTTGCTCTTAGAAGTTTAGCTATTTCCTGTAAGGCTGTACAAAATGATACATTAGATAAGCTCATATAGATGTCGTACAGCTCCACCTTCACTTCCTTTATAATGTTTGAATGGTTTTGAAATGGCGTCATTCACACATCACCTATTTTTCCCCTTGGATTTCAATCTATCTACTCTTCCATTATATCTTTTATAGTCTATTTTTCCTATTCCTTTTTTATAAATTTACAAAAATAAATTATACTTGTTATTCTGTCGGCCTATTCGACTAGGAAGACTTCATAATGGTAGTATTAAAGTTATCAAACAGCACAATCCAAAGCTCTCTTCCTTCATCTAAAGGCACTGTACTTACAGGTTTTTGTTCAAAGTCCTGTTCCCAAACAGATTGTGAGGATTGTTTAACAGAACCTCTATACTTTCCGTTCTCCTCTAAAACCTTAAAACTGTATTTTTTCTCATTGTTTTTTTCAAATCCGGCACCGGAGTCCTGGACTTTTAGCTCCTCATTTAGTCGACTCCATTCACCCTTCCGCTTCATCCACAAATTCCCTTTTTCATCATACATAAGTTCCGTTATGATTAAATCTAAGGGAGTATATTCTACAGCGACAAACTTATTGTCTGCCTGTACGTCATAGGACACTAAATAGAAATCCCCTTCCCTCTTCCTAATCATTGCTACTTTCGTATTATGATTGGAAGGAATATGGGAGGCCATTAAAGGTTTTTGATTTTCCGATGAGGAGGAACCAAGGTGATGTAGTAATTGATTTTGAAAAAGTATAGCCCCTCCTACGATGAATACTAATACTATTATCAGAGTAACCCTTATTCGTCTAGATTGTTTTGTTTCCGATACGTTTCCCAGCATGACCGTCACAGTCCATCACCTCGCTCATTTCTGTTCATTCTATCATTGTAGCACAGCTTACTTACTCCTAATTCCACATTCCCTCTTGACTCATTCCCATAAAAACAGTACAATATTCTTTGTGTAAAATAAAAGGCAGCTTAGGTGGGCCACCGTTGTTATCATTTTGTTCCTCTAATTAGAGGTGTACTGCGTAACTCTCTGCTGCTGGGGCGAAGGTACATGAAAACAAAATGAGCAGCGCGAAGAGGACACACTGTTTTTATTTTATGCAAATATAAAATATAAAGGAGAGAAATTTCCAATGGCTCGTTATACTGATTCAACTTGGAAAAAGTCTCGTCGTCTAGGTATTTCTTTAAGCGGAACAGGTAAGGAATTAGAAAAGCGCCCTTACGCTCCAGGACAACATGGTCCAAACCAACGTAAAAAGCTTTCTGAATATGGTACACAGCTTCAAGAGAAGCAAAAATTACGTTTCATGTATGGATTGAACGAACGTCAATTCCGCAGCATGTTCGATATCGCTGGTAACCTACAAGGTATCCACGGTGAAAACTTCTTGATTCTTCTAGAATCTCGTTTAGATAACATCGTTTACCGCCTAGGTCTTGCACGTACTCGTGCTCAAGCACGTCAATTAGTTAACCACGGTCATATCACTGTAGATGGCGGTCGTGTAAACATCCCATCTTACCGTGTAGTTCCTGGTCAAACTATTGCCGTACGTGAAAAATCTCAAAAGCTTTCTGCTATCGCAGATGCTCTTGAAGCTAGCACATTCGTACCAGAATTCCTAACATTCGACGCAGAAAAACTAGAAGGTTCTTATTCTCGTTACCCAGAACGCTCTGAGCTACCTTCTGAAATTAACGAAGCACTTATCGTTGAGTACTACTCTCGTTAATTTCTATATAGAAAAAATCCCAATCGAACTTTCTCGATTGGGATTTTTTTATACTCTATCCCCTTCCGTGATATAATGACAGGTATCGTACGCAAAGCGAGGATTTTATTATGGACCAAGTTATCAGAACCTCCGTTAGACCACTTGTAGAATATGTATATCGTAGTGGTGATTTAACAACAGGTTTTAGAAGTACAAGTACAATGACTGAGGGCACGAAAGCTCATCAATATATTCAAAGTCAATATAAGTATGAGGATCAGAAAGAGGTTTTATTGCAGCTCACAACACCATTTCGTGATATTACCTTCCACATTGAAGGACGATGCGATGGAGTTTTATTCCAGAATGAATCTGTCATTATCGAAGAAATAAAATCTACTCAACAGCCACTAGATACCGTTTTAGAAGAAGACCATCCAGTCCATTGGGCACAAGCAAAAGTGTACGCGTATATATATGCCCTTCAGAACAAACATGAGAGTATAACCGTTCAGCTAACGTATATTCAAGTTGAAACATACGAGCAGAAACATTTTCGTTCCTCCTATACCCTTATTGATTTAGAAGATTTCTTCCAGCATATATTAGAGCAATTCTATCCTTATGCACAATTACTAACAAATCACCGTTATCATCGAACAACCAGCGCTAAAGCTCTCGAATTCCCCTTCCCTTCTTTTCGAGAGGGGCAGCGATATTTTGCAGGAGCTGTATACAAATCCATTTCAGAAGGGAAAGACCTCTTTGCCAATGCACCAACGGGTACTGGAAAGACCATTTCCACCCTTTTTCCTGCAGTTAAGGCTATGGGAGAAGAAAAGCTGGAGCAGGCATTTTATTTAACCGCTAAAACGGTAACAAGAGGCCTTGCAGAAGACGCCCTTTCTTCTATGATACGTAACGGATTGCATATAAAAGCTGTTACCATCACAGCGAAAGAAAAAATATGCTTTAAGGAAAAGGGCTGTACGAAGGAAGACTGCCCTTTTTCCCAAGGATATTTTGACCGCATTAACGATACTTTATTAGATGCGCTGGAACACGAGGATATAATGAATCAGGAAATTATTGAGCATTATGGAGAAAAGCATAGTGTATGTCCTTTTGAGCTTTCTCTAGACTTAGCCTATTCTGCTGACGTCATTATTGGTGACTATAACTACATTTTTGATCCAAGAGTAGCCTTAAAACGAATGAGCAGCGAAGGAAAGAAAAAAACAGCTTTATTAATGGATGAGTCACACAATTTGGTAGACCGCGCTCGAGAAATGTACTCTGCTGTTCTTTTCCATTCACCATTTAAGACAATACAGCAAATGTATGCTGGCACAAATGACTCAGTATCTCATGCAGCGAAAGAGGTTCATACTGCTATCGCTAGCAGATGGGATAACGGTAGTGATCATTCTCCTGTTTCAGTTGAAGCACCTGCCGCCATCTTAGAAGCTGTAAAACCATTCCTAAGTGCTGCCGAAGAAGAACTAGTGGAACCATCTCTTCCAGAAGAGGAGCATTCCAGTTTACTAGATGCCTACTTTGCCGCCAATACATTTCAAAAAATAGGTCAATTATATAACGATGCCTTTGTAACATATGTAGAAGCATGGAAGAATGAAATAAAAGTAAAAATGTTATGTGTAAAGCCCGCTACCCTATTACGGAGAGCAGGAAAAGATTTTATGTCTAAAATATATTTCTCAGCCACTTTGATGCCGATGGAGTATTATCGGGATATGCTTGGTTCGGATGAGGAGGATTACCAATTAGCTATACCCTCTCCATTTAATCCTGCGCATACTAACTCCTATATCCTTCCTATATCTACTCGGTACCGGGACAGGGAAGCGTCGCTCGAAAGCATTGCGCATACAATATACGAATTTACACACCAGCAAGGGGGTAACCATCTCATATTTCTTCCATCTTACGAATACATGTACAGATTATACGATTTATTTCAGGACCGGTACCCAGAAGTACACACGTTGCTTCAACAAAGCCAAATGAGTGAAGCTGAGCGAATACAATACCTTAATTACTTCCAGCCTTCCCCTTCCTCCCCTCTCATTGGCTTTGCCGTTCTAGGTGGGATTTTTTCCGAGGGCATAGATTTAAAGGGAGATAAGTTAAATGGCGTTTTTATTGTTGGTGTAGGATTTCCTCAAATTGGGCTTGAACGTAATATTATAAAGGATTACTTTAATACACGACAGCAGAACGGATTTGATTACGCCTATCGCTTCCCTGGGATGAACAAGGTGCTCCAGGCTGGAGGCAGGCTAATACGTACGGAAGAGGACGAAGGAATCATAGTCTTGCTAGATGACCGTTTCCTTCAAAAAGAGTACCAGAACCTGCTCCCTCCAGAATGGCGGGACTATACAATTATAAGAAACAGAAAATAACACTATCATGAATGCAACTATGCAATGGCCTGTTTGAATCATTCATTACACCACAACAAAGTGCGAAATTAATATAATTTCGCACTTTGCTTTATCTTTCTTATTTGTATGTGATCAGGTAGTATTTTTTCTTGCCTCTTCTAATAATGGTAAAGGCTTTATCAAGACGATCCTGATCTGTAATGGTATATTTCATATCCTGTTGACGCTCTCCATTAATGTAGATGGCACCGTTTTGGATATCTTCTCTAGCCTGTCGCTTAGAGGAGGAAATTCCTGCTTCTACTAGTAAATCAATAAGTCCCTTTTCCTCTTCTGTTACATTGTGAGATGGAACGTCTTTGAACCCTTGTTCAATTTCTTCACCTGTCAAACTCTTAAGATCACCACTAAATAGTGCTTCCGTAATTTTTTGAGCTTGCTGCAGCGCGTTTTCGTTATGCACCATTCGAGTTACTTCTTCTGCTAATCGGCGCTGGGCTACACGATTTTCCGGTTGTTCCTGCACTTCTTTTTCTAACTGCTTGATTTCATCCAGAGACAAGAATGTAAAGTAGTGAAGGAAGTTCACAACGTCTCGGTCATCTGTGTTAATCCAGAATTGGTAAAATTCATAAGGCGTGGTTTTTGCTGGGTCTAGCCAGATAGCCCCTCCTGCTGTTTTACCAAATTTACTGCCGTCAGCCTTTGTAATAAGCGGTACAGTCAACCCGAATGCTTTTGCGTTTTCTCCCTCTTCAGAGGTTCTGCGAATTAGCTCCAGCCCTGCTGTTATGTTCCCCCATTGATCACTTCCTCCTACTTGCAACGTACAATTCTCCTTACGAAAGAGGTTCATGAAATCATAGGATTGAAGAATCATGTAACTGAATTCTGTAAACGATATGCCTTGGTCAATTCGAGATTCAACAGAGTCCTTAGCCAACATATAGTTTATACCGAAGTGCTTACCGGTATCTCGTAAGAAATCAATGATAGTTAAATCCTTTAACCAATCCAAATTATTTCTAGCAGCGGCAGCATTTTCCCCTTTATCAAATTCCAAAATTTTGGCCAGCTGCTTTTCTATTTGTGCACTAAAATGTCTAACAGTATCTTCACTATTTAGCTGTCGCTCTGAAGACCTTCCACTTGGATCGCCTATCATTCCTGTACCACCGCCAACTAGAGCGATAGGTCTGTGTCCTGCCTGCTGAAATCTTTTTAACATCAGCACCGGGAGCAGGTGCCCAATATGGAGACTATCTCCCGTAGGGTCAAACCCACAATAAAGGGTAACCTGTTCCTTATTTAAATGTTCTCGCAATCCCTCTTCATCTGTTGTTTGATTGACTAATCCTCTAGCCTGTAAATCATCTACAATATGCATGGGTTTCACTCCTTATTAAAATTCACCTGTAAAAAAACAAAAAACCCCGCCCCTATAAAAAGGGACGAGGTTTGACTCGTGGTACCACCCTTGTTGCAACAATTATTAATCGTTACCACTCGGATATATAACGGCTATTACCGTCTTCTGATTTGGCAGAAGAAACTCCAGGACGTAATTCATACTATGCACCTTACTGACTCACACCAGCCGCCAGCTCTCTGAAAAAGATGTCATACTACTACTGCAACCTATCAACGTTCATTATATGTTTGTTTTTAATTTATAGCATATTTTTATCCTAAAAGCAACTAAATAAAGAATAGAATTATGTCTCCATTTAGCGGTTTATGGTATAATATTCGTTGTAATATTTAGGGGGGAGCGTTAAATGAGTAACAACCAACAAAACGGTTCTGATCCATCTCCATTCATGAAATGGTGGAAGTCAGGTCAAATCCACAAAGCATTTCGTATTACGTATGATGTGACGTGGAATATTATATTATTCTTCCTGATTGTAGGTGTGATTGGAGTATTCTTTGCCGGAGGAATTGGTGCAGGCTACTTTGCTTCACTGGTGAAGGATGAACCAATTCGTGCTGAAGAGGAAATGAAGGACAATATATATAACTATGAAGAAACGACCGAACTATATTTTTCTGGAGATAAATACTTAGGAAAAATTCGCTCTGATATATACCGAGAAGAAGTCCAGCTGAAAAATGTTTCTAAGCATTTACAGAATGCTGTTATAGCTACAGAGGATGAATATTTTGAAACGCACAAAGGAATAGTTCCAAAGGCTATTCTTAGAGCTATCTTCCAAGAAGTTACTAACGCCAGCACTAAAACAGGCGGTAGTACGCTCACTCAGCAACTAATCAAGAACCAAATCCTCACAAATGA
This sequence comes from Pontibacillus salicampi, assembly GCF_042434395.1. NCBI lineage: Bacteria > Bacillati > Bacillota > Bacilli > Caryophanales > Bacillaceae > Pontibacillus > Pontibacillus salicampi. The sequence goes on along the minus strand of NZ_JBHLTP010000003.1, from coordinate 49,222 downwards.
AGTTTCCTTTGAAAGAAAAGCGAAAGAAATTTTACTTGCGATGCGTCTAGAGCGTTTCTTTGATAAAGAGGAAATACTGGAAGCATACTTAAACGTTGTACCATTCGGACGCAATGCTTCGGGACGCAACATTGCAGGAGTGGAAGCAGCAGCGCAAGGTATCTTCGACAAAAGTGCAAAAGATTTAAACGTTGCCCAATCTGCCTTTATAGCAGGTCTGCCACAAAGCCCATACGCCTACACTCCATTTACTAATGATGGCAAGGTAAAGAATAAAGGAGGGCTTCAACCTGCATTTGAAAGAATGAACACCGTTCTAAATCGTATGCATGAATCAGATATGATTACGGAGGCTGAATTTAAGAAGGCTAAAAGTTACGATGTAACGAAGGATTTCGCAAAGCCAGAACCTTCCTCTATACAAGAATATCCTTTCCTAACATTCGAAATTGAGAAAAGGGCAAAGGATATACTTACAACAGAATTAGCGAAACAAGACGGATACACAGAAAAGGATTTAAGCAACAATAGCTCCTTAAAGGAACAATATGAAGAATTAGCGGATCGAAACCTGCGCAGTAGTGGTTATAAAGTAAAGACAACCATTGATAAAAACATATACGATAAAATGCAACAATTAAAAGACCAGTACACATTATATGGACCTAAGAAGTCTAAGCAGATAACCAATGCTGACGGTAAAGTTGAAACTATTACCGAACCTGTTGAGGTTGGCGGTCTGTTAATGGAAAATAGCACAGGTAAAATCATTAGTTTTATTGGTGGTCGTGATTTTGAACGCCAGCAACTTAATCACGCAACCTCAGCACTTCGTCAAAATGGGAGTACGATGAAGCCTTTATTGGTTTATGCACCAGGAATTGAATTAGGAACTATCCAACCAGGGTCTGTAGTTGCAGACATTAATACAAGCTTCCGTGCCGGAGGTGAGATGTGGTCACCAACAAACTATTCCTTAAGGTACCATGGTTTAACCTCTATCCGAAATGCACTAGCCAAATCGTATAATGTTCCAGCTGCAAGAACGTACGCAGATATAGTGAATCAGAACCCTACCTCTTATCTGGAGAAAATGGGCTTCACTTCTCTTACAGAAGGTGACAAAACAAACCTCTCTATGGCTCTAGGTGGATTGACCAATGGCGTAACAATAGAAGAGAATACGAATGCTTATGCAACCTTTGGCAATATGGGAGAGTTTGTAGATGCCTATATGATTGATAAGATCGAGGATGCTGACGGCAATGTAATATATGAGCACGAAACGAAAAAAACGAAAGTGTTCAGCCCACAAACATCCTACCTGACATTAGACATGATGAGGGATGTAATAGACTATGGAACAGCAACCTATGCTAAGTCTCAGTTAAAGTATTCTGGCGTGGATTGGGCTGGTAAGACTGGTACATCCAATGATAAATATGATACGTGGTTTGTAGCAACTAACCCTAATGTGACCATGGGAATGTGGATGGGCTACGATCACAATATTGACCTAACCTGTTCGAGCTGCGGGCTTGGGTATAGTAATCGAAATGTGAAGCTATGGTCTCAAGTGGTTAATGCAGCTTCTGATATTAATCCGGACTTAATGGTTCCAGACAAAGGCTTCAATAGTCCAGGGGGAATAGTTTCAAGTTCCTATTGTGCTTCCTCAGGCCTTGCACCAACTCAGTTATGTGCTGACCTTGGACTGGTTAAAAGCGATATTTACGCTGCAGGACACGCTCCATCCAAAAAGGATAATAGCTTAATCAGTGCATCCTACGTGAAAGTAGGCGACACATCTTATGTAGCAGGGGATTCAACACCTAAAGAATTCACTTCCGATAACGGTATCTATTTCAACCCAGAATGGTTAAAAGCAAATGGATACGATAAATTGAATGATTTATCCCAGCTTGTTCCAAATAATAGTCGATGGGCAGATATCGGTGTACCTTCCGATTCTACTCCACCGGATGATGGCAAAGCACCAGCTGCTCCTGGTGGTGTCAATGTCAGTGGTGGTTCTATAAGCTGGTCTCCATCAGGAAGTTCTGACGTTGTAGGATATAGAGTGTATAAAGCAGCTTCACCAGGAGGATCCTTTAATAAGATAGGCAGCACAACTGGTACTTCTCTTGGAGCTTCCGGACAAGGTGTTTATATGGTAAAAGCAGTGGACTACTTTGGCAGAGAATCAGGCGCTTCTTCCGTATCTAAAGTTGGCGACTTCACCCCTGATAAACCAAAAGACAATAGTTCCGATAAGCAAAATAATAACAACGACAACAACAATAGTAACAATGACTCCAACAATAATAATGACAATAACAGTGATTCCAGTAATAATGGAAACAATGACAATGGAAACAATGATGACGGGGATAGTAATAACAGCGGGAACAATAACGGAGATAATAACTCTGGGGATTCTGGAGGTTCTAACAACTCTGATGACTCCAATAGCTCAGGGAATAACAATGGCAACGGAGAGAATAGCGGAAATTCAGAGAACGATAACTCTAATAATAGTTCCAGTAATGAAAACAATACAAATGAAGGCGACAGCTAAAGAAGAATACAAATAATTTGTAAAAACGCAGGATATTCCTTCCTGCGTTTTTTTATTGACCCTAATAAACTTCCTATCGGACTTCTCATTTCCATATTTCTAATACAGCATTTTTTTATTATGCTTTTTTCCCTGTAAGAGAAAGGAAAAATAGCTTTTTGTTTTAAAATATGACAAAACCCGTTAAAATAGGATAAAGTCTCTAATCAGAGAGAAGATTGTAGATGGAAGGGGAATGATAAGATGAGAAAAAGAGTTCTTACAATTGCTGGGTCTGATAGTAGCGGAGGAGCTGGTATCCAGGCAGATTTAAAAACGTTCCATGAGCATGGAGTGTATGGTATATCTTCACTAAGCACTGTTGTTGCAATGGATCCGCAAAACGGCTGGGCACATAATGTCTTTCCAATGGAGTTAAACACCGTTAATGAACAGTTAAAAACGGCACTTTCATTACAGCTAGATGCATTAAAAACAGGTATGTTGGGATCTCCGGATATTATTGCTCGAGCTGCTGAGGTAATAGATGAAACCAAAGTCCCTGCAGTGATTGATCCTGTTATGGTTTGTAAAGGAGAAGATGATGTCCTTCATCCAGAAAACTTGAAGAGTTTACGAGGAACGCTTGTACCAAAAGCGACTGTTACGACTCCAAACCTGTTTGAGGCTGCCAAACTTGCTGGATATCGCCTTATTACCAATGTAGAGGAATTAGAGGATGCAGCAAGAATTATTCATGAGTCAGGCGCTAAACATGTTCTGATTAAGGCCGGCAAGCTCGTAGATGATACGAAAGCTACCGACCTCCTCTTCGATGGAGAACAATTCCACTATATTCAGACGGAGAACTTTGAGACAACAAACGTACACGGTGCTGGCTGCAGTTATGCAGCAGCCATAACTGCAGAATTGGCAAACGACAAATCTGTAATGGAAGCCGTTATCTCAGCAAAAAAATTCATTACAAGCGCCGTCAAAGAAGGATTCCCATTAAACCAATATGTTGGTCCAGTTTACCAGAAAGGTATCCACAAAGAAGATATTGAAGTGACTACAACCACCAAATAAAAATAGATAAAAAAGCAGGCTTCCTGGAGAAGCCTGCTTTTTTATGAGGTAAGCTGCTATATACTTTTCCAATGCTATGAATCCGACCACGTCAGTAATTGAGCTATACCAAAGCACCTATCTCCTTAAGCTTTATTGGTTTTGGAATAGTAATGTTTTTTCGCCTTAGCACGATTGCCACAGACTTCCATAGAACACCATTTTCTCTTCCCTTTATTATTCACAAACAACGCCAAACATTGATTGTTTTCACATGCCTTTACTTTACTTACTATTCCGTCCTGCTCCTTTTGCAACAGGTCAAAGGAAAGAAGAGAAATGAGCCCCATAGTCCCCCCCTTCGACGGTATTGCGACCATTTCTTGTTCCATCACAAAGGAGAGCGGCACTTGCATTGTATGCTCCATCATGATATTCATCCATTCTTGTTTATTATCTAAATGGTAGAAATAATTGCGGCATACATCTCTAAAGTTACGAACCTTTTCTACATCGATGGATTCTTGCTTTATTGTAGTGACCTGGGAAGGCTGTAATAAACCATGTTCCTGCATAAGCAGAAGCCATTCCCATATATCCTCTTCACTATTTAACTGTTCCCCCTTTTTGTTATTGTCCATTTTAATAGTGTTCAGAAAATTAATAAACAAATAAGTAGAAAAGTGCGAAAACGTCATTTTTTTTGTCATACTGTGTACCTCCAAGTTTTTTCGTTGACATCTATTCTAACATAAAGTAACATTCTAACTGTTAGAAAACTATTTAGTGGTTATAATGTTTTTTTGTAACCCACACAATAAAGGAGGAACAAAATTGGCAATTACAAACGTTACAGACGAAACATTCGCAGCCGAAACAAGTGAAGGCCTAGTACTTGCAGACCTTGGTGCCCCATGGTGTGGACCTTGTAAAATGATTGCGCCTGTTCTAGAAGAAATGGATGTAGAAATGGGTGACCAAGTCAACATAGTGAAGCTAAATGTAGACGAAAGCCCTGAAACAGCTCAACAATACGAAGTAATGAGTGTTCCTACTCTACTCTTCTTCAAAGATGGAAAGCTAGTTGATAAAGCAACAGGCTTCAAACCAAAAGAAGAACTCGAGACCATTCTTAATAAGCATAAATAAATGTTAGTCAAGAAACGGCGGAAGTATAAGTACTTCCGCCGTTTTGTATCTCCAGAGTAAAATAATGCTTCGGTTAAATATATATCGTAGCGAAAATAGAAGGCTTGCTCTGTTAATATTCTTTGTTCTTGGGGCCTTTACATGTATCAGTGTACGATAGGGAATGCAAAATACCACCTTTCAGCAACGTATAAAATTTCCCTAACTAAGTTTACCGTTTATAGGAGCAATAACAGTAATAATCAATAACAAACATGTATTGTGCCGTTACATATCAAGATTGTACAAACTTTGTAACGAATTATTCAGATATTTGGGATTATTTTCTGAACTAAATCCTGTATAATGGTAAGAAATACTGGTTGTATAAAGGTGGTGTAGGATGAAGCACGTTAAGCAATACCATTCCAAAGAGATTGAGACGACTAATGGACTAGTTGTGGTGGAAGGTCCTCTTTCCTCTACTGATTTAGAACAATATTATTTTCACGAGCAATTGACGGCTTTTCGTCCAGCGGCCAAACAGTTCGAAGCAGTTAAGAAAATAGCTGACTTTGAGGAAGGACGTATAATTATAGCCAGAACAACCGATACCATCATCGGGTATGTTACGTATCTATACCCTGACCCTTTGGAAAGATGGTCAGAATTCCAGATGGAGGACCTCATTGAATTAGGAGCAATTGAAGTAGTACCTGATTATCGAGGCTACAAAATAGGCTCCTGGCTCTTAAAGGTTTCAATGATGGATGATGCAATGGAAGACTTTATTATTATTTCCACTGAATATTATTGGCATTGGGACTTATCTGGCACAAAGTTAAATATATGGAATTATCGTAAGGTAATGGAGAAAATGATGGGAGCAGGCGGACTTACGCCTTATCCAACAGATGATCCAGAGATAGTCTCTCATCCAGCAAACTGTTTAATGGCAAAGATTGGGGAAAGAGTTCCAGAAGAGTCTATCAAACGATTTGAACAGTTACGTTTTTTAACTCGCTATCAATATCGAAATTCCAGAGGAGGATAACTTATGCTTGTCGAGCAAATTATGAAGACTGAGGTGATTACGTGCAAACCTCACGAAACAATTGAAAGCGCTTTAAAACTCCTTCATGAACATCATATCCGCCATATCCCAATTGTAGACGACCATCAGCATGTGATTGGTATTGTATCTGATCGAGATGTAAGAGATGCCAGTCCATCTATATTCCATCCAGACCCTTCTAATGAATTAAAAAATGAGCTGCAAACCATAATGACGAGTCCTGTATTAACTATACATCCATTAGATTTCGTAGAAGAAATTGCCTCTATCTTTTATGAGCAGGAAATTGCTTGTTTACCAGTAACAAAAGCGAACAAATTAGTTGGGATTGTTACAGAGAAAGATATGCTATACACCCTCATACAGCTAACTGGTGTACATGTGCAAAGCTCTCAAATTGAATTAAAGGTCATTAACAAGCCAGGAATTCTGCCAGAAGTTACATCTGTCTTAGGCAGAAGAAAAGTTAACATAAATTCTGTTCTAATTTATCCATACGAAGCAGATCAGCGCTATAAGATTCTTGTTTTCCGCTTGCAGACTATGAATCCGACTCCGACGATTGAAGACTTACAAGCAGAGGGGTATGAGGTATTATGGCCAAATATGCCGGGGATAGAAACATGAGTTGTTCAGCTGCATTTGTCTATTCCGATCAATTTTCAACCTATCATTTTAAGGAAGGTCACCCTTTTAATCAGCTAAGGGTACAATTGACTTATGAACTGTTATTACAGGCAAGAAGTCTTATGGAGGAACATATTATTCCTCCTCGTATGGCTACAGAAGAAGAATTAAAACTAATTCATGATGCGAAATACATAGAGGCAGTGAAACAAGCTGGGGAAGGTCGATTATCAGAGGATGAGGGGTTCCCTTTTGGCTTAGGCACGGAAGATACCCCTATGTTTGCTCATATGCACGAGGCTGCCTCCTTATTAGTTGGAGGCTCTCTGGCTGCTGTTGATGCTGTTATGACTCAATCGGTAACGCATGCCCTAAATCTAGGAGGAGGCCTTCATCATGGATTTCAAAGAAAGGCTTCTGGTTTTTGTATCTATAATGATGGCGCTGTAGCTATTCAATATCTTCGAAAGCATTATAATGCAAAAGTATTATATATTGATACGGACGCCCATCACGGTGATGGAGTACAATGGGCTTTCTATGATGACCCTAATGTTTGTACACTTTCGATTCACGAGACAGGTCGGTATCTATTCCCTGGGACAGGTAACGTTAACGAACGAGGAATCAAGGAAGGGTATGGATTTAGCTTTAACATACCAATCGATGCCTTTACAGAGGATGAATCGTTCTCTGAAGTGTATGAACAGTCATTTAGAGAAATTATGGAATATTTTCAGCCAGATGTTATTTTATCCCAAAATGGTGCAGATGCACACGTCTTGGATCCACTCACCCATTTATGTGGTACAATGAATATTTTTGAATATATACCGAAGCTAGCGCATGAATTGGCACATGAGTATTGTGAAGGCAGATGGATAGCACTTGGTGGTGGCGGTTATGATATATGGCGTGTTGTTCCGCGAGCATGGGGACAAATTTGGAATGTCATGTCGGGTAATGATGTAATGACCGGTAACCTACCGGAGGCTTGGCTCACAAAATGGCAAGAGAAAGCGCCAGTACAGCTTCCATCAAAATGGCAGGATGCAAATCAACTCTATAAACCAATTCCCCGAAAGGAAGAAATAACGGAAAAAAATCAGAAGGCATTGGAAAAGTCATTACAATTTATACGCTTAAAATCGAAGGCTCCAAATTCTCTATAAAGCAGACAGTTCCTAAGTTATCGTAACTTAGGGACTGTCCTATTTCCCCTATAGAAAGGGGTAGGTCGCTTTCCATGATACATCTCTCCTGGAGAGCATGTACCACTCATAATAATTCCCCCCCCCTTAAACCCTTCTAAACTCTGACGACTCTTTCATTCCAGTTCAATCAGTTTCTCTTTCTGACCGCACTTCAAAAAAATCCACTCCCATTTTCTCAAGTTGTAACAGGCCATACTAAAAAAAAGAACCCTTTTTAATAGGGTTCTTCAGGACTCTGTTGATGGTTTGCTGGAATTGTCGTAGTTTGGATTTAGGATAACAATCTCTACTCTACGGTTTTTCTTCCAATTACTTTCGGAATCATTTGGTGCTATTGGTCTCGTATCACCATAACCAACAGCTGCAAAACGGCTGCCATCAAGATTTTGAGATGTTGTTAGAAAACGCAGCACACTGCTAGCTCTAGCAGAGGATAACTCCCAGTTCGAAGGATACCGAAACGTTGAAATAGGTCGATTATCTGTATGTCCCTCCACTTTTACGTGGTTTGGGATATTCTTTAACAGCGTCCCTACTTTATTCAGGAATGGCTTTCCTTCCTGAATAATTTCTGCTTGAGCAGATTCAAATAATACCTGTTCTTGTAGGCTAAGCACTACCCCTCGTTCGGTTCGATTAGCTGAAATAACGTTCTGTAGTTTATTTTCCTCCAGGAACGTTTGTACCTCCTGCACTAATTGATCAAGAGATTCATCATTATCCGTACTTCCTTGCTGCGCTTGCTGAATACTATTGCTGTCAGGGGATTCAAAGTCACTTTTATCCTTTTGCTCCAGAGGCTGATTTTTTTCTTCAGATGGATTTTCGAATTCTACCACACTAGGATAGAAATCGAAAATCGCTCTGCTTTTAAACGATTCAGCGACCGCCTTAAATTTCACCAGGTCAATTTGAGACATGGAAAATAGCAGGATAAAAAACACAAGGATCAATGTCATCATGTCAGAGAAGGTTACCATCCATTTAGGAGCCCCTTTTTCTACACGTTCTGAGCGTTTTCTAAGCTTCATTCGCTGTTTCCTCCATGAAGCTCTCCTCTTCTTGTGCATCCTCCTGATGCTTATCCTGTTCTGGAAGGAATGCACTTAGTTTCTCTTCCAAAACCTTCGGATTCTGGCCGGATTGAACTCCAATGACACCTTCAATAATAATCTGCTTCATGAACATTTCCTGATCTGTCTTGTTTAAGAGCTTACCGGAAATCGGCTGAAACACTAAATTGGCTAACACTGTTCCATAGAAAGTAGTCAAAAGCGCAATTGCCATATTCGGTCCGAGCGTGGAGGGATCTTCAAGGTTCTTTAGCATTAACACTAATCCAATTAATGTACCAATCATCCCCCAGGCAGGCGCGTATTCCGCTGCCTTCTCCATAACTGCTCTTCCACGACGATGACGTTCTTCTGTTGCCGTGATTTCCGCATTCATGATGTCATTGATTACTTCAGGTTCAATACCATCTACAGCCAGCAAAATCCCTTTCTTGATAAAAGGGTCCTCTACTTCATCCAATTCTGTTTCTAGAGCTAGTAATCCTTCTCTTCTAGCTCGTTCTGACAGATTAACAAACAAATCAATAAGCCCTTTTAAGTTCTGATCATCTTTAGAAAAAGCTTCCTTCATCACTTTGCCGGTTATCTTAATCTCATCTAAATTGAAATTAATTAATATGGCAGCAACAAGTCCGCCAAGTACGATGACAATGGATGATATTTGTACAAAGGATACAACTCCCGTTAATCCTCCGCTGGAGAAAATCCCAAACATTATCATCGTAGCACCAATAAATATACCGATTGGAGTTAACAAGTCATTTCTTCTCATCGTCTCTCTCCCTATATCAACCATGAAGATCTATTACTTGTATCGGCACATTTATTGTTTTGTTGAGTTTCTCTCAATATTTCGGTGAGGAAGAATTACATTTTGTTCTTCTACGTCTTCATTATTCATATATTTTGTCAGCAATCTCATCGATACTGCTCCAATATCATACATAGGCTGTACTACCGTAGATAGTGTAGGACGTACCATGGTTGCTAGACGAGTGTTATCAAAACCATACACCTCTATATCCTCTGGTACATTCAAGCCGCGATCTTGTGCACCATGAATCACACCCAATGCCATCTCATCAGAGGAAACAAAAATACCAGTTGGACGCTCATCCATCTCCAGAAGCTGCTCTAACGCTTCCATCCCGCTGTCATACGTGTAATCACCGCGAACAGTGTACTGATCTGTGTATCCTTTTCCTTGTTCCTCAAGTGCTTTCAAATATCCATTATACTTCTGGTCATTAATATTTGTTTCTATTGGACCTGAGATAAACGCTACATGGTTATTACCATGTTCAAATAAAGTTTTTGTCGCTTCATAAGCAGCTTGCTCGTAATTGATGTTTACAGACGGAACAGATTCCGTTTCATCTACTGTTGCAGCTAATACAACTGGAACAGATGCATTTTGGAATTCACGAATATGATCATCTGTAACTTTTCCACCCATAAACACTAAACCATCTACTTGCTTACCAAGCATAGAATTAATTAAGTGAATTTCTTTTTCCTTATTTTGATCAGAATTACTTAGGATAATATTGTAATTGTACATCGTGGCTATGTCTTCAATTCCACGTGCCAATTCCGCAAAAAAGATGCTTGAAATATCAGGTATGATTACACCAACCGTCGTTGTCTTCTTGCTGGCCAGTCCTCTAGCAACGGCATTTGGACGATATCCCAATCTTTCAATAGCATCTAGTACTTTCTTTCTTGTGGCTGGTTTTACATTAGGGTTGCCATTTACCACTCGGGAAACCGTTGCCATGGATACACTCGCTTCGCGAGCTACATCATATATAGTTACATTCATTTCCGATTACCTCCTAATATTACCTTATATCTTCGTTTTCCTTATTATATCTGTTAATAATCATACGATACTATATTTGATTGCGCAATAATTCACAACTTAACTAATAGCACCTATGTATTTTCCCAAAATGATTATATTCTAGCATAACTCAATAAATGGATTGCGATACATATTCTGACTACAAACAACTTCTATTATATGGTTGAAATTTATCCTAGAAAAAGAAAACGCCAACAGAGAGTTGGCGTATCATAACGTTTCAGAAGACGATTGACGCTAAAAAGCTTCATCTTCCTATAATATATGGCATTGTCGAATTTTGTGCAACAATAAACTATCTAAGTTCATCAATAAATTGATTGAACGTTTCAATATCCATTTGCTGGGCTGAATCAGAAAGTGCTACTGCAGGATCAGGGTGAACCTCAGCCATAACTCCATCTGATCCAATTGCTAACGCTGCTTTCGCAGTTGGAAGTAATAAGTCACGTCGACCAGTTGAATGTGTAACGTCAACAAGAACTGGCAGGTGCGTTTCCTGCTTTAAAATGGGAACAGCAGAAATATCTAGTGTGTTTCTTGTCGCTTTCTCATATGTTCTAATTCCACGTTCACAAAGAATAATATCTCCGTTACCTTGAGAATTAATATACTCAGCAGCATTAATAAATTCTTGGATGGTAGCAGACATCCCTCGTTTTAGTAGTACAGGCTTATTTACTCGACCAGCAGCTTTTAATAGCTCGAAGTTTTGCATGTTACGTGCACCAATCTGAATAACATCTACGTAATCTACTGCCGTTTCAATATCTGCCGGATTTACGATTTCGCTAATGACAGCTAAATCGTACTCGTCAGCCACTCGTTTTAGTATTTTTAAACCTTCTAGACCTAAGCCCTGGAAATCGTAAGGAGATGACCTTGGCTTAAATGCTCCACCTCTAAGTAATGTTAACCCTTTGGCTTTCACTGCTTTGGCAACTTCGGCAACCTGCTCGTAGCTCTCTACTGCACAAGGCCCCATAATAAAGTGAGGGTTTCCATCGCCAATCGTTTCCCCTTTTACTGTTACAATAGTATCCTCAGGCTTTTTCTTACGAGAAACAAGAAGGGCTTTCCGATGATCATCTTCTTGTAATTCTAAGCCTGCTTTAAAGATTTCTTTGAAAATATGCTGAACAGTAGAGTTTTCGAATGGACCATCGTTATGGGCTGTGATGGAGTCGAGCATATCTCTTTCTCGAACAGGGTCAAATCGGTTCATCCCCTGTTGCTTTTTAACCCTTCCAATTTCCTGTACTAACTGAGCACGCTTGTTAATACTTTTTAATAGTTCCAGGTTAACCTCGTCTAATTCTTGTCTAAGCTGATCTAATTCTTCGTTACTCATATTCTCGCCTCCAATTATAATTACTAGTGAGTATAATAAATTCTTAATAATTAGACATTATTATAGCTAACATTAATTTAGTTGTCACCAGTTGATTTTGAGAAAAAAGATAATAAATCTAAATTCTCCCAAATTCATATTCAAGGTAATCATTGTCTGTCCCTTATTGTATGAAACGTTTCAAAAAGATAGCAAGTCTATTTGGAATAAAAAAAAGAGAAAAATGCAAACAACCTTGCCTATTTATAAAGAAAGCTCTAGCCTTTTTTCATAGAGAATACGCTCCAAAAATGACATATAGCGTATAAATAAGATTATACGCTATATGTCATTTTTCCCTCTATCAACTTGTGGTAAGTTAGAGCCTGCTCCTAATAAGCCAGGTTTCCAATACCTAATTTATTCATCTGCTTTTTTCAACGAGTCTTTCGTTACATTAAAGTGGGATGCATTCCACGTAACCTGCTGTCCATTAAATAGCAATGCTTGAGGTGATTCATGTTTCACACCAAAATCGTCTGCTATTTGTCCAGAAAGCTCTCTAGCCTCCTGAATTGGCAATATATATGCAGGGGTTTCCGTATCCTTTGCATAGTCCTCAAAAGCATTTTTAGCACTTGCACTTATGGGACACGTTAAGCTGTGTTTTAATAGTAATAATTTGTCATGCTCTTGTATAGCTTTATCAAATGATTCTCTTGTTCGTAAAGTTTCCATTGTCATCAGAAATGCCTCCGATTAAAAAAAGTTGTTGGTATTAATGTAGCATACCAACAACTCATTTCAAACTTATTTACTTAGTACGTTGAAGTACTAGTAGATGTTTCTTGCTGTCTTTCCAGCTCTTCTGCTGCTTCTTCAATCGCCTCGGCTACTTCCTCTGCCGCCTTCTCTGCTTCATCATTCGTATTTCTAAAGCCATCTACTTTATCTTTCACACGTTCACCTAAATGCTGAGATTTTTCTGATACGTTCTTGGATAATTGTTGTGTTGATTCCTTTGCACGAGAACCCCACTCGTTCCCTTTTTCATAGGCAACATCTTTCCATTCTCCTGCACGTTCCTTCACATAGCTAGCACTCTGGTTCAATTCTTCTCTAACTTCTCTACCGGACTTAGGAGCAAAAAGAAGTGCTACAGATGCACCTACAATACCGCCAATTAAGGAACCAATCAAGAAGTCCTTACTATTGATATTATCATTTTGACTTTGAGCTTGTGTTTGATTTGGACTAGGTGTCTCATTCTGTGTTTGATTTTGCTTCGTAACCTTATTCATGTTCTGTTCGTTATTCATCCTTTATTCCTCCTCGTAGTTTTACACTCTTTTAATTTGTTGGTGTCTTTTCTTTTTGCCATTTCTTATATAGATCAATGCCTACTTTCCCCCACTTCAAAGCTTGGGTGGCATTATCTGATTGATCATTAGCGGAATCTTTTAAGTTTGAGGAAATAGTTCTCAACGATTGGTTAAAATCATTAACAGAATCACCTATACCCTTCACACCGTCTACTAATGTGTTTAATTTCTGAGATTTGTCTCCAATGTCATCTGCCAACTCATTAGTCTTATGTAATAATGAAGTTGTCTCTGTACTAATTCCTTCCATCTGTTTTTCAAGCCCACCTAATGTGGTAGCTACATTGTCTAATGTCCGTTGAGCGGCTTTCAAAGTTTTTGCTAGATAAACCACTAAGACTGTAAATGCCAGGGCAAAGATTAATGCAGCAATGTAAAGGATAATGATCATTCCCCTGCTCAACTCCTTCTATATATTTTGCTATATATTTTGTCCATTCCCCAAATGTTGTAGTACTAAAACTTCTACTTATGGAGTTTTCCTTAACTTTTATTATTCGACTTCCCTATCTATAAATCCTCCACATCTATTCCTTTTTTTATTTCAGGTGCTTCTGTATTATTAATAATGAATAGGCTCTATTCATGTTAATTCACCAAATGATGAAGGAAACGAAGGTTAGAATCCAAGATTATAGTCAAGCAAGAAGTTCAAATAAGCGTACTGACAAGTCGTGGATAGCATCGTTCCCCCTTTAATCGTAACGGTCCTTCACTAGCTCGAGCTCCAATCTTCTGCATAGAGAAGCTATACATAATGTCAAACATCCATGAAAAATTTTGCACATAACGAAGAGCTATCTCAAGATAGAGCCATTAGAAATAAGGAGGTAAATTTGTAATGAGAGATCCTAGAATTCAAAAATTAGCACAACAAATTGTTCAATACTCCATTGATTTACAACCCGGAGAGAAGGTATTAATTGAAAATACCGGAATACAGCAGGAATTAGTTTCTGCAATTGTTGAAGAAGCATACCAAGCGGAGGGGCTTCCTTTTGTTTCCTTAAAGCACCCAAAAATCCATCGCTCTTTACTGAAGGGTGCTACAGAAGAACAACTACATATATGGGCAGAAAACGAAGCTGGTCTTATGAAGCAAATGGATGCTTATGTTGCCATTAGATCCGGTGATAACATTTCAGAACTGTCAGATGTCTCCTCTAATTCCATGCAAATATATAATCAAATTGTCGGTCAAAAAGTGCATCGGGACTGGAGGGTTCCTAAGACAAAGTGGTGTGTGCTTCGATACCCAAATGAGTCAATGGCTCAGCTAGCTAACATGAGTACGGAAGCCTTTGAGAATTTCTATTTTAATGTTTGTACTTTGGATTATAACAAAATGGATGAAGCTATGAATGCACTAGTAAAACGGATGGAGGAAACGGATAAAGTTCATATCAAGGGCCCGAACACGGACCTCTCTTTCTCTATTAAGCATATTCCAGTAGTGAAATGCTCGGGCCACCTTAACTTGCCAGATGGAGAAGTGTACACAGCACCTGTGAGGGATTCGGTCAATGGAATTATTCACTACAACACTCCCTCTCCATACAACGGTTTTACCTTTGAAGACGTCTCCCTAACCTTTAAAGATGGGAAAATTGTAGATGCAACTGCAAATGACACACAAAGAATAAACAATATCTTCAATACAGATGAGGGAGCTAGATATGTTGGTGAATTTGCTATTGGGCTAAACCCTTATATCCAGCATCCTATGAAGGATATATTGTTTGATGAGAAAATAGACGGAAGCTTTCATTTCACACCAGGACAAAGCTATGAGACTGCTCCTAATGGAAATCATTCAGCTATACACTGGGACATGGTAAATATTCAACGGCCCGAATATGGAGGAGGAGAGATTTACTTTGACAATACTCTCATCCGTAAGGACGGGCGATTTGTTACCCCTGACCTGGACTCATTAAATCCAGAGCATTTAAAAGGATAAAAAAAAGGCTTGGCACTTAATTTAGTGCCAAGCCTTTATATTAAGAAATAGCTTCATATGCTTCCTGGAACTTCTGGATATCTCCTGCCCCCATAAAAATGAGCACACTATTTTCATGCCTTCTCAGCACATTGGTTTCCTCCACATCAAGCAGAAAGGAATCGTCAATTTTATTTTGCAAATCTTGTATTGATAGTTTGCCAGACTCCTCACGTGCTGAACCAAATATGTCACAGAGATAAACTACATTCGCTTCTTTTAAGCTGTCCGCAAATTCCTGTAGGAACATACGTGTACGTGTGAACGTATGAGGTTGGAAAATAGCAACAATTTCCTTGTTTGGATATTTCTTGCGTGCAGATTCAATCGTTGCTTCAATTTCTCGTGGATGATGCGCATAATCATCAATAATAACTTGATCATTAAACTGTTTTTCTGTAAAACGGCGTTTCACACCCTTAAACGTACCTATATGCTTTATTTCTTCTGAAGGAATTTGCTCATAATGACAAAGGGCGATGACAGACAGAGCATTCAACACATTATGGTTACCATACGTTGGAATAAAGAATTGATCATGGTATGTGTTACGAACAAATACTTCAAAGGTCGTTCCGTTTTCATCTTCTACGACATTCTGAGCTTGAAAATCATTTCCTTCATTAAAACCATAGTAAACGACAGGAACTTTTGCCTGAATTTGCTGTAGATACTCATCGTCTCCGCAAGCAATAATTCCTTTTTGGACTTGGGAAGCCATTTGCTGAAACGCATTAATTACATCCTCAATACTCGTAAAATAATCAGGATGGTCAAAATCAATGTTTGTCATGATAGCGTAGTCAGGCTCATAAGCAAGGAAGTGTCGACGATATTCGCATGCTTCGAATACAAAATACTGCCCGTCTTCGTGCCCTTTCCCTGTACCATCACCAATTAAGAAAGAGGTTGGTCTCACAGCACTTAATACATGGGATAACAGACCAGTGGTCGAAGTTTTTCCGTGGGCACCAGTTACAGCGATACTCGTGTACTGCTTAGCCCATTCCCCAAGAAAATCATGATATCTGTAAAATGGAACACCTAGCTCCATTGCTGCTCTAATTTCTTCATGATCGTCACCAAATGCATTTCCTGCTATAACAGTAACATCACTTGTAATATTGTCTTTCGTAAAAGGTAAAATTGTTATGCCTTTATTTTCTAAACTTTCTTGTGTGAAAAATCGTTTATCTACATCAGATCCTTGAACCTGTTCACCAGCATCATGCAGAATTTGTGCCAAAGCACTCATTCCTGTGCCTTTTATACCAACAAAATGGTAAGTTGTCATATTGTTAGAACCTCCACAATTAACAGTCATATCATTACATATATTATATGTAGGCAAGATAAACTTGCGCCTAATCTACTTTATTAGCCTTATTCTTCTTGTCCATTATAGCAAATGGAAGATATAGAATGAAATGGCATTCTTCATCAGGGATTTTCTCCATACATAAACCTAACACAAAACCGCTTTGGTTGAAAGTCAGTCCTTTCCTTCATGGCTACAAACCTATCTGTTAATGGGAAGCAAGGTATATTTTACTGTCAAAGAAAAAGGCTGACCTCGTTTATGTCAGCCCTGTTCTTTCACGTAGTCTACCTTTTCTAAACGAGGGTTAGCACGATAACGACGTCCTTCCTTCGCTTCCGCTTTTCCATTCAAGAGCACGTTATCCCCTGTAAAGGCTGTATTGATTTTCAATAAGCTGCTTCCTACTCCATATACATCAACAGGTACTTTAAGCTCTTCAAACTCACGTATTCTATCTTCTGTAAATCCTCCGCTCGCCACAATCTTGACGTGCTGGTAGCCTTCTTCATCCAATGCTTTACGAAGAGCAAATATAAGCTGCGAATTGACTCCTCGCGGGTCAAACGTCCCCATTAGATGCTGATTGCGAAGGAAGTATTTGTCTACCAATGTTCTAGAAGTATCTACTCGAACTCCTTTTAGCTGATTCCCAAACTCTCTAGCGACTTTAAGGGAATCTGTAATGACATCGTTGTTATAATCAACTAGTGCCATCAACTCATCATTAGGGAATTGCTGATAATATGCTTTACATGCTGCTACCACATCTCCATGGAACATCTGAATAAGGGCATGCGGCATGGTCCCCATACCTTCCTTCCCCCACCATTCGTTCATTGCGTGAGTGGCCTGAGCAGTAGAACCGCCAATGTAAGCAGCATAGCCGTCACCAGCCTGCTGTGTATAATGATCGTCTCTATCTCCCATGAAGATAATTGGCTTCTGGGTACCATTCGTACGCGCAGCCTTTACGACATGATACACATTGGTTGCGACTGACGTACGACGAGAAAGAATCCCATCAATAATCCCCTCCAAGTAACCAAAATATTGGTAAGGGCCTGTAACGGTCAATACAGATTCAAAAGGCTCTATTTTATCCCCATCTTTCAGGGAGTGAATTTCTAACTCTTCAGGATGGTCCGCAAATGTATGAATTAAAGCAATGGCTTCATCCGATCCACAAAGAACAGCATGTTGTTTTTGAAAAAATTGCATCGTAACATAATTATCCGGAAGACTCTCTTCGACAATTTCTTTCGTTTTAAGAAAATATACTGCAGAAAACCAGCCTTCTTTAATACGCTGATCAAATTTAAACGTTCTATTTGTTAATCGTTTAATTTCACCGTTCATCTTCTTTTCGATTTCTTTCATTTCCACGTAACTCCTTATTGAGTTTGCTCTAAAATTAGCTGCATGTCCTAATTATTAATAGTATAAAATTCTTCGGAAAACAACAACCTATCTGCGTCTATTTCTTAATTATTTTGGCGCATTTCTTCAAAACTAGCCTGGGTAACGAAAACATCTCGAGGCTTACTTCCTTTTGTTTCAGAGATGATTCCTTTCTCCTCCATCGTATCAATTAATCGGGCAGCACGATTATAACCAACCTTGAATCTCCTTTGCAGAAGGGATGCACTAGCTCCATTTTGTTGAATAACAAATTCAACCGCTTCTTCAAACAGGTCATCCTCGTCTTCTTCAAAATCAGTTTGCTGAATAAGTTCTTCCTGTTCAAATTCATATTGAGGACCCGCAATTTTCTTAACATGATTGGTCACTCTTTCAATCTCTTCATCTGATACAAACGCGCCTTGTAGCCGCTGAGATTTACCAGAGCCATTCTCTAAAAATAGCATGTCTCCCTTTCCAAGTAATTTCTCGGCTCCGTTCGTATCAATAATGGTTCTGGAGTCTACTTGAGAAGAGACACTAAATGCAATTCTTGTTGGAATATTTGCTTTAATTAATCCAGTAATAACATCCACGGAAGGACGTTGGGTTGCCACAAGTAAGTGAATGCCACAAGCTCTGGCCTTTTGAGCAATGCGACAGATGGCATCCTCTACATCTTGAGGTGACATCATCATTAAATCTGCTAATTCGTCAATGACAATAACAAGATAAGGCATTTTTTCATTAGATCTGCCTTTAGAGATAATCTTTTCATTAAAACGGTCGATATCTCTAACCCCTTCAGTGACGAATTTTTCATAACGATTTTCCATTTCCTTCACTGCCCATTTCAAGGCAGAGGTAGCAGCTTTCACATCTGTAATAACAGGAGCTACCAAGTGAGGAAGCTCATTATAAGGAGCAAGCTCTACCATTTTAGGGTCAATTAAAAGAAACTTCACATCTTCATAATGTGATTTATATAACAGGCTTAACAAAATAGTGTTAATGCATACACTTTTCCCGGAACCCGTCGCTCCTGCAATAAGCCCATGCGGCATTTTCCGAATATCAGTAACGACAGGCATACCACTAATATCCAGTCCTAGTCCTACGGATAATGGGGATTTATTGGCAGCAAAGGCTTCATCCTCTAGTATTCCTTGAAAAGCTACAGCTTGAGAACTCGGGTTAGGTACCTCAATACCAATTGCATTCTTTCCTGGAATCGGGGCTTCCATCCGAATATCCTTCGCTGCAAGATTTAACTTGATATCATCACTCAAGTTGGTAATCTTACTCACCTTCACCCCTGGCTCCGGCTGAACTTCAAACCTCGTAACAGTAGGCCCTTTCATAGCATTCACCACTTTAGCCTTCACATGGAAATGCTTTAATGTTGTTTCCAGTAATTGTTTTTGCTCTTCTATCCATTCTTCATCGTGCTCATTTTTCTCTGGTGCATCATTCAGAAGATGAACGGGTGGCCTTGAATCCTGCTTCACTTCCTTGATTTCTTCTTCTGGAGTTAAAGAGTGTTTCATAGGTTGAGTATTTTCTACGTTTGTTTCTTCGGTTTGATTAGTTTTTTTTTGCTCTGCAGCTGGTTTACGGTCTCTGTTTCGCTTATCACTTGGAGTCATGATGACATTAAAGGGTCTACGATGCTGTTTAGGTTTTGCAGGTTCTTGACTATTCTCCGTATCAACCTCATCTTCGTTTAACTCCTTGCGCTCATCAAGTTCTTCAGTGAACTGTTCTACATCATCCTGCTCTCCACGTTCCGCTTGACTGTCATACAGGCCTTCTTCCATGACCATTTCACGCTTAGCATCTAGTTCTGTCTCCTCAGGTACATCCCATACGAATTCCTCTGGAGCTTCTTCATATGTGGCAGAAATATTATGTGCTTCCTTCTCTTCATTTGGCTCCCCTTGTTGACTATGCTCTGCTGTATCCGTTACTAAATCATCCTGAGGCTCTTGCACTTCTGCTTCTTTTTCGTGCTGTTCTTTTTCTATATCCGTTTCACAACCAGAATCTACTTCCGTTTCTTTAGATAGATTCCAATTCGATTCCGCTGGTGTTTCCGAACTCTCTTCCTCCATCATAATGGCAACAGGAGAAGTAGCCTGCTCTTGATTGTGTAATAATCCTTGGTCTTCCTCAAATACTTCAGCCTCTGCCCGGCTCGCTTCCCTTTCGATTGGAGAGGTAGCTACTTCCTCAGAAGGTTCCATAGTAATGGAGGTACTTGACTCTTCATCAGCAGGAAATAACTCTACAATGTTATGCTCTTCCTTCGTATTATCCACATATTCATTGGCCATTTCCTCCTGTCCATCTGCAGGGATAAAGGCATCATTCGTCTTTTCTTCCTGATTTTGAAGGAAAAGGGGCTCTTGCTCTGTATCTGTTTCAAAGAATTTACCTTCCCTCTTTCCAAACCCATAAATAGGGGAAGGTACTTCAGTAGGGGAAAATGTGTTGTAGGGAATCGTCTCGTCATAAGAAGAGGAGGTCGAACTTCCCTGCTGCTTGGAAGAGCTAGTGTACGACTGCTCATCGTAGGTATATCGCTGCTTCTCTTTTGTATAAGACTGATCTCTCGTTTCTCTAGTTCGTTGTTGTCTTCGACTGGACGAGGACTGTTGATACTTTTCTTCGTTCCAATTCGAAGAGTCATTTCTATTCTGTCTTTGATGTTGACTTTGCTGTTGATCAGGAATAATGGGAAAACGAAAAGCTCCACGTTTAGGGTATTGATAGTACATTTTTGTCTGCAAATCTTCGCTGGATGTAATATTACGTTGATTATGCGGTTGTGGGGAAGGCTGATCGTATTCTTGCTCGTCCCAATCTTCCTGATGATACATTTTATCTTGAAACCATTTTTTCATCCGATCCCACATCGGCGCTCACTCTTTCTATTAAAAATTATGCTTATGATTACCATTTTAACAGGTTTCATCTGTAATTGGGGAGTGCCTTTCGGACATATGTTGAAAATCCACCTCTTTTGATTCACTTTTTTTACTATCACACCCACATGTTGGCTACGTATTAACCAAACCCTCCCGTTAACCAGAAGAACCAGCAACAGCAATTCCGCTCTGGGACAAAGCAAAAAATCCTGATCCATAAATCGGATCAGGATGAACCTGCTTGCACTCTATAATATTATTGTTCGAAAGGTGTACCAACTTGGTAAGAATCTTCAAGAACTAGAATTCCTTTCTCTTTAGGAGCGTCTGGCAAACCGAGTTCTTTTGCAGAACAAATCATACCATTGGAAGGAACACCGCGTAGTTCAGTTGGCTTAATTTCCATACCACCTGGCATTACTGCGCCTACTTTAGCAACAACTACCTTTTGTCCTTGATCAACATTTGGAGCTCCGCATACGATTTGCAGTTTGTCATCACCAACGTTTACCTGACATACGCTTAATTTGTCTGCACCCTCGTGCTGTTCCCGCTTTTCCACATAGCCGACAACAAATTTAGGAGTTAAATCAACCTCCAATGTGTCCTGTAACGAGTTCGATGTAAAAGCGTTATGAATAGAAGATAGAAGCTCCTCTGTTAAGGAGATGGCTCCTTTTTCTTCCAGCTGAAAATAGGTGGAAGCATTAAATATGTTATATCCAAGCAAAGAACCATCTGTATCTGTAATCTTGACCACATCATTATAAGTGGTTTGATTAAATTCATTACGGTCTTCCCCTTGCTTAATAGGAATAATTAGTACATTTCCGATTCCATCATAGTTATAATACACCTGCATTATTTCTACTTCCCTTCTTAAACATTTTCATTATTATTTGGTTTGTTCTTTGCAAGGATAAAGATTGGCTCTAATTTCTTGTCTTCGTATAAGAATGGCAGTGAAGTAATAGGAACTCGTCCTTCTGCAAAGAATTTCATCGTCATTTGTGCCAGAACATCATAGCCTTGTGCGTTACGAATGTCTGCAAAAATGAGTACGTCTCCATGTGGTACTGCTACAGCTAACTCTCCAACGCTCTGAGCCTTCATCTCCTCTAACAATACCTCGTTTAAGATTCGAGAGGCATCATAGCCGTCATTGGTAGAGAGAAAATAAAACATATTTCCGGCCACTTCATCTTGTTTCGTCTCCACTGAAAGAGAGCGGACATTAAAACGTGCTATCTCTCGCAAACGTTCCTGTTCAAGCCCCTCCTCCTGCAGCATATTCTCATCAATAAGACGGTATGATTTGCCAAGGTCTAGGGCATAGTACATTCTCGTTTCTGCTGTATGCTCATCAAATACGAGAGGAACTCCCTCATTTGACTCTGTTGGGAAGGAACTGGCTCTAATTACAGGGTAAATATCTTTCTCTTTCCCTACCAGCGTTTGCGTCTCTCTCATAATTTTTAACGCTTCACGGATATGCTCCTCTAAATCGTCAAGAGCTTCCTTATCCCTTTGCTCGTATTTAGCGATAATTCCAGGGAGAGATATTTCAATACCATCTTTGGTATCTTCCCATTCAATTCGATATACATCTTTATCCCTGTTAAAGGATGTACGCCAGTCAGGATGCTGTAAGCGCTCATCTAACATTTTTTTCATTTTTATACTTGTCATCTTCATCGGTTCTTCCTCCTTTTATGATTGAAGGAAACAATCTGCTCCTTATTTTAGCATGAAATTCTCTAGATAAAAAGATTCCCTCCCAATGGGGAAAATAGCAATGTAAACACATAATCCTGGTACACATAATAGTACCAGGACCTACAAGAAAGTGCTTATGTTGTAACCTTGGTAAGGAAATTCTCAATCTCATCTTGTGTTTTACGGTCTTTACTTACAAATCGCCCTACTTCCTCTCCATGGTTAAAGGCAACGAAACTAGGGATACCAAAAACACCAAGGTCTGCGCATAAATCAATGAATTCATCTCGATCCACATATATAAATGTGAAATCTTTATATTTCTCCTCTACTTCTGGCAGGAATGGTTCGATAACTCGACAATCCGGACACCAATTTGCAGAGAACATCAGTACTGTTTTACCGTTGTTCACTAATTGCTCATATTGCTCCATAGATTCTAGTTTCTTCATAATCATAGACCTCCTCAATAATCTATCCGTAAGTCTTCGTACTGGATCCATTTCTTTCTTCTAAACCATTCTGATAATATCAAAGTTATTACTGCTGGACCAACAATGTGCAATATTACTACTGACACAATAACACTTTGAGTAAAGCCCATTGTTTGAAATGTCATAATCTGGCCGACAAAACCGCTTGTGCCCATACCAGCACCAGAGTCATTGTTCACCATAACCTCGCCTAAGACTCCGAGGGAAGCAAATGGCGCTAGAATCGCTCCAGCTATTGTGGGAGGAAGAATAAGAAGAGGCTTCCTTACAATATTAGCAACTTGAAGCATTGAAGTTCCTATTCCTTGCGCCAACAAACCGCCAACACCATTCTCTCGATAACTCATAACGGCAAAGCCAATCATTTGTGCTGCACATCCTACTGTTGCCGCACCAGCCGCTACTCCTTCTAAATCAATCATAATAGCAATAGCCACACTAGAAATCGGGGCAGTTAACGCCCAGCCCATTAGTACAGCAACAATGATTCCCATAACAAACGGCTGTTGCTCTGTAGCCCATATAACTACATCACCGAAGCCCGTCATAAATGCATTAACAGATGGGCTTACAGTAATCCCTACTAAAAACCCTACTAGAATGGTGGTAAAGGGTGTTAAGAGAATATCCACCTTCGTCTCCTTACTTACCATCTTCCCTACTTCTACAGAAAGTAATGCAGCTATATAGCTTCCTGCTGGACCACCTCCAACAGTCGCACTGAAAGCACCACTAAATAGTGCTGCAAACACTACTAATGGTGGAGCATTTAGGCCGTAGGCAATTGCAACACCAATCGCTCCTCCCCAAATCTCTGGCTGCATGGCAAAGCTCCCCATTTGAGTAAGCGGTTCAAACCCTAACTCATCTCCAACCGTCTTAATAATCAGACCAATAATTAAAGAAGAAAATAGACCAAGTGCCATATAACTTAAGGCGGTTATAAAATATGTTTTAAAAGAAAGAGTTACCCCTTTCCTTTCTAAAAACGAGGAAAATGTGCCCATTATGTACCTCCTTGATTTTTCTCTTATTAACGTTATTATCCTACCGTATTCCCTCAGGAAACACAATTATATTAGAAATATACATTTTTGTATTAACAAATTTCTGAAAAGTCCGAAATAAGAACTATACTAGTCTTTCTTTCCTAGATGATAGCCAATATCCATGTTCTAGACTAGACAACGGTTCTATTAACCCTCTACTAAGAGAGAAATATTCTCTTTATGGGGATACAAAGTCACCCTAACATAAAGGAGGAAACATTGTGCACTCAATAAGAAATAGAGTTCGGCTTCTTGTTGGTATTAGTTTAATTAGTCTGGTTATTCTTATTTCCTTTTCTTTTTACTTCTTTCAGCAGCAACAAACCATGACGAAAGCTGTTAAAGATGCTGAGGAAGTTCGAATGAAAAGCGAAAACATACGATTTGCAATGACCGAAGTAAAAAATAGCAGAGATGCGTTTTTCTATGATCCATCCGAAGAGAATGGACAGGACATGAAACATTCCATTGAGGAAGTTATTCAAATGGCAGGTACATATGCTAAGGAATACCAATCAGCCGATAATGTTTCTGGATTATTCCAATCCATTGAGAAAACCGCTTCCCAGTACTTAGAACAAGTTGATCCCTTGGTAAATATGTATAGCTTAATTGGTTTTACCGACGAGGAAGGCATGTATCAAAATGTAGATAAGGCATACAAATCATTTGTCACCTATGTTCAAAAGGCGAAGGATGCTCGGCTCACTGAAGCCTTTCTAATGATGAAAATGGCGGAAGAAGAGTATTTGGAAGCTGGCTCTACAGAGGAATGGGAAGCATTTGAAGTACAAGCTAAAAACTTTCAATCGGTGGCAGAAGAAACTTCCCTGTCCCGTCAAGAGTTAGATGCTATTAATTCTCAATTTCTGAAGTATAATCAAACATTGAAATCGATTAACAACACAAAAGACCAGGCTGAAGGGTTGAGAGAGGAATTCATTTCGATTGCTTCTGGGGTAGATAGTTTAGTGAATCAAGTTTCTTCCGATGCTGTTTCCATTCAGGAAGACTTGAACAAAGAACAAAATGAAACCGCTACAAATTTAAGAATGGCATTAATCATTATTAGTGTCATAGCTGTTGCTCTCATGCTTTCATCAGGCGTTTATCTAATTAGGTCCATTATCCGCTCTATACATTCCTTACAAAATGGTGCAGAAATTATCGGCAATGGGAATCTTACCCACAGGGTTTCTATTCAGACGAGGGATGAAATGGCCACATTAGCCCAAACCTTTAACAATATGGCGGACAAGATGCAACACTCTTTATTAAAAGTAACAGATGCTTCCTCTGTTCTAGGTCAATCTTCTTCCCACCTGACATCTGTTTCTCGTGAGACCTCATCACAGGCTGAGGAAGTAAGCGCTGCTATACACCAAGTGGCTATTGGCTCTCAAGAACAGGCGACACAGATTGAAGAAAGTACGAGATTAATTGCAAAGGTATCTGATGCCATTCATCAATCAGAAGAAAAAACAGAAGATATTTCCCACTCCTTACGTAATGCTGATCAAGAAGGCAAAAAAGGGATTGAAACAGTGCACTCTTTAGAGGAGTCGACACAACACTTCATTACGCTGGCCTCTCATCTTACGAGTCAGGTGAAAGAGGCAAATGAACACTCCAAGCAAATTAACAACATTGTTGGAACCATTGAGGAAATTGCAGACAGTACAAATCTGCTTGCACTCAATGCCTCCATTGAAGCAGCAAGAGCAGGGGATGCTGGGCGAGGTTTTGCTGTAGTAGCAGAAGAAGTTAGAAAGCTGGCAGAACGTTCTAAACAAGAAGCTAAAGAAATTTACGCATTAGTGCGTTCCATGTCTGAACAAATGAGCACATTATCCTCTGAAGCAGAGAATTTTAACACGTATGAGATACAACAATTCCATTCTGTAGAGCAAACCAAATCTGCTTTTGAACGCATTGTAGCTCAAGTAACTACTATGTCCTCCCACATTGGTGATGTTAATCAATCCATCTCTCATGTAAGTGGCTACAATCAAAGCCTGAAAGATTTATTGCAGGATATCAGTGTTATTTCGGAGGAATCTGTTGCTACTGCTGAGGAGGTAGCCGCATCCTCTGAAAACCAGACAAGCTCCATTACTTTAGTTAGTAAGTCTGCTGTGGAGCTTCAGCTGCTGGCACAGGAATTGGAGGAGGAGGTTACACAATTCATTTTACAAGAGGAGGAGACAGGAGATGAAGCTGTTCAAGAAACTATCTCACCTAGCGTAATGGAGGAAGCCGCTGTCTCATACGACCAGAATGTTTTAGAGGATGAGTAAAGAATCCCCCTGACGAAAATGCGTCAGGGGGTTCTTTAAGAGGACGAGCTGGTTTGATTAGCTGTATATTGTATCGAACGAACCATCTTCATCATATCGCGAGCATCTTCTTCCATAGCTCGTTTTGTTGTTTCTGTAGTCATTTTCGCTCCACCAACTCCAACTTGCAGCTCATAAGCATTATCATCCAACGCAATAATACGAATATATCCGAATCTATCCTTCAATTCAAAGGAAGAAATTGAACGGATATCCTTAGCCTCTTTGGCAGATAGATAAAATGTATCGTTTGTTTGTTTTTCGAAGGGATTATAAAAGAGGATATACTTTTGATCATCTTCTTGTAAAATCAGATTATTCGATTCCTCAGATATAACGGCCATTTTTTCTGGTAGATACAAGGATATATCATCAAGCTCTTTATTTACCTTTACATCCTCACGTTTAACTTCCTGTTTCGCTGCACCAGTTGCCTTCTCTATAGCCTTTTTCTCTGTTGTAAATAAACCCGTGAACATCATAACGATAACAATAATGACTGCAATGCCACATAACCCCAGTAGTACCCATTTAGGCTGAAATTCCTTCACAAAGTCTCTCTCCTTGAATACACGATCTAGTATGAATAATTCTATACTAGTTATACCATAGAATAGGCTACTATGAATATATGGATTAGGAAAGTTCCTTATAGAATCTATGAATTATGCTAAGATGAATACAGGTACTGCTAACAATTGGAAATAGGAGGATAACATATGGAATTAACAGTTTATTTAGCTGGCCAAATTCATGATGACTGGAGAGATGAGGTTAAGAACAAGGCAAAGGACAGAGAACTTACTATCCAGTTCGTTGGACCACAAGAAAATCATGACCGTTCAGATTCTGTTGGAGAGGATATACTAGGGGAGCAGCCAAATAAGGTTCTAAGAGATGACGCTGCATCAAGTATCAATAACTTACGTACGCAAATTTGGTTGGGGAAATCTGACATTGTCATCGGACTTTTTGGAGAAAACTATAAGCAATGGAATACAGCGATGGATCTCAGTACAGCAATGGCTGCTGGAAAACCGACTATTCTCATTCGCCCCGTCTCCCTTCACCATCCTTTGAAGGAGTTATCTAATAAAGCAACTGTTACAGTAGAAACCATTGATCAGGCATTAGACATTCTCTCCTATATGTATGAATAACGAAAAAGTACCGCCTATTTCCCGGCGGTACTTTTTCGACCTTATTTTCTTTGTTGATGAAAGAACTCATATTGTCCCTTTAACAATAAAACAACATGCTCAAACATATCCATGCGGGACACAAGATTGTTCGTAAAAATGCCAATGGCACCTTCATTCAGACGAATCCCTTCTCGTTCCGCAAAGGCATCCATGACATCACCAAGTTCTCTTCCCTTTTCCAACTCCTTGGCAATTTCCTCCGGCAGGGGAATACGTGCTCCGCTTGCCGTAAAAGTATTTTCTTCTGCATCGACAAGAACTCCCCAGTTACAAAGATAGAGCTCATTTTCTAATTCCATTACGCCACCTTCGAGGCCGATACCCATGCATCCTTTTGCGCTATTGGCACACTCTCTAGCACGGTTAATAGCTCCTTCGTATGTTTCCTCATCCGAATATGGCTGCGAAGAAACCTTTGACCCCACTTCCATGCCTAATATTTCTTCTTCTGTAAAATGTTTCTTTACTGCGTTGACCTTGGCAGGATTAGTAGATCCTACTACGATTTTCATGGTCTCATCCTTTCTAGGACTGGCACTTACCTGTTGTTTCGATAGAAGGTGTAAATACTTTATCGAGGATAAGACCCCTTCTTGTCCTTATCCATTCTCTTTTATTTGATCCACGACATTTTGATCTGTTGTTTTAACTAATTTCGTAATTAGTTCTTTAGCAGCAGCGTAATCATCGATGTGAATAATCGAAGCAGATGTATGAATATATCTTGAACAAATACCAACTACTGCTGACGGAACCCCCTCATTAGAGGTATGAACACGACCGGCATCCGTTCCACCTTGTGAAATAAAATACTGGTACGGAATATCATTTGTTTCTGCAGTATCTAAAATAAATTCCCTAATACCCCGATGCGTTACCATCGTCTTATCAAAAATACGAAGTAATGCTCCTTTGCCAATCTGACCGAATTCCTTATCATTGCCAGACATGTCGTTAGCAGGAGAAGCATCCAGCGCATAAAAAATGTCAGGTTGAATCATATTAGCAGCTGTTTGCGCTCCACGCAACCCTACTTCCTCCTGTACAGTAGCACCTGAATACAATTGGTTGGGAATAGTTTCTCCTTGAAGCTCCTGTAACAGCTCTATAGAAAGACCGCATCCATACCGATTATCCCATGCTTTGGCTAAAATTTTCTTATCATTTGCCATAGGAGTAAATGGAGAGACTGGCACAATTTGCTGTCCTGGTCGAATCCCGATCTGTTTTGCATCCTCTTCATCATCTGCCCCAATGTCAATCATCATGTTCTTTATTTCCATCGGCTTCTTGCGCTGTTCTGGAGTAAGATTGTGAGGAGGAATAGAACCGATAACCCCTATGACAGGACCGTTCTCTGTCATAATCTGTACTCGCTGTGCTAGCAGGACCTGGCTCCACCAGCCCCCAAGGGTTTGAAAACGAATCATACCATTTTTCGTAATTTGCGTCACCATAAAGCCTACTTCATCCATATGGCCTGCAACCATTACTTTTGGACCTTTTCCCTTTTTCACCCCAAATACTCCTCCAAGACGGTCCTGGACTATTTCATCTGCATATTTGTTTAGTTCCGTCTTCATAAATTGGCGCACAGCATGTTCATTACCAGGAGCACCTTGTAATTCTGTTAATTGTTTGAATAAACTTAATGTATCTTCGTTCACCAAATCACTCCAATGTATGTAATACTTTCCTTTATTTTATCGAATGTTCTCAATCCTTGCCACAAAGACAGGATATTATTTTCTATTTTATGTTATTTTAGATATACTATCTATAAGATCTAAAATAAGGAGAGGTGTACAAACATGAGCTGGAAGAAATCCGTAGCTGCAGTTGGTGTTGGCGCCGTAGTTGGATACGCAGTTGCCAAGCAATTTAACGACCATCAGCAGCTCTCCCCAGAAAAAGCATTAAAGTTTGCGAAAGAATCCTTTAAACGACAAGGTCCTATCAGCGGATCCTGGATTCATATGAAAACAGAGGAACTAAATAAAGATGATCTCCCGTACACTGTGTACCGTGGTGGGGTATCCCGTTCAGTGGACGGTGAAACAAAGCAATATGAATTTTTAATTGATGCTCATTCTGGCACTGTACTTGATGTAAATGTAGTAGCATAGCAGCATAAAAATCCGCACACCGTGCGG
The DNA here is from genome assembly GCF_042434395.1 of Pontibacillus salicampi. Lineage (NCBI taxonomy): Bacteria > Bacillati > Bacillota > Bacilli > Caryophanales > Bacillaceae > Pontibacillus > Pontibacillus salicampi. The sequence goes on along the minus strand of NZ_JBHLTP010000003.1, from coordinate 19,309 downwards.
ATTTTTATTTTTTAAGATGATGTGTTTCGCTCTATTTTATTTATTGGCTCCCCTTCTTCATTAAACCGAAGAGCTCTGAAATGGGCATCATGATAAAAAGTGTACCACGCCTGCTTATGGTAACCATATTCCATCCATTTTTCCTTAGCGTGAACAGATGTTACAGGATAATCATCATATGCCAGCACCCAAAGCTTATGCTGATGGGCATGAGTTGGCATAATATCTGCCATATGGAGGAGAATATCATTATCCATTTCCATCCGAATGATAGAATGACCGTTGCTATGACCGCCTGTATGAATCATCTCCACCCCAGGTACTACCTCCACTTGATCTTGAAATGTTTTCACATCCTGCTCTATGGGCCGCCAATTTTCTTCCCAATACGTATTAGCAGAGCGAATATTAGGATCTTTCATTTCCTGCCATTCTATTTCATTCACAATAATTGTTGCCTTTGGGAATACCGGTTGCAGCTCTCCATTTTGCCACTCCGTCAATCCACAGGCATGATCAAAATGAAGATGCGTCATAAGCACATAATCGATATCTAATGCAGTAAGACCTAATGCATGTAAAGAATCGTGTATAGTCGATTCTTCTAAAGCTCCAAAGTTTCTCTTTTGTTTTTCTGAAAGCTTCCCTTTTCCGATTCCTGTATCAATTAAGAGCTTTTTCCCATCCAATTGTATTAATATGGGATCTGTTCTAAGTTCAATTTGATTATTATCATTAACTGGATATTTTTTTGACCATAGCGGTTTCGGCACTACACCAAACATCGCTCCACCATCTAAATGGGTCACTCCACCTTGTAACCAAGTCAAGACTGCCCGTCCAAAATTAAGTGTATCCATTCCAATCTCCTCCTTATCTTACTTAAGTTTAGCATAAAATAAGAAAGGTTTGAAAACGGTAACACTACTGGAATATTAGGAAGGGAAACGAACTACACAGCGGTATATAGGATACCCCTGCTCTGAAAATTTCTCTTCGTATTCTGTCATAACATTTGTCTCATCATCAAGACTATGCAAATCCATCGTCACTTCCTCCAATACACATCCAAACTGAGAAAAGCTAACTAAAGAATACTCAAAAAGGTGACGATTATCTGTTTTCATAACCAGCCTGCCTTCTGGTTTTAAAATGGACTGATATTGTTCAAGAAAGGTATGATAGGTTAAACGTCGCTTTTCATGCCGATTTTTAGGCCAAGGGTCAGAAAAATTCAAGTAAATTTGATCTACCTCATTTTCCTCAAACATCTCTCTAACATCATTGGCATTTTCATGCAGTAATCGTGCATTAGGAAGCTCGTGTTCTTTTACTTTTTTCAGGGCCATAACGATAACTGCTTTCACTCGTTCCATACCAACAAAGCTTACCTCTGGAAATTGCTCGGCCATCCCTTGGATGAATTTCCCTTTGCCAGATCCTATTTCTATATGAAGTGGTTGGTCATTACCAAAAGCCTCTTTCCACTTTCCCTTATTAACAAATGGCTCGTCTATTATAATGTGATGGTTTTCCTTTATATAATCATCTGCCCATGGCTTGTTTTGCCTTAATCGCATGACAGTCTCCTCCTTTTATTCATCATTTGATACCTTATCATGAATTATAAAAAAACTAAAGAAGTCCCCTTTACATTGCAATGTATTCTTAACAAAGACTTTGATAAAACCTGCAATGATATTTGGTTACGCTATATAAAAGGGGGATGGTGAATTAAAAGAATATTCAATTCCAAAAATATACACATATGGTAAACTTAAATTATCTTAGTTTAATGTATAAAGGTTATTTCTTTATGCAACTAACGGTGCAGTAGAATTCAATAAGGATGTTGGAAGACTAAATTTTATGTGTACGAGGTGATACGGGTATGGACATTATGTTAATTTTGGCGTTTTCTCTTGCCGCAGGTGCTGCAAGCATTGCATTGTTTGCATTTTCGAAAGTAGAAAAACTGGAAAAAAGAATTAAAGAACTTGAAGCCAAATAAACAGTAAAACTATAATATGTGTGAACCATTACACTTAAACCATCGGGTGCGTTAGATTAATAAGACAATTACACCAAACATAACTTCCAGTATCATGGAAGTTCTTTTTTCTATAAATATCAATATTATACTTTAAAAGAGTCATTCTAAGAAGAAAATTTGGAGTGGAAGCGCTTACTGAGTTATGCTTATGAACGGATAACATCGCTAAACTACAGGAGGTCATACGATGGCACAAAAAGCGTTTGAACTGCTTATTGTTATTATCTTTGCTCTACTATTTACAGCATACGCAGTATGTGTATATCCTTTCGAAAGACTGTACACAAGATGGAATAAAGATGTTCAAGCTAAACAGCTGCATTACGCCCCAACACCACACAAATCCTAATTGTCGAACAAAATCATATATACGCAAAGAAGCACTCCATATCTAATAGGAGTGCTTCTTTTATGGTTATACCTTTTACAATAAAGGAATACAATGCTCTGAAACATTCAAAAGGTTTTACATAATTCATGTTTTTCAGTGAAAAACTAATGGTACCAAGTGAAGGGGGGTATTGTCATGTTATCTGCTAAAGACCAAGTATCGTTATTATATGATTTAGTAAGTGAGCAATCAGAGGATTGCTGTGGCACTTTATCGGAATGCCAGCAAATTCAACGTATTGCCCGCTCTTTGCTTTCCCGTAAAAACATTAGTGATGAGAACGTGTTAAAAATTCTTCCTGCTATATACGAATATAGTTTACAAGCAGAATCAACTTCTGACTTGAATGAGCACATTACTTCAAACCAGGACCAATTAACAGAATGGGCTGCGTCCATACAAAATATTAAATATTAATAATTCCCAATTTCACCATGAGCCGCTTTAAATCTTCCAGCCAGCGAGCGGCTTGGTTTTCTTCTTTACGGTGTTTATGCCATTGAATGAATGATACTGTTTGAGCAATAATATACCAATGCATTCGTACTAATAACTGTTCATCAAACTCGACTCCATAAGTTTCCAACCACACATCCCATTCCTCTCTTGGAATGTACCAATGCAATATCATACCAAGATCCATGGCAGGGTCCGCCACCATAGCATTATCCCAATCAATTAAATACAATTGTCCAGAATTCGTTAAAAGCCAATTATTATGGTTCATATCACAATGACAAACAACCTTCTTCTGGTTTTGTACATAGGGTAATTGGTTTTCTAAATACCGGACAGCTTGATGAATTTCGATCTGGGTATTAATGAAACTGGCGTTCTGTTCATTATTTTTCAGTTCCTGTAATATATTCTCGGGATCTAAAGGTCTTTTTCCCAACCTCATTAACAAGTCTAATAGCTCAGAAGAATGGTGAATCTTACTTAACAGTTGGGCTACTCGTGGGTGCTTGATTTCCTCAGGGGATAATTCTCTACCTTCTAACCATTGTTGAGCAGTAATAACATCCCCATTTTCCATCCTTTTCGTCCAAACTAGCTTAGGAACGATTCCTTCCGCAGACAACACTGCTAAAAAAGGAGAGGAATTTCGTTTTAAGAAAAGGCGCTTGCTATCACGTTGAGCATAATAAGCTTCCCCCGTCGATCCGCCTGCCGGTGTAATTGTCCAATCTTGTCCGAGTATTTGTTCCAACCAATTCACCTTCAATTCCTCAAATCTTTGTAGGATTATTCAATAATAGCCTAAGGTATATTTTAGTATACCTTATTTCTATTCGAAGTACATCAAATATTAGTATATTGTATGATTTATATATGATTATATCCCTAAGACTAAAGACACCTATACAATGCCTGTCATTTTAGAGTCACGACAATAGATTAACGCATTTTATAGGTTGAATTCAAGTCTAAGCTTCTATTTTTTATATTGAAACACAGGTCGGGCATGCTCTGTTTTATGGACCTCACACCTCTTACAGCATCCATATTGTCCATCTACCTGATAAGCTATCTCCTCTTCACTACTTAATGCCACAGTAGAAACATCAACAATCTCTACTTCTTTAAAAGCTGTATGACTCCCCCGAAATACAGTCAAGAAAAGAAACAGCACCTTCCATTTAGAAATATTGTGAATGATTATCATAGACAGGTGCTTTGAGTTCATTCTGGCTTCTGGGATAATTTTCATTCCCCCTCCATAAAATCCATGAACTCCAACTGTAACCATCCACACGTTTTCATATTGTTTACTTTGTCCATCAATAGTTAGCTCCAATGTTTTTGGACGGTAGGAGAGGACAGTATGCAGCAAAGCGATGACATAGACAAGTGACCCTAATTTCCATTTATGAAGCCACTGTCTATATCGTGCAGAATGAGCTTTTTTTACTATTTCACCATCAAAACCGAAGCCAATACTATTAGCAAACAACCTGTGGGGCGTTATTGATGCCTTATCCGTTTTATAGGTACCCCCCCAATAATACACATAGTTAGGGTTTGTTATTATGTCCTGAAAAAGCTTCCGTTCCTCTTGCATGGTAGAAATACCTCTAGCAAAATCATTACCTGATCCAGCAGGAATAAACCCTAATCTCATATGAGGATATTGCTGTAATCCGTTCCATACTTCGTGAAGAGTGCCATCTCCACCAATAACAATGAAGCATGATATGGTCGAATCGGACAGTTCAACTGCATCACGAGCTATTTCTTCTGCATGTCCTGGATAGGATGTAAAATAAGTTACGCAGTCTGTTTGTTGAAATAAGGACGTAGCCTTAATAGATTCGTATACACGAAGTCCTTTTCCGGCTCCTGCGGCAGGATTTACTACTAGAATATACATCACTACTCCATACAGCTCCTTCCATCATAGATGAAATTAATTTGACCATCTATGATTTATACATTGTGTTCGTTAGCGCGATTGGCACGTAACCATTCGTATGTGTCCTTTCCATTCATTTTTATCAACGGCTATATATAACTCTGACAGTATCCCATCATTGAAGTTTGACAGATACTAGTAAAATAATTATATTCATGTAGTACACTAGACATATTGGAGTGATATATATCGTGGAACCATGTAAGCATTGCGGGACTTTTGCACCAATACCAGCAACAGGTTACATCCTAGTTGATACGTCTGAATGTAAATGGAAAAATGCTGATAAGATTGAAACTACTAATAAAACAATGCTGAAATTTCCTTTCCATTCTAGAGAAGACCTAATACATATGCTGGATATTTGGAAGGAAAATGAATCATTTCACCAAACAGTACAGATACTGAATGAATACAATACCCCATCACTGCCTATACGGTTACAACATTTGTGGGAAAGATTGAAGTATCCTCTTTTTACAGAAATTATTCAAGAAAGTGCTTTCACTTCATACCTGCAGCCAATCGTGAATTTGCAGAAGGAATCCATTTTTGGGTATGAAGCACTATTAAGAACTGACAACAAGAATGTTTCCCCAGCTGAATTGTTTTCTTTTGCTCAACGTGCCGGTTTGCATTCTATGCTTGATCAAAAGGCAAGAGAAGAAGCAGTTAAAAAGAAGGCAGCCTATATTCCAGCTGGGCAAAAATGCTTTATTAATTTTCTCCCTTCTACCATTTACGTTCCGGAATATTGTCTGCAGCACACTTTTCACATAATTAATCAGTACCATGTTGACCCTGCCGACCTAGTATTTGAAGTAGTTGAAACGGAAGAAATTACGAACATAAAACATTTAAAAAATATTCTTGAAGTATATCAGCAATCTGGTATGCATGTTGCTTTAGATGATGTAGGCAGCGGATATAGTACCTTAGACGTTCTGCAATTGTTAACTCCTGACATTGTAAAGATTGATCGCGATTACATACGAAATTGTCATGAGAGTGAACAAAATCAAGCCTTTCTCAAACAAATCATCCAAACGACCAAGCAACTAGATTTACTGCTTCTTGCTGAAGGAATTGAAACAAGAGAAGAATATGAATGGCTTCAGCAGGCAGGTATTGATTATGGGCAAGGGTATTATATTGGTAAGCCTTCCCCAAAGCCTGTCCATAAGTTTATTCATTCATAAAAGCATCCTGCTCTTCTTCTTCCCACTCCGGCCTTCTTACAGCCGTTGTCTGTGTATGCTCTAGTAGCGCAGCAACTGCTTTCAGCTGAGTAGATTTAATAGGAGATTGAAAGGACCTCATTCGCTCAAACCACTGTTCATATTGTTCCTTTCCCACGTATTCCGTAAGGTACGGCTCATAGTGGAAGGAAATCGTGTGATTTGGGGCAAGAACTATCTGTCTAACGGGAAAGTCAATTTCTTGATTATGTAGAATACTTTTAATAATTTTAGTAGATCGCTGTAGAGATACGAGTGGACTCAACATCCGACTCTGAACCATTTCTTTGTCCTGAAACCAGGTTCTTTGATTTTCAGGTAATAGTGTGATGGCTTCATCTTGAAAATCAAGGTACACAATGCAATAAATACCTTGGGGATGTATTAGCATATGATCCAATTCTATGGGAGCGTTCTTAATGCGAAATATAGGTTCATACATTAGTAGGTAGGTATCGGGAAACCGCTGAATAAAATACCGTAATAAACTATCCTGTTCATAGTAAGAACGGTCCAGAAAAGATTTCTCTCTTAGAGTTCTGGAAGCCCATTTCAGTTGAAAAGGCAATAATCCATCGAGAAAGTACTGTTTTAATTCAGTTTCATCAGCAGGTATTCCTTTTTGAAAAACGAAGGATTGTATTCCCTCCTCCACGTCATTACCTGTTACGCCTTTTTCCTTCAATTCGTCCCATACATGCTTAATCCGCTTCCAGTTTTGGTGCTTTAATTGCATAAAACGTCCGGGATAGCGATAAGGATCTGTGCCGTAGCGTGAGATATAATCTTGAACTTTGAGTAGCTGTGCCATTTACTTCTCCCCCTCCCCTTTCAAGGTTACCGTTTCTATAATTTCATATTTCGGGCTGTTCTGTGGGTGTATTTTAAATATACAAAAAGTATTTACTACTAGTTGTCCTATGGAGGAAGGAGCCATTTGCTCTATTTGGGTGGAAAGAGCAGCACTACTATTCCATTTTTTTGCTAACGTAATATGAGGTTTGTACGGTCTTTTATCTTTAGTGAATCCCTGCTCTTCTGTCACGTCACTTATATGTTGTTGCAATTCTACTAATGGTTGATTTCTTTCTACCCCTGCCCACATAACCCTCGGCTTAGCAGGATGGCCAAAGGTGCCGATTCCTTCCACGTTCACTGTAAATGCTTGGAGGTCTGTACACCGTCGGAGAGCATTCTGTAAACTTTCCATCCTCTCCTCTGATACACTACCTAGAAAAGCTAGAGTGACATGAAAATCCTCTTCATGAGTCCATGTTTTATATTCAACCTCTTGCTGCACAGTATTCTGGAGGTCTGCTAATGTTCTCTTCAGCTGTTCCCCAATAGGAATTCCAATAAAATAATGCGGATGTGACATTCCAATATCTCCTTTATTTATTGTAGCTTAGCGTATGGGATGGGACACTCACTTGTCCTCTTACGATGATGAGAATAATCATCCCTAAAAATGTCATCGCACCATAAAACCCATACATCCCATTTACATTCCACACATCTAATATAACTCCGCCCAGGAATGTAAAAAAAGCATTTCCCATACCATTCCCAACTGCTGAATAAATACCAACTGCTGTAGCTTGTACAGCATCTGGTGCCGTTTGACGAACAAATAACAAAGCTGCTGGGATATAAAGACCAACCGATATTCCTTGGACAATAGTTGTCGCATATACTAATGGAACACTCGGGTCCATAAAATAAAATAACCAGCGGCTAGAGGATACAAATGCACATAGCAACATAACAAGAGTGACATCAAACCGATTGATAATTTTTTGAGCGATAAACATAAACGGAGCTTCACTACCAGCTGCAATCAAGAAGGCGATTCCAACACCGCTTAACGTACCTCCTGCACTTAAGATGTACGTACCAAAGTAATAGTTGTTTGCTAATACCGGTCCAAATATTAAGAAGTTAGACACTAGAAACAAAATAAAAGTTCTTTGTTTCATTAACGTTTTGAAGCCTGTTCGAAAATCTAATTGTACATGCTGCCCCTGTTTCGGGAAGAAGCTCAACCCTATTACAGATACGATTAGTCCAAAACTAAATGCGTAAAAGATCCATGTTAAATTACCACTGATATCTGTCAATTTACCAACTATAAATACAGCTATGGCAAACCCCAACGCCCCAAACAGCCTAATGTTCCCATACTCTTTCTTATAGGCTTGCACAAAATGTAAAGAGAGACTATCTGACAATGGAACAATAGCAGATTGAAATAGTGCTATACCAATTATCCCTGTCAGCAATAATACAAATCCATCCAGCAGTACATAAGCAAGAGACAGGAAGCCTGCCATCAAACAGGAGATGAACAGTAATCTTCTTGGTTTTTTCGTGTAGTCACTCAGCATACCCCATATAGGCTGCATAAAGATCGTTACTAATGGGAGTGCAGCTACGACAATACCAATTTGAGTATGGTTTAGCCCTTTTTCGTTTTCAAGGTAGACACTTAATAATGGGAACAGAGAACCAAAACCGAAAAAAGCTAGCAAATAGAATAATTGAAAGAAACGATAGGTTTGTTGTGGTTTGGTTACTTGCATACTTCGAAACTCCCTTATGAGTATTATTCTGTAACTAATTCATATAGTACTTCTGCATAAATTATTGCAGCACGCATCAAATCACGAACGTACACATATTCATCTGGCTGATGTGCAGTATCGGGACTGTCTGGGAACATGGCTCCAAACGCTACGCCTTCCTTTAACGATCGAGCATAGGTTGCTCCGCCAATTGCGATGGGCTGGGAGGTATCCCCTGTATGCTTGTGATACACAGAAAGAAGCTGCTGTACCCTTGGATGATTTTTCGGAAGATAGATTGGTAGCAGATGTTCTACCTGATGAATACTAAATCCTTGCTCTGATACATAAGAGGAGAAAGCATCGTACCAATTCTCTAAGTCAGAGGTGACAGGATAACGTATATTTAATCCAAACGTGATCTCCCCTTCTCGATATTGTACAACCCCAACATTTATTGTAAGTGGACCAGATACAGTGTCTGCTTGTTGAATATGTAATGGTTCTCCTCTTGTGCTTCCTAGCATGATAGATACCCAGTTAAATGTATTTTGGACTGGATGTGAAAAAGGGAGCTGCTTCAAGAAATCCATTAGACCAATAATAGCGTTAACCCCATTGGCTGGCTCCATAGCATGTGCTGTTTTACCCGTAATTTCAATATCCCAAAGACTCCCTCTCCTGGATATGGTCCCTTCCCATCCCTTCTCGTTGATAAAGGACTTAAACAGGGAGGCAGGCGCATCACTTTTCCATTGAATTGTTGCTGTAGCTTTCTCAGGAACCATATTCAACCGCTCTCCACCTGCCATGGAGATAAGATGCACCTCTTCTTGTTCTTGAAATGAGAGTTGCTTTGTTAACTCTACATCATATAGACCTTTTTCTGCATGTATTACTGGAAAAGACGCGTCAGGAGAAAAACCAAAGGAGGGCATTTCTTCTACTTGCTCATAATGCTTCATACATTCCCAATTTCTCTCCTCGTCTGTTCCAACAATGAGTCGTATGCGCTTAGTCGGTTGTACCCCTTGGTCCTTTAGCCACCTCAAGGCCAAGAAGGCTGCCATGACCGGACCTTTATCATCCTGCGCACCCCTTGCAATAAGTTTGCCCTCTTCTAAACGTGGTTGAAAGGGAGACCCACTCCAGCCCTCACCAGGTGGGACTACATCAAGATGCCCTAAAATTCCGATTATCTCCTCTCCATGCCCCCATTCCACATGTCCTGCATATCCATCAACATTTTTAACGGTGAACCCCTCTTTTTCCCCTAACTGAAGCATCCAGGATAATGCTTGCTGGATGGGTTCTCCAAAAGGCTGCCCCTCTTTAATAGTGACTTCCTCATATACACTAGGAATACGCAGCAGCTCCATCGTCTTCTCGACCAAGTAGCTTTCTTCCGTTTGCATTGTGTCAACTATGAACTCTGGCCTCATGAGGACAACTCCTTCATTATATTGGCATAGGTGGCCTTGTCGCAGATAGCATATAGCTCTGCTTCCTTTGGAAGTTCCTCATCAAGCATTCGATTGATACTTAAATTCTGTCTATCCGCGATAAGAGTTGCCCCTCTTTCTAACAGAGCATCAAAAGCGTCTCTATATGTATTCCACTGCTGTTGCATTGGAATATGGAATAAGTCATCACCATGAGAACGCCTCATTAACTGACCATATATCCCTGAAATCCCTTTAGTAAAGGCAGAACGAACCGCCAAGGAAGAAATCGTTTCTCGAGAAAAGATGAACTCATCCACACTCGCATGCTCAAAGTTACTAATATGCTCTTCCTCCATTACCTCTACAACTGTATGTACATCTTGGGTCATCGATTCTACAGTGGAAGCAATGAGCAGCGTCTTACCATCGATTATTTGAGCGTCCCTTAATGTATCATCAGCAAAGATCAACACAGCTCTCGCCTCTCTTACATTTGCTTTTTCCAAAGTTTCCGTAGAAGAGGCATTTCCTCTTATGTAATGAATATTCTCTTGTAATAAGGGTGCCTTCTCTAAATCGTCGATAATAATAATTTCTGTATCTTCCATGGTTTCGAGCATCTCTTTCACTGCATAACGAGCCTTCTCTGACCAGCCGATAATAATGTAATGGTTTTTATCCTTATACACAATATTACCTTCCCTTCTCTTTTTCCTAAATACTGATAAGCCCTCTACTACTTTACCAATGACGACTCCAATGACACCAATCCCCACAATATACAGCAGAATGGCAATCCATCTTCCCCCTACTGTAGCGGGAGAATAATCACCATACCCCACTGTCGTAACGGTAGTCATGACCCACCAGAAGCCATCAAAATAGGTCGGAAAGGTCTCTGGTTCTACTAATACAATTAATATCGTCGATAACCCTACAATCAATAAGCTGCTAAAGAATAATATTGTGTTATTAATGTGGATTAATTTCAGTAGCACTTTACGAAAAAAAAGCATAACGTCCTCCTATATTAATTAGTTACTAACACAAGGTAAATAACGTGAATTCTCTGTAAATTTTAGTCGTTCTACTGGCTATTTTCCTCCGTATTATTGTAGAATTGACTTAACTTCCGAGATTCACAGGCACCACGCTTTAAACAAAACCTGAAGGAGTGGTTTTTTGAATCGTTCAACAGCTCGTATGCTAAGTCGTGTAAAGGATGTTTACCTCTATATTAGAGATAATGGGACGGTGACAACTACAGACTTGGCGGAAGCTTTTGGCATCACTGACAGAACTGTTCAAAGGGATTTGCATGTTTTACAATATAATGGACTGGTAACAAGTCCGAATCGTGGGAAGTGGACGATTACAGAACGTAAAGTGAAAGTATCATAATGTATGACCAATATACATTTGCGTTTGTTAATCGCTTTTTAGGAAGAATAGAATATAAATGATAATGCTATAAAATAATAGTTGATATGATAATACCCGGAGTTTTCGTCCGGGTATTTTTTTGACTGTAACATCAAAACACTTACCGATAGAGCTTGATCATCCGTTACATATCACTATTTTTGGATTGAGCAACTTGTTCTCGTAGAAAAGATAATTCTTCATCATTCATTTCTCGGTATTCTCCTGGCTCTAAATCCTCATCGAGCTCTAAACCTGCCATACTAAGGCGCTTTAAGAATGTAACCTTTTTCCCAACACTTTCAAACATACGCTTCACCTGATGGTATTTCCCCTCAGTAATGACCACCTCTATTTCAGACGTACTGCCTGAAGACAGGATATCTAATGTAGCAGGCTTTGTAACATATCCGTCATCAAGGGTGACCCCCTGCTCAAACGTTTTACGATCCTCCTCTGTCACTTCCCCCTCAATAACAGCGAAGTATCGTTTGCCTATTCCTTTCTTCGGAGATAATAGCTGATGTGTTAACTTCCCATCATTCGTAATTATCAAAAGACCTTCTGTATCCTTATCTAACCTTCCTACAGGAAACGGCTCAAACAATTGATCATCTGGTTCTAATATATCCACAACCGTCATTTCCTCTGCATCCTCTGTAGCGGATATAAGACCCTGAGGTTTATTCATGACAAGATAAATGTATTGTCGATATTCTACTACTTCTCCGTGCACCGTTACTTCCTGCGTCTCTGGATTTACATGAGTTTTTGGATCTTTTATTGGGGTAGCATCGACTCGTACTATCCCTGTCTTTAATATCTTTTTAACTTCTTTCCTTGTCCCGTAACCCATATTTGCTAACAATTTATCAATTCTCACGTACTATTTCCTCCTAGCTTTCCTTGCGTTTCAAGAAACGATCTAATCCTTTTATTCTATTCCCTAGAATTCTTTCTAATAAAGTGGTTTGATAAGCTGCCCATAAGTAAAACAAGCCACCTGCGCCTGCACAAATAAACAGCACGAGCACTGCTGATAATTTACCATTAGTATATTCCAAACCTGCTATTCCTAACAGCCAACGAAGAATGAGCACTAGCAGAGACATGAGTATCGTAATAATACCTATTAACGCTGACCTTTTCACAAATTGTTTCATAGGAAAAGCAACGGATGTTCTAATTTTGTAAAGGTTTAAAGCTACCGCCCCACCCATTGCGATACCTGTACCTATGACAGAACCATAAGCTCCTAACCATAATATAAGCGGGATGTTTAGTACAACCTTTAATAACACGCCTACTCCAAGACTGACCGTGGCAAATTTCTGTTCATTTATTCCTTGCAGCATAGAGGAGGTTACTGTAAATAGTGCAAAGATTAAGGCAACAGGAGCGTACCATCCTAGTAAACTGCCAGTAACCTGAATATGTTCACTATTATAAAAGGTAGTATAAGCTTCATTAGATAACAAAGAGATTCCAATAGATGCGGGAAGTACCAGCAACATGACAATCTGCAGTGCTTGGTTTATTTGTTGAAACAATTGTTTACGATTATTCTCGTTAAAAGAACGAGTCATGGTTGGCAATAGCGCCAGAGACAGCCCTGTCGCAAGCGTAACCGGGATAATGACAAGCTTATGTCCAAATAGATGAATCGCACCGTAGGCAATATCATTAAATTCATCTGTAAAACCTGCTAAGGACATAGAGCGGTTAAATGTGAGCATATCAATAAACTGCAGTAACGGTATTGCGATGCCCACCAAAACAAACGGTCCAGCATAACTGAACATCTCTTTATAGATATCTTTTAAATCGATATCATAATGTACTTTCTGCTCATCAAGACGCTGATCTAAATAGTGCCTCCTTCTTCTCCAATAAACATAGAGAACGATAGCACTCGCTATAGCCCCTATAAAAGCAGCAAAAGAAGCAAAGCCAACCGCAAGCCTTATGTCTCCTACTGTTTCCATTACATAGTATGAAGCAATTAAGAGAAAAGCGATACGAACTATTTGTTCCACTACTTGCGAGACCGCTGTCGGCCCCATCGATTCATACCCTTGGAAGAAACCCCTCGTAATACTCATCGCTGGGATTACGAGTAAGGCAAAGCTCACCATCTGAATTACCATTGCAATATCTTCTTGTGTGTTCCCCTTTGCGTTATTTCCTTTTATGATAGGTGCAAGAAGCTCTGCACCAAAGAATAACAGCAGAAAGGCAATAATTCCTGATAACCCCATAAGCTTCAAGCCCGACCGATACATCCTTCGCCCTGTTTCGTAATCACCAAGTGTATTATATTTGGAAACGAACTTTGAAACAGCTAAGGGGACACCCATTGTTGATAAACTAATTAAGATACTGTAAGGTGTATAAGCATATGCGAACAACGTTCCTCCCGTTGCTCCGACCAAAGCATGAAACGGAATAACATAAATCATTCCTAGAAATTTTGAAAGAAAGGAAGCACCACTTAGTAGCATCGTTCCTCTGAGAATTTTCGATTGTGCCATATTTTCACCTGCATTTATTTGTAGAATACAACCATTCTATTTTATCATATATAGGATGGATTACGATTTAATTCTGATGAATTTCAGATTCAGATAGAAAGGACTGTCAACATGAAATACGATGTAACGATTATAGGAGGCGGACCATCTGGCTTAATGGCGGCAATCGCTGCTGCAGAAAATGGAGCTAAGACCCTCCTTATTGATAAAGGAAAAAAACTTGGTAAGAAATTAGCTATATCCGGAGGCGGGCGCTGCAACGTAACAAACCGTCTGCCACAAGATGAAATCATTAAGCATATTCCTGGAAATGGACGCTTCTTGTATAGCGCCTTTTCGGTTTTTAACAACTACGATATCATTGAATTCTTTGAAAATCTAGGCGTAGAGCTGAAGGAAGAAGACCATGGCAGAATGTTTCCTGCAAGTAATAAAGCAAGGGATGTCGTTAATGCCCTCTTATCGAGAATGGACGAATTAGGAATAGATGTTAGAAAAGAAACTCCAGTGGAAACAGTTGAATATGGAGAAAGCACTCACGAGATTGTACTGAAAAGTAAAGAAACAATACAAACTACCTCCCTTGTCATATCTGTTGGGGGAAAATCCGTCCCGCACACTGGCTCCACTGGAGATGGATATGCCTGGGCAGAAAAGGCCGGCCATACTATCACCGATTTGTACCCAACGGAAGTGCCGCTTATTTCCCAGGAAACATTTATCCAACAAAAATCGCTCCAGGGTCTCTCCTTAAGAGATGTCGCTTTAACGGTTCTAAATAAAAAAGGCAAAGTCGTCAAAACGCACCGAATGGACATGCTGTTCACTCATTTCGGCATTAGTGGTCCAGCTGTACTTCGTTGCTCCCAATACGTTGTAAAAGAATTCAAAAAAGGACATAGACCAGTACCAATGCAAATTGATGCACTTCCAGACAGAAAAGAAAACGAATTGTTAGAGGAAGTAAAAACAGTAATACAAGCTCATCCTAAGAAAACAGTAAAAAACTTACTAAAAGGCTGGGTTCCAGAACGTTATCTGGATATGCTGTTAGAGAAGAATGACATTACACTGGAAGACAGGGCAACGAACACTTCCTTGGAAAAAATACAAAGTCTAGTACAGGATTTCAAGAAGTTTACTTTCCTCATCCATGATTCACAATCCATTGAGAAAGCATTTGTAACGGGTGGAGGAGTTAGCGTAAAAGAAGTTGTTCCGAACACAATGGCCTCCAAAGCAATGGATCGTCTTTATTTCAGTGGAGAAATATTAGATATACACGGTTATACTGGCGGATATAATATCACCTCCGCACTTGTTACAGGACGTATCGCAGGTACCAATGCGGCATATGACTCCTTTTCATAATGTATAACAAAAAGAGCAGCAGCCTAAATTTAGTGCTGTTGCTCTTTTCTGTACCTACATTATTTCTCACTATATTGGATAGCTTGTTTTGCTAGATTTTCAATCACAGAATCGTCAGCTGGAGGATTGTGCAATCCAGCACGAACATCCCGATAATACTTTTCAAAGTTAAACCGCTTAGAAAGTCCACGTCCTCCCGCAATTCTCATTGCTAAATCTACCACCTCATTAGCCGCATTAGTTGCAATTGTTTTAACTGCACCTAGAGCCTGGGCTAACTGCTGACGCCTCTCTGGGAAGCGGTCCCATTGTTCAGCGATAGAATACATAAATTGACGAGCGTGCATTAATTTCAAGTCCATCTCGCCTATTTTTTGGCGGATATGAGGGACCTCAGAAATCGGCGTGTCTAAACTGTTAGGCTGGAAGCTTTTTGCAAAATCGATAGCTTCATTTCTCGCTGCAATCGCAATTCCTAAATAACAAGCAGGAATATGTAGCAGCCAGCCTTTAGGTCCTGATTCTTTAGAAGCCATTTCTACGAGTGCTTCCTTCTCCATCTTGACGTTATCTAAAACAAGGTCATGACTTCCAGTTCCTCTCATTCCAACTGTATCCCATGTGTAATCAACCGCAATACCAGGTTCATTAGCACCTAATAAAAACCAGCCCACTTCATCCTTTTCCTCGACATAGGCAGACACTAGAAAGTAGTCAAGTGCACTAGCCATAGACGTAAACGTTTTTCTTCCGGTTATATAATATTTACCATCTATCTCTTTGGCTGTCGTCTCCGGTCTCCCACCTCTGGCAGGGCTGCCGGTAGCTGGTTCAGATGCTGCCCGATTAACCATTTTCTGTTCAGCTGCTACTTCTTTAGCTAATTGATCAAAATCGCTCGTCTTCCATAGATTTTCATCTCTCAGCTCCATCAATACTCCCATATGCCACCCAACAGAAAGAGAAGCCGCCCCATCGGCAATGGCAATACGCTCTTGAAGCAGCAAGAGCTCATATAAAGATATATTTTTCCCTCCATAGTTCTCAGGGAGAGGTAAAGCAGGATAGCCTGACTGCTTCATAGCCTGAAGCGTTTCCTTAGGAAAATCCGCCTGCTCATCTGCAAGCGGAGCGTGGGATGCAATTTCCTCGGCTAGCTTGTCAGCAATAGATAGTAAATCTTGTTGACGTTTATTACGTACATACATGGTATATAAATCTCTCATTTAACTCACCTCAATTTCTTCCTACTTAAATCATATTAAATTTATCGGAATAATGCTAATGATGAGTTTAAAGGAAAAGCTATTCATTCTTCAGGTAATCTTCTATTTGATTTACAGCATGCTTGGGCCCGGGGGATTGCTGGAAACTTTCTTTAATGCGGGCGATGCCTTGAGTGTACTCTGAATTATCTAATACCTCCTTTACCCCCTGTTGCAATAAAGCTGGTGTAAGAGTGGAAGGTTGTAAGGATTGTGCAGCCCCTAATTCCATCAAACGCTGGGCAACCATAGGCTGATCCTTATCATGAGGTATGATTAGCATTGGAACATTGTGCTGAATGGCTTCATTGACACTATTCATTCCACCATGAGTTATGAATATATCAGCATAAGGAAGCACTTCTAGTTGGGGTACGTAAGGATATATTAAAAAATGCTCAGGAATCTCTTGGAGTTTGTCATAATCTGCTCTTGCCCCTGTTGCCATGACAATCTTTCCGTCAAAATCCTTGAAAGCATCTATACATTTATTAAAAAACTCTTCCACATTGGAGAGGACAGTTCCTAGTGATATAAATATGACGTTGGATTCCTGAAGAGATGCTACAGGAAAGTTCTGAGTATGCTTCCGCTCAGGAAAAGAAGGGCCAATAAATATAAACTCTTCCCCAAACTGGTCCCTCTGTGGCTGAAAGTACGCACTTGTATATGCGAATGTTAAGGCTCCTTGATTATTCATGAATTGAAGCATATTCCTTGGAGCAACGCCGTACTCCTCTCTCATTTCTGCTAGCATTTGGTTGGCTTTTGCATCAAGCGGTGGTAAATGGTTAGGGTGAAGTGGAATGATATGCTTCCATTCTTCTGGTAAGACAAAGGATGCCGAAGAAGAAAAACCGGGGATATTTAAATAAGTACTAATGAGTTCCCCTGTACCAAAGCTGTCATAATACACGTAATCAAATGTAATTTCTTCCCTTAACCGTTTAACAATGGCTAATGTATCCAAAGCAATATGAAGATGAACATGTAAAAAGGATAATATCCCTTCCGATGATGCAGGATCAATATGAGCATGTTTTAAGTAATCATGATGTACATGCACAGATGCCCCTAGATTCTCTATACGCTCTTGATAATGGTCGGTTGTTATATAGTGAACACAATCTCCATTTGCCACAAACGCTTCAATCATACCAAGACTTGGATTAACATGCCCTTCAGCAGGGATGTTGAGCATTAAAATATTTCTATTCATAGTTGTGAATACCTCCTTATGGTAAGAGAGTGCTATCCCTTATCACCTAAATCGTTACTACGCTTTCACATCATTATCTTCCTTATAGTAACTAAAATTGAACTACCGTATGGTACCATAAAATATGATACACTACTAGAAAAATAGATTATCAGGGAGGAACGTTTCAAATGGAAAGCAACGAAGTAAAAAACATTTATTGTGTCGGAAGAAACTATAAGAATCATGCGAAGGAACTAGGGAATGCTATCCCCTCCTCCCCGTTAATTTTCACTAAGCCAAGCCATTCCCTACAGAGCTCCGAAGGGGAAGTGTCCTTACCTTTCCAATTAGGGGAAATACAGTATGAAGTAGAGATCGTAGTGAAATTAGCAGGTCCCTACCAAGATTATATGCCATTACATACTATTATCAAAGAAATGGCAATTGGTATAGATTTCACAGCTAGGGACCTTCAACATAATCTAAAGGAAAAGGGACATCCTTGGACACTAGCAAAAGGCTTTAAAGGTGCAGCGGTAATCAGCCCATTTATTCCCTTTCCAGGGGAGCAGACTTTCCAACAATTACAGTTTTCTCTATATAAACAGGAGAAGGTAGTACAAACTGGCTCCCCTCAGAACATGTTATTCTCTATTAGAGATATCATTTCCTATATAGACACACATCTAGGAACTGGCAAAGATGATATCATTTTCACTGGAACACCGGAAGGAGTAGGAGCAGTAAACTCAGGAGATTCATTTAAAATGGAATTAATAAATCCCATAGATGAACAAGTACACTATTTTGGACCACTAGTCATCTCATAAGTGTCCTATTTTTCTGAAAGCTGCTAAGGGAACGAAGCTTTAACCCAGTGTGAAAGGGAGCTTGCTTCATTTCACACTGAGGAGGATTGGCTATCCATTTGGTAAACGTAACGTTTTCTTCTCATAACCACCCAATTATAGAAATAAAAAAAATAAACAATGAACATGAACAACAGGTCCATCAATAAAAATATACGAAAAAAACCCCTTCCATATGAAACGGAAGGGGTTTTTCATGTGCATGGCGGCGTCCTACTCTTGCGGGGGAAAACCCCGACTACCATCGGCGCTGAAGAGCTTAACTGCTGTGTTCGGCATGGGAACAGGTGTGACCTCTTCGCTTAAGCCACCATACTTCGATTATGGAAGGTGAAGTACCTTCAAAACTAGATAAGAATCATTATCCGGCATCGAGATCTAGCTCCGGCTCCTAGGGGCGTATGCCCCTAGGAAGTCGCCTGCGCTTTTCATTTTTTAGTTAAGTCCTCGATCTATTAGTATTCGTCAGCTGCACGTGTCACCACGCTTCCACCTCGAACCTATCAACCTTGTCATCTCCAAGGGATCTTACTCATTTACATGATGGGA